>NZ_QVLT01000036.1 GCF_003417065.2 Hymenobacter lapidiphilus | reverse complement strand
AACACCGAAACAAGAAAAAGTTTTCCTCTTTTCGGTCTTCCTGCTAGCGTCCGCGGCCTTTTCAGGTGACTTGGCTAACCAGAGTGAAAGCGCTTCCGGTTGAAGCGGGGTGCAAAGGTAGTAAAACCTTTCCAACTTCCGCAACTCTATTGGGCAACTTTTTTTTCAAGCAGCTTTCCCGGGAGAGAAGCCAGCCCGACCGCGTTCCGGTTGGGGATGCAAAAGTGCGGCATTACGCTGGATTACGCAAGCACCCGGGGTAAAATACCCGTGCAAGACCCGCTTCGCCCCACAGAATCAGTCACTTTGTTTTTGGGAGCCAAACGAAAGCCGGCCTTCCCTACTCTCTATAATATAGGAGCGAGAAGGCCGGCTGGTTGATAAAGCGGCTTTTTAGCGGATGGAATGCACATATTCCTGTACTTCCCGGATGCTGGAGGGAAACACCAACGCATCATATACCTGGTAAAAGTTGTGCCGGTCGGCGACGCGGCTGTACAGGTACTTGGCGGTTTCGATGCGGTTCGCATCGAAGGAGAGGCATTGAATGAAGCGTCGCGCATCCTGAGACGTAATAACCGATTCGCGTAGGGCATCGTGCATAATGCCCATGCGGGCATCATCAAAGGGCCGGCGCTGGATTGCCTGGAGCAGATTGTCTACTTCGGCCGGGGATAATTGGTAGGCCGGAGCCGAATATTCGTCAGTTGGATACCTAGGATTCTGATACCCAGGTGCGGGATAACCAGGATTTGGGTACTGACCTTGGTTTGGATACGACACTACTGGCGGAGCTAGCGGCACAGTACTCACGGTGCGCAGCGCGGGCGGGAAACCAGGGCGGGCGAGGAGTATGAAGTTTGTCTCGAAGCCCTCGGCCAGGAAAATCTGGGTGCGGTAGTTGAAACCCCGGCCACGCCCCACAGGAATGTAGAAGTCGGCCCAGTGGTAACCGGGGCGCAACTGGTCGAGGTATATCTGGGGGCGGGCACCGCGGGAAACGGGTTGCCCGTCGAGGGAGAGCCGGAAGGCCAGGCCCTGCTCGCCGGTGATGCTGGCCGTGACCGGCGCGGCCTGCGCAACGCCGAGGACCAGTAGCAAGCTGCAAAGCAGCAGGGGTAGCATTCGTTTCATGGGGCGGGGGGGGGAAAGCAGTATAGCGGGCCCAAGCCAAGGATTGTGCCAAATGGCTGCACCTCCCCTACCCACATTGGCCCCAACCCAAACCGCCCGGCCTGCAGAATGCAAACCGGGCGGTTGGACTACGTGGGCAGCTGGTATCTACTCCGCAATTTTGGTCACTTTGAATTCGGTGCGGCGGTTGCGCTGGTACTGCTCCTCGGTCTTGGCATTCGGTACTACCGGGCGCGACTCGCCGTAGCCTTTGGCTGTGATACGGCCGGGGGCAATGCCTTTGGAGATGATGTAATCGACGGCCGACTGGGCTCGGCGCTGGGAAAGGGCCTGGTTGTAGGCGTCCTTGCCGCGCGAGTCGGTGTGCGAGCTCAGCTCGATAGTGATGCGGGGGTTGTCATTGAGCGTCTCTACTAGCTTATCAAGCTCCAGAGCCGCATCGGGGCGGATATTTGACTTATCGTAATCGTAGAAGATGTTGTCGACCACAATGGCCTTGTTCTTCACGATTTTGGTGAGCGTGAGCGTAACGGGAATCCGCACCTCGTTTACCGGATCAGGTAGCAAATCCTGAGCAGGCTTGCGGCCGATGGTAGTAATGGAATTTCGGGCTGCGAAGTACCCGTCACGGTTGGCGAGAAGGGCATAGCTAGCAGCGGCCGAGTCGAGTTTGAAGAGGAACTTGCCGTCGGGGCCACTGGTGGTAGTTTGGAGCTGCTGGCCGTTGGCCCCAAGCAAAGCTACAGGCTGGTTGGGAACGGCGGTGGTGTTACCAGTTTTGTTGTCGCGCTCTACTACGGTACCGTCGGCTACGAAGAAGACCAGTTTAATTGGGTTCTCGCGGAAACGGTACAGATCATCGGAGCCCTTACCACCGGGCCGGTTCGAGGAAAATACTCCACCCTGCTTATCGGTAAAGAAGGGTGCGAAGTCGTCGCCGGGGCTGTTGATGGGGCTGCCCAAGTTCTGCACCTGGCCTTTATCGAGTTTGAAGATGTCGAGCTTCCCGAGGCCAGGATGACCGTCGGAGGAGAAGTACAGCACGCCCTCGGGCGAAATGGCCGGGAAGCTCTCGTTACCCACCGTGTTCACCTTATCGCCTAGGCTTTCGGGAGCGGCGAAGCGGCCGGGACCTTCCATGGCAGCCTTGTATAAGTCGCTACCGCCGAAGCCGCCCTTGCGGGTGGAGGCAAAGTAGAGCGTCTGGCCATCGGCCGAGAAAACCGGCGAATACTCGTCGGCGGTACTGCTGTTCACGCCGCGCAGGATTTCGGGCTCAGTCCAAGCGTTTTCGCGGAAGTAGGAAATCCACAGGTCAACGCTCAGCAGGCCCTTTTTGGAGCCGTCGTTGGAGCGGGCGAATACCAACATCTTACCATCGGGCGAGTAGGTGGCGCTGGCCTCGTGGCGGTTGGCGGAGTTGATAACGGGCTCGAGCTTGCGCACGGTACCGCCGGTAAGCTTCTGGTCGTCGGCGAAGCGCACGGCGTAGAGGTCGTTGAACCCTTCGCCGTTGCCAGGAAAAAGCTTGCCCTCGCGGCCTGAGGCAAATACCAGCTCTTTAGACTCGGGGATGCGGGTAGTGCTGAACTCCGACGCGGGCGTGTTCAACTCATCCAAGGGCATTACCTCGCTGTTGGTGCGCTGAGCCAACAGGTCTTTTGAGGCGCGCGCGTTTCTGGCTTCGGCTTCGGCCTGGGCAGTGAGGGTGCGGTTGCTACCTACCTCGGCGTATTGCGTGAACTGCTCGGCAGCTTCATCGAACTTGCCGTTGGCCCGGAGCGCCAGGGCGTAGTAGTAGCCGGCGTCGGCCTTGCGGGCTCCGCCGCCGAGGGCGGCTTTGTAGTAGGGCTCGGCCTGCTCGATGCGGTTGGAAAGGCGGTAAGACTCGGCAATTCGGTAGTTGCCCTGGGCCACGTTTTTGCCCTTCGCTACTTCGGCCTTATATAAGGTAAGCGCCGACTCGTATTCGCCGCGCGCAAACCGCTTATCGGCCTTGCTCAGCCCCCCGGTGGTAGCGCAGCCCGCCAGCAGGGTGGCCGAACCCACGGCAGTCCACATTAGAATAGCGTTTTTCATAATAGCAGGCAGGGAGGAAAGAAGAACCGGCAGCGGGCCACGGTGGGTGGCCCATGCGCGGATAATGCGCAGATAGTGCGGCTAAGATGCAAGTTTTCCGACGGAAAAGTCGGTTTTAGCGCCCCAGCCGTTTGTTAAACGAAGTAGCGGGTAAGCCAAGTATCGGCGGCCGGAGCCGGCCACCGCTCCAGCAATTGCTGGCGCTGGCCAATAGTGTTGTCGAAATACGGCGTTTCGGCCGAAAGCGTGCCGGCGGCAATGGCGGGGCCGAGTTGCTTACGGTCGAGCAGCGTTACGGTCCCATCCACCCAAAAGGCCAGCTTCGACTTTTCGAGCAGTTCCACTCCTAGCTGCTGTTCCACACTCTGCACGAAACGCACCGAGGCATCAATCGAGCAGCCACTGGCGTCGGCCACGCCCTCATCGAGCCCAATAACCAGAAACTGGTCGTGGAGCACAACAGCCGAGGCGGCCAGGGTACGGCCGTGGCTGGTCCACTCGTCGGCGAAACGGTGCAACGTGGGCTGCACATCGGTTTGTTCGGCGGCCGTGAGGGGGCGGTTGGCCTGGTAAATCCAGATGCGGGCCGAGGGCGACAGCTGATCGAAGGGAACGTACATGGGTAGGGTATAGTACGAAGCTCCAGCTTCGCGTTTCATTGAACGATACTACTACAATGTCAGCAACGATACGCGAAGCTGGAGCTTCACGCTACTTACAAAGAAACAGCCCCGGCCGGAAGTTCCGGCCGGGGCTGTTTTTGAAGCGAGTTGATTCAGGCCGAAAGCTACGCGTTCAGGCCCTCGGCAGAGGCAATCAGCTCGGCCAGGTCGAATACCTGCACGTCCTGCTCGCGGTCTTTGTTTTTCACACCGTCGGCCATCATGGTCATGCAGAAAGGGCAGGCCACGGCAATAACGCTGCCGCCGGCTGCTTTGGCCGAAGCAGGGCCGGCAGGGGCATTGCTTTCCACACCGCGCAGGTTATCGAGCACGGCGGTGGCGCCGTCGAGGGTCGCCAGGGCTTCCTCGGCGCGCTCAATGTTCACTTCCTTGTTGCCGGGCTCGGCGTCTTTCCACATCTGGGCACCACCGGCGCCGCAGCACAAGCCGTTGGTTTTGCAGCGCTTCATCTCCACCAAATCGGCGTCGAGCACTTCCAGCACGGCCCGTGGGGCTTCGTAGATGTCGTTGGCTCGGCCCAGGTAGCAGGAGTCGTGGAACGTGATGCGGCGGCCTTTGAACGATTCGCCGCCCTCGGCCTTCACCTTGCCCTCGTTGATGAGCTGCTGCAGGAAGGTGCTGTGGTGAATCACTTCGTACTCGCCACCCAAAGCGGGGTACTCGTTTTTGATGGTGTTGAAGCAATGCGGGCAGGCCGTGACCACCTTCTTGATACCGTAGCCATCGAGGGTGGCAATGTTGGTCATGGCCTGCATCTGAAACAGGAACTCGTTGCCGGCGCGCTTGGCCGGGTCGCCGGTGCAGGTTTCCTCCTTGCCCAGCACGGCGTAGTTCACGCCCACATGGTCGAGGATGCGCACAAAGGCGCGGGTCACGCGCTTGTACCGGTCGTCGAAGGCCCCGGCGCAGCCCACCCAGAACAGGATTTCAGGACTCTCGCCCCGGGCCGCCAAATCGGCCATTACGGGTACAGAAACAGGGCGCTTGGCAGTTTGCTCAGCCATTATATTGAGAAGCTAGAAGTCAGGAGTAAGAAGGGAGAAGCTGTGGTATGCACTACAGATTCAGGCGAGAAGGTGCAGAAGTGAGGAAGGAGAAAATGCGAGCTGCATTCCACCTTCTAGCTCCCAACTACCAGCTCCTTTTTTTCGGCCACGAACAGGTCGTCGGCCCAGTTGAAGCGGTCGGAGGGCGAGAAGGCCCAAGGCGCGCCGTTGTTTTCGATGTTGCTGAACATGGCGTTCAGGGCGTTGGGGGCGGCCGACTCTTCGAGCACCAGGAAGCGGCGCATTTCGATGATGCTTTCCAGCGGGTTGATATTCACCGGGCAAGCCTCAACGCAGGCGTTGCAGGTGGTGCAGGCCCACAGCTCCTCGGGCGTTACGTAGCCGCGTAGCAACGTGTGGTTTTCTTTGTCGAGCTGTTCCTGGGGGTCATGCTTGGCGTCCGCACCGTACAGGGCGGGGCTGAAAATGAGCGGCGCATTATACTTCTCCTCCACCCGGTCGCGGGTGTCCATGATGATTTTGCGGGGCGAAAGGAGCTTGCCCGTGATGTTGGCCGGGCACACCGAAGTGCAGCGGCCACATTCGGTGCACGAGTAGGCGCTGAGCAGGTTGGTCCAGGCCAGATCGTCCACATCTTTGGCGCCGAAGGGCGTAGGGGCCAGCATTGAGCCATCGGGGTTGGTAGCCGGGGCCGGCACCGCATAGCTGGGGTCCATCATGGCCTTCACCTCGTGGGTGATGCTTTCCACGTTCGAGAACTGCCCCTGCGGAAGCAGCCGCGAGAAGTACACGTTCGGAAACGCCATGATGATGTGGAAGTGCTTGCTGCTGGGCAGGTAATTCAGAAACAGCAGAATGCCCACGATGTGTGCCCACCAGCCCACGCGCTCCAGCACGTGCAGCGTTGGCACGCTATCGGGCAGCAGGCCAGTCAGGAACTGGCTGACGGGGTAGGCACCCGGCAGGTCCAGGCCTTGGAGCTGGTAGGCCTTCAGGTCGGCCGTGTTCATCAGAAACAGGGCCGCCATCAGCACCACCTCCACATAGAGAATGATGTTGGCATCCATCTTGGGCCAAGCCCTCATTTCGGGACCGGTGAAGCGCTTCACCACATTCGCATTGCGCCGCCACCAGAAGGCCACGACAGCCAGGACGACGAGCGCCCCCAGGATTTCGTTGGTGCCGGTAAGGGCCGAATAAAGCGGTCCGGCGAACTGCAGGAAACGGTGGGTGCCGAACAGGCCGTCCACCATAATCTCAATCACCTCAATGTTGATGACAATGAAGCCCACATACACAATCAGGTGCAGGAAGGCCGGCGTCAGGCGCTTGAACATCTTCTGCTGGCCGAAAGCCACGAGCAGCGTTTTCCAGAGCCGCTCGTTCACGTGGCCGCTCATGTCCCGGTCGCGGCCCACCAGCACATTGGCCCGGATGCGGCTGGCCTGCCAGGCAAACAGGCCGAAGCCCGCCAGCGCCACCAGCAGGAAGATGATGTTTTGAATGGAGAAATGCACGGAAAAAGGGTAAGTTTAGGGTTGGATCCGAAATATACTCGGTATGCATAACAATTTACCGCTTTTGAGGCAGATAGTTTCGAAAGCCAACATTTTTTTCGATTCTGGTTTGCAGGTTAAAAATGGTTTGCTACTTTTGTGCTCCCCAACGGCCAATAGGCCTGCCGGGAACCACGAGCTGGTAATGTAGCTCAGTTGGTAGAGCACAGCACTGAAAATGCTGGTGTCGTTGGTTCGATTCCAATCATTACCACAAAAAACCCCGATTCTACCTCAGAATCGGGGTTTTTTATTTTACGGCAGTTGGTCTGGTGCTTCTACCCTGCGGCGGCTCCGCGGCGCAGGTAGTATCGCGGGCGGCGCGGGCAAACTCGTAGCCCTGCAGCACGGCCCGCCGCAGCAGGTCGCAGGCGCGTGGCGCATCGCGCTGCTGCTGCGCCACGCGCCCCAGCAGGAAATATAGCTGCCCGCTGTGGGGCGTGATATCGAGTACTTCCCAGTAATCGTTCTGGGCAGCTTCGTAGCGACCCAGCTTGAAATTGGCCAGCCCCCGGAATGTGAGTAATTGCCCCCGCAGCCGCGAAGGCCCGCTGGCATGGCGCAACCCACTCGATAATGTGCGGACAGCCGTCGCGAACTGCTGCTGCCGAAACAGCTCCATTTCGCCCTGCCATAGCCACGCCCGGGCCAACGTACTATCGAGGGCTAGGGCTTTCTGGTAAGCTTCCTGAGCAGGTGCAGTCTGGCCGAGTGCGGCCTCGCACTTGGCTAGGCGCAGCCATAACTGCCCCCGCAGCGCGACCGGGGCCTCGGGCAGGGCAGCGCGCAGATCGGCCCGGGCGGCAGCGTAATCATGCAGCCCAAGCTGGGCAGCTTCGGCCCGCCGCCGCAGGGCCAAGTTGTGGTCGGGCCGGAAGTGCAACGCGTCGGTGAAGTAGCTGTGGGCCCCGGCCCAGTTACCTTTTGTATAGGCCTGCAGGCCCCGCTTATAGTTACCAGTGCCCGACACATAGTCCATTGTAATCTTGACAGAGACCATAAACAGCGCTAACCCCAGCCCCAGCAGCACCGTGAGCCAGTAGTCACGCCGCGTGAACTTTACTTTCTGGCGCGCGATGGGGCGGTAGTGTCGCTCATTGGCCCCGGCAGGCCGGCGAGTGCGCAACGGCGGGGCCGGCGCGGGCATGGGCGCGCCATAAATGTGCTGGCCCTGCTGGCGGAAGTGCTGCTGCCGTCGGGCCTCATCGAGCCGGCGGGCGTCGGCACGTAGCTGCTGGTCGTAGTGGGCACGGCGGGCCTCGTGGCCCAGCACCCGGTAAGCCACGGCCACGGCCTTAAACAGTTCCTCGTAGAGCACATTACCGCCGTGCTTGTCGGGGTGGTACAGCACTGCCAGACGCCTGTAGGCCAGCCGGATATCGGGTAGCGTGGCCGTTACCGGCACACCCAGTACTTGGTAATGATTCTGGCTCAAAGCAGGGCAGTATAGCGTAAAAATAAACCAATTTCAGACACGGCTTCGCCTTTTCCGTATGCAACAGCTACCATATAACGGGTAGCAGCCTTATTTGCCGTCGCCCTACTCTGTAACATTGTTTCCCCGCAAAAGTCTCCTCCATGGGCCTGTTCTCCACCGAAGAAAACGCTTCCAAAACACCGCAAAATGACAGTTTGGTGGGTAATCTGAAGGGTTACCTCGACACCCGCCTCGACCTGGTGCGGCTGGAGGTGCAGGAAAAAGCCAAGCACACCTTTGTAATTGTGGCGCACGGCATCACTATAGCTATTATAGGCCTGTTCTTTTTTCTGTTTCTGAATCTGTTCCTGGCTTTCCTGCTAAACGATGTGCTCGACAGCCATTTCTGGGGCTTTGGAATCGTGGCGGGCTTCTATCTTATTTTGCTGGTTGCCTTTGTTATGGGAGTCGACAAGTCGGCCTTCCAGGCTCTGGCCGATAAGATGCTGAGCAACACCATTTATAACTCTGACAAACGCCAAGCATAACCCGACCGATGACTGAGCTACACAACCCTTTGTTTGAAGACGAAAAAGAGTTTCTGGAGCGCCAGAAGCTGGAATACGAGCGTGCCCTAATGGGCGACGTTCAGGGTATAAAGGAGAAAACGCTGCAGGTAGGCAAGTATGCCGCTGCAGGGGCCGGGATACTGGGTGGATTGTGGCTTATCTCGAAGGCGCTTGGCAGCTCGAAATCCAAAAACAAGCCGGCAAGGGCCCTCAAAGCTGCCGAGAAAGAATCTGGAAACCGCCTGAAGGGCGGCTTGCGCCGACCGCTGGCATCTACTACTGTCGATACGGCTGTAGCTGACGATCTGGGGTTTGGGGGGCGCCGGCTTCGGGGGAGCATGCCGGCCGCGGGCACCCCGGCCACTGATGAGGCAGACCCATTCCAGCCCGCCACAAACTATAATGCTGTAGCGCAAACCACCCGCCCGACTACCCGCCCGCAGAAGCAGGCGGCTACTGAGGCTGGCCCATCGTCGCAGTCGGACGCGTCCTCGATACTGGCCGCTACTTTCAACGCCTTTATGCAGTCGGATACAGGCAAGATGCTGGTGGCCCAGGCCACGGCCGTTACACTGGCCTTTATTGCCAAAAAGGCCAGTGACTATTTGCCAGTCCTTAAAAATGCCGACCTTGCCGCTTCGGACGCACCGCGCCAAGAGCCGGAAACCCGCGACATTGAATTTACTTACCACCACGACGACGCGGATGCGCCCAGCCAGCCTGCATGATACACTCAGCCAAAACCGCCAACTCGGCCGGAAGTCGCTGGCCGTTCTGCTGGACCCCGACAATATAGATGAGGCCGGTTGCCAGCGGTTGTTGAGCCTAAGCGAACGACACGCGGTAGATTACTTTTTTGTGGGTGGCAGTTTGGTGCTTGGTTCGCATCAGGCTGCCCTCATTCGTTTTATCAAGAGTCGTTCCAGCGTGCCCGTGCTGCTCTTCCCGAGCCATAGTCTGCACCTCGACTCGCAGGCCGACGGTATCCTGCTTTTGTCCTTGATTTCGGGCCGCAACCCCGAGTTTCTGATTGGTCAGCACGTAGTTGCAGCCCCACGGCTGCGCGAAAGTGGACTCCAGATTCTGCCTACCGGCTACATGCTCGTTGACAGCGGCCGCCAGACGACGGCCAGCTACATCAGCGGCACTACGCCCCTCCCCCACGACAAGCCGGCTATTGCCGCCTGTACCGCCATGGCCGGCGAACAGCTGGGCCTACGCCTCATCTACCTCGATGGTGGTAGCGGCGCCCTGAACCCCATTACGCCTGCCATGATCCGGGCCGTGCGCCAGGCGGTAGACCTGCCCCTTATTGTGGGCGGTGGCCTCAATAGTACCGAAAAGGCCCGCGCCGCACTCCATGCTGGGGCCGATGTCATTGTTGTCGGCAACCACATCGAACAGAACCCTGATTTTCTGGCTGAAGTAGCTGCCGTAATCACGGATTTTGCACATGTTGCAGGTACCGCAGATACAGACGTTGCCGTGCCTGATCAGCACGTCATCAGCAGATAGCCAATAGCTATGTGCCGGTAGCAGAAAAGTAGAGAGCCCGGCCAGATTGGCCGGGCTCTCTACTTTTCTGCTACCTTAATCATGACTGCATTATCCAGTCGTCTCCAACATCTGTGATTAGATGTTCATAGCCGATTCGCGGCGGCGCATTTTGCCGGCCGGAATGCCGAACATCATCTTGAAGCGGCGGCAGAAGTACGCGGTGTCTTTGTAGCCCACCTCCTTACCGATGTCGCGGATGCTCTTTTTGGTGGTCCGGAGCAGGAACACGGCGCGCTCCATTCGTTGATACTCAATGTAGTCCTGTGGGTTGATGCCGGTGAGCATCTTGAAGTACTGGCCCACGTAGTCCTCGCTCACGTTGGCTACGCCCGAGAGGACCTTGTTCGACAGGTCGCCGCCGATATTTTCCTTGATGTAGTTGAACAGGTCGATGAGACGCGGATCCTTGAAGTACGTGCTGTTGGTAGCCAGCTGCTCTACAAACATCTTGTTTTTGAGGATGTAGCGCACAATTTCCACCACTACGTTCTCGGTGTAAATCGTGATGAGCCGTTCGCGGCCGGGTAACTCCTGCAGGCTCTCTTCCACCACCTTGATGATGAGGTTAGCCAACTTGGAGTTGTTGGTAATGAGAAAGGCCGGCACATCGAGTGAGGCGAAGAAGTTCACAGAATCGAACACCTTGGCCTCGAAGCTCACAAACGAGTGGCTCTCCTCGGCGTCGCCAATCAGGTCGAGGTCGGAGTTGGAGTGGAAGAACTTATCCTTGTTGGTGATAAGGTCGTCGTTGGTAATGCTCTTGCTGGGGTCGTGGCCGTACGTAACCTTTGTAGCACGGCCGCCAGGAATAAAGAGCATTTCGCCTTCCTCCACCGCATGGCTTTCATCCCCAAAGGAAACGTGGCCCTTATGAAGCAAAATCAGGTTGTTGCCCACATCATAGGAGTTGCGCACCGTGAAGGGCTGCTGCAACACCAGGTTCTTTGCTTTGATGTACCGGACACCCAAAGACTCTATTACTTTATTATAATCTTCCATCGATAAGTGGGGCAAGAAATTTGAATGTAGTAAACCGGATTATAGTACCCTTGGTTTAACAAATGCAAAATAACATATAAAAATTCACAAAAACACAAAACCCAGCCAATTAATGGCTGGGTTTTGTGCAATACTTCTGAATAATAGGCAATTCTGTTTCTATTTGAGAATTTCCCTAGAGATTACAATTTTCTGAATCTCGGAGGTTCCCTCATAAATCTGGGTGATTTTGGCGTCGCGCATCATCCGCTCCACATGGTATTCTTTCACGAAACCGTAGCCGCCATGAATCTGGACGGCCTCTACGGCTGTGTCCATAGCGACCTTCGAAGCAAAAAGCTTCGCCATAGCACCCGACTTGGCATACTCATGATGGGCATCTTTGTCGTGGGCCGACTGCAGGCAGAGCAGACGGGCGGCGTCGATGTTAGTGGCCATATCAGCCAGCTTGAACTGGATGGCCTGATGCTGAGAAATCGGTACGCCGAAAGCCTTGCGCTCTTGCGCGTATTTCAACGACAGCTCGTAGGCCCCGGAGGCAATACCCAGGGCTTGGGCAGCAATACCAATACGGCCGCCGGCCAGCACCTGCATAGCGAACTTGAAGCCGAAGCCATCTTCGCCAATACGGTTCTCTTTGGGCACCTTCACATCGGTGAACATCAGCGAGCAGGTGTCTGAGCCGCGGATACCAAGCTTGTTTTCCTTGGGGCCGGTTATAAAGCCTTCCATGCCCTTGTCAACGATGAGCACGTTGATGCCGCGGTGCTTGGCCTCGGCGTTGGTTTGGGCTACCACGAGGTATACCGAGGCCGTGGTGCCGTTGGTAATCCAGTTTTTGGTGCCGTTGAGCAGGTAATGGTCGCCTTTATCTTCAGCCGTGGTGCGCTGCATGGTAGCATCGGAACCGGCTTCGGGCTCCGACAGAGCAAAGGCGCCGATGATTTCGCCGGACGTCAGGCCGGGCAGGTACTTGCGCTTCTGCTCCTCGTTGCCGTACTTCTCCAGGCCCCAGCATACCAGCGAGTTGTTCACGCTCATGATAACGGAGCAGGAAGCATCAACCTTACTGATTTCTTCCATGGCCAGCACGTAGCTCACGGTATCCATGCCGCCGCCACCGTATTCGGGGCTAACCATCATGCCCATGAACCCCAGCTCGCCCATCTTCTTGATTTGCTCGGCCGGAAATTTTTGGTGCTCGTCGCGCTCAATTACGCCGGCCCATAGTTCGTTCTGGGCGAAGTCGCGGGCAGCGGCCTGTACGGCCAGTTGTTCTTCGGTAAGCTGGAAATCCATGCAGTAAGTTGGGTGGGGTGGGAAAATCAGATGGTTGGGCCGGCGCGATAAGCGGGCCGCGGCCGGACAAAATTACGCAATCAGCCGTTGGGCAGTAGCGTTCTAACACAAAACCTGCACAAAGAGTTGGCGGTCAGCGTCACTCTACTTTCCTTGGCAACTAAAAAGCCGCTTCCGGAGCTCGGGAAGCGGCTTTTGATAGCGGGTTGCGCTGAGTTAGCTGTTGCGACGGCCACCCAAGAAAAGACTGACGTAATACAGCAGCGTGGCCAGAGAGCTAAGCGCGGCAACTACGTACGTCATGGCCGCCCACCACAGCGCGTCTTTGGCCATGGCGTGCTCTTGGGGCGTTACAATGCCCCGCTTATCAATCCAAGCCAAGGCACGCTTCGAAGCATCGAACTCGACGGGCAGCGTAACGAAAGCAAACAGCGTGGTGAGCGAGAACAGCACCACGCCGGCTCCCAGCGGCCAAGGCGTACGGTTGAGCAGGAACACGCCCGCAATCAGCAGGATGGGCATAAAGCGCGATACCGCGCTCAAGGCTGGCACCATGGCCGAGCGGAATTGCAACATGTTGTAGGCCGTGGCGTGCTGCACGGCATGGCCGCACTCGTGGGCTGCCACGGCAGCAGCCGCGGCGCTACGCTCGGCATACACGGCCTCGCTTAGGTTCACGGTTTTGTCGGCTGGGTTATAGTGGTCGGTCAGGCGGCCTTCGGTGCTGATGACGCGCACATCGGTGATGCCGTTATCAGCGAGCATTAGCTCGGCAATCTGCTTGCCCGACAGGCCGTTCTGGAGACCAACCTGGGAGTACTCCTCGAACTTGCTTTTGAGGCGACGCTGTACGAGCCAGCTGACCACCATGGCGACCAGCAAAATGATGTAGATGGGAGAAAACATGATGGCAGAAAGTCAGATATGCTGGTTGAACAATGGTCCGCCGGATTTCGTGCCGGCCGACGCTAAGGCGTATGGCTGATGCGCTCGACGATGCGCGTGGTGCTGTAGCCCGGCACCAGCGGCACCGTCAGTACCCGGCCGCCGCGGGCCAGCACTACCTCGTGTCCGACAATCTGGTTTACGGCGTAGTCGTCGCCTTTCACCAGAATATCGGGTTGCACGGCTTCAATGAGGGCCAGCGGAGTTTGCTCGTCGAAGAGCGTTACGGCATCGACAAACAAAAGGGAGGCCAGAACCCGGCTGCGTGACACTTCGTCCTGCAAAGGCCGGCCGGGCTTGAGCCGGCTAACCGAAGCGTCAGTGTTCAAGCCCACCACCAGCCGCTGGCCCAGGTGCCGGGCTTTTTCGAGGTAGTCTACGTGGCCCAGGTGCAGCAGATCGAAGCAGCCATTGGTAAACACCACCTGCTCGCCGGCCGCCTGCCAGGCAGCTACAGCAGCTACGAGGGCTTCGCGGCTCAGGATTTTATCTTTCGACCACATGGCTTGAGCGGATAAGTTGGGAAGGTAGCATGCAATCAAGGCTGACAGGCCTCGTCCTGAAACCCCGGCTTACGCTTATTGCGGCCGTACTACTTCAGTTTCCAGTGCCACATCGGCCAGGGCCTGGCGCTTATGGCCCTTGCCCGATTTGACCATGCTGGCGGCAAAGCTGATGCCGCCCATGAGCACAACCAGCAGCGTCTGGGAGCCATGCACGACCAGCGCATAGGCAATGCCGGCTTCCTTGCTGATACCGTAGGCCAATAGCACGCTCTGCACCATCACATGGAAGGGCCCGATGCCGCCCGCTACCGGCGCGGCCATTCCTAGCGCCCCGAACGTGAGCACGGCCAGGCCGGCGCGCATTCCTAAATCGTAGGTTTCAGGAAAGGCGAAGAAAGCTAAGTAGTCCATGAGGTAATACACGGCCCAGGTAAAGAAGGTATGGAACAGGAACAGGCCCTTGTTTTCCAGCTTCAGTATGCTGAAAGCACCAGTCAGTACCCCTTTCACGAAGCCCACGGCCTTACTGAACAATGCATTCTGGCGGAGTCGCTCCAGATTGCGGAACACCGCGTAGCTCAGGCCCAGCAACAGCAGCAGAGCAATAGCCAGGGCCACCAGCAACGGCGTGCGGTTGCGGGCCAGATCATCGTAGCGACCAGCCAGCACTTTTTCGGTTACAAAGCTCCAAAAGGTGCTGAAGTCGAGCAGCAGCGTAGTGCCCAGCAAGCCAAACAGCACCAGCACATCAATTACCCGCTCGGTTACCACCGTACCCAGCGCTACCTGCACCGGCACGCCGCTAGTACGCCGCAGCACCGAACAGCGAATAACCTCGCCCATACGTGGCAGTACTAGGTTGGCCAGGTAGCCCACCATCATAGCATGGTACACGTCCCAATAGCGGGGATGGTAGCCTGTGGGCTCAATCTGCATTTTCCAGCGGTAAGCCCGGCTGAAATAGCCCATCACCGACAGCCCCAGCGTAAGCACCAGCCACCAGTAGTTGGCCCCGCGCACGTACTGCCCGATGCGACTCAGATCCTGCCCCTGCAGCGCATACCACATCAGGAGGCCCGACACGGATAGCAGCAGCGCGTATTTTACAATGTTGAGGACTTGCTTCATGCAGCAGGATCAGGTAGGGCTAAAGCACAAGCCATTGGCAGTTAGGCTACCCGGTTGTGCTGGTCGGGGAAGATGACGGTGGGTTGGTGCGTCTTGGCCTCAGCGAAGTCAATAAGGGCGTAGGATATAATGATGACGATGTCGCCCACGGCCACGCGGCGGGCGGCCGGGCCGTTCAGGCAAATCATGCCCGAGCCCCGCTCACCCTTAATGGTATAGGTTTCAAACCGCTCGCCGTTGTTGATATTGACGATGGTTACCTTTTCATTTTCCACCATGTTGGCCGCATCGAGCAGGTCCTCATCAATGGTGATGCTGCCCACGTAGTGCAACTCGGCTTGGGTAACCTTAACGCGGTGAATCTTCGACTTGAGAACCTCGATATGCATGTGCAAAAGCAACAGATACTGTTTGGGGGCTCAAAGATAGGAAAGGGGAGATAGTGAACCCGTAGGAGGATGAAGTAGCGAATCCGAGGGGCTTCATTATGCTGTACCCGCCATTTCCCAAACACTGGTTCAGCGGTTCGGCAGCTTTTCAGTTGGCCTCTACCACCACGTTGTCGATCAGCCGGACACCGCCGAGGTGGGCAGCCAGGCACAATACTGCGGGGTATCCGGCGTACGTATCGGTCAAGGGCTGCAGAGTGTGGGCATCGGCCACGGTAATGTATTCCAGCTCCAGCCCGGGCACGGCGGCCAGCTGCTCGCGCACAGCCGCCTGCACCGCCCCCGGCGCAGTATGCCCACCACGGAGGAGTTCGGCAGCAGCCTGCAGGCTTTGGTACAGGCGCGGGGCCAGCGCGCGAGCCTCGGGGCTCAGCCGCCGGTTGCGCGACGACATAGCCAGCCCATCGGACTCCCGCACAGTTGGAAAGGCCACCAACTCCAGGTCGAAGGCTAGGTCGCTAATGAGCTGGCGCACGATGGCTACCTGCTGAAAATCCTTCTGGCCGAAATAAGCGCGATGGGGCCGGCTGAGGTGAAAAAGCTTGCTCACTACCGTGGCCACGCCATTGAAGTGGCCGGGGCGGTGTTCCCCCTCCATTACCCGCTCCAGGGCCCCGAAACCGAACTGCACTACTGTCGGGCGGGGGTACATTTCGGCTACCGAGGGCAGAAACAGCGCCGTACAGCCGGCCGGGGCCAGCAGGGCCGCATCAGCCTCGGGCAAGCGCGGGTACAGGCGAAAATCGTCGGGGTTATTAAACTGGGTAGGATTGACAAAGATACTCACCACCACTACGTCGCACTCGGCGGCGGCGGCCCGTACCAACTGCAAATGGCCTTCGTGGAGCGCGCCCATAGTAGGCACCAAGCCAATATGTTGGCCGGCCCGACGCCATTTTTCGGTGTGGGCTTGCAACGCGGCAGCAGTAGTGAGTATCTCCATAAAGCAAAGGGGCCCGGCCAAGGGCCGGAAGGCTGACAAGAATGAAATTTCCCTCAAAAATGCTTAATTTTGTGCATCCCAAAGTGTTGCCCTCCTCTAATAACGCCAACTGACCCTTTATGTCCAAGTTGAAAATACTCTATGCTGCCACGGAAATCGACCCGTTTCTGCAGACCACCAAGGTAGCGGAGTTTTTGCGGCGTCTGCCGCAGGGAATGCAGGAAATGGGGATGGAAATCCGCATTTTTGTGCCCCGTTTTGGCATTATCAATGAGCGTAAGAACCGGTTGCACGAGGTAGTACGCCTTTCGGGCATCAACATTGCCGTGGGCGAAGACGAAAAGCCGCTCATTATTAAAGTGGCTTCTATCCCTAATGCCAAGCTACAGGTATATTTTATCGACAATGAGGATTATTTCCACCGCAAGTCGGTACTGGTCGATAAGAACGACAAGTTTCACTCGGATAACGATGAGCGGGCTATCTTCTTCTGCAAAGGAGTACTTGAAACTGTAAAGAAACTTGGCTGGGCGCCCGATATCGTGCATTGCAACGACTGGATGACGGGCCTGATTCCGATGTACCTGAAAACGACCTACAAGAAGGACCCGATTTTCAAGGATGCCAAATCGGTCTTCACGATTTACAGCAACGAATTCGATTTCAAATTCGACGCCGACATTATCGAAAAAGCCAAGATGCTTGATATCGACGACGATATGCTGGCTTCTTTGAAGACGGCTGACTTTGGCGGCTTCATCAAAACGGGTATGCAGTATGCCGACAAGGTCGTGAAATCCGACGAGGATTTCAGCGAAAACATGGAGGCGCTGTTCACCGAGTATTCGACCAAGAAGCAAATTGACCAGGTAGCCGCCGATGACGACCTGCTGACCTCTTACTACGCGCTCTATAATGAACTGGCCAACTAGCGCCGGCCGACTTTCGTCGGTTACTCTGCTCGGAATTACCCTGCTGGCCCTGACCAGCAGCTGCGAAAAAGCCAACGACTTGGGTCTTGAACTGCCCGGCACGTCGCCCATCTCCGCAACTTATCTTGATTTGCCGCTTAAGGCGTCTACGGTGCGCCAACCGGTGGTCCAGACCGTGAAAGCGAACAGCGTGCTGGTAGGCCGCGTGCGCGACTCGTTCGTGGGCACTACCACGGCCGCGGCGCCCTCAATCTACTGGTGCTACCGGGCCTTTCACCGCTCGATTCGCTGCCGGCCAAGTTTGTCAACCCCCGCCTCGATTCGGCGGTGTTCAGTCTGGCTTTCGATCAGGTGTACGGCTCTGCGGTTCAGCCACTACGCCTCGATGTACTGCCACTGCAGCAGCCGCTCGACGCCCGAACGGTGTATAACTCGACCACTGCGGTGGCAACGGGCAACCCACTGGTGAGCAATTTCACAGCGGTGCTCAATCGCGACAACATTGTGCAGTTGCCGGCCAGCAACTCTCCCGATGTTATCAGCGTGGCTTCGCCCCAGCGCACCATCCGGATTCCGCTACTTAAATCGAGTAGCGCCGCGCCGCTGGTCAATTCGGTGTTTGCGGCCATGACGTCGAACTCCGCCTTCAACCAGAGCACGCTCGACGGGCTATGGAAGGGCGTGCTGCTACGGCCCTCCGAAAGCCATGTGGGCAATGTAATCAGCATTCCACGGGCCTCTACCCGGACGGTTAATGTGGTTACCTTCTATTTCCGGACCGGTACGGAGGGTAAGAAGCGCACGTATTCCATCTATTTGGCCAATATTGTGCCACTAAGTGGTTCTTTTACAGACGGACGTTACTTCACGCAGCTCACAACTGATTTAGCCGGAAGCCCGCTGGCCGGCCTGACGCCTCAGAACTCGCTGCCCTCCAGCGCCACCAATGGCCTGACGTATGTGCAGGAGGGGGTAGGATTGAGTACTCGCCTGGAGTTTGAAGGCCTGGAAGCATTGCGCGACAAACCGACGCTGGTCATCAACCGGGCCGAACTACTTATTCCGGTCCGGCAGCTCAGCAACGGCCTCTTCCCGTATCCTTCTTCGCTTTATCTCTACGAGGTAAACCAGGACAACCAAATTCTGACGCGCCTGAATGGGGCCTCGACGGTTGACCGCCTCGTGCAGCAGGAAGAGCCGGTTAAGTTGCCTAATGGGTCGCTCATCCTGCCGTCTTCCACCGGAGTAGGCTATCCAGCTTCCGTCTCAATCCCATTCGGGCAGAATCCCACCCAGTTCTACTCAGTTGGTATCACGCAGTACTTACAGGCCCTCCTGCAGAACCGCTTCAATGCGGGTGAAGTTAGCCCTTCGGGTCTGTTGCTCTCACCGGCCCTGCGCAACGGCGAAGGCCTGCTGCTGCCGCAGCAAAGCGGTGCAGTAGCCAATCTGAACCTGAACCGAGCTCAGCTCGATGCCAATAACATCCGGCTACGCGTATACTACTCCAAGCTTCAGTAAGGAGGAGCAGCGGCCTTTAATCGGCCTGAGGGCGGCACGGCCTTTGCCAGTGTCGCCCTACTTTTGTCCTATACTTTTTTTCTCTTCGAGCTCCGGCTCTGAACCCGTCGACTACTATGTGCGGAATTGTTGCTTACATCGGCTACCGTGAGGCCTGCCCTATTATTCTCAAAGGATTGCACCGGCTCGAATACCGGGGATACGATTCGGCAGGCGTGGCGCTGCTGAACAACGGTGAGTTGAGCGTATATAAGAAAAAGGGCAAAGTAGCCGAGCTGGAGAAATTCATTGCCGAGAAGGACACGCTCGCCAATATCGGTATGGGCCATACCCGCTGGGCCACCCACGGCGAGCCGAACGACGCGAATGCCCACCCGCACTACTCCACGTCGGAACGAATTGCCATTATCCATAACGGCATCATTGAGAACTACGCCGCTCTTAAGGAGCATTTGCAGCAGCAGGGCCACGTATTTCACTCGGACACCGATACGGAGGTATTCGTGAATCTGATTGAAGAGATTCAGAAGAAAAACCAATGTTCGCTGGAGCAGGCGGTGCGCCTAGCCCTGCACGAGGTAGTAGGTGCTTACGCTATTGTAGTACTGAGCAAGGACAACCCCGGCCAGCTGATTGCCGCCCGTAAAGGCTCGCCGCTAGTCGTGGGCATTGGGGAGAACGAGTTTTTCCTAGCCTCCGACGCTACGCCCATCATCGAGTACACGAGCGACGTGGTATATGTGAACGACTACGAGCTGGTCGTTATCAAAGATGGCGAGATGGACCTGCGCAGCCGCGAGGATGTGAAGCAGACACCGTACATTCAGAAGCTGGAACTGGAGCTGGACCGCATTGAGAAGGGTGGCTACGAGCACTTCATGCTGAAGGAGATTTTCGAGCAGCCTCGCTCCATCCTCGATTCAATGCGCGGCCGTCTGGAACTGGAAGCCGGCCACCTGAACATGGGTGGCGTGCGGGCCTACGAGCGCAAGTTTGTGAATGCCGACCGCATCCTGATTGTGGCCTGCGGCACGTCGTGGCACGCGGGTCTGGTGGCCGAGTACCTGCTCGAAGATCTGGCCCGGGTACCGGTGGAAGTGGAGTATGCCTCCGAGTTCCGCTACCGCAACCCTGTTATTACGGAGCGCGACATCGTAATTGCCATTTCGCAGAGCGGTGAAACGGCCGACACGCTGGCCGCTCTGGAGCTGGCCAAGAGCCGCGGCGCTACCATTTTCGGCATCTGCAACGTGGTGGGCTCGAGCATCGCCCGCGCCACCGACGCGGCGCTTACACCCACGCCGGCCCCGAAATTGGTGTGGCCTCGACCAAAGCCTTTACGGCCCAGGTAACAGTGCTCACGCTGTTGGCCATGATTGTGGGCCATAAGCGCGGCACGCTTACCGATACCCGCCTGCGCGAGTTGATGGTGGAGTTAGAAACCATTCCGGCCAAAGTAGAAAAGGCCTTGGAGCTCAACACCGAGATTATGCAGATTGCGGAAATCTTCAAGGATGCTACCAACTTCCTGTACCTGGGCCGGGGCTACAATTTCCCGGTGGCCCTCGAAGGCGCCCTTAAGCTCAAAGAAATCAGCTACATCCACGCCGAGGGCTACCCCGCCGCCGAGATGAAGCACGGCCCTATCGCACTCATCGATGAGAACATGCCGGTGGTGGTAATTGCTACCAAGGATAGCTCATACGAGAAGGTGGTGAGCAACATCCAGGAGGTGAAAGCCCGCAAAGGCCGCATTATTGCCGTAGTAACTGAAGGCGACACCATAATTCCGGCCATGGCCGAATTCACGATTGAAGTACCGGCTACCAGCGAGGTGCTAATGCCGCTTGTTTCGGTGGTTCCGCTGCAGTTGCTCTCTTACCACATTGCCGTGCTGCGCGGCTGCGATGTCGATCAGCCCCGCAACCTGGCCAAATCGGTAACGGTGGAGTAACGGTTTGAGCTATTAGCTTTCGTTTAACCAGATAAATTGTAAAAATTGCCGCTCCGGAAGCTTCCGGAGCGGCAATTTGCGTTCAGAACGAAGTATGGTTTTCGACCTACAGCGCAAACGATTCGCCGCGCAGGTACATAGTTTTCAGTAACGGGCAGACTTTGTAGCGCTCCTCGTGGGTATCCTGATACAGGGCTTCCAGCGTTTCGTACACCCTTTGCACACCCATGGCGTTGGCCCACTCGAAGGGTCCGTGCGGGTAGTTGGTGCCCAGCTTCATGCCCAGGTCGATATCCTGCACCGAAGCCGTGCCCTCCTGTAGCGTGTAGCAGGCCTCATTGATAATCATGCATACGATGCGCGGCGTTACCAGGCCCACGCGGTCGGCCACGAGGCGGTAATCGGTGCCCAGGCTGGTGCAGAGGGTGGCCAGCGCAGGGGCCGTGGCAGCGTCGAGCAGTGTAACTTCCAGCAGCGGCCGGTCGAGGAGCGTGGGCAGGGCGCAGAGGCCGAATACGGGGCCGAAGGGCGGCTCTTCGTCGTGGAAAAGCTGGGCCAGGCTGCGGGCGGTGGTGTCGTAGAACAGGGGCTGGCGGGGCTGCTCGTAGTGCAGCTCGGGCCAGCTGCGCAGGTCGAAGAGCACGTCGGCAGCAGCAAGCCGGGCGGACAGAGCGGGGGCGGTGGCGGGGCAGAAGTCGTACTGGTGAGCCTCGCCAAACTTGCGGCGCAGCTCGGTTTCGACGGTTTCGCCGCCCACAATAAACAGATGCATAGATTTTCGGCTTACTTTAGCCCAAAGATAGTTCTTTCGTTTACCCACCCTGTTCTCCGCCCTCCCCATGGCCCACACCGTCATTTTTTCGCCCCAAGCCCCCGCTCCAATCGGTCCCTATAGCCAGGCCATCCGGGCCGGCGGCACCGTGTACGTTTCAGGTCAGATTGCCCTCGACCCGGCTACCGGCCAGCTCGTAGGCGGCGGTGATGTAGCGGCCGAAACGCACCAGGTAATGCGCAACCTGCAGGCCGTGCTGACGGCAGCCGGCCTCTCGATGCGCCACATCGTGAAGTGCAGCATTTTTGTGCAGGACCTCGGCAACTTTGGCCTTATCAACGACATCTACGGCAGCTACTTCGATGCCGATTATGCGCCCGCCCGCGAAACCGTGGAAGTTAGCCGCCTGCCTAAAGACGTGCAGGTAGAAATTTCGTGCGTGGCCGTGGAGGGGTAAGAACCCTGTGTGTCGCGGATTTCACAGCGGAACTTGACATACGGGGGGGGAACCGATGCGCTCCGGACGCCCGCGCCACAGGCTACCTGCTACTTTACCATCCAACAGAGAGGCGTCTACCTTCCTTCTTTACCTTATGCGCGAGCTGGGCATCTTTTTATTCTGTGCGGGGCTGGTGGCTATGGTGGCGCCTTTGCTGCTGCCGGCCAACTTCCGGTTTCCGCTTCTTGATTGGATTTACATCTGGGGCCCAACGGTAGCCTGGGCCATCAAGGGCGGCGCGGTGCTGCTGGGGTTGGGCCTGTGGCTGGGTTTCCGAAACCGCGAATAATGCGCCGACCCAGTACCCGCAAGCCAGCCAAAGCCCTAACCCGGCCCGACTACTTTCCAACCGAAAACGTGCTCAACCGGGCCCTGCCCCCGGCGCTGGTGGGCCAGCGCGAGTTCGAGCAGTTTCATTTTATCGGTTTCGATTTAAGCCAGGCTGATTTGACTGGCCGGCGGTTCACCGACTGCCGATTTGAGAACTGTAATCTGGCCGGGGCCTCGCTGGCCAGCACCAGTTTGCAAAACGTGGCGTTCGATGGCTGTAAGCTGCTGGGCCTGCAGTTCAACGCCTGCCGCGACCTTCTGTTTGGGGTGCATTTCGACCGCTGCCTGCTCGACTACGCCGTTTTCGGAGGAAAACTGATGGCCAATACCCGCTTCGAAGGCTGCTCGCTACGGGAAGTCGATTTCGCCCGCACCAACCTAACCAACGCCGTATTTGCCAACTGCGACCTGCCAGACGCCGTGTTCGAGAACACGAAGCTGGCCGGCGCCGACTTCCGCACTGCCCGCCAACTCCAGCTCGACCCCGCGCTCAACGAAGTAAAAGGCGCCCGCTTCGCCCTCGAAAGCCTACCGGGGCTGCTGACGAAGTTTGGGTTGGTAGTGGAGTGAGGTGCAAGCGCCTGTCATTCCGACGAAGCAGGAGTCAGGATTAACGTTAGCAAACGATTCCGCTCAACGAATTTACCCGGATTCCTCTCTCCAATTGATGCGCGGAATGTCGGAATGACAGTTCTTTCATCATTTCTCCATCTCACCTTTCGTACCTTTGCGGCGCGGTTTCTCAACCTGAATAAAGCCGCGCAACGAACGTATGGAAAGAGAAGTACGGGTGCGTTTTGCGCCCAGCCCCACCGGACCGCTGCATATCGGCGGCGTGCGCACTGCGCTTTACAACTACCTGCTAGCCCGTAAGCTGGGCGGTAAGATGCTATTACGCATCGAAGACACCGACCAGAACCGCTTTGTGCCCGGCGCCGAGCAGTACATTATGGACGCGCTGCACTGGTGCGGCATCGAAATTGACGAGGGCATTGAGCAGGGCGGACCCCACGCGCCGTACCGCCAGAGCGAGCGGAAGCCCATGTACCGCCAGTACGCCGACCAGCTCATCAAGGATGGTTTCGCCTATTACGCCTTCGATACGCCCGAGGACCTGGATGCCATGCGTGCGCGCCTGACGGCCGCCAAGGTGCCCAACCCGCAGTACAACAGCATCACGCGGGCCCAGATGCGCAACTCGCTCACGCTGCCGGCCGAAGAAACCGAGCAGCTGCTGGCCGCCGGCACGCCCTACGTTATCCGCCTGAAAGTGCCCCGCAAGGAGGAAGTGCGCTTCCAGGACCTGATTCGGGGCTGGGTGGTGGTGCATTCATCGGCCATTGATGACAAGGTGCTGATGAAGTCCGACGGCATGCCGACCTACCACCTGGCCAACATCGTGGATGACCATCTGATGGAAATCACGCACGTTATCCGGGGTGAGGAGTGGCTGCCCTCGGCGCCACTGCACGTGCTGCTGTACCGTTATTTGGGTTGGGAAAGCACCATGCCGCAGTTCGCCCACCTGCCGCTGCTGCTCAAGCCCGACGGCACCGGCAAGCTCAGCAAGCGCGACGGCGACAAGCTCGGTTTTCCGGTGTTCCCGCTCGAATTCCACGGCACCGACGCCGAGGGCCAGCCCACCGTGAGCAGCGGCTACCGCGAGGCGGGCTACCTGCCCGAGGCGTTCATCAACTTCCTGGCCTTTCTGGGCTGGAATCCCGGCACGCCCCAGGAGCTGTTTACCATGGACGAGCTGATTGAGAACTTCTCGATTGAGCGCGTGAGCAAGTCGCCGGCCCGCTTCGACCAGAACAAGGTGCGCTGGTACAACGAGCAGTACCTGCGCGCCAAACCCGACGCCGAGCTGGCTCAGTACCTCATCGACGACCTGCAGCAGCAGGGCCGTGAAGTGTCGGCCGACAAAGCCACTCAGATTGCCGCCCTAGTGAAGGAGCGCGCCACCTTCCCGGCCGATTTGGCCAAGGAGGCGCAGCTGTTTTTCGAGCGGCCCACTAGCTACGACGAGCAGGTTATCAGCAAAAAGTGGAACGCGCCGGTAGCCGCCGCGCTGGCCGAATTTGCCACCCAACTGCCCGCTGCCGCTGCCGCTTCGCCCGACGAGATTAAGGCGCTGCTGACGCAGGTAGTGGAAGGCCAGGGCCTGAAAATCGGGCAGGTGCTGCAGAGCTTGCGCGTGGCCGTAACCGGGGCCGCCGCCGGCCCCGACCTGATGCACATCATGCACATTCTGGGCCCGCAGGAAACCGCCGAGCGGATTCAGGCGGCTGTAGCGGCCCTATAA
This sequence comes from Hymenobacter lapidiphilus, assembly GCF_003417065.2. GTDB lineage: Bacteria > Bacteroidota > Bacteroidia > Cytophagales > Hymenobacteraceae > Hymenobacter. Next base: position 18,066 of record NZ_QVLT01000036.1, on the reverse strand, counting down.
CTAGCTGTTAGCTTTCGTTCTGCTATCAAGTACGTGGGGCGTTTGCTTATGGCCCAGCCACTCAGCATCTCCGGTTTGCTAATAGCTAAAAGCCCGCCCGACAAATCGTCGGGCGGGCTTTTAGCTATTAGCCGCGGCCATATCCTTCGTATGCGGGGCTGCGTACCTACAGGGCGCGGGCTTTGGGCCGGCGCACATCTGTTGTACCTCCAGCGCCCCGCATCATGGCCAAGAAACCCGCCAAGTCGAAAAGTAAAAGTGAAGAGCCCGAAAAGAAAGCCCGGGTGCATAAGGAGCTGGAAGGCTTCGAAATCAAGGTGAACCCGCTGGGTGAAATCACCTCCAACTACTCCATCGAGGACATCAATACGTTCCTCAACCGCCACGTGCGCGACAAGAAACTGGTAAACCGCGACGGGGCTTTCGGCGAGAAGGAGGAGGAAGACGACCTACCAATCGAAGAAGTGGAGGAGTCGGAGGAGGATTTTGTACGCCGCAGCAGCACCGAGGCCAAGAGCAAAAAGCCCAAAGCCGACGCGAAGGGCAAGGAAGTAGATGAGGACGAGGTAACCGAGGAAGAGGACGAGTAGACTCGCCGTTTATTCATCTTTCGCTATACTTGAGCTTCTTTCCGCCACACACTCAACGCCCTATGCAGTCTCACGAAATCGACTACAAAATCCTCGGCAACGACATTCAGGTGCTCGAAGTAGAGCTTGACCCCAACGAGACGGTAATTGCCGAAGCTGGGGCCATGGTGTACATGAGCGAAGCTATTGCCTTCGAAACCAAGATGGGCGACGGCTCGGAAGTAAACCAGGGCCTGATGGGCAAGTTGTTTTCGGCCGGCACGCGGCTGCTCACGGGCGAGTCGTTGTTCATGACGCACTTCACCCACCGCGGTGGTTCGGGCAAGGCCCAGGTGGCCTTCTCGGCCCCCTACCCCGGCACCATCATCGCGCTCGATTTACGGGACTTGCCCCAGGGCCTTATTGTGCAGAAGGACGGCTTTCTGGCCGCCGCCCGGGGCACCAAAATCAGCCTGCATCTCAACTCCAAGCTGGGCGCGGGCTTTTTTGGGGGTGAAGGCTTTATTCTGCAGAAGATAACCGGCGACGGCAAGGCCTTCGTGCACGCCGGCGGGACCATCATCGAGAAGCGCCTCAACAACGAGCTGCTGCGCGTTGATACGGGTTGCGTAGTGGCCTTCGAGCCGGGCATCGACTTCAGCATTGCTCGCGCCGGCGGCCTCAAATCCATGATTTTTGGGGGTGAGGGATTGATGCTGGCTACGCTTCGCGGTACCGGCCGGGTATGGCTGCAATCGATGCCCGTGAAGAAGCTTATTCAGGCCCTGGCCCCGGCTGGTGGCAATGCCAGCAAAGAAAGCGGTGGCCTGCTCGGCGGCCTGTTCAACGAATAGAACCCGACGCCCGCTGCTGATTATTTTCCGGGCAGCAACAGGGCTGGGACGCAATGCATTGCGTCCCGGCCCTGTTTTTTTGGCTGATTTAAACGACTTTCTACAGTCCTTGCGGAGACCAAATCAGCCCGCCATACTGAACGCAATAATACCAAGGCTCACCAGTAATGCCGCCACGATTACGCCCAGAAAACCGGCAGTAACGTGTTTGGCGCGGGTCTGGGCCTTCTTCTCCGCTTCCAGACGGACATAGCCGCTGGTACGCCGCCGCCGCCGGCTTGAGGAAGAAGCAGTAGGAATAGTAGCAGTGGACATACGTGGGAATTTAGGTTGGGATTCAGGTCAGGACGAAACGAAATATATGTTTTTATCCGCTTATAATGCAAAGCTGGCCACCTCAAAATTCCCAGACCAATCAGCGGCAGCGGACCCTAACTTACGTACTACAGTGCGCTAACAGATTTCCCGGTCCGGCGGCAGACGTAGCATGTACCGGCGCAATATCCTATTCTGCCAGTGTGTACCTCAGTTCAGGGGCCGGGTGGCACCAGTGGCACGCCGGTTCGGATGCCATTCACATAGAATTCCGACGGTAACGGGAGGCCCGCTTCATCGTAGCAGCGCCACTCGCCAAACCAGAAAAACCGTTCGGTGGCGGCCGTAGACAGGTAGCGGGCCTTACCCCGCTTGGCTACCTGTCCGTTAGGATGGTACACGGCCAGCGTAATAAGGCCGGCGGGGCGACGATGGAAACGCTCGGTGCGTTCGGGTAGGCCGGTAGCGCCGAAGTAGCGCCAGCGTCCTACCTCGCGGCCATGCCGGTAGCGGCCCTTATTGAGCAGGTGCTGCTGTTGCGCATCGAGATAGACGCGCCAAGGACCATGCCGCAGCTCCTGCTGGTTGAAACGGTTGCGTGACCAGAAGCCAATAGGTGCCCGGGCGCAGCCGCTGAGCGCAATAAAGGTCATGCTCAGCAGCTGCCAGCACAGCAAGGAAGTAAGACGCATAGCAGGAGGAAAATAATCCTGCCGGTAGTTACAACTAATTATTTAGTTGTAAAAGGATTTCGTCGAGTAACTCCCGTGAATTGCTTAGCCGGGGCACTTTGTGCTGGCCACCGAGCTTGCCCCGGCTGGCCAGCCAGCGCCCAAAGGTACCGGCCGGGGCCACCGTGAGCGTGGGCGGCGTGAGGGCCAGGTCGCGGTGGCGCTTGGCGTCGTAGTCGGAGTTGAGCTGGCGCAGCGTATCGTCGAGCACGGCTGTGAAGTGGGCGCAGTCGGCGGGCGGGCGGGTGAACTCGATGAGCCACTGGTGGCTGCCGCGCGAGTTGCCCGGCCCCTCGGCGAAGTAGATGGGGGCGGCCGTGTAGTCGCCGACGGTGGTGTTGGTGGCCCGGCAGGCGGCGGCCAGGGCAGCGTCGGCGTGCTCAATCACCACTTCTTCGCCAAAGGCATTGAGGAAGTGCTTGGTGCGCCCGCAGATGCGGATGCGGTAGGGCGCCAGGCTGGTGAAACGCACCGTGTCGCCGATTTTGTAGCGCCACAGGCCAGCATTGGTACTGATGAGCAGCGCGTAGGTGCGGCCCAGCTCCACCTCCTCCAGCCCGATGGCCTGGGGCTCAGGCTCCTCCCACTGGCTCTGTGGCAGAAATTCGTAGTAGATGCCGTGGTTGAGCAGCAGCAGCAGGTCTTCGGAGTCGGGTTCATCCTGCAGGGCCAGGTAGCCCTCGGAAGCGTTGTAGACTTCGAGGTAGTGCATTTTAGAGCTGGGAATGAGCTGGCGAAACAGCTCACGATAGGGCCCGAAAGCCACTGCGCCGTGCAGAAACAAACCCAACCGGGGCCAGACAGCGTGCAAATCGTCGGTGCCGGCCAGCTCCCGCACCCGGCGCAATAGCACGATTATCCAAGTGGGCACACCAGCCAGCACCCGCACATCGGCCGTTAGTACGTGGCGGGCAATGCGCTCAATCTTCTCCTCCCACTCATCCAGCAAGGCCAGCTCCAGCGGCGGGGTACGGATGAACTCGGCCCAGGCGGGCAGGTTCTGCATAATCACGGCCGACACGTCACCGGCCCGCGAATCGGAAGCAGCAGGACGGAGCGGGTTGGGGCCGTGGGTACCGCCCAACGACAGGGTTTTACCGCTCAGAAAATCATGGTCGGGGTAATGTAAGGTGGCCAGGGCCGTCATGTCGCGGCCGGCGCGGTAGTGACCCTCGTGCAGAGACTCGCGCGTCATGGGGATGTACTTGCTGCGGGCGTTGGTAGTGCCGCTGCTCTTGGCAAACCACTGTACCCGACCGGGCCAGAGCACGTCGGACTCGCCCAGCAACACCCGCTCCAGCTGCGGGTACAGTTCCTCGTAGCTGCTCACGGGCACCCGCTGGGCAAACTCGCGGGCCGAAGGCACATCAGCGTAGCCGTAGCGGCGGCCCCAGTCGGTACCGCGGGCCGTGCGCAGCAGTTCCTGGCGCAGCTGCTGCTGCACCTCGTGCGGGTGGCGACGGAAATGCTCGATGCTGGCCAGCCGGCGCTGCACGGCCCAGGTCAGAACGGTGCCAATCATTGTGTAGAGCTTTGTGCTTAGTTGATAGAGCTTAGTTAATAGTAATCAGCGGTCAGTAAAGAACGTCATTCAGAGCGGAGCGAAGAATCTCGCGTGTTGTCGTTGTCCGGTTGTCATCCAACGACTGCACGCGAGATTCTTCGCTTCGCTCTGAATGACGTTCGGCCAATCAAACCTTCCGCTTCAGCTCGAAATGCTTGCCCAGGTATACGCGGCGCACCATTTCATCGGCGGCCAGCTCTTCGGCAGTGCCGGCTTTCAGCAGCTTGCCTTCGAACAGCAGGTAAGCGCGGTCGACGATGCTCAGGGTTTCTTGCACGTTGTGGTCGGTGATGAGAATACCGATGTTCTTGTGCTTGAGCTTGGACACGATACCCTGGATTTCCTCCACCGCAATCGGGTCGACGCCGGCAAAGGGCTCGTCGAGCAGCACAAACTTGGGGTCGACGGCCAGGGCGCGGGCAATTTCGGTGCGCCGCCGCTCGCCGCCGCTCAGTACCCGACCCAGGTTTTTGCGCACGTGGGTCAGGCTGAACTCGTTGAGCAGCTCCTCCACCTTGTCGCGCTGGGCCTGCTTGGTCATATCCGTCATCTGGAGTACCGACAGCACGTTTTCTTCCACCGTCAGGTCGCGGAAGACGGAGGCCTCCTGGGCCAGGTAGCCGATGCCGAGACGGGCGCGCTGATAAATGGGCAGCTTGGTGATGTCGCGGTCGTCGAGAAACACCTTGCCCGAGTTCGGCTTCACCATGCCCACCGTCATGTAGAACGAGGTGGTTTTGCCCGCCCCATTCGGCCCGAGCAGCCCCACAATCTCGCCCTGCTCCACGTGCAGGCTCATGTCGTTGACAACAGTACGGGCCTTGTACTTCTTTACCAGGTGTTCAGCGCGAAGAACCATGAAGAGGGAAATGTTGGTAAATGAACGTCATGCTGAGCGCAGCGGAGCGGAGTCGAAGCATCTCTACTGCAAGGCTAACGCTGTTATTTGAATTTACCATTGCGGTAGAGATGCTTCGCTTCGCTCAGCATGACGCCGTTTTGGTTGGTTTGACATCCTCCCCTACCCTTTCAGCAGTGCGTTCTGGAGCTGCTGCTGGGCCGGTGTGGCCGTCGGTACGGTTTCGACCAGGTTTTTCACCTCCACCTCGAATTCGCGGGGCACGGCTTCGCGTTCCTGCACCGGGCCTTTGCCCTGCCGGAACTTGAGGCGCACGGCGGCGGCCGTGGCGGGCTCCACCAAGGGCCGCAGAAGCTGCTCAGCGTTCTGCATAGTCAGCGCCTTACCGTCCACGGCCACGATTACGTCGCCCTCGGCCAGGCCAAAGGCGTTCTGGTCGGCCTGAGTTTGGGCGGCCCGGAACTGGTCCAGGCTCTGGTCGTAGGCAAAACCGAGCTTGCCAAAGGCCTTAATGCGCGTTTGGGCTGTGGGTTGGTAGGTCCAGCCCATCTTGCCGAAATACTCGGCCAGCGGCAGCGGCTCGGCCCCCTGCACGTAGCGGCGGAAGAAGGTGCCGATTTCGGGGTTGGTGAGGGCCACGATTTCGGGGATGAGGGCGTCGTCGTCGAACGAGCGGGTGGGGCCGTACTTCTCGCGCAGGGCCAGTAGCACGTCGCGCAGGGTCTGGCGGCCCTGGCTCAGCTCCCGCAGCCGGATATCGAGCAGCAAGCCCAGCAGCGCGCCTTTATTGTACACGTTTTCATACATGTCCTGGTAAGGCGGCTCCAGAATCCGGCGGCTCATGTCGGTAAACGACACGTTGGCGTAGGTGTCAGCCTTGTCGATTTTGCCCTTCATGCGCGCCTGAAACTCGGCCGGCGAAATCAGACCGGCCTGCACCTGCACCTGCTGGGCCACGTACTCGGTTACGCCCTCATACAGCCACAGGTGCTGCGACATTTTGGGGCTCCGGAAGTCGAAGTCGCCGATTTCGCGCGAGTGGATGTTGAGCGGGGCCAGCATGTGCAGAAACTCGTGCGAGGCTACCTCCAGCACCATGCTCTGCAGCCGGGCCGGGTCGGGTATTTCGGGCAGAAAGTAGAGCGAGGAGTAGCTGTGCTCCATGGCGCCGTAGCCGCCCTTCTCGCTGCTGAGCGGCGAATCGAGGCTGGGGAAGTAGAACAGAAACTGGTAGCGCGGCACCGGCATCCTGCCAAAATACTTGGTCAGCGCCTCCGACATAGGCCGCAGCATCCGGCTGATGTCGGCCGCCTTCACGGCCCCGGTTTCCGATAGCACGGCCACCGAAATACGGGCCCCGCCAGTGCTGAAGCTGGCCGTATCGGGGCGGGCATAGAGCACAGGGCCGTCAGCCAGCGTCACGTAGTCGGGAGCCGTGAGCACGTCGAGGGTCGGCGACTCGCGGCGCACAGGCAGCGCGGTGGCGCCGTACAGGTCGGCCGGCTTCTCAACGGTTACCTCATAGGGCTGTAGCTTGTGGCCTTCGAAGTAGCCGTAGAAACCGTAGTGGTTGAGCGTGAAGTTGCGGCCGGCGTCGATGTTGGTGCCGCCGGGCTGGAAGATGAACTGGTCGTCCTGCTTGGCATCCCAGGTGTCATCCACCAGGTATTCGAGGCGGGCCAGCTGGCGGGCGTTGCTGATGACGAACAGGTTAGGTCCGTCGTTTTTCACCTTCAGGGCCTTGCCATTCTTATCGAAGGCCTTAAAACTCGTTATAAAGCGGCCGTAGTCCTTCTTGGAGTACGAGCCGGGTACCACCGCGGGCATCACGTAGGTAGCCTGCTCCTCCTGAATAACGGGCGTCTGAATGACCACTTTCACCCGGTCGTTGACCACGCGGGCGAAATCGAGATTTACACGGTAGCCGGCGGGCTGCTGGGCCAGGGCCCCCACGGCCGCCGCCAGATTCAGCCCGAGGGCCAGCGGAAGAAATTTCATGCAATACGTGCGAGTAGAATAGCAGGCTAACGCCCTCACGAAGGTACGTAGTGTATGTTTGCCTTTGATTGATTTCACGCAGTGTCTCGGGGTGGATGACGCAGTGTTTCGCAGTGAACGACCACCCCGAACCACTGCGTCATCCCCCCCGAGACACTGCGTGAAACACGCTCTTGCTTATGAATCTAAAAGAAACCGGCCGCCTGTTGCTGGCCCTGTTTTTCCTCACCGCTGGACTCATGCACTTTCTGCGGCCCGATGGGTTCCTGCGCATTGTGCCACCCTACTTGCCCAACCCGCTGCTGCTGGTGCAGCTCAGCGGCGCCGCCGAAATAGCCGGGGCGCTGGGCCTATTGGTACCCGCTACCCGCCGCTGGGCCGCCTGGGGCCTCATGGCACTACTTGTCGCCGTGTTTCCGGCCAACGTGTACATGCTGCAAAGCCACGGCCCATGCTTGGCCGTGCCCGAATGGGCCCTCTGGTTGCGCCTGCCGCTACAGCTGGTGCTTATCGCCTGGGTATGGTGGGTACGGCGGTGAATTTGTTTGTCATCCTGAGCATGTTGCGCTTTGAGCAAGGACGAAGGACCTATATCGGAGGTAATGTCCTCTCTGCAGGTCCTTCGTCCTTGCTCAAAGCGCAACATGCTCAGGATGACAAACGGTTTTGCTCTGCCCTCTCCCCTACTCCTCCCAGCGAATATCCTTCAGCTTGAGCTGCAACGATTTCACGCCGCGGTACTCGTTGATTTCCACGTTGTAGCAGACGCTGAATGGCTCGCCCTGGCGGATGCGCTCAAAATGGTCGCCCATGCCGAAGCCAATGGCTTCAAGGCGGTGGCGGCCGCCGTCTTGAGTGAGGGCAATTTTGAGGTGGGAGTTGCCCACGATGCGCGCCGAATCAGGGGCGGCGGTTACGTTCTCGGAGGCAAAAACCGGGTTGGCGTTACCGGGGCCGAAGGGCTCCATCTGGCTCAGCAGCTTGTAGAACGAGGTCGTAATGTCGCGTAGCGCAATCGTGCAGTCGATATTGACGGGCGGAATGAGCTGCTCAGGAAGGATGCGGTCAGCCACAATGCGCTCGAACTTCTGCTGGAAAGCAGCCACGTTTTCGAGCGGCAGCGTGAGGCCCGCGGCGTACATGTGGCCCCCGAACTGGTCGAGCAGCTCGGCGCATTCCTCAATGGCCTGGTGCACATCGAAGCCCACCACCGAGCGGGCCGAGCCAGTGGCCTTACCGTTGCTTTCGGTGAGGATAACGGTGGGCCGGTAGTACTTATCGATGCAGCGCGAGGCCACGATGCCCACCACGCCCTTGTGCCAGTCGGGCTTGAAGAGCACGGTGCTGCTGGCTTCCCGGAGCACGTCGTCATCGTCAATCATGGCCAGCGCTTCCTTCGTAATGCTGGTATCGACGCCCCGGCGCTCCTGGTTGGTTTTGTCGACTACGCCGGCCTTTTCCTTGGCCTGCTCGGCGCTATCGGCTAATAGCATGGCCACGGCGCGCTTGGCGTCGCCCATGCGGCCGGCGGCGTTGATGCGGGGCGAGAAGCCGAATACCAGGCTGGTGATGTTCAACTCGGTTTCGCGCAGGCCGGCCAGCTCGCGTAGGGCCTCGAAGCCCGGCCGCTGGGCGCGGGCGCGGTCGTTCAGCAGGCGCAGGCCGTGGAAGGCCAGCGTGCGGTTCTCGCCGTAGATGGGCACGATGTCGGCGGCAATGCTCACGGCTACCAGGTCCAGCAGCTCATAGAGGTCGTCTTCGGGCAGGCCCTGGTGTTCGGTGAAAGCCTGCATCAGCTTGAAGCCCACGCCGCAGCCGCACAGCTCCTTGAACGGGTAGTCGCAGTCGGCGCGCTTGGGGTCGAGCACGGCCACGGCAGCCGGCAGCTCGGCTCCCGGCAGGTGGTGGTCGCAGATGATGAAGTCCACGCCCCGCTCGTTGGCGTAGGCCACCTTGTCCACCGATTTCACCCCGCAGTCGAGGGCAATGATGAGCTGGAAACCCTCGGCCTTGGCGAAATCAATACCCGCCTCCGACACACCGTAACCCTCTTTGTAACGGTCGGGAATATAGTAGTCGATGCGCCCGGGACCGAAGAGGCGGCGCAGGTAGCTGTACACCAGCGCCACCGAGGTCGTGCCGTCCACGTCGTAGTCGCCGTACACCAGCACCCGCTCGCCGCCGTGCAGCGCCTGCACGAGCCGGGCCACGGCGCGGTCCATGTCGCGCATCAGCAGCGGGTCGTGGAGCTGGCCCAGATCGGGCCGGAAGTAGGCGCGGGCCAGCTCAAAGGTGCCGATTTCGCGCTGGCACAGCAGCCGCACAATGGCCTCGTTCACGCGCAGCGCCTGGGTTAGCTGCGCTACCTGCGCCGCCTCGGGCGCCGGCTTACGAATCCATCGTTTTTGTAGCATCGTTGAAGCAGGTATCAAACAGTCCGTGAAAACAGGCCTTCTTCAAAAGTACCCAAACGGCTACAGATTAGCACGAATTCTATCGGATTCGTGGTCTTACAGCGCATCGCCACGCAGCTGGCGGAAGCGTTTGCGGGCCTCGGCCACGTAGATGCTGCCGGGGTACTTGGTAATGAGCTGCTGGTAGAGTTGCTGGGCCTTCTCGCGTTCCTGGAGGTTTTCCTGCTGAATGCTGGCCGCCAGAAAAAGGGCGTCGTCGCTGAGCACATCGTATTTCGGGTTGGTGGTGATGCGCTCCAGGGTGGTGAGGGCTCCGGTGTAGTCGCTGGTGCGGCGCAGCAGCTGGGCTTTCAGGTACCAGGCTTCATCCTGCAGGGCGTGGCCAGGGTATTTTACCAGTAATCCATCGAGGCCGCGCATGGCTTCGGGCAGCTTATTCTGGAACACGAGCTGCTCGACGGCAGCATAGTCGCGCAGGGCTACGCCGGCCGTGTCTTGGGCCGTATTGTCGGTGATGAGCAGGCTGAGCTGCATGGCATCGTTGGCAATTTCGCGGGTGGTGGCCTGCTTGAGAATATCGAGGTGCGACTTGGCCAGCTTGAAGTCGCCGGCGAAGTAGCTGAGGCGGGCGTTGCGCAGCTTGGCGTCATAGCCCAGCGGCGTGTCCTTGTGCGATTTTTCCACCTGCGAATACAGCAGCGTGGCCTCCCAGGGCTCGGCCCGCAGCAGGTAGATGTCGGCCAGGTCTATTTTAGCCTGATCTACCACGTCGATGCTGACGCGGGGCAGGGCAATTACCTCCTCCAGCAGCTTCATGGCCGGCGCCTGCTCGCCAAGCTGGAAGGCCAGCAGCGCAGCCATGCTCCGCAGCACGGGGGCCGTTTCGGGCGTGCGGCCCAGGTCGGTGAGCACCTGCTCGTACTCTTTCAGCAGGCCCCGCAGCTGGGTTTGGTTTACCGGATACGTGTTGCGCACCTGGTCTTCACGGGTCTGCACGAGGCGCTGGCGGGCCAGGGCATAGAATGGCTGGCCGACGTACTCGCGGGTGATGTATTCGAAGCCACCGATGGCGCTTTCGTAGTCTTTGTTGCGGCGGGCAATTTCGGCCACTTCCAGCACCCGGCGGCCTTGGGTGTGGCCCCGCCGGTCGAGGGCCTTGGCCTGCACCAGGGCCCCGGTAAAGTCGCGGCGCTGCACCTGCAGCCACAGCAGCAGCTCGCTGTACACGGCGCGGTCGGGGTTGCGCTGCACCTGCGTCAGCAGCTCCTTTTCGAGGGTGGCAAAGGCGGCTTCGTCCTGCAGATTGTTCTGAAGCATATTGCGCACGAAGGGCAATTGCTGCTCGTCGTCGCGCACCAGGCGCAGGGTTTCTACCAGCACTTTATCGGTCTGGCCCTGCTGGGTATAGAGGCCGATGAGCTGGGGCGCGTACTCGGTTTCGTTGCCGGCCAGCTGCCGCCCGCGCAGGTAGGTGCGGGTAGTCCAGGCGAGTAGGTTGGCCTGCTGAAAGCTGGCGGCCACCGGCACCACCTGCTCGGAACTGAGCAGCTGTACCACCCGCTCCCATTGCTTGGCGGCGGCCGTCGAGTCGCCGGCGTCGGCGGCTACCAGGCCCAGCGTAACGCCCAGCGTCTGATCTTGGGGGCGCTGCTTCATGGCGCGCTTCACCAGCTTCTCAGCGTCTTTGGTGCGGCGCAGCCCTTGTAGGGCGGCCAGGTAGTCGGGTAGCACGTTGGGGGCCGTCTGCTCGTCGGTGCGCAGGCGGCCGAACAAGTAGGCAGCCTTCTCGTGCTCGCCCTTGCGCTCATACTCGCGGGCCAGCTGAATGCTGCCGTCCTGAGGGGCCTGGGCCTGAGCGGCCGGGGCGGCCACTGCCAGCAGCGCCAGCAGGCCGGCGCCGCGTACTATTCCACGCATTCCACGCAACGGGTTTTTCATGCAGAGCTAACGAGTTGAAGCCGCCGGAAAGTGCCGGAGGTAGGAGATGTAGCGCGAAGCTCCAGCTTCGCGGGTCGTTGCTGACTGCCACACCATCTGTATTCGTTCAATGCGGCGCGAAGCTGGAGCTTCGCGCCGCATTGAACGGTCCTTTTTGTATTGGTCCTACTCAAGATAAGACTTCGCTAACCAAAGAAGGACCTTACCCCGTTAGTCCGGTCGTAGAAACGAGCCGTTTTCGCGTGGTAAGGTCCTTCGCAAGTTCAGGACGAGGGCTGCATTTAAGCGTCGACCTGAGCTCCGGGCAAGCCTTTAAAAGAATTTGGCGCGGTTGTCTTTTACGTCGGCGTTCTGCTTGAGGGCTTCAAAGATGAGCCCGTCGATACGGGCCGCGCGCTGGGTCGTCAGCTGCTGGCGGGCGGCGGCTACGTCGGTGGTAGGAGGTGCGGGCTGCATGCTGGTGGGCTCTACCACAAACACGCCCTGCTCGCCGGCAATCGGGGCCGACTTCTGACCCGCTTTCAGGCCGAAAGCACGACCCACGGCGGTCGGCTCGCTGCCGACACCCGCAATCATACCCTGACCCAATACCACGTTATCGGCGGTTTTTACCTGGGCGGCAGGGCCATAGGCCTGGGCCATCTGCTCGAGCGTGCCTTTGGAGGCACTCAGCTTCTGCTTGATTTGCTCAGCCTTCAACTCGTTGCGCACTAAGGCGGTGATTTCGGGCTTGATGCTGGCCAGGTCGGCCGTACCCTTGCTCCGCTCGCCGGTCAGCACGGCCACCACGTAAGTATCGCCGATTTCGAACACGCGCGATACGTCGCCGACCTTCTTGGCGCCGGCACCTTCTGAGTCGTCGGCACCGTAGGCCCAGCGCACCAGGGGCCGGGCATCCTGCAGGTTGTTTACGGCTTGGTCGCCGCGGCCCAGGTTTTTGGCTTCGGCTTTCTGCAGGCTCTTATCGGCGGCTACGGCCTTGCGGAACGACTCCAGGTCGATCGACCGGCCTTTCAGCTCCTGCGCCTTGTTGTAGGCCGCGTCGCGGGTGCCTTCGGTGGGCTGAATGCTTTTCTGCACGGTGGCTACGCGGTAGGTCTGCTTGGTAGGCGCGGCCGTTACCTTGATGATGTGGTAGCCGAACGAGGTCTTCACGAGGTTGGGTAGCAGGCCGAGCGAAGAAGCGCCGAACACGGCCTTCTCGAACTCGGGTACCATGCGGCCCTGCTGGAACCAGCCCAGGTCGCCGCCGGTGGCGGTAGTACCGTCCGAACCGTACTGGCGGGCCATGGCGGCGAAATCGGCGCCGCCTTTAATTTTGCCGAGCACCTCCGTGGCCTTCGCCTTGGCGGCAGCATCCGCTTCGGGCGTGGTGCCTTCGCTCTTGATGAGGATGTGGCTGGCGCGGGCGGCCGACTGGTCGCCGGTTTTCTGGCCCGTTACCTTATAGAGCGAGTAAGTGCCGTTCTCGGTGTAGGGGCCGTACACTTTGCCTTCCTGCAGCGGCAGTTGCGCGCGCAGCTTCTCGGGCATGTCGGCAGCCGTGAGGTAGGCCGGGGCAACGGGGTTGTCGGAGTTGAGCTTTACGAATACCGAGTCGGCGGGAGCGGCAGCGAACTGAGTAGCCAGCTCATTCACCGTTTTGCCGATTTCGGTGCTGTCTTCCACCGAAGCCGTAACCGGAATGGATACGTACTCGATGCTGCGGCCGTCCTCTACCTTGAAGCGGCCCTGGTTTTTGTCGATGTAGGCCTGCAGCTGCTCATCGGTTACTTTCACGCTCGAATCGGAGAGGGCGAAGTAGGGCACGAACAGGTAACGCAGGTTCATCTGCGCCTGCAGACCCTCGTTGAAGCGCTTGGCCTCGGCCGAAGTCACGTATGTACTCATTTTGAGCATGTTGGTGTACTTCTGACCCAGACGCTCGGGGCGCAGGTTCTGCTCAAAATTCGTGAAAATGGCCTGAGCCTGGGGGTCTTTATCGAGATTGCGCAGGTAGTTCTGCAACTTCACGCGGTCAAACTGGCCCGTCGAGTCGGTGAAAGCCTGGCGGATGCTGGGGTGCAGATTATTAGGGTTGTTGCCCTGCACCATTTCATAAATTTCGTCGTCCGAAACAGTGAGGCCCAGCTTCTCGAACTGCTTCTGGAAGGCAATGCGGTAGAGCATCTGGTTCCAGGCCTGCTCGCGCAGGTAGCCCATGGCCTGCTCGTCGGGCTGGCGGCCCTGCTGCTGAATGAAGGCCTGCTTGGCCTGTTCCAGCGTGGCATTGAATTCGTCGTAGTCGATTTCCTGCCCCGCAATTTCACCCACCGAGCGGTCGGAGCGGCCAAAGAAGCTGTTCTGCCCCGTAAACAGGTCGCCGCCCACCATAAACAGAAGCAGGCCGATGACGATAGCGCCAACTGCCCAGCCCGATTTTTCGCGGATTGTATTAATTAATGCCATGAACTTGAAAAAAAGCGCGGGTAGAAAATGGTGAATGAGGCGCAAAATAACCAAAAATGCCGGTCATTTGGTACATTCTCTGTCAGATAGGTAAAGGGCAATGCGCTGGCCGGGCGCAATGGGCCCCGGGCTGCTATTTCCGCTTCTTGGGCTTACCGGCTGCTTTACCGGGTTTGCGGGTTGCTTTCCTGATTTCGACCTTCCGGGCATCTTCGGCCCGCAGGTCGGCTTCCTTCTGGCGCTGGCGCCGATACCGCAGCCAGATGACGCAGCCAAAGGCTATCATATACAGCCAGTAGTTTTCGTAAAGTCCGTCGAGGCCGCCGGTAGCCAGCGTACGGTAGGAGGCCACCACGAACGTGAACACGCCGACAACCAGCAGTATGGTCTGGCTAATGCCAGGGTCCCAGAATCGTTTCATGGCTACGGAGCGGTATCAGTGGGTGGAGTGGCGGGAGCAGCCACCGGGGCACACTCCTGCACGGTAAACACGCCAGTAGGGTCCAGGATTTTGTAAAGCGAAAAGTCTTGGTTGGCCGTCAGGCCCCGGCCGGTGAGCACCTCGGTGGGCGTCGTTACCTTGATTTCGGTTTCGGGCTTGGTGTAGATGCTGGCCTTATTCTGGTCGTAGAAGGCTTCCTCGGAGTTCATACGCTGCTGCTTCGGCACGTTGGTCACGCGCACGTCGCCGCGCATGGAGTACAGGCTTTGGTTGCGTTGGTAGCGGCCGTACTTTCCAGTGATAGTATTCACCACCGTTTTACCCTCCTCGTCCATAAAGGTGAGTTGCACACCCTCGGGGTATAGCCGGTCGCCCGACTCAAAGCTCTGCTCCAGGGGGGCCGTCAGGCGCACGCGCAGCCGGGCCGAGTCGCTGACGAGCATGAGCACGTTGCGGGTTTCGATGGTGGGGCCCTGGTAGTCGATGACTTTAGCTGGGGCCTCATCGGCTTTGTGGCAGCCGGCGCTTAGCAGCACCGGCCCCATCAGTAGCCACCCTGCCATCCATTTTCCTGACTTCATATCTGGTGGTTGGAGCAGGGATTAAAAACACATCCTTGATGCCAGAAGACGCGCGTGCGGGGCTGAAAGAAGACGGTGTGCTGCTCGCTCACCCCGCTGTTTACTCTCCTGCCTGCTTGTTCTGGTTACTCAATCCGGCGCTTGATGAACCAGCGGTTGTTAAGCGTCACGCCCAGCTGCATCCGGATGTAGCTTTCCTGCACATTACGCTCGTTGCTGCCATCGGCCTGCACGAGCACATCAGTGTTGCCGCGCCGCCCATAGGTGAAGCCCAGGCTGACGGTGGTGGCATCGAGGGCCGAAGCCGAGGGCAGCGGCAGGGCAAAGCCCCAGCTCACGGCCCGGTCGAGCAGCACGTTACCACCGGGGCGGTACGGCAGCTGGGCCACGCTCAGGCCGGTACGGTAGGTAATGCGCTTGAAATAGTTGTCGACCGACGTGGGATCGGGCGTAAACTCGCCGCCCACCGACCCGCGGTAGGTGTCGCTGAGGGCAATGTTAGCCAGGCCGCCCTCCTGGCCGAACGACCGGAACTGCGACCATTGCTGCATGCTGCCGTCAAGGTTCAGGCTCCAGTTGCGGTTGTTGTCGAAACTGACGCCCAGCTGCGTTAGAGCGGGTACCCGGGCTTTACCTTTTTCGCCACTACTGAGCACAGTGGCATTAATCAGGGCCCCGTCAGCATCCTCGCGCAGAATGTTGCGGCTCCGGTCGCCGTTGAGGCTGCTACGGAAGCTGTACACCCCACCCACGTTGTAGTTGAGCTTGTCATTGAGCTTTCCGCGGTAGTGCAGCCCCGAGCGGAAGGCGAAATCGGTGTAGCGCACCTGCTGCTCATAAATAGAGCGGCTGGCCAGCGCCAGTGGCAGGGTGGCGGTGCCTACGCGGGTGCTGGCCTGCTGATTGATGCTGCCAAACACATAAGCCGCCGATACGCCCAGCACCAGGTTTTTGCGCACCCGCACCGCGTGACTCATGTAGGCCTCGGCCAAGCCACCGTCACCTCTGTACTGGCGCTCCAGTTGGGCATCCTGGTCGTTGGCCACGCCATTATCCACTGTCTTCGACTCGTAGTCGACCGTGCTGTAGGGCTTGAGGCCAATGGCCCCGGCCCAGCTGCGGCTGATGGGAACCGCCAGGGCTATATAGCCCAGCGTGCCGGTACCGGTGCGCTGGCTGCTTACATTGTTGCGCAGCGTTTTGAACTGACCGGTGTAGCCGGCTTCAAACGTAGTACGGTTGGTGTAATACAGCAGCGCCGGGTTCAGCTCGTTGACGTTGGTTCCGTTCGGAGCCGCCACGCCTGTGCCGCCCATACCCATTTGCCGTACGCCACCCAGGTTCTGGCTGGCGTCGCCCAGCCCCAGGCGCGAATAAGGCGAGTTGCCCAGGCCCTGACCCTGGCCCAGCGCCCCCGGCGTGGCAGCCAGCAGGCCCAGCAGCGAAAAACCGCCGGCCAGACCAGCAAAATTAAGTTGCGACATGATGTACTAAAATTCGGTGGAGCCCAATTAAAACCAGCTCCGGAACAACAAAGATAGGTCCTTTCAGGCGGGCACGAAAAAATGGTGCGTCGCCGCCGGCCAGTACCACGGCCAGCTTGGGGTAACGGGCGGCGTAGGCGGCCAGCAAGCCGGCCACTTCGGCAGCAGCCCCGTTCAATACGCCGCTGCGAATGGCGCTTTCGGTATCGGTGCCGGTCAGGGCTACCTCATCGGTAGCATTGACCGGCGGGGCCACCAGCGGCAGCCGACCGGTAAACGCGTGCAGTGCCTTAAACCGCATGGCCAGCCCCGGCGCAATGCTGCCGCCCCGGAACACCTGCCCACCTTCCACCACATCAAACTTGATGGCCGTACCAGCATCCACAATCACCACATCACGCCCCGGCAGCAGCCAGGCCGCCCCCACGGCCGCCGCCAGCCGGTCGGCCCCCAGGGTGTGGGGAGTGGCGTAGGCGTTGGCGAGGGGCAGCGGCGTGGTGGCAGGCACAAACTCCAGCACGCGGCCTAGTACCAGCGCCCGCAGCTCGGCGGCCCAAACGGCCGTTGGCTCGGCCACCGATGCCACCACTACGTGCTCGGGCTGCAGGCGCAGCACGGCTTCCCGTACCTGCGCCGGCGTCTGGCCACTGGCCCATTCCAGCAGCTCATCCCGCTCAAAGCAGCCGTATTTCACGGCCGTATTGCCAATATCGAGAGCGAGCGTGCGCAATGGGAGAAGTGAGGAGCTAGTAGCTGGAAGTCAAAAGTAGCCAGAAGCCGAAAGAACGTCATTCAGAGCAGCGAAGAACCGCACCCGGGGCCGTTGGTGTGTCGTTGCCACGGCCCCGAGCGAGATTCTTCGCTTCGCTCTGAATGACGTTCTTCCTAGCAGTCGACAACCCCGGGAGCCGGTTTACAGCCCCAAGGTTGCCTGCTTACATGAAATACTTGAGGCGGATAACTTCCTTCTCGTTGAGGAAGCGCCACTTGCCGCGGGGCAGGTCCTTCTTGGTGAGGCCGGCATACTGCACCCGGTCCAGCGCTACCACGTCGTAGCCCAGGTGCTCGAAAATGCGGCGCACGATGCGGTTACGGCCAATATGAATTTCCACGCCCACAAAGTGGGGGTTGCCGGCTACCACGGCCACGTCGTCCACCTCCGCCTTGCCGTCTTCCAGCTCCACGCCGGCCGCAATCTGGCGCAGGTCTTCTTCCGTCAGGGGCTTGTCGAGCTCCACCTGATAGATTTTCTTGTTGCGGTGCGAGGGGTGCGAAAGTTTCTGGGCCACTTCGCCGTCGTTGGTGAACAGCAGCAGGCCGGTGGTATTGCGGTCGAGGCGGCCTACCGGGAACACGCGCTCCTTCGAGGCGCTCTTGATGAGCTCCATTACCGTGCGGCGGCCTTCGGGGTCGTCGGTGGTGGTGAGGAAGTCTTTGGGCTTGTTGAGCAGCAGGTACACCTGCTTTTCGCGGCTCAGGTTGGTTTTGCCATACTGCACCGTGTCGGAGGGCTGCACCTGGTAGCCCATTTCCGTCACTACTTCCCCGTTCACCTTTATTTCGCCGGCGGCAATCAGCGCGTCGGCGTCGCGGCGCGAGCAGATGCCGGCGTTGGCGATGTAGCGGTTGAGACGCGTCGTGCCTTCGGCGGATTCCTCCTCCTCTTCGCGGCGGCGCTTGTTGCCCCGGGTTTTGTCTTCCTCGTAGTGGCGCAGGTTCTTGTAATCGGGCGCTTCGCCGGTTACTTCGCCACGCTTGCGCTTGCCGGCCTGGTTAGAGTCGGCGGCGGCGGCCGGCGCATCGGGGCGGCCTGGGCGCTCGTCGTAGGCACGCCGGGGCCGCTCCTCACGGGGCGCACGTCGCTCGTCG
>NZ_QVLT01000035.1 GCF_003417065.2 Hymenobacter lapidiphilus | reverse complement strand
GCGCCAAGAGCCGCGACCTGCACTACGAGCCGCTGCTGGCCGACGAGCTGGTAGCCGTGCGCCGGGCCACGCCCGCCGGGCCGCCGCCCGCGCCGCTGCCACTGGCCGAGGCTTTGGCTCACCCGCTTCGTGGAGGGCCGCGCCAAGAGCCGCGACCTGCACTACGAGCCGCTGCTGGCCGACGAGCTGGTAGCCGTGCGCCGGGCCACGCCCGCCGGGCCGCCGCCCGCGCCGCTGCCACTGGCCGAGGCTTTGGCTCACCCGCTGGTGCTGCGCGAGCGGGGTTCCGGCACCCTCGAAGTGCTCGAATTCGCCCTGCGTGAGCAGAACATCCGGCTCGCCGACCTGCGCGTGGCCTTCTACTTCGACAACACCGAGGCCATTAAAACCTACCTCGAAGCCGCCCCCGAAGCCCTGGGCTTCGTATCGCGCCGGGCCCTGACGCGGGAGTTGGCCGCCGGCCGGCTGGAACTGGTACCGATAGCCAGCCTGTGCCTGCCCCGGCAGTTCGAGGCGCTGTGGGTGCAGGGCCAGCCGTTAAGCCGTCCCGCCGAGTTGTTCTGGCGCTACGCCCGGCAGCAATATGGGTAGCATGACAGGCCGTTTCATGCATTCGTTATAACCAGAGGTTATACTCTATAACTATTTTAGATTATCGAACGGGGAGGGGTAAACGTACCTTTGCAGAGGTGTATCAACCCGCCCCAATTATGCCCCAAGTCCTGCCTGCCAAGCCCGAAACGGCAGTTCCTGCATCAGGCTCGGCTGGCCCTGGGCCTCATGCCGGCTTGCTGCCGAAAGTGGTATTCGGGCTGTTGCTGGCTTTTTGCCTCACGCCCTGGGCCTCGCCGCCGGTGGCGTTGGCGCTGGGCCTGGTGCTGGCCCAAACGCTGGGCAACCCCTTCCCGGTCTTTACCAAAAAATACACGGCCAAGCTGTTGCAGTTCTCGGTTATCGGGCTGGGCTTCGGCCTGAACGCCCACGCCGCAGTGCAGGCCGGCCGCGAAGGCATCCTGTTCACCATCGTCTCCATTTTTGGCACGCTGGTACTGGGCTACTTTGCGGGCCGCTGGCTGAAGCTGGGCCGGGTGCTTACCCACCTTATTTCCTGTGGCACCGCCATTTGTGGAGGCTCGGCCATTGCGGCGGTGGGGCCGGTAGTGGGGGCCAAGGATGAGGAAATGTCGGTGGCGCTGGGCACGGTGTTCGTGCTAAATGCGGTGGCGCTGTTCGCCTTTCCGCCCATCGGGCACGCGCTGGCCATGTCGCAGCAGCAATTCGGCCTGTGGTGCGCCATTGCCATCCACGATACCTCGTCGGTGGTGGGCGCGGCGGCGGCGTACGGCTCCGAGGCGCTGGGTGTGGCCACTACCGTGAAGCTGGCGCGGGCCCTCTGGATTATTCCGGTGGCGCTGGGCACGGCGTATTTTTTCAAGCAGAAAGATGTGAAGGTGAAGTTGCCCTGGTTTATTCTGGGCTTCATCGGGGCCATGCTGCTCAATACCTACGTGCCCGCTACCCACGCCGTGGGCCCCTGGC
This sequence comes from Hymenobacter lapidiphilus, assembly GCF_003417065.2. Taxonomy (GTDB): domain Bacteria; phylum Bacteroidota; class Bacteroidia; order Cytophagales; family Hymenobacteraceae; genus Hymenobacter. Next base: position 41,301 of record NZ_QVLT01000035.1, on the reverse strand, counting down.
TGGTGCAGCTGGCGCGCCTGGGACTGGTGGTAACGCTGTTCTTCATCGGCGCGGGCCTGTCGTTTAAAACTATTAAGGCCGTCGGACTGCGGCCGTTTGCGCTCGGCGTGCTGCTGTGGGTGGTGATTTCCGCAGCATCGTTGTACGTTATCGTGAAACTGTAGGTAAAGGCGTTGTCATTGAGAGGAGAACCAAACAGTTTGGGCTGGTAAATCCTGATTTCCTTTTGAACTGAAAGTCCTTGTTGCCCATGCTGGCAGCAGGGGCTTTCGGCGTTTCGGGCAGGGGGCGGCCCGGACTGCGTATCTTCGCCCCGTTCTGCTTCGTTGCCCGTTACTTATGCGCCAGCTCGCCATCATCCCCAATCCGCACGCCAAAATCACGCTCTTCAGCTGGAATGGTAAGTACCTCATCAAGCTTGAAAAGGGCTCGTTTGAGCAGACCTACAAGGTGAGCGAGCTGGACCTGACCGGCGAGGAGGACATCCACCGGCTACTCGACAACGAATTTGTGCAGGCTGCCGTGGCCCGCTTCGCCGCCATGCAAACCGACCTGCAGGCCGCCTTCGACCGCCACGATATCTAACCCAGAGGCAACTGATGTGGGCCATGTGAGCGTAAGGCGGATAACGTGCGGAATGTATCGGAGCCACCCGTTTCACTCAATAGCTCATGCAGTTCGGCCCATACAACGCACATGCTGGCCTCATTTCTGTCTTAACTTTCCTTCCGATGAAAGCGCTATTGCCATTTCTGGTGCTGCTGTTGGCTGCTGCTACGGCCCAGGGCCAGTTGTACGAGGCCCGCGTGGGTAGCGTGAGCTTCGAAAAAAGGTCGCGTGATGCTGTGCAGGTGCAGGTGGAAGCTACCGCCGACTGGACCCGTGACTATTGGCAGCGCTGGCTCAAAGACAACTATAAAATCAAGCTGAAAGGCAACGGCGTGCTGAGGGTGGGCAAAAGCGACTACCTAACGGCCAGCCAGGTGCTGATTTCCAGCACTACCAACCAATTTGTCGACCTGTATTCGACGATAACGGCCCCATCCGATACGGTGGCCGAACTATCGGTGTGGGCTGCTACTGGCCCCGATACGTTTTTGGCAGCGTCGGGCCGCGAGTTCGGACCTATGCGGGATATTGTGCAACGCTTTGCTACGGCTGCCCGCCTGCAGGCCATCCGCGACGGAGTGAATGAAGCCGAAAAGGCCTTGGCCGCTGCCACCAAAGACAAGGAAAAGCTGGAGCGCAGCCGGGCAAATCTGGCCGGCAACACCAAATCCAACCTCGCTCGTATTGAGCAGCTGCATCAGCAGAACGCCGAAAACAAGCTCAAATCGGCTGACGATTCGGTAAAGCTGCTCGATAATGCCCGGCTGCTGGAGCTACGCCAGGCCCAGCTGGAACGCAATCGGACCCGATTGCTCAATCTCGACCGTCCGTAACGCCGTTTTTGTCGCGCTTCCCTATGGAGAAAGATCCCTCGCCCCTCGATACGCTTCGCCAACTCAAGGAATGGCTTGACGCCGGCACCATCACGCCCGACGAGTTTCAGACGCTGAAGCAGAAGCTGGTATTTGCGCCGGCTACTCCGGACGTTGCGCCCGAAGCCGCCGCGCCGGAGTTCCGTAGCCCCGAATTGCCGGAACCCGCGCCCACCGAGCCGGAACCTTCTGTTGCCATTGTGCCCGGCGTGGTACCCGAGACGCCGCCGCCGCCCGCTCCACCGGTTTGGCCAGAGCCGACCACCGTGGCTCCGGTAGAAATGATGCCCATGCTGCCGCCGGTTACCCACTTCCCGGCAGCCGGGCCCAACAGTGGCGCCGAGCAGGAATATGTGGAGGAAGATGCCTACACCGCCCCGCGCAAAAGCCCACTGATGACGATTGTGGTGGTAGCCGCCATTCTGGCCCTGCTGGCCCTGGTGGCATATCTGCTCACGGACGGCCGCGACTCGGAGCGCCTCACCAGCACCTCCCGCACCACTGCCGATTCGGTGGCGGTGGCCCCGGAAATCGGGCCTCAGACTGAGCAGATTGAGCTGCCGCCCGTTGCCGCCCCCGAAACTATTCGGGTGGCGCCTGTGGTCCCGCCTGTTGTAGCCCCGACACCCGCCGATACGGCTGCGACCGAAGCGCCTGTTGCGCCCACTGCCAGCCCGGTTCCGGCCGCGCCCGCCGCCGCAGATGCTTCGGTCGGGCTGTCGGCCAGCGCTGCCAAGGCCCGCGTAGAAACGATTCTGCAGCGCTATTACGCCGATTTGCAGGCGGCGCCCTTCACGGCCGCGGCTTACTTCGCGCCCCAGATTGAACGGTTTTATCTGATGCAGAACACGACTCCGGCCGCCATCAATGCCGAGCTGGCCAGAAGTCACTTTCCCGAGTTCCTGGAGGGCCAGAGCAGCATCCGGCCCGGCACGCTGCAGGTGAGCCCTCCGGTAGCCGACGGTTCGCGGGTGGTCACCTACGTGGAAAACGGTACCGCCTTCCGCCAGTCGCTGCAGAAGCGCCAGCAAACCGCCGCCCAGCTACGAGTACGGTTTGATAAGGACTTTAAAATCGTGTACCTGCGGCAGGAAAAGCTGCTGGAGAACAACTTTGAAGAGTAAGATTTCGACTCGCCTGAGGAAGCATGACACCGTCTCACTACGCCGGTTGACACCTCCCAATCCCGCTATGCATATCCGTCCCGTTCTGCTATCCGCCGTTGTGCTGCTTGGCCTCGGCTCCTGCCTGAAAGTCATCAAGCCGAGCAAGGATTTCGGTCAGTACGAGAACCCCATCGCGCCCGATTACGCCCAGGAGGCCAGCTGGGCCGCCCTGCCCACCCGCCGCGACTCGGCCGATGCGGTGCCGCGCAACACGCCCTTCAAAGACCGGCAGGCCACCGCCGCGGCCGACGTGTTTTACGTGCACCCTACCACTTACTACTGGCGCAAGCAGTGGAACGCCAGCCTCGCCAACGACCGGCTCAATCAGTTCACCGATGACGATGTAATTCGGAACCAAGCCTCGGCCTTCAACGCGGCGGCCCGGGTGTACGCGCCCCGCTACCGCCAGGCCACGCTATACAGCTTTTTCGTGGATGACCAGAGCACCAACGGCCAGAAAGCGCTGGACTTGGCGTATTCCGACGTAAAATTGGCCTTCCAGTACTACCTCGCCAACTACAACCAGGGCCGCCCCATCATTATTGCCGGCCATAGCCAGGGCACCGTGCACGCTACCCGGCTGCTACACGAGTTCTTCGACACCGACCCCCAGCTGCGCCGGAAACTGGTGGCGGCCTACCTCATCGGCTTCAAAGTAAAAACCGACGAGTACCAGACCCTGCGGCCCTGCGCTGACTCGACTCAAACCGGCTGCTACGTGGCCTGGAACACCGTAGCCTGGGGCAACGCCTACCCGCCCTTCGAAAACGGCGTGGCCGTCAACCCGCTCACCTGGACGCTCGACACGCTGGCCGCGCCCGCCCGCCTCAACCTCGGTGGGGTAGGGCAGGATTTCAACCGGCTCGATGTGGGCGTAGTCGATGCCAAAATACACCAGGGCCTGCTGTGGGTGCATCCGGCCAAGCCCTTGGGCTACCCGCGCTTTCTGCTGCCCGGCCAACCCCAGCTCTGGCACTCCTTCCACATTTCCGACTATGGCCTGTTCTACGCCAACATCCGCCAGAACGCGGTGGCGCGGGTACGGGCTTGGCAGGAGCGGGCGAAGTAGCCGTTCAGGACGACGCCTAAAGTCAAAAAAGGCCCCGCCGGCGAATTGCCAGCGGGGCCTTTTTAAATCCTGAACGGAAAGCTAACGGCTAAAAGCTGTCAGCTAACGGCTCAAACAAACCTAGCCTACAATGGCTACGCGCTTGAAGTCGGAAATCGTCAGGCCCTTGCTCGTCTTGTCGAGCAGCTGGGCGATGGTCATCGAGTTATCCTTCACGAACTCCTGGTTGAGCAGGGTGTTCTCCTTGTAGAACTTGTTGAGTTTGCCCTGGGCAATCTTCTCTAGCATCGCCTCGGGCTTGCCATCGGCGCGCGCCTGCTCTTTGCCAATCTCGATTTCGCGCTCGATGGTAGCGGCATCCACGCCGTCCTTGTCGAGGGCGACGGGCTTCATGGCAACAATCTGCATGGCTACGTCGCGGCCCACGGTAGCAACGTCGGCACCGCCTACGTTCTTCATGGCCACGAGCACACCCTTCTTGTTGTCGGAGTGAATGTAGGAAGCAACTTTCTCGGCCGTGATGTTCTCGTAAGCCGTTACGTCGAGCTTCTCGCCGATTTTGCCCATCAGGTCGGTGATGTGCTCCTGCAGCGAGCGGCCGTCGTCCTGCTTGGCAGCCAGCAGCTCCTCCTTCGAGGCAGCATCGCTCTTCACAGCCGTAGCCAGAATGCGCTGGGCCAGGTCTTTGAAATCGGGAACCTTCGAAACCGGCTCGGTTTCGCAGGCCAGCGACACCAGCTTGCCGTTGGTGCCATCCTCGCTTACGGCGGCCAGCACCACGCCTTCCGACGTTTCGTTCTCGGCGCGCTTGTCGGCAATTTTCTGGCCCTGCTTGCGGAGCAGGTCGCGGGCAACTTCGAAGTCGCCTTCAGCCTCTACGAGGGCTTTCTTGCAATCCATCATGCCGGCACCAGTCATGGTGCGGAGCTTATTTACGTCAGCGGCGGTAATTGTGGCCATTTGGTAGAAGTTAGGAGCTGGAAGCTAGAAGTCAGAATCTCAAAGGATAAAGCTGGTAGCTAAAAGCTAAATGTTAGAATTGAATGAAAGGAAAGAGCAGATGCGGATAGATGCAAAAAAGTCAGGAGCTAAGAGCTAGAATTTGCCAGGCGGTTTCCCTCTGATTCTAGCTCCTGGCTCCTGACTTCTAGCTTCTACAGAAGCGCCTATTCGTCGGCGTCCTGCTTTTCTTTGATGCCTTCTTCTTCAGCTTGCTTCTTGTCGGCGTCCTCTTTGTCGACTTTACGCTCCGACAGACCTTCTTCAATAGCCTTACCCACGATGCCCACGATGAGCTGGATAGACTTCGAGGCGTCGTCGTTGGCTGGAATCGGGAATTGTACCGACTCGGGGTTCGAGTTCGTGTCGCAGATAGCGAATACCGGGATACCCAACTTCTGGGCTTCCTTCACGGCAATGTGCTCGCGCTTCACGTCGATTACGAACAGGGCCGATGGCAGGCGGCTCAGGTCGGCAATGCCACCGAGTACCCGGTCGAGCTTCTCCCGCTCGCGCGACAGCATCAGCCGCTCGCGCTTAGCCAGGGCGGCGTAGGCCGTGTTTTCCTTCACCATCTTGTCGATGGTGCTCATCTTCTTCAGCGACTTGCGCACGGTGGCGAAGTTGGTGAGCAGGCCGCCCAACCAACGGTCGGTTACGTAGGGCATGTGAAGGCGCTTGGCCTCTTCGGTCACAATTTCCTGCGCCTGCTTCTTGGTCGCCACGAACATAATCTTGCGGCCGCTCTTCGCGATGTTGCGAATAGCGCTGGTCGCGTGTTCGAGCGAAGCAAGCGTTTTGTTGAGGTCGATGATGTGGATGCCGTTCTTCTCCATGAAGATGTACGGAGCCATTTTGGGGTCCCACTTGCGGGTGAGGTGACCAAAATGCGAACCGGCGTCCAGCAATTCTTTATAGGTGGTAGTCTGGGCCATGATAGGGTTCCTCTGGAATATTAGCGTTTCGAGAACTGGAACGAACGACGGGCTTTACGCTTGCCGAATTTCTTGCGTTCTACCATGCGCGGGTCGCGGGTCAGGAAGCCTTCCTTCTTCAAGGCAGGACGAACCTCCGCGTTGTCGCCCACGAGGGCTTTCGAGATGGCCAGACGGATGGCTTCGGCCTGGGCCGAAATGCCACCACCGCGCACGTTCACCTTGATGTCGTACTGGCCGACTTGCTCGACAGTAGCCAAAGGCTGGTTCACGATGTTTTCCAGGAGTTCATTGCCAAAATAGGCTTTCATTTCCCGGCCGTTGATAGTGATATTCCCTTGCCCGGCCTGCATGTAGATGCGGGCCACCGAGGTTTTTCTTCTACCAGAGGTATTGAGGATTTCCATTAAGTGGAGAATTAGAGAAAAAAGGAGCCGGGTTGCGGCTTACAGATGCGAGAAAGAAAGCGCCTTGGGCTGCTGCGCCTCGTGCGGATGCTCGGTACCAGCGTACACAAACAGGTTACGGAACTGCTCGGCACCCAGCTTGTTGCCCTGCAACATGCCGCGTACTGCGTGCTCAATCACCCGGGTCGAGTCCTTGGCCTTCTTGTCGCGCAGGTTAATGCGCTTCTGTCCGCCGGGGTAGCCCGAGTGGGTGATGTAGATTTTGTCCGTCAGCTTCTTGCCCGTTACCCGCAGGTTGTCGGCATTGATGACGATGACGTTGTCGCCACAATCCGAGTTGGGCGTGAAGGAGGGCTTGTGCTTGCCACGCAACATGTTGGCAACCTGGCTGCACAGCCGGCCCAAAGTGGCGTCGGCGGCATCAACCACAACCCAGCCCTTGTTGGCGTTGGCTTTGTTGACGGCAACCGTCTTGAAGCTCAGATGATCCATTGGGGAGGAGGATAAACGTTTGAAAATGAAGAAGAAGCCGCTGCCCGGGGGGGCAAAACGGACACAAAGTTACCGACTTCCGGCAAATATTCAAGCCAGGAGCTTAATAATTGTCTGAAAAGCAGTGGGAAAGGGGCGACAGAGGCAGTAGGAAAACAGCTGTCATTCTGAGCGCAGCGAAGAATCTCGCGTGCCAAAGCAACCTGTATTCTTGGGTCGCTTTGACACGCGAGATTCTTCGCTGCGCTCTGAATGACGTTCTTTCGTTGGTCCTCGTTTACCACTTATGCATACTGCCGCATGTTTTCCACCAGTACCCGAAAATCCTTGGGGTAGGGAGCCTCGATGGTCACCGGCTCGCCATCGAGCTTGGCGAATGTGAGCTGGGCGGCGTGGAGGGCAAAGCGCTTGATAAACGGCTGCTCTTCCTCGCCCTGCTTCACGTTGAACTTCTTCTTGAGCGTCGACAGGTAGAAGTTCTCGCCCCCATACATTGTGTCGCCCACGATAGGCGCCTGTAGGTAGGCCAGGTGCAGCCGGATCTGGTGCATGCGGCCGGTAATGGGCTGGCATTCGAGCAGCGTGTGGTGGGCGAATGCCTCCATGGTGCGCACTACCGTAACGGCTGGCTTGCCCTTATAGGCCAGCCGGGCTTTCCCCTTGGTAGTGGTTTCTATGCTTCGGTCGACGCGCAAACCGTCGTAGTGGTGCACGCCCCAGGCCACGGCGTGGTATACCTTGCGTACCTGCCGGTCTTCGAACTGCATGGCCAGGTGGCGGTAGGCGGCCGGGTTTTTAGCCAGCGCCAGCGCCCCGCTGGTTTCCTTGTCGATGCGGTGGCAGGCCTGTACGTCTTCGTACTGCTCGCGGGCCAGGCGCAGAATGTTGGGAGCCCCGCCGAACCGCTCGTCGAGCGTGGCCAGGAATGGGGGCTTGTTGATGACTACGAAATCGTCGTCTTCAAACAGAATCAGGTCTTCGAAATTGGGCAGCTTCATATAGAGCTGCAAAGGTAGGGGGTAGAGAAGTGAGAAGTGGGAGAGGTTGGTATGAAGAAGTGGGAAGTGAGAAAAAGGAACGTCATTCTGAGCATGTGGCGCATAGAGCCAGGGTCGAGCGGAGTCGAAGAATCTCTACCGCAATACTACTCCTGTCGGCTGCAGCGAAGCAGTAGAGATTCTTCGACTCCGCTCCGACCCTGGCTCTATGCGCCACATGCTCAGAATGACGTTCATACCCGCCTCTCACTTCTCCCTGGGCCTCGACAGCTTGAATTCGAGCGTGGTTCCTTCGCCCGGCTCACTTCGCACCCGAATGATGGATCTGTGGGCCTCCACTAAGTGCTTGCTGATGGCCAGGCCTAGCCCCGTGCCCCCCGCCGCCCGCGACTCGCGGGTGCGGCTTTTGTCGATGCGGTAGAACCGCTCGAAAATGCGCTGCTGGTGCTGTTTGGCAATGCCTTCGCCATTATCATGCACTTGAATGAGTACCTTTTTGGGCCCGGTTTCCAGGGTTACAATCACCTGCCCTTGCTCGCGGCCGTATTTAATGGCATTGTCAATCAGGTTGATGAGTACCTGCCGGATGCGGCCGCGGTCGGCCACCACGAGTACCGGATGGGTTGCATCAGGCGATTGTGTTTCGGGACCGGTAACTTCGGTGGACGCTAACCGCAACTCCAGGCGCACCTGGCGGCGAGCGGCCTGCAACTCCAGCTGCTCGAAAATGTCGTGCACCAGCTGGGTTAAGTCGAAGGACTGGCGGCGCATCCGCAACACGCCTTTTTCGAGTTGGGAGATAGTCACCAGATCCTGCACGAGCTGGTCGAGGGCGTCGAGGCTGGTGGCGGCTTTGCGCAGGAACTTGCGGCGCGTGGCCGCATCCATGCTGCCATTCGGACTTTCCTCCTCCTCGTCGAGCACGGTATGCACGAAGCCCTGCGCGGCGAAAATGGGCGTCTTCAGTTCATGCGACACGTCGGCCAGAAATTCGCGCCGTAGCTCCTGCAGGCGCTTCAACTCGTCAATTTCCTGTTGCTTGCGCTGGGCCATGTCCAGAATTTCCTCGCGCATGCGCTTGAGTGGCTCGGGCCGAAACAGCAGCTTGTTCGACAAGCGCCGGAAATCCTTGCGCTTGATGTGGTCCAGCTCCTGGTAAATGTTGTTGACCTCGCGGAAAATCAGGGCCTCAAACAGTAAATACAGCAGTAAAAAACACGCCGCCACGGTAATGCCGGCCGCCAGCACGGCCTGTTCGCGCGGCATCGTGGGCACCACCAGCACCAGCGCCGTCAGCACCAGCGCTACCAGCCCCGACAGTAGCAGGGCAATGCTGCGGGAAGATAAAACCAGGCGCATGTTTTTAGGTATTAGGCATTGGGTGTCAGGTCCTTCTGGTAGTGACTGAGAAAAGCGCAAATCAAGACCAGGAGCTCCTTCAGGCAAGTTGTTGTGGCAATCAATACGAAGCTTCTAATCCTCAATCCTTGACTCAATCAATATTGAACTTATAGCCCACACCCTTGATGGTCTGGATGTGGTGGTCGCCTACCTTTTCGCGCACTTTGCGCACGTGCACGTCTACGGTGCGGGCCAGCACGAACACGTCGCTGCCCCAGATATTCTGCAGCAGTTCCTCGCGGCCGAACACCTTATGGGGCGAGGCGGCCAAAAAGGCCAGCAGCTCGAACTCTTTTTTGGGCAGCGTGATTTTGCGGCCATCCTGGTACACGGCAAAGCCCGTGCGGTCGATGGTGAGGCCGTTGATGCTGATGGTGTCGGACACGTGCTGGGGCTCCTTGTCGCGGCGCACGTAGGCGGCCAGGCGGCTGAGCAGGGCCCGGGGCTTGATGGGCTTGGCAATGAAGTCGTCGGCGCCGGCATCGAAGGCGGCTACTTCCGAAAACTCCTCGGCCCGGGCGTCAGGAAAATGATGTAGGTGTCTTTGAACCGGGGCTGCTCGCGTAGCTGGCGGCAGGCGGCAATGCCGTCGAGGTGGGGCATCATCACATCGAGCAGCACAATATCGGGGCTGAATTGGGGCGCAATTTCGAGGGCCTGGCGGCCGTCGGCGGCGCTGGCCACCGTGTAGCCTTCCTTGCGCAGGTTGTATTCGAGCAGCTCCACAATGTCGGGGTCGTCATCGACTACCAGAATCTTGTAGGCGTTGGGGTTGGCGGCTGGTTGCACGGGCAGGGGCGGTTTAGGGTAGAACAGCAGGCGGGCAGATAAAAGTACGGCTGGCCGGCGTGACCGGCGTGTTATCGTTTCGTTACCCGGACCGCGGCGCCAGCCCACCAGCGCCGGCCGGGGCAGCTTGGCCGGCACTGGGTTCGGAATAGGCCACACGAAATCGGCCAGCCCGGCCCGCCGGGCCGGAGCAGTGGCGGCGGCAGTTACCAGCACCAGGCGGTAGCGAACGGGGGCAGATAGCAGCATCGGGGAAAAAGCGGGTAACGAAGTGAAAACGGCAGCCTGATGAACCCGGAAGGGCAAAAAAAAGGCGGCCCCTGTTGGGAGCCGCCTGGTGATACGTGCTATTTCTGAGCCACCATATTGAGCCGGTTTCGCAGGCCCTTGTACTTGTAGAGGTCCACTTTCACGGCCCCGACCAGCATATCGGCCTGAATAAGCACCGGTATCTTATTCTGGTCGTCGGAGAGGTAAACGGAAACGGCGTTTTCGCCTTTGAACAGCTTGTTCTTGGGCATTTTAGGCACCAGCCGGATAGCGCGAATGGTGCCGGCCTTGGTACTCACCGTTTCGCGGCCCTTGTAAATCACGTCCATGGGCAGGTTTTCCTCATCGAAGAAACCCTGCACCCGAATAACCTCGCCGGGCCGGCGCAGGTCGTAATTGAGGGTGCGCAGGTAGTAGAAGGCGCTGACGATGTCCTGCACGTTGGCCGGAACCTTAAAAGTGCCGCGCTTCACGTCGTTCTTGTCCTTCTTGTAGCTCTCCATGGTAGCCACGCCGCGCTGGTGGTCAAAATCGACGGTTTCGCGCTTGCGGTAGTTGTTTTCCTCGATGTTGCGATAGAAGCGCTGGGGCTGAATGCTGGCCGTGTCGATGTAGGAGCGCCAGGTGTCGCGGATGCGCAGGAAGTAGTCGAAAGAGCCGATAGTGCGGCCCGTAACGGTAGCCCGGTAGCAGGACCTGTCGTTGATGCGGTGCACGTTGTTGTCGAGCTCAATGGTAGCGTCGGCCGCGTTGATAAGGCCGTAATGCACTTTGTAATGTAGGGTCTCGCCCGTCTGGAAACTGGTGTTGTCAGCCGAGCGGGCCGGTTGTTTGGTTGGTCCGAAAGCCGCCAAACCCGTAATCAGCAAACAAAATATAAGTGAAAGCAGAAGCCGACGGCGAATAAGCATGAGCAGGTGCGGAACAATGAATCGGCCGATTCATTTCAAAAGCGGTGCCAGTAAAGATACTGGGTTTTAGGCGGGAGAAAACCTGCCGGTGTAAACCAAGGCAATTAAGCAACCCGCCAACTATGGCCCAGACACCGGCCTGGTGGGGGCTACGCACCGGAGTACGGGCCGTAGCCGAGGGGCTTGCGTCCCGCTAGCCAGCATAAAAAAAGCTCCCCCGGTTACCGGAGGAGCTTTCTTACAAAATGCAGACACGCGCTTACGCTTCGTCTTCGGCCTCTACCGGCTCCATGTCCTCTTCGGCGTCGGTGCTGCGGTCCTCATCGAGGGCCGCCATGGCCTCCTCGGGGTTGCCCTTCACCTTGGCCCGAATCTGGGCTTCAATTTTATCGGCCATTTCGGGGTTGTCCAGCAGGATGGTTTTCACGCCCTCGCGGCCCTGGCCGAGACGGTTGCCATCGTAGCTGAACCACGAGCCCGACTTGGCAATAATGCCCATATCAACGCCCAGGTCGAGGATTTCACCCACTTTGGAGATGCCTTCGCCGTAGATAATGTCGAACTCAACCACCTTAAAGGGCGGGGCCACCTTGTTCTTGGCCACCTTCACCTTGGTGCGGTTGCCAGTAATGTTGTCCTTGTCCTCCTTTATCTGGCCGATCCGACGGATATCGAGGCGCACCGAGGCGTAGAACTTGAGCGCGTTACCGCCGGTGGTGGTTTCGGGCGAGCCGAACATCACGCCGATTTTCTCGCGCAGCTGGTTGATAAAGATGCAGCAGCAGCCGGTTTTGTTGATGGTGCCAGTGAGCTTCCGTAGGGCCTGGCTCATGAGGCGGGCGTGCAAACCCACCTTCGAGTCGCCCATGTCGCCTTCCAGCTCGCCTTTGGGCACGAGGGCCGCTACCGAGTCAATTACAATAATGTCGATGGCGCCGCTGGAAATCAACTGGTCGGCAATTTCGAGGGCCTGCTCGCCATTGTCGGGCTGGGCGATGAGCAGGTTGGCCGTGTCGATGCCGAGCTTGCGGGCGTACACTGGGTCGAAGGCGTGCTCGGCGTCAATGAAGGCGGCAATGCCGCCCTTCTTCTGGGCTTCGGCAATGCAGTGCATGGTGAGCGTGGTTTTACCCGACGACTCGGGGCCGTAGATTTCTACTACGCGGCCCTTAGGCAAACCACCTACGCCGAGGGCAATATCGAGGCCGAGCGAGCCAGTGCTGATAACTTCAATGTCCTGCTGTATCCGGCTGTTGTCGAGCTTCATGACGGTGCCCTTGCCGTAGTTCTTGTCAAGCTTTTCGAGGGTCAGGGCCAGCGCCTTCAGCTTCTGCTGCTGCGGGGTCAGGTCTTTGCTATCGGCTTTGTCAGCTTTGTCAGCTTTCTCAGCCTTATCGGCTTTGTTGGAGTTTAAGGCCATCAGAAAAGGGGGTAAATAGATTTGCTTAGGTTTGGTGAAAGTAAGGCTTTTTGCCAGCTCATGCAACCGCTCGGGGGCTGCCGGAGGGGCTGGCATCTGGTAACGCCGGCCGACTATATTTTGTGCCCGCAATGCTAAAGAAATTCGTCCGATTCAGCATCTTTTTCTCGTGCTAAAATTTTTAGAATTCTGCCCTGCCTGCAGGCCCCTGATACTGACGCTGCTAGCTGGGCTGGCCGGCAGCACCCTGGCCCATGCTCAGCTCGACAACAGGGCTTTTCTGTACCGGGCTCCACTCGGCCCGAGCTACGAACACCAGTTGCGGCTGGAGGTGCAGGGGTTTCTGTTCAATAAAGACAACGAGTATTTCAACAAGATTGATCCTGGGCTAACCTACTTCGGGGCGCAACTGGCCCCGCGGCTGGTGTACTACCCGGCCGGCAACCTGCGCTTGGAGGCGGGTGTGTTTCTATGGAAAAACTACGGGACGCCCCAGTTGCGGCAGGTGCGGCCGCTATTCACGCTCAAATACCGCCAGGGGCCGCACACGCTATTGTTTGGTAACCTGGAAGGCAACCTGCACCACGGCTACATCGAGCCGCTATTTGATTTTGAGCGGGTGATAATCAATCGGCTGGAAGAAGGCATGCAGTACCAGTTGCAAACCCCGCGCACCAGCTTGGATGCGTGGGTAAACTGGGTGCGGCAACAGTACCGGTTCAGTAATTTCCAGGAAGAAGTGGCCGGGGGCCTCACGCTGGAACATCGCCTGCTGGCCGATTCGGCCCGGTGGTTGGTGGCGTTGCCGTTTCAGTTCACGGCTACTCACCGCGGCGGCCAGATTGATACCATCGATAAGCCGTTGCAGACTTTGTTTAACGGCGCCACGGGGCTGCGGGTGCGGCGCGGGCTGTCCTCCAACTTGGTGCGGGCAGTGCATTTTGATGGCTATCTGACGTACTTTAACGATTATTCTTTCACCGAGGAATTACCCTTCAAGAGCGGAACGGGCATCTACCTGAACGTGGGGGCTGATACGCGGCTTTCCAATCTGCAAGTGGCCTACTGGAGCGGGAAAGGCTACATTTCACCCCTTGGCGGCCGGCTCTACCAGTCGGTATCGTCTTCGGCTGTGGATGTGGGCTACACAGAGCGACAGCGCCAACTGCTGATTCTGCGGGTGCTACGCGACTACCGGTTACCGGGCCAGGTTATTCTAACCACCCGTTTCGAGCCCCTTTATGACCTCAACAACGGACTGTTCGACTTCTCGTTTGCGCTGTACCTGAATTTCAACCAGAGCTTTCTGTTAACTACGCTGCGCCCTAACCGCTAACTGGTGGAGGCTGAGCCTACCTGAAGAAGGCGGCCGCGTAGGGGCCTAAGAATAGAACATCTTACGTTTGCGCCTGCTCTTCGCGCCGCAAAATGTAGTGCAGGACCGGCGTAGTGCCCAAAACCCGGCGCAGCCAAGCGGGGCGGGCGCGCACCGGCAGCAGTTGGAAGCCCAAAGCCTCGGCTACAGCAATGCTGCGCGGATTTTCGGGTAGGCAGCGGATAATCAGGCGCGCCACCCCGAGCGTGTCGAAGCCGAAGGCAACGGCCGCTGCCAGCGCCTCGCGGGCATAGCCCTGGCCCTCGGCCTCAGCTGCCAGGTAGTAGCCAATTTCGAGGGAAACGGGGGCATGCCAGTTGGGCTTGAGACTGATGTCGCCGAGGTAGCGGCCGCCCGTGCGGTGCCAGATGCCGAGTACGTAGAGCCGGCCGGTGCGCCAGTCGCGCCCGAACTGCGCCAGCAGCCCGACGCTGGCCGATTCGGAGCTGGCCGCCGCCTCGCGGGCCGGGAAGGAAGGCCGCAGGCGGAGCCGGTTGGCGGCAATCAGGGCAAAGAACTCCGCTGCATCGTCGGGCGCGTAGGGCCGCAGCAGCAGGCGGGCTGTCAGGCGCGGAGCAGAGTTGGGGGCAGCGGCAGGAGCGGGCAAAGCGGCGTGTATGCGTTGGGAATGGGTGCGAGCAGGCGGCGGACGCTTTATAACGCAGAATGCGACGCTATGGCCCGTCCATGATTCCCGAGCACATCTTTTTGTAGCCCTGGCAACCGGCTGTTTGGGCTAACACCGGCCCGATGTAGAGAGGCATCTTTGCGTCTTATGGTTGAACGGCAGTTCGCAAGAGCCAACATCAGTAACGGCGAGACTCCAACTGTTGCGTCTCGTTTACAATACGAACACACCGTTGGAGAAACCGCAATAAATGGAAAAGCCACCTCACAGGAGGTGGCTTTTCTGATGTGATATCCAGCCGGTTGAAAGCGGCTATTTCGTAAGCTGCAGGCCAACACCGGAGCGCGATTGGGGCGGACTGCCCAGGGAGTGCTGGTTGCGCATCACGTTTACCTGGCGGGCGGCCTCGTTGAAGTACTCGAGCCGGCGAATGAGCATTTCCTTGGTTAGTACGCGGCCCTCGGGCGTGCGCATCAGACTCTTTTTGTCGGCCAGAATCCGCTGCATCATGGCCTCGTTGTGCGCTTCGTTGCTTTGGAACTGAGCCAGAAACTCGCGTACCTGCTCGCGGGGCGCGAGGTCGGGGGAAAGGCGGAACTGGCCGCCGCCCTGGTTGAGCACCTCGCTCAGCACGTACACTTCCAGCGGCAACGACACGTTCAGGGCCGTGGTGCTGATGTTGAGGCCCGCATCGAGGCCGCTGAGAATGATTTCGAGGTTGCGCTCAAACTGTTCGTAGTAACCGGCTGCTTCCATGATTAGGTCTTAGATATTAGGGGCTTAGATCTTAAATACTGTGCTGGAAAATATAAGGCCTATACTGATAGAACGTCTGCTAAGCCCTAACTTCCTAACACTTAAAACCTATTCAAAGTAGTTCTTTCACCAGCTGATCCACTGTAATGCCCTCGGCTTCGGCCTTGAAGTTGCGCACGAGGCGGTGGCGCAGGATGGGCAACGCTACGGCCTGCACGTCCTCGATATCGGGCGAGTATTTGCCGTGGATGAGGGCGTGGCATTTGGCCCCTACAATGAGGTGCTGCGAGGCCCGCGGGCCGGCACCCCACTCCAGAAGCTGGGTGGCACGGGCGGCGGCGCGGGCCGTGTTAGGCCGTGTTTTATGTACCAGCCCCACGGCATATTCCACCACGTTGTCGGCCACCGGCACGCGGCGCACGAGCTGCTGGAAGGCCTGAATTTCGTCGGCGTGCAGCACTTTCTCCACTTTCACCTGATGGTTGGAGGTGGTGTTCTTCACGATTTGCAGCTCCGCCTCGTAGCTGGGATAGCCCAACTCAATGTTGAACATGAATCGGTCGAGCTGCGCCTCGGGCAGCGGGTAGGTGCCCTCCTGCTCGATGGGGTTCTGGGTGGCCAGCACGAAGAAGGGGCGGGGCAATGCGTAGCGCTTGCCGGCTACCGTTACGGCGTACTCCTGCATGCTTTCGAGCAGCGCCGCCTGGGTTTTAGGCGGTGTCCGGTTGATTTCGTCGGCCAGCACAATGTTGGCGAAAATCGGGCCCGGCACAAAGTGGAAGTCGCGCTCCTTATTGAGCGTTTCCGAGCCCACAATGTCGGAGGGCATCAGGTCGGGCGTAAACTGCACGCGGTTGAACGACAGGTCCAGCGCATCGGCAACGGTCTGGATAAGCAGCGTTTTGGCCAGCCCGGGCACGCCTACCAACAGGCAGTGGCCCTGCGAAAAAACAGCGGTCAGCACCAGCTCCACCACGTCTTCCTGCCCAATAATGACTTTGCCAATTTCGCGGCGCAGCTTCTGGTAAGCGGCAGCCAGCGCGTCAGCGGCTTCTTTATCGGAGGCGAAGGGCATTCTGGGAGGAGCTAGGAGTTAGTGGCCAGGAGTTAGAATCAGTTAAGGGAAGCAGACCGACAACGTAAAAACGGCATTCTAGCTCCTGACTTCTAACTCCTAGCTTCGTTAGTTAATCGAGTTCAGCAGCTGGCAGCCGGCGTACTCGGGGTCTACTTCGAGGAATACGGTGCCGCGGTTGAGGGCAAACCAGGCGTCGAGGGCTTTGTTTTTCTTTTGGTTAAGGGCTGCGGCGGCAATCTTCTGGTAGTCGTCGTTGAGGTTAGCCTGGTGGGGCGGGCTGTTCGATTTCAGGTACAGAATGCGCACGGCATCTTTCCCGTCCTCGGTGCGGTAGGGCAGGGGCATGCTGACGCTGCCCACTTTCATTGTGTCGATGGTGAAGAAAATGGCCGGGTCGAGCTGGTCGAGGGGCAGGTAGGTGCTGGCGTCGCGGCGGTTCTGGAACAGGCCACCGTTGCCGCTGGTCAGCTTGTCGTCGGAGTTATCTTTGGCCGCCTTAGCGAAAGTAAGGCTGTCGGTCATAATCTGCCGGCGCAGCTTGGTCAGCAGCAGCGAGGCATCGTTGGTGTCGGTCGTGCCGGTTTCGGGCTTGAGCAGAATGTGGCGGGTGCTGTACGAGTCGCCTTTGCGCTCAATGAGCTGGATGACGTGGAAGCCGAACTGCGACTCGACCACCGGCGAAATACCGCCCGGCTCAAGGCGCAGCGAGGCGGCCTCATACTCGGGCACCAGTTCGCGGCGCTTGAAAAAGCCCAGATAGCCGCCCTCTACAGCCGAGCCCGGGTCCTGCGAATACTGCTTGGCCAGGGTGGCAAAATCCTCGCCGGCCACAATACGGGCCCGCAGCTCGTTGAGCTTGGCCTGGGTGGCCTGCTTTACCTTGTTGTTCACTTGCGCCACTTTCACAATCTGCCCCACTTCCACTTCCGAGGAGTAGTAGGGTAGGCTGTCTTTGGGCATGCGGTTAAAGTACTGGCGTACCTCACGCGGCGTTACCGACACCTTGCCGGCAATCTGGTCCTGCATTTTCTGCTGAATCAGCTGCTCTTTCACCTGCGTGCGCAGTTCGTCCTTAATTTGCTTAAGCGGCTTGCCGTAGTATTCCTCCAGCTTCTGCTCCGAGCCAATCTGCTGCACGAAATAGCCCATACGGCGGTCCAACTCGCTTTTTACCTGGTTTTCCTCCACTACCACCGAGTCGGTTTCGGCCTTGGCCAGCAGCAATTTGTTGAGGGCCAGGCTCTGCAGAATCTTGCACTTGGTGTCGGGTGGCAGCGGCTTGCCCTCGGCGCGGGCCAGCTCCTGGCTGTAAATGCCCTCCAGGTCCGATTTCAACACAATCTGGTTGTCGACTTTAGCAATGATGCCATCGACTATGTTACGGCCCATCGGGCGCCCAACACCCAGCTGCGCGTGGCCGGCTGTAGCCGTAACAACCAGTAATGTCAGGCTCAGCAGGGCCTTAAAGGCTGGTACTCGCAAAAAAATACGCATGAATCTGGTTCTAATGCCCGTCCCGGCAATATGCCTGGAAAGGGTTGGCAAAAGGCTCAACGCCCAAAGCCGCCCGTAAATTTCGTTATAAATCCTTGCACCGGCAAAAACCGCGCATGCTTCTGGTTACGGGAGCCTGTTTTGGGGCCGGGCGTTGCATCAGGGAGTGCAACTGCTGGTATGAAAGAAGCGAGAAATCCGGCTCAACTCAATGAACAATGTTGTTCAGCGGTTTGAGCCGGATTTCTCGCTTCTCTCAGAATGGCAGCGGCTTACTTGGTTATCAGCTTCTCTACCTCGGGCTGGTTGATTTTCACCGGGTTCTGCGCCTTGAGCTGCTCCAGCCACTCTTTTTCCAGGTAGTTCTGGTAGTCGGAAGTAGCCTGGCCGCGGGCCTCGTTTAGGGCCTTGGGGCCGGCCGGCAGCTGCTTATCAACGATGACCGTGTAGTAGCGGCCCTCCAGCTCAGTCTGGTACAGGCCGGGAGCCTTGTCCATAAACTGGTCGGCGGCTTTGTTTTCGCCCTTGGCAAAGCTGCGCTGCTGAATCTGCACGGCCAGCGGGTTTTTGTCGTTGAGGCGCTGCTCAATCAGGACCGGATTGCGGGTCATGGCACCCAGGATCAGTGCATCGGAGGCAGTGGCGTACTGCTTGGGCTGGCTGCTACTACCGCTCATCAGCTTTACCCGGCCAGCGCGGACGCCCTGGCCAACAAGGTACTGCTCCACGGCAGCCTGGCGCTGGGCCGCTAGCTTGGCGGGCACTTTGGCGCGGCTGGAAGCGGTTGCCTGCACTAGCATCGTGGTGTCGGCTTCCAGCATACGGCCGGCCAGCTCTTCGAGCGCGGCTTTGCTGGCGGGTAGCAGTGTGGCAGTGCGGGCCTGGAATTTCAGCACGGCCGGAATGCCCTCCGTAACGGGCAGGTAGGTATTGCCTTGGCCAGTAGAGGTGATTTTGTTGCCAACTATAGTTGTCGTTTTCAACTCGGCCGGATTAGGAAAGTAGCCTTGCGCGCGCTGCCGCAGCTCGGGTGTGGCCGCGCTGATAACGGTGGCCTGCACCCGTGGGCCCCACTGGTAGTTGGTCTGGTTGGCGGCGAAGAACTGCTGCAGGCCTACGGTGTCCTCGACGGCCTTGCTCCACACCTTCTCGTCCATCAACTGGAACAGCAGAATACCGTCGCGGTACTCTTTTACTAGCATGCGGTAGTCCTCGTACTTGTTTTCGAGGTTGGCCTTCTCGTATTCGGTCAGGCGCTGGTCTACGTACTGGTCGTAGAGCTGCTGCATGGCAAAGCGCGGCTCGGCGCCGGCGCGGGGGCGCTGGCTTTGCTGGGCGTAGGTCAGGAAATCCTTCACCAGGTAGGGTTGCCCCTGAATGGTGAACAGGGCCGAGTTGTCGGTGATATTCTTACTAGCCTTGCCAGTGGCCGCGGCCGGGGCCGAGTAGGCGAACCGGCCCTGCACCAGCGAGGTGTCGGCCTTGGCCAGCACGTACTCTTTCACGGCCGGAATCTCCACGAAGTTGTTTTCGCGGCGCACGCGCTTCAGGAAAGCGGCGCGGTTTAGCTCGGAGCGCGAATCCTTGGAAACCTTGCTTTTAAGCGTGGGCTCCATGGCTTCAAACGAAGGCACGGGCTGCTTCTCAATCAGCTTGATGATGTGCCAGCCATAGGGCGTCTGCACGGGCGGGGCAATGTCGCCGGACTTTTGCAGCTTAAAGGCGGCCTCCTCGAACGAGGGAATCATGCGGCCGGTGCCGAATGCGGGCAGCTCGCCGCCGTTGGGTGCCGAGCCGGCATCCTCCGAAAACTGGCTTACCAGCTTGTCCCAGTTCTCGTTGCGGCGGGCCAGGCGGGTGTACAGTTCGTCCACCTTCTTCTTGGCCGTGGCCGAGTCGGCGGCGGGCATGCCGGGTGTGGCCCGAACCATGAGGTGGGCCACCTTTATTTCGCCCTGCGCGGGGCGCACATTAT
The DNA here is from genome assembly GCF_003417065.2 of Hymenobacter lapidiphilus. Classification (GTDB taxonomy): domain Bacteria; phylum Bacteroidota; class Bacteroidia; order Cytophagales; family Hymenobacteraceae; genus Hymenobacter. Next base: position 21,657 of record NZ_QVLT01000035.1, on the reverse strand, counting down.
CTACCTTGATGAGGTGGTAGCCAAAGCGCGTGCGTACCGGCGCCGATACCTGTCCGGCGGTGGTCGAATAAGCCGCCGACTCGAAGGGGTACACCATCTGCATGGCCGTGAAGTAGCCCAGCTTGCCGCCGTTGCCATTCGCCCCGCGGGCCGATGGGTCGTCGGAGTTCTCGCGGGCCACCGTATTGAAATTTTCGCCGCCCTCCGTCACGCGGCGGCGCAGGCTCATCGTCTTCTCGTAGGCGGCCAGCGTGTCTTTGGGCGTGGCATCGGGTGCCACGGTTATCAGCAGGTGCGAGGCGCTGATTTCCTTGCTCAGCCGGTCGTAGGCCTCGCGCACCAGCTGGTCGGTTACGCTTTTCTCGGTGAGGTAGGGCTGGGCCAGCTGCTGCTTGTAGCCCTCCAGCTCCTGCCGGAACGCCTGGGTCGTATCGAGGCCCCGCTGCTCGGCGGCCAACACCTTCAGCTTGAAATTGGTGTAGAGGTCAAGGTATTCCTGCACACTGGCTTTGGTGCCGAAAGCAGGGTCGGAGCTGTTGTTTTTCCGGTATACGTAGGCAAATTCCGAGGCCGGAACGGCGGTAGTGCCCAGGGTTTCGACGGCGGCAGCCGGGGTAGTTGTGGCAGGTTTGGTGGTCTGGCACCCGGCGAGCAGGGCCGCCGCAGCAGTGCCGGCAAACAAAAAACGGTTGTGCATACTTGCGAAAGAAGGGAATCAGCGGGCGTAATTCCGGATCGAGCCAACGGGCCGGATACGGATAACTACAATTTTACGGATTTTTTCCCGGCGGCCGCAGGTGGCTGCCCGTGTTGTGCCGCCGGCTCAGGTCAGGGTTTTGTAGAGGCGGCAGATAGTGTGCTCGCCGGTTGTGCTGTATTCCACCCGGTCCATAATGCGGTTGACGAGCATCATGCCCACGCCACCTTTCTTGCCCACGCGCACAAACTCGCGCAAATCGGGCTCCTGATACAAGCCAGGTGAATAGGTGGAAGCGGTGCCATCCTCAATCTCGAAGCCAAACTCGTGGTTAAGGATGGTCACGCGCACATCCAGAAACTGCTTTTCATCTTCGGCATTCGCATGAATGATAAAGTTGGCTACCACTTCATCCACGGCCAGAATCAGCTGGTTAACGAGCACATCCGAAAGCTGCTGCCCGGCCAGGTACTCGCCCACAAAGTCGCGCACCACCTTCAGGTTGCGACGGTTGCAGCTAATACGGATGGCGTGTTCCATGCCTTGGAAATGGGGGCAGAGCAGTTTCGGAGAGTTAAACGGCAGCCGCGTCGGCCTCCGAAGGCACAATGGTCATCAGCGAATCGAGACCCAAAATCTCGAATACGTTGCGCACTTTCTCCTGCATGTTGAAGAACACCAGCTTCACGTTGGCGTCCTGGAAGGTTTGCAGGTGCGAGATGAACACGCCCAGGCCTGCCGACGAGATGTAGTTGAGCTGCTGGCAGTCGATGAGTACCTTTTGGGTGCGAAGAATCTCGGGCTTGCTGAGCTCGTTATCGAGCAGAACAGAGGAGCTGGCGTCCAGCTCTCCATTGAGAGCCAGCGTGAGCGTGGTATCGGTGGCGTGTTGCGTTATTTTCATGGCTTGAAGCTACGTTAATGCCCGGCTTCGGGTTGGGCCGACCGGAATTTAATCACCAGCAGCGTCTGGTCGTCGTGCATGGGCTGGCCCTTGGTGAACTCGTGTAAATCGGCCAGAATGTGGGCCTTGATCTGGTCGGCATCGAGGTAATACGATTCTTCCAGCATCCGCTGCAGGCGCTCCTCACCGTACTCATCCTGGGCCGCGTCGCGGGCTTCCACGATGCCGTCGGTGTAAATCACCATCACGTCGCTGGGGTTGTAGTCGTAAAACTGGTTCTTAATGTGCTTCTCGTAGCCATCGTGCCGGATAATGCCCAGCCCCAGCCCGGGCGTCTGGAAATACGACACCTCTTCCTTGATAGAGTGATAGTAGAGTGTGTGGCAGTGGCCGGCCCGGGCAAACACGAAGCCACCGTGCTCGTAGTCGATGATATAGAGCGAAGCCGTGATAAAGGCCGACTTTTCGAGGCAGCGGCCCAGCGCATCGTTGGCCTGGGTCATGAACTGGCTGGGCACCGGGTATTTCTCCCGCTCGTTGCGGGCCAGTGGGTTTTCCTGCATCAGGGCATGAAAAATACCCTTCATCTGGGCCACATGGAAGGCCGCCGTTACGCCCTTGCCGCTCACGTCGCCGATAAGCACGGCCAGCCGGCGGCCCGGCAGGTGCAGAAAGTCGTAGAAGTCACCGCCCACTTCGGTGGCGGCCACGGCGTAGGAGCTGATTTCAAACCAGTTGTCAATCGGCAGGTTCTTCGGAATGAGGCTGTCCTGCACGGCCGAGGCAATCTTGAGCTCGTCCTGCACGCGCTGGGTGCGCATGGAGGCCTGAATGAGCTGCAGGTTTTCGATGCTGAGCACCGTCTGGCTGGCAAAGGTCTGCAGGATACTCAGGCTTTCGCGGTCGAAGGCCTGCACCGGCTCCTGGAGTAGGTAAATGTTGCCGTACTGCCGCTTACTGGAGCTGAGCGGCATCACCATCAGCGAGCCGAAAGGCAGCTGCAGCTGGCGGAAGCTACCGCCGGACAAGTCGTTGTTGAAGTACTCGAGGTTGCCGAGATTGAATTCGGCCAGCATTCCGCGGATGGCACTGCCCTGATCGGCGGGCAGCTGATAGTACAGATCGTGGCGGTCCTCTTCGTCGATGGCTTCAATTTGCAGCCAGGCAGCATCGGCACCGGTTGTCTGGATGGCCGAGTCGAAGAACATCTGGTATACCTCGGCCGTCGTCTGGCCCCGCTGAATAAGCTGGGTGAGGCGCTGCATGCTGAGAATCTCCTCGCGCTTCTGCTCGAAGACGCCTGCTGTGGGCAGGTTGAAGAAGGTTACCAGCAGGCCCATAAGCGCATAGAAGCTGGCGAAGAAGGCGTTGAGCAGCAGAAAGGCATTCTGAGGGGCGGGCCCCACCATGCGGAAACCGAGCCGGGTGTACAGGAAATAGGCCACGAATATGCCCATCACCCCAATAATGGCCAGTTGGAGTAGCACCGCCTCCAGTTTTTGGCGGCGGCTGAGGTAGGCCACCCACTTCTGGCGGCCGCTCAGGTAGACACCAAAGGCAGCCAGCACACCCAATACCGCCGCCGACAGGCCCGCCGGGGGAGTGTAAGGCAGCAGGCGCAACAGCAGTGTAGCGCCCAGCAGCAGTTCAAAAGCTACCCATTGCCGTTGCAGCCGCTCGGAGCTCCGAAACAGCATCAGGGTCCGCCAGGCATAGTTGGTGCGGGCCAGCAGCAGCACAAACAGCCCCACATTGAGCGTGTACAATACGGTGTGTAGCACCGAGCCGGTAGTATAATCGGGTAGCAGCATTTGCAGCAGCTGGTGCAGCCCTACACTGCTTACCGCCAACAGCGCCGGACCCAGCAGCATCCGTTGCAGCAGCCCGATAAAATCAACCCCGCGCAGGCGCTCGGGTGATTTGCGCTCGTACAGAAAAACGACGGCCGTGAACAGTGCCTGCAGAATCAGAATCAGGCCGGCCGGAGTAGAATAAGGCACTCCACCCAGGCCCGGATGAGCGTAGAGCAGCGCGGCGGCCAGCAGCGCCAGCCAGCTTAGCAGCGCGGCAATACCTAGTAAGGAAAAAGGCTTCCGAAGAACAGCCATGCAGACAAAGTAAGGAAAAGCCAACCCAGGCAAAGAGCGCGGCGGAAGGAAACAGGAGGCCAAGATACGCGGCCCGCCAACAATAGACTACTTCCGGTCAGATTAAGCAGCGTTCTGCCCAATCTGCCAGGTGGTTATTAAAGCAAATACCCCGGAAGCAGCGCCCCGGGGTACTCGCGTAAGCTGCCAATCGGCTATTTTTAGCGGCTGCTGTAGTTAGGCGACTCGCGCGTAATCTGTACGTCGTGGGGGTGCGACTCGCGCAGGCCGGCCCCGGTGATGCGCACGAAGCGGGCGGTTTGCAGCGCCTCGATGGTGGGCGTGCCGCAGTAGCCCATGCCGGCGCGCAGGCCGCCCGTGAGCTGGTAGAGGACCTCGGCGGCCAGCCCTTTGTAAGGTACGCGGCCCACAATACCCTCGGGCACGAGCTTCTTCACGTCGTCCTCGGCATCCTGGAAGTAGCGGTCTTTGCTGCCTTCCTCCATGGCTTCCACCGAGCCCATTCCCCGGTAGCTTTTATACTTGCGGCCCTCAAACAGGGTCATTTCGCCGGGGGCCTCGTCGGTGCCGGCCAGCAGCGAGCCAATCATTACGGTGCTGGCACCGGCCGCCAGGGCCTTCACCACGTCGCCCGAGTACTTAATGCCGCCGTCGGCAATAATCGGCACGCCGGTGCCCTCCAGGCCGCGGGCGGCTTCGAGCACTGCCGAAAGCTGGGGTACGCCGATACCGGCCACAATGCGGGTGGTGCAGATAGAGCCAGGGCCCACGCCCACTTTCACGGCGTCGGCGCCGGCGTCGGCCAGGGCGCGGGCACCCTCGGCGGTAGCCACGTTGCCGGCAATAATTTCGAGGTCGGGGAACTGCTGCTTGAGGCTGCGCACGGCGTCGAGTACGCCCTTGCTGTGGCCGTGGGCGGTGTCTACACTGATTACGTCCACGCCCGCTTCCACCAAAGCCGTTACGCGCTCGGCCAGGTCGGCCGTTACGCCCACGGCGGCACCCACCAGCAGGCGGCCCAGCTCATCTTTGCAGGCGTTGGGCGTGCGGCGGCGCTTCCGGATGTCTTTGTAGGTAATAAGGCCTACAAGCCGGCCTTCCATATCGATAACGGGCAGCTTCTCGACCTTGGAATCCTGCAGAATTTCTTCGGCGGCGGCCAGCTCGGTGCCGGCCTTGGCCGTTACAAGCGGCGTGGCCGTCATCACCTCGCTCACCGACCGCGCCATGTCCTTCTCGAAGCGCAGGTCGCGGTTGGTGAGGATACCTTTGAGGCGGCGCTGCTCGTCGATAATCGGGATGCCGCCGATATTATGCTCACGCATCAGTTGCTTGGCTTCGGCCAGGGTAGCGGTTTCGGTGAGCGTGAACGGGTCGAGAATCATGCCGCTCTCCGAGCGTTTTACGCGGCGCACCAACTCGGCCTGGGCCTTGATGCTCATGTTCTTATGAATGATACCGATGCCACCTTCCTGGGCCAGCGCAATGGCCATTTCGGCCTCGGTCACGGTGTCCATAGCTGCCGACACGAAGGGCAATTGCAGCCGGATACGGCGGGTAAGCGGGGCGCCGGTGTCAACGTCGCGGGGCAGCACCTCGGAGTAGCCAGGCAGCAGCAGCACATCGTCGTAGGTGAGGGCCTCGAAGGCAATTTTGGCGGCGTGGTCGGCCATGGCAACAAGAGAGTTAGAAGGTGGCTTGTTGCAGGACAAAGTTAGGGCGCAGAGTTGGGTTTTCAGGAAAATGCCCAAAAAAGCAGCAACCGGCACCGCGCAGGACGGACAGTTGCTGCCGTAGTCGGGCCAACGGGCCTGGTTTAAAACCCCCGGCTCGCTCTTGCAGTTATAAACCCCAACCGTGCCATCCCGGCGCGGCAGATACTTAGCTAATTCAACTCATGGCAACTACCAAAAACTGGTTTATTACCGGCGTCAGCTCCGGTTTCGGCGCCTCGCTGGCCGACTTGCTACTCGAAAAAGGCGACAAAGTAGCCGCTACCTTCCGCAAGCAGGAACAGGCCGATGAGTTCACCAAAAAAGCCAACGGCCAGGGCCACGGTTTCGTGATGGAGGTAACCGACGAAGCTCAGGTTAAAAAAGCCATTGCCGACGCCATTGCCCAGCTCGGCCACCTCGACGTCATCGTGAACAACGCCGGCTACGGCTCGCTGGGCAGCATCGAGGAAATCGACGCCGAGGAAGTGCATCGCCAGTTCGACGTGAACGTGTTCGGGCCGCTACACGTGCTGCGTGCCGTGCTGCCCCACCTGCGCGAGCGGAAAAGCGGCCACGTGCTCAACATTACTAGCATCGGTGGCCTGAAAACCTTCCCCGGCGTGGGCGTTTACAACGCCAGTAAGTTCGCCCTCGAAGCCATCGGCGAAAGCCTGGCCCAGCAGGTGAAGCCGCTTGGCATCAAGGTCACCAACATCGAGCCCAGCGGCTTCCGCACCGAGTGGGCCGGCGCCTCAGCCACCTACGTCGATACCAATATTGAGGATTACCGCGCCACCGTGGGCGAGAATCTGAAAGGCATCCAGAGCTACAGCGGCAACCAGCCCGGCGACCCCGACCGCGCCGCCCAAATCATGTACGACCTCGTGCACGCTGAGGGCGACGCGCCCCTGCACCTGCCGCTGGGCAAAGCCGCCGTCAAAGGCGCCCGCGAGAAGTTTACGGGCCTGGTAAAAGAACTGGCCGAAGTAGAAGAAACCGGTAATTCGGCCGACTTTCCAAGCTAGATTTTAGGGTTTAAAGGAGCTTCATTTAGAGCGAAGCGAAGAATCTCGCGTGAGTTGTTACAACGGTTGTTGTTCAACGACTCACGCGAGATTCTTCGCTTCGCTCTGAATGACGTTCGTATTTTCCGCTAACCACTAACCACTAAAGCCCGTTCTGCTTCTTTGTGCCGCGCACGGCCTGGGCTTCGAGCGGGTTTTCGGGCCAGTAGTGCTTGGGGTAGCGGCCGCGCAGCTCCTTGCGCACTTCGAAGTAGGAACTATTCCAGAAGCTGCGCAGGTCGCGGGTAACTTGGGCGGGGCGGTAGCCGGGCGACAGTAGATGCAGCGTGAGCGGCACCCGGCCGCCGCCCACCGTCGGCGTGTCGAGCAGGCCGAATACCTCCTGCAGGCGCACGGCCAGCACCGGTGCTTCGGGGGCGGCGTAATCGAGGCGGATGCGTGAGCCGGTGGGCACTTCGAGGTGGGTAGGAGCGAGGCGGTCCAGCTCCTGGCGCTGGCTCCAGCCGCCCGGCAGCCGCCCCAGCAGGGCTTCGTGGAAGTCAATTCGGCTCAATTCGGCCATCGACTTCACGCCCGTCAGGTAGGGCCCCAGCCAGTCGCCCAGCTCCGCCAGCAGTACCTCATCCGACACCTCAGACCAGTTTTCGGGGAAATGATGCTGCACAAACGCCAGCCGCTCGCGGAGCTGCGTGGCGGCCTCACTCCAGGGCAGCCCGGCTATGCCGGCGGCCTGCACCGCGCCCAGCAGGGCCGTGGCTACCAGGGCCGGGTCGGGGTTGGGTAGATTGACATCCGATAACACCAAAGCTCCGAGGCGGCGCAGGCGGCGGGCCGTTACGCGGCCGGTGGCTTCGTCCCAGCGTACTTCGTCGCGGGTTTCAATCTGCTGCGCGAAGTGCTCTTCCAGCTCGGCCCGACTCAGGGGCGCGGCCAGGCTGGCGCGGGGCTGGGCGGTGTAGCCATCGAGGGCCGCAATGGCGAAAAACTGGTCCTGCTGCCCGAAGAACTCGGCTGGGAGGGTGGCCCGTTGCCCGCTCAGCAGGCGCACCCGCTCGGGCGTTTCGCGCTGGGCCAGGCGGTCGGGGTAGGCGAGGGCGGCCAGCAGCCCGGCCATGTCGGGCTCGACTTCGCCCTTCGCGCCGGCCCGCTGGCGCAGTACGGTGGCCGCTTCGCGCACCCGGCGCAGGCCGCCGCATCGGGCACTAGGCCGGGGAGTGGGGCGCGGCCGGTGTGCAGGGCTTCGAGGCGCAGGCGCAAATCGGGCGGGCCGAACGAGCCGTCGGCGGGGCGCAGAATGTCGCGCTCGGTGAGCAGGGCGGCCAACGCGCAGGCCGTAGCTCCGTGCCCTATTTGTTGGCCCCGGGCCACCAGATGAGCCAAACGCGGGGCCAGCCCCAGCCGGGCCAGGGCGCGGCCGTGGGCGGTGGGCGGCCCGGCCGGCGTAACAGCCTCCAGCCGCACCAGCAGCTCGCGGGCCTGGGCCAGGGCCAGGGCCGGCGGCACATCCAGCCAGCGCAGACTATCAGCCGCGTATGCGCCCCACAACGCCAACTCCAGCGCCAGCGGGCTCAGGTCGGCGGTCAGGATTTCGGGCGGCAGGTGCTGCGGTAGCTCCCGGAATTCGGCTTCGGTCCAGAGGCGGTAGCAGGTGCCGGGGCCGAGGCGGCCGGCGCGGCCCCGGCGCTGGTCGGCGGCGGCCTGGCTGGCGGGCTCGGTGCCCAGCGTGGTGAGGCCGGTGCGCGGCTCGAAGCGCGGGATGCGGGCAAAGCCGCCATCCACCACAATACTCACGCCCTCAATAGTAAGGCTGGTTTCGGCAATGCTGGTGGCCAGCACCACCTTGCGGCGGCCAGACGGGGCGGGGCGCAGGGCGGCATCCTGCTGCTCGGCGGGCAGCTCGCCGTGGAGGGTGTGGATGATAATATGGTCGGGTAGTGAGGCCAGCTTGGCGGCCACCCGGCGCTGGTCGGCCAGGCCGGGTAGGAATACCAGCACGTCGCCGGTGGGGTGGGTTTGCAGGGCCTCGCGCACGAGTACCGGCACGAGGTCCTGGAGCTTTTCGTGGGGGCGGCGCGAGGCGCTGGCGGCGCGCTGGGGGCTCAGGTAGTGGGTTTCGACCGGAAACATGCGGCCCAGACTGCTCACGACCGGCGCGCCGAGCCAGCGGCCCAGCCGCTCGGCATCCAGCGTGGCCGACATTATCAGCAGCCGCAAATCGGGCCGCAGTACCTGCTGGGCGTCGAGGGCCAGGGCCAGGCCGAGGTCGGCCTGCAGGCTCCGCTCATGAAATTCATCGAACAGCACGGCGGCCACGCCTTCCAGGGAGGGGTCGTCCTGAAGCTGGCGGGTGAGGATGATTTCGGTGACGACTTCGATGCGGGTTTTGGCGGAAATCTTGCTTTCCAGCCGCATGCGGTAGCCCACCGTTTGGCCCACGGGCTCGCCCAGCAGCTGGGCCATGCGCGTGGCCGCGGCCCGCGCCGCCAGCCGCCGGGGTTCGAGCACGATTATTTTCTGACCCGCGCACCAGTCGGCTTCCAGCAGCGCCAGCGGCACCAGTGTGGTTTTGCCGGCGCCGGGCGGGGCCTGCAGCACGGCCACATGATGGGTTTCGAGCGTGGCGAGCAGCTCGGGAAGGGCGGCGGTGATGGGCAGGTCGGGGAAGCGCATTTAGTGGTTTGGTGTCGCGGGGCCTAATACAACGCTACTGAAGCATCCACCCGTCGGCTCCAGGCATCGATGCCGCCGCGCAGGTTCAGCAGGTTGGTCAGTTCGTGGCGGTGCTGGAGATAGGCCAGCGCCTGCATCGAGCGCACGCCGTGGTGGCAGATGAGCACCACGGGCCGGTCGTCGGGCACTTCGTCGGCGCGGGATGCCAATTCGCCTAACGGAATCAGCAGGCTGCCTTCGATGCGGCAGAAGGCGTACTCCTCGGGCTGGCGCACGTCGATGAGCTGGAGGTTTTCGCCGCTTTGCAGGCGGGCGTGCAGGGCTTCGGGCGTGAGTTCGGGCAGCATCAGTAAACAGGTAAAAAGCCGGATGAGCCGTAAAATTACCCCGCCGCTGGTTAGCTTTGACCAACCGGCCCATACGGAGCCGGCGCAATTCATCTGCTGAAACCGAATTGGAAGAACTGTACAGACTCTGGACCTCGGCGGCCGGCAACGGCCCGCTCGAATGGGTAGCCGTCGTGACGGGCTTCGCCTGCGTGTGGCTGGCGGCCCGCGAGTCGCTCTGGAATTTTCCGGTGGCCATCGTCAGCTGCGCGCTGTATGTGGTGGTGTACTCGGGGGCCACGCTCTACTCCGATGCGTTTCTACAAGTGTTGTTTATCGGGCTGGCGGCGCTGGGCTGGTACCAGTGGCTGTACGGCGGGCGCAACCGCTCGGAGCTGCCCGTAACCCGCACCCCTATGTGCGAGTGGGTGGGCTGCGCGGCCTTTGTGGCGGCCTACACGCTGGGCGTGGGCTACTACCTCCAGCACCACACCGACGCCGCCCTGCCGCACTGGGACGCCTTCACGACGGCCGGCAGTCTGGCGGGCCAGTTTCTGCTTATTCGCAAGCGCCTCGAAAACTGGTTTGTCTGGATTGTGGTCGACATCATTTACGTGCCCATTCTCTGGTACAAGCACCTGTACCCCACCAGCGCCCTGTACGTGCTCTACCTCGGCCTGGCCGTGTATGGCTACGTGGAGTGGCGCCGGGCCCTACGCCAACATGCCACTCGTTCCGTTCCGCTTTCTGCCTGACTCGCTATGAAAAAACCACTCTACTTTCTGCCAGCCGACGTTCCGTTTCCCGGAGCAGCCCGCTGATGCTGCGCGTTGCCCTCACCGGCCCCGAATCGACGGGCAAAACCACCCTGAGCCGGCTGCTGGCCGGACATTACCACACCGCCTGGGCTCCCGAGTACGCCCGCGCCTACCTCACCGGCCGTGGCCCCGGCTACACGCTTTCCGACCTCGAAGACATTGCCCGCGGCCAGCTGCGGGCCGAGGAGCAGGCCGTAGCCGAAGCCCAACGCCTGGGCCGGCCGCTGGTGTTCTGCGACACCGATTTGCTGGTGATAAAAATCTGGGCCGAGCACTCGTTTGGCTACTGCCCCGACTGGATTTTGCGCCGGATGGAGGAGCAAAATTACGCGCTGTTACTGTTGCTGAACGTGGACCTGCCCTGGGAGTCCGACCCGTTACGCGAGCATCCGCAGCACCGCAATCATTTTTATACCCTTTACCAGCGCGAACTCCGCGGCCAACTGTCGAACTTTGCCGAAATCTGCGGCCCGCCCCCTCATCGTTTCGAGCAGGCCTGCTTTCACGTCGATGAGCTGCTCGGCCGGCAGCCCCGTCCCGAACAGGCGCTGGGGTAACTTTATGGGGTGGCTGCCGTTTTTTGCCCGGTAGCGTATAGGTGGGGGTTCTGTGATGATGAAGTCAGCTATATGCTTATCAGGTAGTAAAATAGGTATTGCAATGATTCATAGCCTCGAAAACGAGCACTGCCGCGTTCAGGTAAACACCCGCGGCGCCGAGCTGATCAGCTTTGTACACCTCGATGCGGCCGGCGAGCTGGAGTACATCTGGCAGGCCGACCCCGCCTATTGGGGCCGCCACGCGCCGGTGCTGTTTCCGGTGGTGGGCCGCCTGCCCGACAACCAGTACCGCCACCAGGGCCAGACCTACGAGATGGGGCAGCACGGCTTTGCCCGCGACCGGGAGTTCGTGCTGCTGCACCGCAGCGAGTTCGAGCTGACGTTTGAGCTGCGCGACGATGCCGCCAGCCGGGCCGTTTACCCGTTTGGGTTTGCGCTGCGCATCAGCTACCGGCTGGCGGGCTCGACACTCACGGTGGGCTGGGAGGTCGAAAACCCGGATTCCGCGGAGCTGCTGTTCAGCATTGGGGCGCACCCGGCTTTCCGCTGCCCGCTGCTGCCCGGCGAAACGTTTGACGACTATGAATTCGTCTTCGATCATCCCGTCAGCCTCGACCAGCACCTGCTACAAAACGGCCTGTTCAGCGGCCAGACTGCGCCGCTGCTGCGCCACGAAAGCGTACTGCCGCTCAGCTACGAGCTGTTTGCCCAGGATGCGCTGGTCTTTCAACACTTCGATTTTACCAGCCTCACGCTGCGCAGCCGGCGTTCGGGCCGCAGCGTGCGGGCCCGTTTCGAGGGCTTCCCCTACCTGGGCCTCTGGACGGCGGGCCCGGGTGCTGGGTTCGTCTGCATCGAGCCTTGGCATGGGCTGGCGGGCAGCGTGGGTGCGCCCGTCGAGCTGGCCGATAAGCAGGGCATTATGAGCCTGCACGCCGGCCAGCAGTTTATCACTTCTTACAGTCTCACCGTTGCCTGATACCACCACTTCCGACATCACCATCCGGGCCATTTCGGCGGCCGATACCTACGAGCTGCGCCACCAGGTACTCTGGCCCGGCGAGCCAATGGCCTATATTAAGCTGGGCAACGACGAAGCCGGATTGCATTTCGGCGCTTTCCGCAATGGCAAGCTGGTTTCGGTTATCTCGCTGTTTATTGATGGCAGCGTGGCCCGGTTCCGCAAGTTTGCCACCCGCCCCGACTGCCAGGGACAGGGCATCGGCTCGCAGCTGCTGCGCCACGTAATCAACGAAGCCCGCCGCCACGGTGCGCGCCGCCTGTGGTGCGACGCCCGGGCCGTAAACGAGGCCTTCTACCGCGCCTTCAAGCTGGAGCCCGAAGGCAACCGCATCTACCGCGGTACCGAGCCGTATGTTCTGATGGCCAGGGATTTGTAGCGGACGATAGTTAACAGAAGCACGTCATTCAGAGCGAAGCGAAGAATCTCGCGTGAATCGTTAAACAACAACCGTTGCAACAATTTACGCGAGATTCTTCGCTTCGCTCTGAATGACGTTCTTTCCCTAATCCCTAATCCCTAATCCCTAATCCCTAATCCCTAATCCCTAATCACCGGGCGGCGATTGTAGTCGGGTTCCCAGTCGTTGATGGGGCGGGAGATGCCGGGAGGCAGGTCGAAATCGGGCAGGCCATCGTCAATTGGTTCGCCGCCGCCGCTGTCGTCGTCGTTGCCGGGAGCCGGGGGCTGGCGCAGGCGGCGGCTGGGCATCAGTAACACAAAGGCAGCGAAAATAAGCGCGACAAGCATATACAGAAGGCTGGGGACGGACATGGCGCGGGAGGCTGAAAAGGAACGAGAAGGGCTCCGGAACCGAATGGGCTATTTACTGCAACGGGCAGTGGCCCCGGCTTGTTCTTAGCGTGCCCGGGTTTTTGGCCGGGTTGCCGCAGCGGGCGGGGCGTATTTCTAAGATAGCTGATTGTCAGTAGAAAACGAAGCCGCCCACTTTTTTTGCACTGGTCGGCCGCGCCTAGCCCGCCAAAACCAGATTTAGCGGTGTACCTTCGCCGCACAGTTTAGGGGTGCCCCAAGCTACGCGAGTAGCAATAAGGCTGAGATCATACCCATTGAACCTGATCCGGGTAATGCCGGCGAAGGGAACAAACGATCCGCGAGCGAAACACCCATGGGGGCCGACCCCTGGCCCTGGGTACGTTCCACTTTTTCCATTTTTCACTTTTGAAAACTGTTTTAACCACCGGACTGGCCCTGCTGGGGCTATCGTCTGGCGTGGCCTGGGCCCAGGGGCCTGTGGCCGGCACCATTACCGATGCCCGCACCGGCCAGCCGCTGCCCGGCGCCACCTTGCTACTCGACGGCACGCCCAGCGGCACTACCGATGCGGCCGGCGCCTTTAGCCTAGCCGCCGTGCCGGCCGGCCGGCACGAACTGCGTATTACGTTTATGGGCTACCAGGCCTTTGTGCAGACTTTGCAAGGGCAGACCGAAGCCCAGCGCGTAGCGGCCCGCCTGCAGCCCGGCGGAGTGCTCACCGGCGACGCTCTCGTAACGGCCCAGCGCGCCTCCGACCGCACCGCCACCGCTTACACCAATCTGGGCAAGCAGGATATTGCCAAGCGCAACTTCGGCCAGGATCTGCCCTACCTGCTCGACCAGACGCCTTCGGTGGTGGTTACGTCGGATGCCGGGGCGGGAGTGGGCTACACCGATATCCGCATCCGGGGCACCAGCAACACGGGCATCAACATGACCATCAACGGCATTCCGTTGAATGATGCGGAGTCGCACGGCTCGTTTCTGGTGAACCTGCCCGATTTATCCTCCTCCATCAGCTCCATCCAGATTCAGCGGGGCGTGGGCACGAGCCAGAACGGCGGGGCGGCTTTCGGGGCCAGCCTCAACATCTCTACCCTCGACAACCGCCCCGAGGCCTACGGAGAAACCAGCAATTCGTACGGCTCCTTCAATACCTGGAAAAACACGGCCCAGTTCGGTACCGGCCTGATCGGCCAGCACTTCACCGTTGATGGCCGCCTCTCGCGTATCAGCACCGACGGCTACATGAACCGGGCGGCGTCGGATTTGAAGTCGTACTACCTGGCCGCCGGCTACCAGGGCAAGAACACGCTCGTGAAGTTCATCACCTTCTCGGGCCGCGAGAAAACCTACCAGGCCTGGAACGGCGTGCCCGAACCGGCCATTACCGGCAACGAGGCCCTGCTGCAGCAGTTTGTTGATAACGGCGAGTTGAGCCCTGCCGATGCCGAACGGGTGCGCCAGGAAGGCCGCCGCTACAGCTATTACACCTACGACAACCAGACCGATAACTACCAGCAGAACCACTACCAGCTGCACCTTTCGCAGGCCTTGGGTGAAGACTGGAGCCTGGGCGCGGCTCTGCACCTGACCCGCGGTCTGGGCTACTACGAGAGCTTCCGGGCCAACCGCAAACTCGCCAACTACCAGCTGCCCAACATCACGCTCGGCGACACCACCATCAAGCGCACCGACCTGATCGACCGTAAGTATCTCGACAACTACTTCTACGGCGGCACCTTCGCGCTCAACTACCAGCCCAAAAGCAACGACCGGTTGCAGGCCACGGTGGGCGGCGCCTGGAACCGCTTCGTGAACGACCATTACGGCGAGGTTATCTGGGCCCGGTTCGCCTCTACCGGCAATATCCGCCACAGCTACTACTTCAACGACGCCACCAAAACCGACTACAACGCCTACGCCCGCGCCACCTGGCAGGTGCTGCCCCAGTTCGGCGTGTATGGTGATGTGCAGATACGCCACATCGACTACGCAATTGACGGGCTCGAAGACGACCAGAACGACGTGCGCACCCGCGCCCGCTACACTTTTCTTAATCCCAAAGCCGGCGCCACGCTCACGCTGGCGGCGGGCCAGCAGCTCTACGCCAGCTTCGCCGTGGGCCAGCGCGAGCCGGTTCGCTCCGACTTCACCGACCGCCCCACCGGCGACCAAGGCGCCAAAGCCGAGCGCCTCAACGACTTCGAGGCCGGCTACCGCCTTCGCAAAGCCGATGTGAACCTGCTCGGAGCCGGCGGCTCGCTGAGCTTCGAGGCCAACTATTTCTACATGCGCTACCGCAACCAGCTGGTAGCTACCGGGCAGCTCAACGACGTAGGCACGGCCCTGCGCACCAACGCCCCGCGCAGCTACCGCACCGGCCTCGAACTTACTGGCGCGGCTTCGGCCCTGCAGAATCGTGTCAGCCTCAGCAGCACGCTCACGCTTAGCCGCAACCGCATCCTCGACTACCGCGCCATCACCTACGACGCCGACTACAACCCCGTGATGGCGGCCGAGGCCCGCACCACCACCATTTCTTACTCGCCCTCGGTGGTGTCGGCCCACACGCTCGAAGCCCAACCGCTGGCGGCCGTGCCGGGCCTGCGGGCGGCGCTGCTCTACAAAACCGTCAGCCGCCAGTACCTCGATAACAGCACGAGCGAAGACCGCCGCATCAGCCCCTATCAGGTGCTCGATTTCCGGCTACGCTACACCATCCGGCCCGCGTTCATGAAGGAAATTGAGCTGGGCCTGCTGGTGAACAACGTGCTCGACCGCCGCTACGTGGCCAACGGCTACACCTACGGCTACCCCGGCGCCGACGGCCGCCAGCAAACCTTCAACTGGTACTTCCCCCAGGCCACCCGCAACTTCCTGGTATCAGTAGGGGCTAAATTCTGACCACGGATTAGTACGGATTTTAACGGATTTTGTAGTAGGCCCTGCTGGTCATGTTCTTCAGCAGCAAAATTAAAAGAGCCGCCTCAGTTGAGGCGGCTCTTTTAATTTCAATCGTCTACGAAATCCGTGCTAATCTGTGGTCAGATGATTAGGCGTACCCCGCCCAGCTCGGAAATCTGGTAGGGGAACCGGTCGCCGGGGGAGCCGATGAACATGAAGTTTTTGGGCACGTTCCACTCTTCTGAGAGGCGGTCGATAAGCTCGGGACCGAAGTGACCGGGCATGGCCACAAAGTCCACCCGAATCTGGTCGTAGGCCCGGTCGAGCACCTCAATGTCCTTGAGCAGCTCGGGCGGGTAAGTTTCGCCCTCGCGGAGCAGCGTCACGATTTTGAGGCGGTTGGTAAACTCGTTTTCCACCACGTAAGCCATCACTTTATTGAGGTTCGACACGTTGTCGCCCTTGGTGAAAAACACGAATTCCTGCTGATGCAGCTCGCGGGTGGCCTTTTGTATCTGCAGACGGCTGAAGCGCGAAACCCCCGGATATTTGTGGGCAAACGAGTTGGCGGCGGCCAGAACCAACTCCAGAATGGAGGCCCGGTTGAGCATGATATAAACGATGGCCATCGAAGGCAGGAAGTACTGCAGAAAGACAATCAGAAACTTCGGGTTCAGCTGCACATTGCCGTACAGTGCCACCAGAACACTGATAAGCGCCACGGTAACCGTCAGAATACCGGCGTACACCGGGCGCGGCAGGTTGGGGCGCTTGCTCTTGAGCAGGAAGTTACCGATGGCAAACAGCGCCATCACCGACAGGAAAGAAATAGTGTAAACGCCCGCCAGCGGCTTGATGTCGCCATTGGTAATAAAGAGCACCGAAGCGCAGAGCAAGAAAAAGGTAATTAGAATGACGTAGTTACTGTTGCGGGCGTTTTCCTTGAGGAAAAACTGGGGCAGAATCCGGTCCAGGGCCATGCGTTTCATCAGGCCGCTCACGCCCACAAAGCTCGTCAGCACGGCTCCGCTGAGCACGGCCACGGCATCAACCGAAATGAGCGTGCCCAGCCACGGACCGCCGGCAACAGTGCCCAGGTACGAAAGCACCGTTTCGGCGTGCTCTTCTACCTGACCTATCGGTATCGCGGCAATGGCCAGAAAGGCAATAACCGGATTGAAGAAACTAACCACTATCCACATGTTGCGCAGGGTTTTGGCAAACACGCCGGGGGCCTGCTCCTCCACGAAATTGGCCGAGCTTTCGAAGCCCGAAATACCCAGCATGGCCGCGCTGAATCCAAAAAACAGGGCTGTTACGAGGCTGCCGCCGGGGACGGGGGCTGAGAAGTTGAGCGAAAGTGTGCTCAAGTCGTGGGTGAATAAAAACCAGATAACCGTGCCCACCAGCACCGTGAGCGAAACCAGGTGGACCAGGAAAATAGCTACGGCCACTTTCGCCGACTCGGAGATGCCCAGGATAGTGAGGGCCAGAAAGAGTCCCAGCAGCCCCAGCGTGGCCAGGTTGATGTTGAACCCGTCCCAGAGTGTATGCAGGTAGTGCATGGCCTCGGCGGCCGAAATAACGGCCGTAGCCATGTACGAGAGGATGGTCAGGCAAGCGGCCATAGCGGCGTTGCGCTTGCTGGTGGTGTTGAGCAGTACGTTGTAGGCCCCGCCGTTAAGGGGCAGCGCGCCTACCACTTCGCCATATATTTTACGAAACAGAAACAGCACCGCCGCTACAATCAGCAGGGCCACGAAGGCGTATTGGCCGGCGTAGGCAATGGCTAGGGCTGAAACGTAGAGGCAGGAGGAGGAAATATCGTTGCCACAGATGGCGGTGGCTTCCAGTTCGGTTAGCTTCTTGTGTTCGCTCATAGGAAAGAAGGGCGGAAAAGGGGTAGGCGGCGGTTGAAAATAGGGTTGAAAACTAGGTACGGGAAAAAAGCCAACCCGACTATCCGTCGGGTTAAGTTACATCTTTTCGGGTCTGCCGCTGGCCGAACCATCGGCCCCAGTAGGCTGTTCTGCATCCGGAAAGCCCTATCTTTGAACCTGATTCCCACTCTATAGTCCACTCCTTATGTCTTCTGAAACTGACGTTCTCTCGCCCCAGGCCAAAGCCCATTCCGCCCAGCGCGGCTCTACCAACGCGGCCGGTTTCACCGATTACTTCGACCTCGACGGCCTGCTGACGGAGGAGCACAAGCTCATCCGCCAGAGCATCCGCGACTTCGTAAAAAAGGAAATCAGCCCCAATATCGAGAAGTGGGCCCAGCAGGCGCACTTCCCAAGCGAAATCGTGCGCAAGTTTGGTGATGTCGGCGCGTTCGGCCCCACCATCCCGACCGAGTACGGTGGCGGCGGCCTCGACTACATCAGCTACGGCCTGATTATGCAGGAAATTGAGCGCGGCGACTCCGGCATGCGCTCCACGGCCTCGGTGCAGGGCTCCCTGGTGATGTTCCCGATTTACGCCTACGGTTCGGAGGAGCAGCGCAAGAAGTTCCTGCCCAAGCTGGCCAGCGGCGAGTGGCTCGGCTGCTTCGGCCTGACGGAGCCCGACCACGGCTCGAACCCCGGCGGCATGACCACCCGCATTGAAGATAAGGGTGACTACTACCTGCTCAACGGCGCCAAACTCTGGATTTCCAACTCGCCCGAGTGCCAGGTGGCCGTGGTGTGGGCCAAAAACGAGGAAGGCCGCATTAAGGGTATCATCGTGGAGCGCGGCATGGAAGGCTTCACGACCCCCGAAATCCACAACAAGTGGAGCCTGCGCGCCAGCACCACCGGCGAGCTGGTATTCGACAACGTGAAGGTGCCCAAGGAAAACCTGCTGCCCGGCATCGACGGCCTCAAAGGCCCCCTCAGCTGCCTCGATTCGGCCCGCTTCGGCATTGCCTGGGGCGCTATCGGCGTGGCGATTGACTGCTATGAGTCGGCGCTGAAATACAGCCTGGAGCGTGAGCAGTTCGGCAAGCCGATTGCCGCTTTCCAGCTGCAGCAGAAGAAGCTGGCCGAAATGATTACCGAAATCACCAAGGCTCAGCTGATGGTGTGGCGTTTGGGCGTGCTCAAAAACGAAGGCAAAGCCACCAGTGCCCAGATTTCGATGGCCAAGCGCAACTCCGTCGAAATTGCCCTGCACATTGCCCGCGAAGCCCGCCAGATTCACGGCGGCATGGGCATCACCGGCGAGTATCCCATCATGCGCCACATGATGAACCTCGAATCGGTGCTCACTTACGAAGGCACCCACGACATCCACCTGCTCATCACGGGGGCCGATATTACCGGCATCCAGGCGTTTAAGTAAGCGCGGAGTTGAGTAAATTCAAACGGCCGTTCTGGAAACAGAGCGGCCGTTTGAACTTAGACGAGTTGCTCAAACCAGTCGTCAATTTCTGGCCAAATAGTAAATTGTCTGGCTGAAAACGGTGCTGCCGCCGCTAGATATTTCGCTCGGAACTATACTTACGATGTGCCAGCCATCGGCCGCGTAAGTGTTCACGGTGGCCAGCGCAACCTTATGTACTTCAGTCATGTTGGCGGCCATCTGCTTAGCACTGAAGCGGCTGAAATCCACTTCTTGCATTCGCTCCTTGCCATCGGCTGCTACGGCCACGATGCTGGCCTGGGCGTCGAAACCCAGCGAAACCCGGGAAATAATCATCATGTAGCCTGCCCCGCTCGTTTGAGCCGAAGCCGTTAGGGGAGTACCAAAGCCCATGCTCAGCAGCAGGCTTAGCAGCAAAATTTGATTTTTCATCAGATGAAAAACTGAAGGGTGGAAAAAAGGGTGCGGTGGCCGCTTGCTGAAGCGCCCGCCGCAACTTTCTTGCCACGCCCTTATTATTGCTGCTGCCCGGCGGTTGCCCGTTGCCGTTACCGCAGCTCATCGAAAGCATACTGGCCCGTACTCCAGAACTCGTCGAGGGCTAGTAGCCGGGGCTTAAAGAAGGGGATGAGCCGGGGCCAATCGTCGCGGGAGAACAGGTTAGCGGGGCGCAGCTCGCAGTAGATGCGGGCCAGCGGCTGGCCGCTTTCGTTTATGGCGGCCGGCTCCCAGGTCCAGGCCTCGCCGGTGGCCTCTTCCAGCATCGGCCGCATCTCCCGGAACTGCTCGAAGAACAGTTCCCGCAGGCCCTCGTCGGGGTGGGTAATTTCGATGCTGACGGTGGCGTAGCGGTTGTCGGCGTGCAGGCGGAAGTACACGTGTTTGAGGCCGGTTTTATAGTTCATCCAGTTCACCGGTCCGCCATCGGCCGACGGCACGGGCTGCATGTACTGGCCCAGCGTGGTCCAGAAGGCCTGGCGGAGCTGGGTGGCTTCGGTCTTGCTATACATAGGCGGCAAAGGTAGCGGGCGGGCAAAAGAGGCCGGCCGAACCCGGGCAAACGCGGCCTGCGCCGCCGGGTTGCCCAACCCGGCGCGACCCAAACCCGTTTCGCTGCGTAGTTTAGGGCCTCACTACGCCTCTCTTCCCATGTCCGATTCTGCCCCCGCCAACGCCTTGGTGCTACTCGAATGCCTTGTGGCCGGCACCACCCACCGCCCCGGCCTGCGCGAGTTCGAGCCGAAACTGCAGCCCGGCCAGCCGCTGGCCCTGGCCCGCGAAGCCGACAGCTCCTACGACGACTGGGCCGTGCGCGTGCTCACCAGCGGCCCCGGTGAGGACTTCTGGCTCGGCTACCTGCCCGAGGGCCGCAACGAAACCGTGGCCCGCCTGCTCGACGCCGGCTACCCGCTTTCGGCCCGTCTCACCCACAAAGCCTGGGAAGACGAGTGGTTGCACCTGGAAATTGAAGTGCTGCTGGCCCAGTAGAACGAATCAGCAGGAGCTATAATAGGATAGTCATTCTGAGCGAAGGCGCAGCCGTAGTCGAAGAATCTCTACTGCCAAAGTATTTCCCGACGACAGGATTACTATGGCGGTAGGGATTCTTCGACTACGGCTGCACCTTCGCTCAGAATGACAGTTCATCACCTACAGTTCATCGGCCAGCGCTAGCACCTGCTGCCGGGCCTGCGCTATTTCGGGGTTGCCGGGGAAGTTTTGCTGCACCCACTGCGTGAAGCCGCTGACGATGCTGCCTACTGCCTCGCGGTTGCTGGCCGGAGCCGGCTCGCTGGCCCGGCGCTCCTCCTCCGATAAGGTCGGGAAGGAGTCTTCCAGCCCCATATGGCTCATCAAATCCGACACGAACACCATGCCGCACACCTGCAGGGCCTGGTAAAGCTGCACCACTTCGGGCATGCTGAGCGGCAGCGGCTCGTGGGGCTGCGCGTGACCGAGCCGGGCAATAAGGGGCTCCAGGGTGGCGGGCTGCAGGTGAGGCAGCGCCTGCACGGCCTGCGCAAACGGGTGGTCGGTATCCTGCGGCAGGCTGACGGCCAGCAGCAGCGCCAGGCGCATAATATGCAGCTGCGGTGGCAGCGGCCGCAACTCGGCAACGGGCCGCGCCGCCAATTGTGCGGCCAGAAACCCCGCAAACGCTTCCTCTACGCCCAGCCGGTGCAGCCCCAGCGAGGCCACGCCCGCCGGGGCCGCTACGTGCTCCTCCAGCTGCCCCAGAAAAGCGTTGCTCAGCTGCTGGCAGTAAGTCAATAGTTGGCCCAGCTGCTCCTCGGTGATGCTCATAGCCTGCCGCACGTAGGCCAGCACCGGCGCGGCCAGGCTCGTTTCCAGTGTCAGGCCTCCCAGCAGCAGCAAGTGGTACACGGCCAGCGGCTCCCGCCGCAGGGCGGCCAGGAGTTGCGCGTGGCTGCTGATACCGTTGAGCCGTTGCACAGTAACTGCGTCGAGGCCGCTAAGCTGGTAAATACGGTCGGTGGCGGGCGTGGCGGGCCGGCTCAGCAACTCCAGCGCGGCCATGCCGTGCAGGTTCAGGGTGTGGGTTAGTTGAGCGTAGAAATCGGCTGGCAGGGTATCTAGCCAGGAATCAGAAGCGGACATAGCAGGTATAGCGGATGAAGGCTGCAAGGTACAGCCCTAGTTGTATAGTCCCAGCGTGAGGTGGGTCGGGTCCTGGGTAAAGTTAACGGGGTTTTTCTGCCACTCGGCACAGACAAATTCATGTGGCGTGAGGCCGCGCAAGGTCTTAAGCCGTTTGGCGTGGTTGTA
>NZ_QVLT01000034.1 GCF_003417065.2 Hymenobacter lapidiphilus | reverse complement strand
AGCCTAACGCCCTTGCTACGTAGCAACGGGCCGTTAGGCTTTTCAGCGGAAGGTGGGCGTTTAAGGCAGCCGCAACGTATCGGCGGGGGTCCCTTTTACGCGGCGCAGGCGGGTTTCGGGCGTAGCCGTATTGTTGTTGTCGGTGTTGAGGCTTTCGGGGTTTTTCTGCGAGTTGATGCCACTGGCCTGCTCGCCGGGCCGGACCCGGCCGGGTGTGGCATCGGGCGTGGCTCCGCCGTAGCCGGCGTTGCTGTTATAGGCCGCCTGCCGGTCGGCATCGGTGAGAATGCGGCTCGGTACGCGCCGCACGCTGGCTTCCTCATTAGCCGTCTCCTGAGAGGTTGTGCAGCCGCCAAGTAGCAGCGCAGCGGGCAGTAAAAGGCGAAATATGACGACGGTATTCATGACGCAACGGAAAAAAAGCTGCCCAGGAATAGGTCAGCTCTTTTTCTAACGACCGGACGGAAGCGAAGTTGGCTCCGCCAGTACCTTTTTACAGCGCGGCCCTAATTCCGTCCCACAAGGTTACGCGGGCGCTCATGCAACTCACGGCCGTTGCCTCGGCCTCGGCCCAGCGTTGGGCCGAATCGGCGCACAGGTCGCGCACCATCTGTTGGGCCAGCGGCGTATGGACCTCCTCATCGAGCTGAATGTGGCGGTCGAGGTAATAGGTGAACGTGTCGAGCTGACCGGGGAAACGCTGGCGCAAATCGTGCACGAGGTGGCGGAACATGTCGGGTATCACGTCTTCGCGCCCGAATGTGAAGGCCGCCGCCGTCGCGTGAGGCTGCCCCGCCTCGATGAGGCGGAAAGTACCGAGCACGAACTCGTGCACCGAAGCCGGCGCCTCGGCCGCGGCCAGCGCCTCGGCCACCGACGCGCCGCCGGCCACCGCCGCCAGCAGCCGCTCTACGGGCTCCGTATCGGCCCCGCACTCGCGCATGGCCCGCAGATACAGTTCGAAGTGACTGGTAGGCCGGCCCTCAGGGTCGAGGTCGGTTTCTTCTTCCAGCACGATGTCGTTGATGAGGCGGCGGGTGGCGGGGTTGCCGCGTGGCACCCAAGGCAGCTCCACGCAGGTTAGCTCCCGCTGCAGAGCCTTCAGCAACGACATAAAGTCCCAAACGGCAAAGACGTGGTGCTCCATAAACGTGCGCAAATCGGCCAGCGAATGCAGCGACTGGTATATGCCGTGGGCCACTAGCTGCGCGCGGGCCGGGGCCAGCGCAGTTTGCAGGTCAGTAATCGGATCGGTTTGAACTTGGATGTGAGTTGACATAAACCAGCGACGAGCTTTCAACCGCAAGCGGCAGTTGAAGAATGAAAAAAGGGCAAACACGCCTGGCCGGGGCGCTACGGGGTTATAACAAACGAAATGGCCCACTGGCTCGGATTGCCAGTGGGCATTTAACAATGGTAGTTCAGTTGTCAGAATAATACGCGGTGCTGACCACTAGCAACTGACCACTGGCACCTTATTCGGCTTTCTTGAACGTCATGCCGTACGAATCCATGCAGTAACGCAGGCCGGTGGGCTTGGGGCCGTCGTTGAAGACGTGGCCCAGATGGCCGCCGCACTTGGCGCACAACAGCCCGTCGCGGCTCATGCCGTAGCTGTTATCGACGACCACCTTGAGGCTACTATTGGCCGCTGGGGCCCAGAAGCTGGGCCAGCCGGTGCCCGACTCAAACTTAGCTTCCGAAGAGAACAGCAGGTTACCGTCGGCGGCGCAGTAATAGTTGCCCTTCTCATGGTTGTCGTTGAAGGGGTTGGCGAAAGGCTTTTCGGTGCCGTGCTCACGCAGGATGAAATACTGCTCGGCCGTGAGCTGCTTTTTCCACTCGGCATCGGTTTTCTGCACCGGAAATTCGCCGGGCTTGCCCGTTACAGGTTGGGGCTTAGGATACTCCTTGCCCGCGGCCGAAGCAGTCGTCGTCCCGCGGGGCGAGTCGGCGGCATCCATCTTGGTGTCGCGGGAGCTAACCTGGGAGCAGGCGGTGTTAAAAGTGGCCGCCGAAAGCAGCAGAATCAGCAAAGAAGAGCGCATGGAGTAAATTTTTTTCTGTGAGGCAATGCCGGACCTGAAATCCGACAGCTGAACAACATACGTGGGCCGGGTAGAGTTCGGTTGGGGGCTTGAAGCGGCTTGAGGGCCTATTTGCGCGACTGGCAGCGGGTCAATGAGTTGGCTGAAGCAGCCGGAACAATTTCCTAGCTCGCTGGCAATTAGTAGGCCGACAAAATTTACGCTCATTATTACGTACATTTGCACCCGCAAAAACCCCTGTATGCAGAACATTCGGAATATCGCCATCATTGCGCACGTTGACCACGGCAAAACCACGCTCGTGGACAAGATTATCCACGCCTCGAAGCTGTTCGACGAACACCAGCAATTCGACGACCTCATCCTCGACAACAACGACCTGGAGCGCGAGCGAGGTATTACCATCGTCTCGAAAAACGTATCGGTTCGGTACAAAGACGTTAAGATCAACATCATCGACACCCCCGGTCACGCCGACTTCGGCGGCGAGGTGGAGCGGGTGCTCAAGATGGCTGACGGCGTGCTGCTGCTCGTCGATGCTTTCGAAGGCGCCATGCCCCAGACCCGCTTCGTGCTGGGCAAAGCCATCGACCTGGGCCTGAAGCCCATCGTGGTTGTCAACAAAGTAGACAAGGAGAACTGCCGGCCCGACGAGGTGCACGAGCAGGTTTTCGACCTCATGTTCAACCTCGGCGCCAGCGAAGATCAGCTGGACTTCGTAACGCTGTACGGCTCGTCGAAGCAGGGCTGGATGAGCACCGACTGGAAGGTGAAAACCGACAGCATCATCCCGTTGCTCGACGCCGTAGTGGCTTCCATCCCGCCCGCGCCTACCCTGGACGGCACGCCCCAGATGCAGATCACCTCACTCGACTACTCGTCGTTCGTGGGTCGTATCGCCATCGGCCGCGTGCATCGTGGTACGCTAAAAGAAGGCGCCAACATGAGCCTGGTGAAGCGCGACGGCACCATCAAGAAGGTTAAAATCAAGGAGCTGCAGGTGTTTGAAGGCCTCGGCCGCACGAAAGTATCTGAGGTTAGCTCGGGCGAAATCTGCGCCGTAACGGGCATCGAAGGCTTCGACATCGGCGATACGCTGGCCGACGCCGACAACCCCGAGGGCCTGTCGGTTATCAGCATCGACGAGCCGACCATGAACATGCTCTTCACCATCAACAACTCGCCCTTCTTCGGTAAGGAAGGCAAGTTTGTGACCTCGCGCCACCTGCGTGACCGGCTGTTCAAGGAAACCGAGAAAAACCTCGCCCTGCGGGTAAAAGAAACCGATAAGGAGGACACGTTCCTAGTGTACGGCCGCGGTATTCTTCACTTGTCGGTCCTGATTGAAACCATGCGCCGCGAAGGCTTCGAACTGCAGGTGGGCCAGCCCCAGGTGTTGTTCCAGGAAGACGACAACGGCCACCGCCTCGAGCCTATCGAGCACCTGGTGGTAGACGTACCGGAGGAAACTGCCGGTAAGGTGATTGAGCTGGTGACGATGCGCAAGGGCGAGTTGACCATCATGGAGCCGAAGGGTGACCTGCAGCACCTGGAGTTCAACATTCCGGCCCGCGGCCTGATTGGCCTGCGTAACAACGTGCTGACCGCCACCGCTGGTGAGGCCATCATGAACCACCGTTTTGCCTCTTACGAGCCGCACAAGGGTGTAATTCCGGGCCGTATTGCTGGTTCGCTGATTTCGATGGATACGGGTGCCGGCACGGCCTACACCATCGATAAGATGCAGGACCGCGGCGAGTTCTTCGTTGATCCGGGAGAGGAAGTGTACTCTGGCCAGGTAATCGGCGAGCACACCCGCCCCAACGACCTGACCATCAACATCCAGAAGGGCAAGAAACTCACCAACATGCGTGCTTCGGGCACCGACGACAACGCTAAGATTGTTCCTAAGCGTCAGTTCTCGCTAGAAGAGGCCATGGAATACATCCAGAAGGATGAGTACCTGGAGGTGACGCCTAAGTCGATCCGGATGCGTAAGATTCTGCTCGACGAAAACGAGCGTCTTCGTTCGGCCAAGAAAATCGACTAGTTGTTAGTCAGCTGATTTAAAAAAAGGGGTGCGGCCGATGGCTGCCCCCCTTTTTTGTGTCTGCCCGAGCTTAACTACTTTTATAAACAACGGCTTCGTTTTCCAACCACTTCTACCCACAGGCATGCATCCTGAACTCCTGGCCTTTCTCGACATATTTACCCTAGGCGACACGGCGGCGACGCAACGGCTGGCAGTCCGGCTCAACCTGGCGCTGACTGATGCAGCGGGATATGCGACGCACTTTGCAGAGGAGCTGGCTGAACGCGGGATAGAAAGCGAAATAGCGCCCCAGGAGCTGCGCGACATTGCCCTGATTGATGGGTTGATGGCCGAAGACCTGGCTGTGGAGTGCGATTGGAAAGAAACTGCTGGTGATATGCTAAGCAGCCTGAACGACGTGTTGACCCGGCAAGGACGGCCACTACTGGCGGAAGTGCCGGACCTGGGCACCGATGAAGAACTCGGCCCCGAACAGCTGGACCTCGTGCAGGATGCGCTGGAACCGCGCGAGCTGGCCCTGGTCATGTTCAACCTCGACGGCGACTCATATCCGTTGAGCGTGGTAGCCCAGGAGCAGGCAGAAGGCCTGACGACGCGGGCACAACAATTAGGGTTTAAGCTGCATCAGTGGTAACCTAGGCACCATGAATCGGCAGACAATCCACCACGAAATTGCACAGAGCAGTCGGGAGCCCGGAGTAGCAGGATTACGGCATCGTTTCGGGCAGCTGCGGCAGCGCACGTAGAGGCAGGCGCCCTGAACGATTCGAAGGCCGTCAAAGCAGGTAGTAGCAAAGTGCTGTAACTGTTCGGTGCTGCTCCGGTTTCTTCGCTATCGATTACCCACTTTGCTTCCTGCCGCGTGCCTGCTTCTACTCCAACTGCTACTACCCGCCGCCCGCCGCTGATGCGGCAGCGCTGGAGCAACCTGCTGTTTGCCCACTGGCCGGTAGCACCCGAAATTCTGCGGCCTTACCTGCCCGCCCGGCTGGAGCTGGACTTGTTTGAGGAGCAGGCCTGGCTGGGTGTGGTGCCGTTTACCATGAGCCGCATCCGGCCGCTGGGGCTGCCGGCTGTGCCCGGCTTGAGCGCGCTGCACGAGTTGAACGTGCGCACCTACGCCCGCCTCGACGGGGTGGCGGGCGTGTGGTTTCTCTCGCTCGATGCCACTCAGCCGCTGGGCGTATGGGCGGCCCGCACCCTGTTTCACCTGCCCTACCTGCACGCCCGCATGCGCCTGACGGAAACCAGCGGCCAGTTCCGGGCCGTGGCGGAGCGTACTCACCGGGGTACTGCGCCCGCCACTTTCGCCGCCGCCTGGACGCCGGGCGCGGCCCTGCCCCTGGCCCGGCCGGGCACGCTGGCGCATTTTCTTACCGAACGCTACTGCCTCTACACCGCCGGCCCCGATGTGCGCGCCGGTCAGCACGGGCCTCACCTGTGGCGCGGGCAGCTCTGGCACCAGCCCTGGCAGCTGCACGAGGCCACTTTGCAGCAATGGGACTCGACGCTGCTGGAAAGCCACGGCCTCCCTACACCCGTCGGCCCGCCCCTGCTCTATGCTGCCGAGCCGCTCGATGTAACCGTGCAGAGCCTGCGGCGGGTGTAAAACGGCCGGCTTAGCGACGTACCTCGAACTTCTCGTAGCCCCGCACCGGGCCGGCCGTTACCTCCACGCTATCTACCCGCGCCGCCACCGGGCCACCCTGCCGGCACCAGCTTTCGAGTGCGGCCAGGGCCTCGGCGGCCCCTTCGGCTTCGATGGTTACGGTGCCGTCGGGGTTGTTGCGGGCGTAGCCGCCGAGGCCGAGCTGACGAGCTTGCTGCTGGGTGCTCTGGCGGAAGAACACGCCCTGCACGCGGCCGTGGACGAGGAAAGTACGGTGTTCGGCAATCATGTTTTCTTTGCGGTAATTATAAATCAAGGGCAATCGGGGCAGCTTGATTGATATA
The DNA here is from genome assembly GCF_003417065.2 of Hymenobacter lapidiphilus. Taxonomy (GTDB): domain Bacteria; phylum Bacteroidota; class Bacteroidia; order Cytophagales; family Hymenobacteraceae; genus Hymenobacter. The sequence goes on along the minus strand of NZ_QVLT01000034.1, from coordinate 37,186 downwards.
GTTATACGGCCTGTTGTGCCCGGCCTGACTACCGGACGTGGAATAATCCGCCGGAGTTACGCGGCCGCAAATAACTTGCCTCCCATGAACCCTACTTACCTCTGTCTGGCGACGATACTGGTGCCCATTCTGGCCACGGCAGTGGCTTTGCACTTTGGAGGCTGGCTGCGCAAGCTGTACGTATGGGGCAGCCGCCTGCTGCTGGGCGCGCTTATGCTCGGCGGCGGCCTCTACAAGCTCTCCGACAACCACCTGCCCGGCCTGATGGGCCCGCCGATGGACCACGCTTTCCTGGCCCAGCACCAGCTGGAGCTGTTCGCTCAGTTTATTGGCGTGGCCCAGCTGCTGATTGGCCTGCTGCTGCTTACGGGCCGGTTTGCGCTGCTGGGGGCGGTACTGCTGGTGCCCATGTGGCTCAACATCATCTTCCTCACCTGGTCGCAGCATTGGACGGGCACTCCCTGCCTCGTTACTGGGTTTCTGGTTCTTACTATCGGGCTGCTGCTCCACGATTTTCCGCGGCTCAAGTTCCTGTTCTATCCACCCGAAAACGCCAGCGAGCTGCGCGCTTTGCCGCTCCGCACGGCCGGCCTGGGCCCCGAAAGCCTCTGGTGGCTGGCCCTTGGCATAACGCTGAGCGGCGCGTTGCTCTACCCCGTTTCGCTGGCCGTTATGGTGCGCGTAATGGCGCTCGGAGGTGTGCTGCTGCTCGGTGCTACCTGGTGGAGCGGGCGACGCAGCCAGCCGTAAGTGGCTACATCCGCTGGCGCACGGCTTCAAACGTGAGAATGGCCGTGGCAGTGCTTACGTTGAGCGAATCGATGTAGCCCTGCATGGGGATGATGATGGTCTGGTCGCAGGCCTGCATGAGTTCGGGGGTGAGGCCGTCGGCTTCGGTGCCCATTACCAGGGCCGTGGGGCCACGGAAGTCGCAGCTGGTGTAAGGCACGGCCAGCTCGGTGAGGGCGGCGGCGTAGGTGCGGATACCGTGGGCGGCGCACCAGGCCAGCAGCTGGGGGCGCGAAGTGGCCACGGTAGGCACCGTGAACGAACAGCCAATGCTGCTGCGGATAGCATTGGGATTGAACAGGTCGGTGCGCGGGTCGCAGACGATGACGGCCGTGGCCCGGGCCGCGTCGGCGGTGCGCAGGATGGCTCCGAGGTTGCCGGGCTTCTCTACGGCTTCGAGTACCAGCAGCAGCGGATTTTCGGGCAATACGAGGCTTTCGAGGGTGTGGTGGGGCGGGCGGGCCAGGGCCAGCACGCCGTCGGAGCCTTCGCGGTAGGCCACTTTCCCAAATACAGCCTTCGACACGGATACCCACTCGGTGTCGGAACCGGCAAACAGGGCCTGTAGTTCGGCCTCGTGAGTTGGGCCGGCCAGCTCGGCGCACACAAACACGGTGGGCACCGCTACCCCATTGGCCCGGGCAATGGTGAGCTCGCGCAGCCCCTCGATGATGGTGAGGCCCTGACTGCGGCGCTCAGCCGATTTTTGCTGGAGCCGCAGCAGGTTTTTGATGCGCGGGTTCTGGGGCGAGGTAATGGCGTCGGAAGCAAACATAAGCAGATAAAGCAGGCGGCAGAATGCGCCGGACGGCGCCAAAGATAGGCAGCACGACCGTCGGGGCCGCTGCCCAGAGGCTGCCCGATCAGCCGACAGGAGCAGGCCAAGCAGTTCAGCCAGCAGAGGCAGGCCAAACAGTTTAGCGGGTGCGGGTAACCCGGCATGAATATGGCGGGTTACCCGGCACCCGGGGCCGATGATTGGTAGGCGGTCTTGCCGGGCGGATGGTACGGCGTACTATCCGTATTTTCGGGCTTTCTACGTTATTTGCCTTTATGCTGCTTCGATTTCTTCCTCTGTTGGCGCTGAGCGCCTTTGCACAACCGGCGCTGGCCCAGCAAACACCCCGCGAGCTGAGCACGGCGCCCGCCCCTACCCTACCCGATACCACCCGCCCCGCAACCCCGCCAGTTCTGGCGCCGGCCCCCGTTGCGCCGGCCCCCGTTGCGCCGGCCCCCTACCCGCGCCAGGCTCCACTGCCGCCCGCCAACACCACCAGCTACAGCGTAGGGCTGAAATCGGGCCAGGTGCTACGCGGCTACGATGTGGAAGTACGCAGCCCGGTGTTCGGGCGCACCTTTCTGCTGGTTGATGGCCAGCAGAAGCTCGACCTCAACGACGTACGCTACTACGAAGACCAAAGCGGGTTTTATGTGCGCACTACCCTCCCCGGCCGCAGCAAGCGCGAAAGCACGCTGCGTCGCGACCGGGTGGGCCGCATCAGCCTGTACTCCATCACGCAACAGCAGTACTCGAACAACGGGATAGGTCCCGGCGGCTACAGTCCTTACGGGTACAACCCCTACGGCTACGGCGGTTTTGGCGGTTACCGCACGGTGCGCAACGAGTATTTCAGCAAAGACAACGGCCCGATTGAGGATTTGAGCATCCGTAACCTGCAGTTGGCCACAACCGACAACGCCGGATCCCAGCAGCTGCTGGCCAGTGCCCGCCGCTACCAGACCCTGACAACGCTCAGTTACGTGGGCGCGGGCGGCCTACTGCTGGCGGGCGTACTCTCAAGCCTGGGCGGCAGCAACGGCTTCTCGGTGTCGCCGCTGATGTATGCGGCCATTCCGCTGGCCATTGTACCGCTGGCCATCGGTGGCAAGTCGCAGAACAACGTCAAGCAGGCCTTGCTTTTGTACAACACCGGCCAGTAGATTAGTTGCCAGTGAAAGGAACGTCATGCTGAGCATGTGGCGCATAGAGCCAGGGTCGGAGCGGAGTCGAAGCATATCTACCGCTTTGTTGTAGTCGACAGAATTAGCATTGAGGTAGAAACACTTCGACTGCGCTCCGACCCTGGCTCAGCATGACGTTCCTTTCACTGGCAACTGACAACGCAAGCCTACGTAGGCAAGCGGGTGAAAACTTCTCCTGCTTCTGCCACTGAACCCACTTTGCCTGAGCGCCAGGAGCTGGCCTTGTGGACGCACGCCAAGCTCTGCACCGAATACGGCTGCCCGGTGGCCTTTTTTGCTACCAAAGACCCACTCAGTGAACTGATCAGCTCGCTGCTCTCCCACCGCACCCGCAACCAGGATTCGCACCGGGCCTACCAGCAGTTGCGGGCCCGCTTCCCGACCTGGGATGAAGTGCGCGACGCGCCCACCGCTGAAGTAGAGGCCGCCATCAGCCCCTGTACCTGGCCCGAGCAGAAGGCACCGCGGCTCCAGCAGATTCTGCGCGAAGTGGGTCAGCGCTGCGCCGGCGGCCCCTGCGACCTGGAGTTTCTGGCCGATTTGTCCATTCCGGAGGCGCGGGCGTGGCTGGAGCAACTGCCCGGCGTGGGGCCCAAAACCAGCGCCGCCGTGCTGCTGTTCAGCACCCTGCGCCGCCCGGCTATGCCCGTCGATAGCCACCACCACCGCGTGGCCCAGCGCCTGGGCCTCATCGGTCCCAAGGTGGGCGAGGCAGCGGCCCACAAGCAGCTGGCTGCCCTGTTGCCGCCCGACTGGGACGCCCAGCAGGTGTACGACCACCATGAGGTGCTCATGTTCCACGGCCAGAAATGCTGCTACTTCCACACCCCCGCCTGTGGCCGCTGCACCTTGCTGGAACGCTGCCCCTTCGGGCAGGCCCGGGTGAGTGGTGGTGGAGTGCAAGTTTGAGCAGATCCTAAGAAAGCCTGCTGATTTCCCGCATATTGCTTTCCCTTCCGTGTTTACTGCCTCATCACCTTTCCCCTATTACCACCTCACATCCTTACCTGCTTACTATGAAACAGACGTACGGCCTGCCCGCCCTGGTTTCCATCTTCGTGCCCGGCTTGGGCCAGCTTATCAAGGGACAGTTTCTGAAGGCCTTTCTGATCTGGGCCGTTGGCGGCACCATCAGTTTTTTTCTGGTCTGGACTATCATCGTGCCCTTTCTAATCTGGGCCTGGAACGTGTACGATGCCTACAATTCGCCCGCCTGAGCCTTGCCGGTGCTGCATCTCAAAGCCAGGCCCAACGCCCGCCATAACCAACTGGCAGTAGCGGCCGACGGCACCATAACCGTGCGGCTGCACGCCCCGGCCCAGGACGGCAAGGCCAATGCCTGCCTGCTGGCTTATTTGGCGGAAGTATTCGGCGTAAGCAAATCCAGCCTCACGCTGCTCAGCGGCCATACTACTCCCTTCAAAAAAGTTGAAATCGGGGGCGTTACCAATGAGGAGTTTCGGGATGTGCTAGCGGGGCTTGTAAGCTGACTGGCGTAATGTGCGGGGCTTGACCCCGCCCGCCACTGAAAGGCTAGACGTTATTGTTCGCCGGTAGGCGAAGGCAAGCCTCGCTCCCCACGTTGTACCGTCTTTTAATTCACAACCTTCTCCTGCGCGGCGCGGCGATAGGTGCGCTCGAATTCCTCGTCGATGTGGTAGGTGGATTCCTCGTGCTGGCTTAGGTCGAGGCCCAGCTCTTCCTCGGGCAGTTTTACGCGCAGGCCCACGAGCCGGTCGGTGAGCTTGAGCAGCAGCCAGGAGCCGCCGAAGGAGTAGCCTACCACGATAACCAAACCCAGCACGTGGTAGCCGAACGTAGTGGCCGAACCGTGGATGAGGCCCACTTTATCGGCGAAGATGCCCGTAAGCAACATGCCCACGATGCCACCCAGGCCGTGGCAGGGAAACACGTCGAGCGTATCGTCGATGGTGGTGCGGGCGTTTTTCCAATGCACCGCGGCGTGGCTGATGAGAGCGGCCAGTACCCCGAACAGGATGCTCTGGCCATAATCGACGTAGCCGGCGGCGGGCGTAATGGCCACCAGGCCCACCACGGCCCCGGTGCAGGCACCCACGGCGGTAGGCTTCCCCCCGCGCACCACTTCCACCAGCACCCAGGCCAGCAGGGCAGCGGCCGAAGCCAGGTTGGTATTCACAAACGAGAGAGCCGCCAACTCATTGGCCCCCAGCGCCGAACCGGCATTAAACCCGAACCAGCCAAACCACAGCAAACCCGTACCCAGCAATACGTAGGGCACGTTGGGCGTCGAAAACGAGGAGGTCCGCAGGCTGGCCGAGCGTTGGCCCAACACCAGAGCCCCGGCCAGTGCCGCCACGCCGGCCGAAATATGCACCACCGTGCCGCCCGCGAAATCGAGCACTCCCCACTGCCGCAAAAAACCCTCCGGATGCCAGGTCCAGTGCGCCAGGGGGCAGTAAATCAGCAGGCTGAACAGCACCATAAACGCCAGATAGCCCTTGAAGCGTACTCGCTCGGCAAACGAGCCGGTTATCAGGGCCGGCGTAATGATGGCGAACTTGAGCTGGAAGGCGAAGAAGAGCACGAATGGAATACCGGCCGCGAAAACCGGGTTGGGGGCCGTGCCTACGTCGCGCAGCAGGGCAAACGTGAGCGGGTTACCAATCAGCCCGTGCCAAGAAGTGCCGTAGCACAGCGAGAAGCCCACAAAGTAGAACAGCACCGACACCACGCCCAGCGCCACGAAACTCTGGAGCATAGTGCTGATAACGTTTTTGGGGCGCACCATACCGCCATAGAAAAACGACAGCCCCGGCGTCATCAGCAGCACCAGGGCCGAGGCCGTGAGCATCCAGGCAATATCGGCCCCGTTGAGCGCGCCGGGGGCCGCCGCCGGGTGCGGCACCCGCACGAAAGCCGCTACAAGGGCCAGTGCCACAAGCACCAGCAGCAGTAGAAGAGTGCGGCTTGGCCGGGAGGAAGCAGTCTGGTTTCTCATAACAAGTATTTCAGTTCGTGACCCTATTTCACAGGGTATAATTACTGAAATATTCTTCTTTTATCAGAATTGCTCTTCATATAACAGGGCTACTTGTCTATAAAAGCACATCAATAGCCGTTTTATAGCCTTATTTAGAAGGGTGCGATATATCTGCTATTGAAATAAGAGCGAGAGTCGGACAAACACTTTTTTGGCAACGGAAGCCCGGCGCCGGCCCGGCAGCAGCCAGACCGAGCGAACCGATGACCAGCGTAGCCAACCAAACCAACAAAAAAATCGGTGGACCAAACGTGGAGAATGCGCACAAGAGCAACGGGCCTTGTCCGGCAGGCTCGGACAAGGCCTATGAGGCGGAGGTAATGAACAACCCGGCGTCTGGGCAAACCCGGTTGTTATCACGCAACTGGCTCACGCACGCGCCAGGTTATTACCCCTTACTTCTCCCAGCGGCCTTCCACGTTGTCCATATACTTCTGGGCCGAGCCGGTGTTGAGCAGCAGAATCTGCTCGCCGGGGGCAATCCAACCGGAGGCCAGCAACTTGCGGGCGGCCATCCAGACGGCCCCGCCCTCGGGCGCCACAAACAGGCCCTCGTGGCGGGCCAGCTCACGCATGCCTTCCATCATTTCCTCGTCGGTGATGCTCAGGGCCGTACCGTTGGATTCGGCCAGCACGCGCAGCATCATCTGCTCGCCCATCGGGTGGGGCACGGCCAGGCCGTTGGCAATGGAGGGGCGGCCGACGTAGGCGTGGCAATTGGCCTGCTGGCCCGTGTAGGTGGCTACCAGCGGCTGGCAGGCGTCGGCCTGCACGGCTACCATGCGGGGTAGTTTCGCGTCGGGCGCCAGCCAGCCCAATTGTTGCATTTCCCGGAAGGCCTTCCAGATACCAATGAGGCCGGTGCCGCCGCCAGCCGGGTAGAGCAGCACGTCGGGCAGCTGCCAGTTGAGCTCTTCGGCCAGCTCATAGCCCATCGTTTTCTTGCCTTCGAGGCGGTAAGGCTCTTTCAGGGTCGACACGTCGAGCAGCTGCCCGTTGGCGTTGTGCTGGCGCACCCAGGCGGCGCAGTCGTTGATGAGGCCGTCGATGAGCTGCACTTCGGCCCCGTACCAATAGCACTCCTCCTTGAAGGCCTTGGGCGTGTGACGCGGCATGGCCACCACCGCCCGCAGGCCCGCCCGGGCGCAGTAGGCGGCCAGGGCCACGCCCGCGTTGCCGGCCGTCGGGATGATGCAGCCGGTCGCGCCCAGCTCCTTGGCCTTGGAAACAGCCATGCTCAGGCCCCGGGCCTTGAACGAGCCGGTGGGGTTCTGGCCTTCATCTTTAAGCAGCAGGCTACCCAGCTCGTAGCGGCCGCCGAGGGTGGGCAGGTGCAGCAGCGGTGTCAGGCCTTCGCCCAGGCTCACCTTGTTTTTGTCGTCGAATAGCGGCAGCAGGGCCCGGTAGCGCCACATAGACGAATCGGCTTGGTTGATACCAGCGGCCGGGGTAAGCTGTGGCGACAGGTGGTAGGAGGCTACCAGCGGCATCTGGTGGCACTTGGACACGAGCTGTAGCTGGTGCGCGGAATGGGGTTGGCCGCAAACGGAGCATTCCAGCTCGTGCAGGCAGGTGATGGATTCGAGGGTCGGGTTCATAAGCAGGGAGTTGAACGCAAAATTCCCCGTCGTCTATGCCGAAAACAAATGGCTACTTGGAATAGGCTATGCCATTTGGGAATAGTGGTTAGAACCGTGTAATGCTTCATCTGGCGTCCGCGTAGCCAGAGGCGAGTCGAAGCATCTTTACCGCAGTGGTAAACCCAATAGCAGGAATAGCACTGCGGTAGAGATGCTTCGACTTCGCCTCTGGCTACGCTCAGTATGACGTTCATTTTATTTCGGTCCCTCTGCCCCATAATACCGTTTTGCAAACTGCACGAAAGCCTTGTAGGGAAGGTTGTTTTCGGTGCCTTTGCGCTGCACGAACTCGAAGTGGCGCACCAGGTTCAGATCCAGAATTGGCACCTCTACCAGCTCGCCGGCGGCCAGCTCCTTCGTGACGGCCTGGCGGGGCAGGAAGGCCAGGCAGGTATCCACGCGGACGAAGTTTTTGAGGGCCTCGGTGCCGCCCAGGCGCACTTTCACCGGCAAATCGGCGAGCCGGATGCCCTTAGCGGCCAGGGCCTCTTCGAGCACGGCCAGCGTACCCGAGCCAGTTTCGCGCAGGGCTACGGGGGTGCGGAGCAGGTCGGCGGCCAGCAGGGGTTGGCGCAGCAGCGGGTTGCGGCCCGAGCACACCGCTATTACCTCGTCGGTGAGCAGGGGCGTGTAGGTGACGTTGCTGACCCGGTGGATACCCTCGATGATACCCAGGTCGATTTCGTGGTCGAGCAGGGCTTTGAGGATGTTTTCGGAGTTGCGGTTTTTGAGCGTGAGCCGGGTGTTGGGGAACTGGCCCAGGTAGGCCGAAAGCACCGGCGGAATCACGTAGAGCGAAATGGTGGTGCTGGCCCCAATCACCATGTCGAGCGGGGGCGAGAAGGCGGGGCTGAGGGCCGCAAATTCGAGGTGCAGCTCGTGCTGGAGCTGACGGGCCAGCAGCAGCTTCTGGTAGAGCAGCTCGCCGGCCGGCGTGAGCTGCACGCTGTTGCCCAGCCGCTCGAACAGACCCGTTTTATAGTGCTCCTCCAGCGCCCGCACCCGCTTGCTCACCGCCGACTGGCTCAGAAACAGCGTCTGCCCCGCCTTGGTAAAGCTGAGCTGGCGGGCAACTTCGAGAAATACTTCGTGGGCTTGGGAGAGCATGGCCGCCGCAAATTACGGCGGTTTCGCGGCCGGACGGCGGCCCACCGTTGCCGCGGCCCGGATTTCTGCTTACCTTCTGCCTTCCAAACACTTCTACTTATGCGCCCCACCGACCTTCGTTACCTGAGTGCCTACCTCGTGCCGGCCTGCGTGGCCGTGGGCCTGGTCTGGCGGGGGCCCTGGGCCTGGCTCACGCCGCTGTTCGTGTTTGGGTTGGTGCCGCTGCTGGAGCTGGCGTGGCCGCCGCGCAACGTCGTCAGCAACGAGCCCGCTACGGCCGGGGCTGCGCACCACCCGTTTTTCGACTGGCTGCTGTATTTGTGCGTGCCGCTGCACGTGGGCCTGCTGGTCTGGTACCTGGTGGTGCTGACGCAGGTGCCGCTGACGGGCGCGGAAACGACGGGGCTGGTGCTGAGCATGGGCATTTGCGGCGGCTCGCTGGGCATAAATGTAGCCCACGAGCTGGGGCACCGGAGCCGCGGCTACGAGCAGCGGCTGGCCCAGGTGCTACTGGGCAGCGCTTTGTACCTACACTTTTTCATTGAGCACAACCGGGGCCACCACCGCCATGTAGCCACGCCCCTCGACCCGGCCACCTCGCGCTTCAACGAGCCCTTCTGGCAGTTTTTACCGCGGGCTTTGGGTGGAGAGTTTCGCTCAGCCTGGCATCTGGAGGCCGAGCGGCTGCGGCGGCTGGAGGTGCCGGCCTGGAGCGGGCAGAATCAGCTGCTGCGGTTTATGGCGGTGCAATTGGGGGCTGTTGCTATAGTGACGCTGGTATTTGGATGGATCGGGCTGCTGGCCTGGGCGGGCGCGGCGCTGTTTCAGCTGGTGAACTACGTGGAACATTATGGCCTGCTGCGCCAACGCACGGCCGGCGGCGGCTACGAACGGGTTCAGCCCCAGCACTCCTGGAACTCGGAGCACGCCGTGGGCCGCATCCTGCTTTACGAGCTTACCCGCCACTCCGACCACCACTACCTGGCCTCGCGGCCCTACCACACCCTGCGCCACCAGCCGGCCTCGCCCCAAATGCCCACCGGCTACCCCGGCATGATGCTGCTGGCCGCCGTGCCCCCACTCTGGTTTAAGGTGATGAACCGGCGGGTGCCCGCTGTTCAGTAGCGTTTCCGGCGGAGGTGGGCGAAGAGATGCGCGGGGCCATTCTGATCTGTTGGTTGGCACAGCCGATGGAAAATCGCATGTTAATAAATCAGGCGTTTGCTGCATTAAAGGCATTTTCGGGGTATTTTTGACAGCTGTTTTGCCGGACGCAAGCGGCTCAATCTGAGCCGCTTGTTTTGTCCGCCTTTTTAATTTCTCTTCTATGATGAAACGTTTTCTCCTGTTAAGCTGGGCCTGCCTGCTAACCGTAGCCTCGTTGGAAGTCCGGGCCCAGGTTACGCTCACGAGCAGCCCCTACATCGAAACTTTCGACGGGCTGGCCAGCGGCTTACCGGCCGGCTTCAGCATTTATACCAACGCCGCGCCCAACCGGATAGGCACGCCGGCCCTGCTTACTACGGCTCCTACCGCCTGGGGCAATTCGGGCGGCGCGTTCAAAAACTTCGCTTCGGCCACCGGCCTCAATCGCGCTACTTCGTCGGCCGACCAGGCGGCAGCTACCAACCGGGCCCTGGGCGTGCGCCAGACCGGCAGTTTCGGCGACGGCACCAGCACCGCTACCCCGCCCACCGGGGCCGGGCCGGCCTTTGTGTTTCAGGTGGCCAACACCACCGGCAAAACCGATTTCGAGCTGAACTTCCGGCTGCAGTCTCTCGACAGCACGGTGGGGCGCACCGCTACCTGGCAGGTGGAGTACGGCCTCGGGGCCACGCCCACGGCCTTCACGCAGGTTGGCTCCACGGCTGCTACCGGCCCGTTTTTCGCCAACGCCCCCATCAAGATTGGCTTCGGCGGAGCCCTCGACAACAAGGAAGGCCCGGTCTGGATTCGGATTGTGGCCCCCACGCCCACTACGGGCCCGGGCAGCCGCCCCAGCTCGGCCATCGACGACTTCGCGCTGAGCTGGAACGCCAACTCCAACGTGCCCACACTGGCCGTGGCCCCGGCGACGCTCGATTTCGGCAAGCAAACCATCAACCAGCCCTCGGCCCCGCGCACCTTCACCCTGACGGGCACCAGACTGACGGGCGATACCAGGGTGCGCACGGCGGCGCCCTTCGCCGTTTCGAAGAACGGGACGGACTTTGACACCACCGCAGTGTACTCGGTAGCCGAGCTGGCCCAGCCCCAACTGGTGTACGTGCGCTTTACGCCCACCACCTTGGGCCAGGCGAGCGGCCCGGTTAGCGGCGTGGCCACCGCATTTAGCACCGGCGCTACCAGCCGTACCGTGGCGCTCCGCGGGGCTGGCAACGACCCGACCCAGACCGTGTATGATTTCAATGCCTGCACCAGCCCCACTGCCTTGGCCGACGGCTGGGTGCAGTACAGCGTGGCGGGCGCCCAGACCTGGGCCTGCACCACCTTCGGGCGCAACCCCACCGACCCAAGCAGCACGGCTCCTTACCCGAATGCCGTGCAGATGAACGGCTTCGCCGGCGGCGGCAACGTGGCCAACGAGGACTGGCTTATCTCGCCCGCCCTGAACCTGACCAGCACCACATTTCCGCTATTCTCGTACTGGTCCCGCACGGCCTTCAATGGCCCGGTCCTGCGCCTGCTGGTTTCCACCACCTACTCCGGCACCGGCAACCCCAACGCCAGTGGCGTAACCTGGACCGATTTGAGCGCCGACTTCCCCGCCCAGAACTCGAACCGGTGGCAGTATGACTACCTCGACCTGAGCGCCTACAAGCAGAGCGGCGTGTACGTGGCCTTCGTGTACAACTCGACCACCAACGCCGCCGCCCGCTGGAGCGTGGACGATGTAGTGCTGACCAATTCGGCCGCGCCCTCGCCGCCCACCGTGCGCCTGAGCAGCCAGAACCTGGATTTCGGCTACCAGCCGGTGAACACGCCGGCCTACCGGAACATCGTGCTGACGACGACCAACCTGACCGGCCCGCTAACCGTAACGTCGCCCAACGCCGCGTTCCAGCTCTCGAAAGACAGCCTCGTGTTCAGCCCCACCCTCACCTACACCCAGGCCGAGGCCAGCAACCGGCAGCTACCCATCCGGGTACGCTTCCTGCCCACGCGGGCCGCGGCCGACTACGCCGCCACGACCAGCGTTACCACGGCCGGCGTAACTACACCGACGCTCAGCCTGAGCGGCAACACCTACGACGCGGCCAAAACGCTGGAAATAGTTAACTGGAATATCGAATGGTTCGGCTCGACGGTTGCGGGCCAGGGACCCACGGACGTGGAACTGCAGCAGACCAACGTAACGAGCGTACTCAAAGCGCTGGCCGCTGACGTGTACGTGCTGCAGGAAGTGGTGGACACGGTGCGCCTGCGCAACCTGACTGCCACGCTCTCGACCCAGCTTGGCGTGTCCTACGCCTACAAAACTTCTGATTTCGGCTCCCGCGGCGACGACGCCAACGACCCCGACTACGCCTCCACCCAGAAGCTGACCTTCATCTACCGCAAGGATGTCGTACGGCCCGTGAAGTTCGAGGGCTTGCTACGTTGCACGGAGGCACAAAACTGCCCCGCCTTCAATGCCTGGTCGTCGGGCCGCTTCCCCTACCTGATGGCCGCCGACGTCACGCTCGACGGCGTCACACGGCGCGTTAACTTCGTGAATATCCACGCCAAGGCGAATTTCGCGGCCAGCTCGGCCAACGATTATGCCCGCCGCAAAGCCGGGGTCGAACAACTAAAAAACCTGCTCGACACCAGCTACCCCGGCTCCAATACGCTGGTGCTCGGCGACTTCAACGACGTACTCGAAGGCACCATTGCCACGGGCGTTACGCCGGCCGTATCGTCGTACAACGCCTTCGTGGCCGACCCCAACTACGTGGCCCTCACGCTGCCGCTGGCCCGGGCCGGCGCCCAATCGACGGTAGGCTTCGGGACGGTGATTGACAATGTATTAGCCACCAGGCAGATGGCGTCGTATTACATCAACGGCTCGGCCGCCATCCGCACCGATTTGGCCGCCGGCGTAGCCAACTACGCCACCACTACTACCGACCATTACCCGGTGTTCACGCGCTTCTCGCTGACACAGACGCCGCTGGCCACCCAAACCGCCACTGCTACCGGCCCGCTGAACCTGTACCCGAACCCAACCAGCAGCAGCATCCGGTTTGAGGTGCCCGAAACCGGCCAGAACCTGCACCTGAGCGTGTACACCACCACCGGCCGTCTCGTGCTGGAAGGCACCGGCTCGGCCGAGCAGCTAAACAAGCAGCTCGGCCAGCATGTGTCGAGCCTGAGCAACGGCCTGTACGTGGTGCGCGTAATAGGTGCCAAGCAGGCCTACGTGAGCCGCTTGCAGAAGCTGTAAAACCTTCAGCGGTGTAGGTATAGAAAGCGCCCCGGCCGGTTGGTCGGGGCGCTTTTGGTTGAGTGGAAGTTTCGTCTTTAGCTAGCTTCAGTGGCCGCGCCGAGGGCCAGTTCCTGCACCAGCGCCCAGCCGACCGGCCACAACCCAAGTTCCGAGGCGGAGTTGAGGTGACCCAGCGCCCCTACGTTCACCAGACGGCTGCCCCAGGCGGCGGCAAACTCCTGGGCGCGGTCCAGGGTCACGTACTCGTCGTTTTCGCTGGCCACCACGATGCTAGCAAACGGCAGCCGCGCCAGCGGCATGCGCGCGAATCCGCGCACTTCGGGCAGCTGTTCCCGCCGATCTACGTCGGCGGGGCCGACGAGCAGGGCCCCGGCCAGGGGGCGGGTGGTCGTGGCGGCCCAGTGGGCCACCGTGGCACAGGCCAGGCTGTGGGCCACCAGCACTACTGGCCCCGGCGCGGCAGAAACGGCCGCATCGAGGGCGGCCACCCAGTCGGTGCAAACGGGGTGCTGCCAGTCGCGCTGCTCCACGCGCCGGCAGCCATAGTTCTGCTCCCAATGGGTTTGCCAGTGCGCCGGGCCAGAGCTGCCCAGGCCGGGAACAGTGAGGATGGTAACGGCTTGCATGGCCCGAATGTACGTCACCCGCGTAATTTTACTATGGCTCTTCTGTTCGCCGCCATGCCCGTTATCACCAACATTTCCCAGCTTGACCCGACCAAAAGTGGATTGTGTTTCCGGGCGAGCAAATCGTGGTGACCTACGTGCTCGAAGCCGGCTACTATAAGGTGCGCGACGAGTACTTCGAGCCGGGCGGAATTGACTGCCATACGTTGCTGAGGCTGGAGATAAAGGTCTTTACGGGGGTGTTAGGACTATTCCTCAGCGTATTCTTCGTCCTCGTTTTCTACAAGGGGAAAGTGATGCCAGTCCCAGTATGTCAATAGATTTCTGAGAGCCTCATCGTTTTCGCTTTGGAAAAAATGCCCGTGGGGATATGGGATATCAAATACTTCCTGTTCGCGTCCATAAGCGTGCAGAATGGACAGATATTTATCAATGGGGCCGTAAGCATAAATAACATTGTGCTTATCATAAATAATTAAGCCCTCATTATCGGCATTACCTATCCAGATGTGATGCCTCCCATCTGTTTCCAAGGGTTCCTTGAACTTCAACAAGAAATTAACCAGCACTTCGCGGTTTTCGATGGGCGGAGACTGGTATCGCCCTGCCTCAAAGCTGCCGTCACGAGGTGTCACTAGCACATACAAACAGAAGTAAGGAGCATCCAAACAAGAACTCAACTCCAACATCAACTGCATCTGGTTAACGCTTGCTCCGATCTTCAACCGGGTAAATTTCTCCGTTTCCTCTAGCTGGTAAATATTCCCATAATCGTAAACAGATTCATTGTTACGTGAGTCGAAAGCGGTGAATTTCGGTAGCATAGAGCGTTCTTAACTATTCCTACCCAAACGTATACAAAATATAGTAAGAACCCCCTTTTTCTATACCTTCGGGCGCCTATCCTTCCCCCATGCTATGCTACTCTCCCGAATTGCCCGCCAGCCGCTGCTGGTGTTGCTGGCGCTCCTTGGTTTCGCCTGCTCGCGCTCCGAGGAGGGAGCCCCCGACCCTAACGGCGCGGAAATCGACCCCTATCAAAACATCGTGTTCCAGTTTGCCGATGCGGTAGTGGGGGCCGAGCAACTGGACCGCTGGGATACCACGCGGGTAGTGGAGTTCGAGCCGGCCATGCGCGGCAAGTTCAAGTGGACCACGGACCGGGAGTTGGTGTTTTCGCCCAACGTGCCGCTGCGGCCCAGCACCGCTTTCACGGCCAAACTGGTGAATGAGGCCCTGCCCGAAGGCACGCGCCGGGGCACCGAGCTGCCCGAAGACCGCCAGAAATTCCACACGCCCTACCTGGAATTACAGGCGCCCCAGGCCTTCTGGGCCCGCTCGGAGCGGGCCGTGGGCACGGCCGAGCTGCGGGTGGAACTGCCTTTCAACTACGCCGTGAAGCCCGCCGACGTGAAGCCGCTGCTACGCCTGACCCAGGATGGCGAGCCGGTGGCTTTCGAAGTGGTTGGCGGCGAGGCGGGCGAGCAGGTGCGCCTGAGCCTGAAGCAGCAGCTGCGGCCCGGCTCGCCCCTGAAACTGGCGCTGGCCCCCGGCCTGAGCGCGGTGGGCAGCGACCTGCCCACCGACCAAACCACCGAAGCCGAGCTGGACGTGCCCGACCCCCAGGCACTGGAAGTAGCGACTATTACCGGCACGCTGCAGGGCGCCGACCCGGTTATCAACATTCAAACCAACCAGCCGGTGAGCGGGATGGATTTGCGGAGCGCCGTGGCCGTGTCGCCGCAGGTGGCCTTTGAGGTGGAGGAGCTGGAAAGCGGCGTGCGGCTCAAAGGCGGCTTCGAGGTGGGCAAAAGCTACCAGGTGCGCGTGAGCAGCGGCCTGCGCGGCAGCCTGGGCGGCCAGCTGAACGACGACGTGACGCAGACCGTGAGCTTCTCCGACGAGCGGCCCACCATCAGCTTTGCCAGCGCCGACAAGGCCCTGTACCTCGACGCGCTGGGCTCCCGCAACCTAGGCATCCGCATCAACGAGGTGGATAAAGTAAAGGTGACCATTGCCAAAGTGTACGCCAACAACATCCAGCAACTGTTGCGCGGCGGCAGCCAGTACGGCTACCCCGAGTACGACGGTGAGGATGGGGAGAGCAACCAGGACGAGGAAGGGGAATACGTGGACCGCTCGTTCCAGTACTACGACGTCGAAAACCTGGGCAACGTGCTGTCGGACCGCACCTACACGGTGGCCGGCATGCCCAAAGAGCAGGGTTTACGGCTGCTGAACCTGAGTTTGAAAGACCTGGAGTTTTCGGGAGGCCTCAAGGGGCTCTACGTGATACGCGTGCAGGACACCGAGCGGCAGTGGCTGCAGGTGAGCAAGCTGGTGGCCGTGTCGGATATTGGCCTGATTGTGAAGACCGGCGCGGCCGGCAGCACGATGGTGTTTGCCAACTCGATTCGGGAGGCTAAGGCGCTCGGCGGCGTGGAAATCAGCTACCTGAGCACCAACAACCAGGTAATGGGCACCGGCGTCACCAACGGCGCGGGCGTAGCCAAGTTCGACAGTACAGCCAAAAACTCGCGGTTCCAGCTGGGCATGGTGGTGGCCCGCCGCGGCGACGACTTCACCTTTCTAGACCTGAACCGGAGCCGGGTGGAAACCTCGCGCTTCGAGGTGGGCGGTTTGCAAAACAATGCCGCCCGCTACCAGGCCTTCCTCTACGGCGACCGGGACCTGTACCGCCCCGGCGACACCATCCAGACCAACACCGTGGTGCGCACCGAAAACTGGCAGGCGCCCCCCAAAGGCCTCCCGCTAAAAGTCCGGCTGCTGCTGCCCACCGGCAAGGAGTACGCCAGCCTGCAGAAAACGCTGAGCGCCGAGGGTAGCACCGAGGCCCGCTTCATTCTGCCCCCCAGCGTGATGACCGGCCTCTACACGCTTGAAATCCTGACGGCCAACGACGTGCTGCTGACTTCGCGCCAGCTATCGGTGGAGGAGTTTATCCCGGACCGCATGAAGGTAACGGTTAAGGCCAGTCCCGCCGTGGTGAAGCCTAGCCAGACGGTACAGGCCCAGATTACGGCCCAGAACCTGTTTGGCCCGCCCGCTTCCGACCGCAAGTTCGAAGTGGAATTCTCGCTCAAGGAAAAGCGCTTCCAGCCCAAAGAGTATTCCAATTACGACTTCTCCATCAACAGCGGCAACCGGCGGCGCGGCAACTACGGCAGCCTGGAATCAACCCCGATTTCCGACCGCTTTGAGAAGACCGTGCGCGAAGGCATCACCGACGCTGCCGGCCGCGGCACCGCTACCTACCAGGTGCCCGACTACCCCGATTTGGGCACCCTGGAAGGTGCAGCCTTCACGACAGTGTTCGACGAAACTGGCCGCCCCGTGAACCGCTATGCCACTTTCGAGGTGCAGACTCAGGCGGTGATGTTCGGGGTGAAGAACCTGGGGGAGCTGGTGAAAACCCGCGACGAGGTGCCCGTAGAACTGGTGGCCCTCACGCCGGCCGGCAAGCCTACTAGCGCCACCGCCCGGGTGGAAGTAATCCGCATGTTATGGGAAACCGTGATTGAGCGCCGTGGCGGCCGCTACATCTATAACTCGCAAAAGCGCGAGGAAACCGTTTTGAGCCACAACGTGGAAGTTTCCGGCAGCGGCACCAATGCCAATCTGGGCTTCGCGCCGCAGTATTCGGGCGAGTACGAAATCCGGGTTTCGCGGCCTGGCGCGGCGACTTACGTTTCCCAGCAGGTGTACGCCTACGGTTACGGCGATACCCAGAGCAACTCCTTCGAGGTGAACAACGAGGGCGAGGTAACAATTGAGGCCGACCAGGAAAAATACGAGCCCGGCCAAACCGCCCACCTGCTGCTCAAGACGCCCTTCCCCGGCCGTGTGCTGGTAACGGTGGAGCGAGACCGGGTGCTCGACCATTTCTACGTGGACACCGACGAGAAATCGGCCAAAGTGGACATTCCGATTCGCGGCGGCCATGTGCCCAACATCTACGTGACGGCCACCGCCATCCGCCCCATCAAAGACAACCGCCTGCCCCTGACCGTGGCCCGCGGCTTCGTGCCGCTGGTGGTAGAAAAACCCGGTTCGCGGCTGTCGGTAGCCATTAAGGCGCCCGCGCTGAGCCGCTCCCAGACCGCTCAGATTATTGAAGTAACCACCGCCCCCGGTGCCCAGGTTACGCTGGCCATGGTGGATGAGGGGATTCTGCAGATGAAGGATTTCCGCACGCCCGACCCGCACGCCTACTTCTACCAAAAGCGCGCCCTCGAAGTAGCGGCCCACGACGTGTACCCCTTCCTGCTGCCCGAGCTCGGCACCAGCTCCACCGGCGGCGACGGTTACGACCTCGCCCGCCGCACCACGCCCGTGCCCTCGCGTCGCGTGAAGCTACTGGCCAAGTGGAGCGGCGTGCTCACGGCCGATGGCAGCGGCAAAGTCAGCTACAAACTGCAGGTGCCCCAGTTCAGCGGGGCCATCCGCATTATGGCCGTGGCTTACAAGGGCGACGCCTTCGGCTCGGCTGAACACACCATGCGTGTGGCCGACCCGGTGGTTATTTCCACCGCCCTGCCCCGCTTCGCCAGCCCCGGCGACACGATTGACGTGCCCGTGACCCTGACGAACACGACCACTAAGCCCGGCACCGGTGCGGCCAGTCTGGCCGTAACCGGCCCGTTGCGGGTGTTGGGAGCTGCTTCGCAAACCGTACGCCTGCCGGCCGGCGCCGAGCAGCGGGTGCAGTTTCGGGTGCTGGCCCCCGCCAGCATCGGCAATGCCACGCTAACAACGACGGTGAAAGCGCTCAACGAAACCTTCACCGAAACCATTGAACTGCCCGTCCGCCCCGCTTCACCCTTGCAGAAGCGCACCGGCAGCGGGGTACTGGCGGGCGGCGGCAAAGCGCAGCAGCTGAATCTGAAGACCGATTTCATGGCGGCCTCGTTGCGGAGCCAGCTGGTGGTGAGCCGCTCGCCGATGGCCGAGTTTGCCAAGGATTTGCGCTACCTGCTGCAGTACCCCTACGGCTGCCTGGAGCAAACCGTGTCGGCCGCCTTTCCGCAGCTGTACTACGGTGATTTGGTGGCGACGCTGGGCCAGAAAACCGGCGTTAAAGGCAAGGCGGGGCAGTTCAACCCCAACTACCACGTGCAGGAAGCCATTCGCAAAGTGGAGGCCCAGCAGATGTACAACGGCTCGCTGAGCTACTGGCCCGGCGGCGACTACGACAACTGGTGGTCCACGGCCTACGCCGCCCACTTCCTGCTGGAGGCCCGGCAGGCTGGTTTCGCGGTGAACAAGAACGTGCTCGACCGGGTGCTCGGCTACCTCGAAACCCGCATCCGCCAGCGTGAAACCGAAACCTACAACATCATCCAAACGGGCGGCGTAATCCGGCCGGTGACGCTGGCCAAAAAGGAGATTCCGTACTCGCTCTACGTGCTGACCCTGGCCGGCCGGCCCACTCCGGTGGCGCTCAACTACTACAAGGCCAACCGCTCCCTGCTGGCCGACGATTCGCGCTACCTGCTGGCCGCGGCATTTGCTCTGAGCGGCAACCAGCGCGGTTTCCAGCAGACGGTACCCAGCCGCTACGGCGCGGCCCCGAGCATTGCCGGCCGCGAGCTGGGCGGCTCCTTCTCCTCACCTATCCGCGACATGGCCCTGGTGCTCAACGCCCTGCTCGCCGCCGACCCCGGCAACTCGCAGGTACTCAGCCTGAGCCGGCAGCTGAGCCGCCGCGTGCAGCAGGCCGGCTGGATGAGCACCCAGGAGCGCGCCTTCTCGCTATTGGCGCTAGGCAAGCTGGCCAAGAGCAACGCCAACAGCACCGCCACCGCCCAGCTCCTGACCGATGGCAAGAGCATCGGTGCCTTCACCGGCAAAGACCTCACGGTAAGCAACGTGGCCAACCGCCAGCTGACGTTGCGGCCCAGCGGCAAGGGCAGCCTTTACTACTTCTGGGAAATGGAAGGCATCTCGCCCACCGGCCGCGTGGCCGAGGAGGACGCCTACCTGATGGTTCGCCGCCAGTTCCTGGACCGCAACGGTAACCCGCTGGGCTCGGCCACCTTCCGCCAGAACGATTTGGTGGTGGTCCGCATCACGCTACAGTCGGCCGAAAGCGCCGGGGAAGTGCCCAACGTGGCCATTACCGACCTGCTGCCCGCTGGCCTCGAAATCGACAACCCGCGCATCGGGGCCGTCCGCGACCTGGCCTGGGCCAAGGACGCCGCCCAGCCCGACTACCTCGACGTGCGCGACGACCGCCTGAACCTGTTCACCACCGCCACACCCAAACCCAAAGCGTTCTACTACCTGGCCCGCGCCGTGAGCAAAGGCACGTTCCGCCTCGGCCCCGTCAGCGCCGACGCCATGTACAACGCCGAGTACCACAGCTACTCTGGCGCTGGCGTAGTACGAGTGCGGTAATTTCACCCACAATGAACTACCTCATTTACCTGGCCCACGGCCCGGCGGCCATCAAACACGAGGCGCTGTACAGCCTGCTGACGTACTTTGAAGTAGCCCCCGCGCCGCCCGCTACGGTGCTGGTGTACACCGATACGCCCGACGTTTTCCAGCAGGTACTCGGCGAGCGGACCGACGTGCTGTACCCCGCCGTAACGGCCGAACAGTGGCGGGCCTGGCGCGGGGCGGCCGATATGGTGTACTTGCTCAAAATCGGGGTGCTCCAACATGCGGCGGCCCACTACCCCGGCAACCTGCTGTTCACCGATACCGATACGCTCTGGCAGCGCGACCCGGCCTCGATTTTCGCCCAGATTGCGGAGGGTGCCCGGTTTATGCACCTCGACGAGGGCATAATGCGCACCGGCAACCTGCTCAGTCGCAAGGTGTACCGCCGGTTGCAGGGCCGCGAGTTTGCAGTGGGCATGGGCGGCGTGCGCATCGGCCCCGACACGCGGCTCTACAACTCCGGCATCATCGGTTTCCGGAGTGAGGACGCGGCGCTGCTGGGCGATATTACGCCCCTGGCCGACCAGCTTTACGCCACCTACAACAAGCACATGATGGAGCAACTGGCTACCGGCCTGCGCCTGGGTTTCGACAGCCCCCTGCGCGAGGCAGCCCCCTACGTGCTCCACTACTGGAACCTGAAAGCCATCCGCCCGGCCCTGACGCGGGTATTCGAGCAGTACGCCAGCCAGGGCCTCCCTACGCTCCGCCGCCACCTCGACGCGCTGGACATTACGGGCCAGCACACCGCCGAGCTGGCCTACCGGGAGCTGCCCGGCTGGCGCCGGACCCTGCTGAAGCTGGTAGGCCGCCAGTGGCGGATAGCTGATGGGATAGAGTAGTTCGGGCAGCGGCTATATTCCTTCGAACACCTCCGCCCACTCCAGCGCCGTGCCGGGCAGCGTCGCTACCGGAATCGGGCCGGGCTGGTAAAATTCGCCTTGGAGCTGGTAATGGTCGCCTTCGAGGACGTACACCATGACGTTTTTGAGGCCGGGGTCCACCATCCAGTACTCCCGCACTCCATTTTCCTCGTAGAGGTCGAACTTGGTTTTGCTGTCGTGGGCCACGTTGCCGGGACTCAGGATTTCGATAATCCAGTCGGGCGCCCCCACGCAGCCAAATTCATCGAGCTTCGCCGCGTCACAGATAACGCACAGATCAGGCTGCACTACGGTGCTGATTTGCGCGTCGCCGTCGGGAGTGCTTTTCAGCAGGCGCACGTCGAACGGCGCGGCGAAGCCTTGGCATGCACTACCTCTCAACAGTCCCCCAATCAGTGCGCTCAGGCTAAACGAAATCGACTGGTGCCGCACTCGCGGGGCGGGGCTCATCTGTCGCACCTTACCTCGAATAAGCTCCACGAACTCATCCAGCCGCCACGTCAGGTAGTCGGCGTAGGTGTAGCTTTTGGTCAGGTCGAGTTGAGAAATATCGGTGATGACGGGCATGGCGGCGGGGCTGGCTGAGCTAACGAATATACGGAAGGAAGACGGCAAGAAGGCCGGGGCAACCTGTATCTTGCCAGAATGAAACGGCGCACCGCCATTCGCACCTTCGCACTGCTGGCCGGGCTGGCACTACTGTTACTGGCCCTCGACCGGCTGTTTCCGCTGCCGGCCGCCCCGCGCTACTCGCCCCTAGTGCTGGCCGCCGATGGCACCGTGTTGCACGCCTACCTTAACCCCACCCAGAAGTGGCGGATGAAAACCGAGCTGAGCGAAATTACGCCGGTACTGCGCCAAACCATTATCGAGAAGGAAGACCGCTGGTTTCGCTGGCATTTTGGGGTGAACCCGCTGGCGCTGTTGCAGGCGGCCGGGCGCAACGTGTTTGGCGAGGGCCGCACCACCGGGGCCAGCACCATCACGATGCAGGTGGCACGGCTGCTGGAGCCCAAGCCGCGCACGCTGAGCAACAAGCTGCTCGAAATGGCCCGCGCCACCCAGCTCGAAGCGCATTACAGCAAGGACGAGATTCTGCAGCTCTACCTGAACCTGGTGCCCTACGGCGGCAACATCGAGGGCGTAAAGTCGGCCGCTTTGCTCTACTTCCAGCAGCCGCCCAACTTCCTTTCCCTGGCCCAAACCGTTACGCTGGCCATCATCCCGAACCGCCCGCGGGGCCTGGTGCTGGGCGTGAACAACGAGGCGGTGCGCCGGGAGCGGAACCGCTGGCTCCGCCGGTTCGGAGCGGCCGGACTGTTCGCCAGGCAGGATATTGCCGATGCGCTGCTGGAGCCGCTGGACGTGCGCCGCCACGCCGCGCCCACGCTGGCCCCGCACCTATCGCGGCGGCTGGTACGGCAGTTTCCACACGAGGCCATTATTCGGAGCAGCCTGCAACGCGCCAAGCAAAGCCGGGCCGAGGAGCTGACCGGCAATTACGTGCGCCGCTTGCACGAACTGGGCATTTCGCAGGCTTCGGTGCTGGTGGTGAACAACCGTACCCGGCAGGTAGAAGCGTACGTGGGCTCGGCCGATTTCCGCGACTTCCGGGGCCAGGGCCAGAACGACGGCATCGTAGCCGTCCGCTCGCCCGGCAGCACCCTCAAGCCCTTCCTCTACGCCCTGGCCCTCGACCGGGGCCTCGTGACGCCCAAGCTGCAGCTGCCCGATGTGCCCACCAACTTCCAGGGTTACCGTCCCGAAAACTTCGACAAGCACTGTCAGGGCGAGGTAACGCTGGAGCGCGCTTTGGCCTTCTCGCTCAACATCCCCGCCGTGCGCGTGCTCCAGGATTACGGCGTGCCCACCTTCACCGAAAAGCTTCAGCAGGCCGGTTTCCAGAGCGTGGCCCGCAACCGCACCCGGCTGGGCTTGAGCAGTATCTTGGGCGGCTGCGGAGCCTCGTTAGAAGAACTGACCGGGCTGTACGCAGCGCTGGCGAACGGGGGTGATTATGCGGCGTTGGGGCTGACCGCTGAGCCCTTTGCTCCCTCACGTGGCGCCTCACCCCCTAGCCCCCTCTCCGAAAAAGGAGAGGGGGAACTAGAATCTAATTCTAAAAAACTAAAAGCTAGTCCCCCCTCTCCTTTTTCGGAGAGGGGGCTAGGGGGTGAGGTGCACACCAGGGCCCTCGTCTCCCCTGCCGCCGCCTTCCTCGTAACCGATATCCTGAGCCAGCTGACCCGGCCCGATTTGCCGCTGGGCGCGGCCCGCAGCACCCGACTGCCCAAAATTGCCTGGAAAACCGGCACCAGCTACGGCCGCCGTGACGCCTGGAGCATCGGCTACAACCGCGACTACACGATTGGCGTGTGGGTGGGCAACTTCAGCGGCCAGGGCAGCCCCGCCCTCACTGGCTCCGATGTGGCCACGCCGCTGCTCTTCGACCTGTTCAATGCCCTGGCCTACAACTCGCCCAACGACTGGTTTGTACCGCCCGCTAGCCTCGACTTCCGGCTCGTGTGCACCGAAACCGGCCTCGTACCCGGCGAGAACTGTCCCAACCAGGTAATCGACTACTTCCTGCCCAACCAAAGCTCGGGGCGGCGCTGCCAGCACCAGCGCGAGGTGCTGGTATCGGCCGACGGCGGCTTTACCTACTGCCGGGCCTGCGCGCCGGCGGCGGCTTCCGGCGCGAATTGTACCCCAACCTGCTGCCCGAAGTGGCCGCTTACCGGGTGGCCCAGGGCCTGCCGTACCGCCGGCTGCCGCCCCATAACCCCCAATGTCAGCGGGCCAGCGGCGGGCCCGAGCGGGCGC
Source organism: Hymenobacter lapidiphilus (assembly GCF_003417065.2). Taxonomy (GTDB): domain Bacteria; phylum Bacteroidota; class Bacteroidia; order Cytophagales; family Hymenobacteraceae; genus Hymenobacter. The sequence goes on along the minus strand of NZ_QVLT01000034.1, from coordinate 13,418 downwards.
CCACCATCACCTCGCCCACCCTCAACACCGAGTACGTATTAAGTACCCGCGAACAGCAGCAGTTGCTACTCAGCTGCACCACCGACGGCGAGGTGCGCCAAGTGTATTGGTACGTGAACGACCAGTTTCTGCGGGCGGCTGCGGCTAATGAGCGGGTTTTTTTTCGCCCCCCGCCCGGGCCGCTTAAAATCTCCTGCGCCGACGACCACGGCCGCAACACCGATGTGCTAGTGACAATAGCCGAAATGTAGCTACCGGCTTTTTAGGGCTTATTTCTCTGCCTCACCGCCGGCCCGTGCTTATTGGCAGCGGGTGAGGTGTGGCCGCTACATCCAGCATTTTTCCGGCCGCTAGCATCCTCCTGAACCAGCGGGCACACCTAACAATTTCGCCCGCCGCGGGTTCTGGCGGCTTGGGCTTTATTGTTGAGCCTAATCCGGGGTCAGCTTAACAAGGGCTTGCTGGCTGTCGTCGGAGTTGGCTTCATCCCATTCTTCCTGACCACTTCCTTCCTGTTCGCGTAAGCAGGTAGCTGCTTTTGCCTATCGTATGAATCAACCGCTTCGCGCTTTCGGGCTGCCGGGTTTGCTGCTGCTACTCCTGTTGCCTTTGCTGAGCCGGGCCCAAGTGGCCGCCCCCGCCCCGCCTCTGCCCAACCAGCCCCTTTCCCTTGCCGAGTGCCTGCAATATGCTCTGCTGAATCAGCCCCTGGTGCGCCAGGCCCGGCTCGATGAAGCTATCGGTGAGCGGCAGATTCGGGTGGGCCTGTCGGCCTGGCTGCCCCAAGTGCAGGGCACGGGCACGTACACCCGTAATTTCCAGTTGCCGGTAGCCGTGCTGCCCAACTTCACCGACCCCTCGGCCCCGTCGCAGGTACGGCGCATTGGCTTGCAGAACACCTCAAACCTGGGTTTACAGGGCAACCAGGTGCTCTACAACGCCGATGTGCTGCTGGCTGCCCGCTCGGCCCGCTACGTGCGCCAGCAGAACGGGCAAAACACCGTCAGCTTCCAGATTGATGTGGTGCGCGACGTGAGCAAGGCCTTCTACGATATCCTGCTGACCAACGAGCAGCTGCGGGTGCTCGACGAAGCCATCCGCCGCCAGCAGAAGCAGTTCAAAGATGCCTTCGCGCAGTACGAGGTAGGCCTCAAAGATAAAATTGACTACAAGCGGGCCGAAATTGCCGTCAAGAACGCTGTAACGGACCGCAAGAGCACGGCCGAAAACCTGAAGGGCAAGTACGCCGCCCTGCGCCAGCTGATGGGCGCCCCGCCCGAGGCCGCCCCCGTTACGCTGGCCTACGACACGCTCCAGCTGGCCCGCGAAACCATGCTCGACACGCTGGAGCCGCTGGCTTTCGAGCGGCGCATTGAGCTGCAGCAGCTCCTGACCCAGCAGCAATTCCAGCGCCTCGATATCGACTACTACCGGCTGGGTTTTCTGCCCACACTTTCGGCCTTCGGCAACTACGTGAAGGTGTACCAGAACAACGAATTTGCGGAACTCTACAAGCAGGCCTTCCCGACTTCGCAAGCCGGTTTACAGCTGGGCCTACCAATTTTCACGGGTACCCGCCGCCTTCAAAACCTCAAGATTGCCGAACTGCGCCAAGACCGCCTGAGCCTAGCCGTGCTCGACACGAAGAACCAGATTTCCACCGAGTACGAGCAGGCCCTGGCCCGCTACAAAGGCAACTTTATCGACCTGCAGGCCCAGGGCCAAAACCGCGACGATGCCCGCGAAATCTACAAGATCATCAAGCTGCAATACGATGAGGGCATCAAAACTTACCTCGAAGTAATCGTGGCCGAAAACGACCTGCGCGCCTCCCAGCTCAACTACTACAACGCCCTCTACGCCGTGCTGGCCGCCAAACTCGATGTGCAGCGCGCCCTCGGCACGCTGCCGGTGACGTACTAAAAAGAGTAAGCTATTAGCTGATAGCTGTTGGCTGTTAGCTCCTTCCCCAATGAAAGCTATCAGCTAACAGCTACTGGCTAACAGTTCAACACAACTAACCATGAAGCACCCTTTCCTTTCTCTTCTGGCCCTGTTGCTCCTGGCAGGCTGCGGCTCCAAGGATGCCGATAAGCCGGCTGGTCCGCCGCCGCCCACGCCCGTAACGCTGGTAGCGGCCCGCACCACTGACGCCGTGTACTACGACGAGTATCCGGCCACGGCCGTAGCCCTCAACAGCGTAGAGTTGCGCAGCCAGGTGGGCGGCTTCATCACGGGGCTGTTTTTCCGGGAAGGCGAAGTGGTGCCCAAGGGGAAGAAGCTCTATGAAATCGACCGGCGCACCTACGAGGCGGCCTACCAGCAGGCGCTGGCGGGACTGCGCAGCGCCCAAGCCACGGCCCAGAACGCCAAGCTCAACCTCGACCGGTACCAGCGCCTGGCCCAGCAGGATGCCATTGCGGGCCAGATTGTGGACAACGCCGCCACCAACTACGCCACCGCCCAGGCCCAGGTGGCTCAGGCCCGCGCAACGGTTACGCTGGCCCGCACCGATTTGAGCTACTCCACTATTACGGCACCCTTCAGCGGCCGCATCGGCATTTCGCAGGTGCGGCTGGGCTCCCAGGTCAGTCCCGGCACCACGCTGCTCAACACCATCAGCGGCGAGGACCCGATGGGTGTGGATTTCGTTATCAACGAAACCGATTTGCCCCGCTTTACGGCTTTGCAGAGCGCCGGCAAGGCCAACCCCGACTCGTTGTTCCGGCTGGAGCTTTCTGACGGCACCATGTACAAGCAACTCGGCCGCATTAAGGCAATTGCCCGTGGCGTGGAGCAACAAACCGCCACCGTGCAGGTTCGGGTGGAATTCCCTAACCCCGAGCGCCGCCTCAAGGATGGCATGAGCACGGTGTTGCACGTGCTTAACCGGCAGTCGGGCCAGCGCATCGTGATTCCCTACAAAGCCGTGACCGACCAGATGGGCGAGAGTTTCGTGTACGTGCTCGGCGACAGTAGCAAAGCCCGCCAGCGCAAAGTGCAGCTCGGCCCCCAGTTGCGCGACCAGATAGTGGTGCTCGAAGGCCTCAAAGACGGCGACCAGGTGATTACCGAAGGCTTCCAGCGCCTGCGCGAAGGCAGCCCGGTGCAGGCCGGCGCGCCGCCGACAGCCGGTACGCCGGTTGGAGCCGCCGCCGCGGGTAAGAGGTAGCACAAGTTAAGAGCGCGTCATGCTGAGCATGTGGCGCATAGAGCCAGAGTCGGAGCCGCAGTCGAAGCATCTTCTCTACAGCAATACTATTCCCATTGATTACAACGAAGCAGTAGAGATGCTTCGACTCCGCTGCGCTGCACTCAGCATGACACGCTCTTTTATCTCATCCGACCTCAAAAGCTAACAGCCATCAGCTAACAGCTTACCCCTATGATTGCAGAAACCTTTATCCGCCGGCCGGTTACGGCTATTGTTACGTCGCTGGTGATTGTGCTGGTGGGCGTGCTGGCCATTCTGAACCTGCCGGTGGGCCAGTACCCGGAAATCACGCCGCCCACCGTGTCGGTGAACGGTATTTACACCGGGGCCGACGCCCAGACCGTGGAGCAGACCGTGGCCACGCCCGTGGAAGTGCAGGTGAACGGGACGCCAGGCATGACATACCTGCAGAGCAACTCGTCGAGCAACGGGCAGATGAGCATGACGGTGAACTTCGAGCTGGGCACCGACGTGAACATTGCCGCCCTCGACGTGCAGAACCGCGTGGGCATTGCCCTGCCCTCGCTGCCCCAGGAAGTGCAGCGCCTGGGCATGACGGTGCGCAAGCGGAATCCCAGTATTCTGATGCTGGTGGCCATGTACGCCCCCAAAGGCACCCACAACACCTCCTTCCTCGACAACTACGCCAACCTGTTCATCAAGGACGCGCTGCTGCGCACCCCCGGCGTGGGCGACATTGTGAGCCGGGCCGACGACTTCTCGATGCGCGTCTGGCTCAACCCCGATAAACTCTCGCAGCTCGGAGTAACGGCCCAGGAAGTAACGGCCGCCATTCAGGAGCAGAACGCCCAGATTGCGGCCGGCTCCATTGGGGCCCCGCCCGCCAAGGTAGGCCAGACGTTCGAGTACATCGTGTTTGTGCAGGGCCGCCTGCGCACCACCGAGGAGTTCGGCAACATTATCATCAAAACCAACCCCGAAGACGGGGCCGTGGTCTATCTTAAAGACGTGGCCCGGGTAGAGTTGGGCAAATTCAACTACGCCAACAACTCGTTTGTCGATGGCAAGCGCGCCGCCTACCTGCTCGTGTACCAGGCCCCTGGCGCCAACGCCCTCGACACCTACGAGAACGTGAAAACCACCATGGAGCGGCTCAAGCAGCAGTTCCCGGCCGATGTAGAATACATCATCCCCTTCGAGTCGGCCACGGTGGTAAAGGTATCCATTAAGGAAGTGCTGAACACGCTGGCCGAGGCCCTAGTGCTCGTGATTATTGTGGTGTTTCTGTTCCTGCAAAGCTGGCGGTCCACGCTCATTCCGGTGCTGGCCATTCCGGTGTCCATCATCGGCACGTTCATCTTCTTTATTCCGCTGGGCTTCACCATCAACACGCTCACCATGTTCGGCTTCGTGCTGGCCATTGGTATTGTGGTTGATGATGCCATTGTGGTGGTGGAGGCTGTGGAGCACAACATGAACGCGCGCAAAATGCCGGTTCTGGAGGCCACCATGACGGCCATGCGGGAGATTTCGGCGCCCGTTATTGCCATTGCCCTCATTCTGGCGGCCGTATTTGTGCCGGTGGGTTTCATTCCGGGCATTACTGGGCGGCTGTATCAGCAGTTTGCCATTACCATCGCCATTTCGGTGGTAATTTCGGCCTTTGTGGCCCTCTCGCTCACGCCGGCACTATGCGTGCTGCTGCTCAAGCCCCACGAGCGCAACGAGGAGTCGAAAGGGTTGGACAAGTTCTTTTTCAAGTTCAACAACTGGTTTGAGCGCGTAACCGGCAAGTACGGCAAGGGCGTGCAGCGCGGCATCAAGCACTCGCGGCTGGTGGTTATTCTGCTGGTGCTGCTGGTGGGCGGCACGGGCCTGCTGTACCTCAACAAGCCCACCGCCTTCATCCCGACCGAGGATGAGGGCCGCCTGTTCATCACCTACAACCTGCCCGAAGCCTCCTCTACCGACCGCTCGGTAGCCACGCTCAAGGGTATTATGCAGGAGCTGGATTCCATTAAAGGCATTGCGCACTATGCCGGCCTGGGCGGCCTGAACGTGATTAACTTCTCGTCGAAGTCGAACAGCGGCACTATTTTCTGCCAGCTCGAACCCTGGGCCAACCGCCAGGACAAGGAGCTGCAGCTGGAGGGCCTGATGGCTACCGTGCAAAAGCGGCTCAGCAAGTTCAAGGAAGCCAACGTAGTCGTGATTTCACCGCCCGCCATTCCGGGCCTGGGAAACAGCGGCGGCTTCTCGTTCATTTTCCAGGAGCGCGACGGCGACGGGGATATCAAGACCTTCGACCGCAACCTAAAGGCCTTCCAGGCGGCGCTGGCCAAGCGGCCCGAAATTGCGCGGCCCTTCTCGTTCTTCACCGCCAGTACGCCGGGCTACCAGCTTTCCATCGACCGCGAAAAGGCCAAGAAGCTGGGCGTGTCCATTGCCGACATTGGCACCGCCCTGCGCACTTACCTAGGCTCCTCATACGTTAACGACTTTACGCTCTACGGCCGCAATTTCCGGGTTGTCACCCAGGCCGATTCGGGCTACCGGGGCAGCATCGAAAACCTGAGCCAGTACTACGTGCGCAACAAAACCGGCGGCATGGTGCCCCTGAGCACCATCACCAGTTACCGCCGCGCCGAGTCGGCCCCGCTGATTTCGCACTACAACCTGTTCCGCTCGGCCGAAATCAACGGCAGCGCCGCCCCCGGCTACTCCTCCGGCGACGCGCTGAACGCGCTGAAGGAAGTAGCGGCCGAATCGTTGCCCCAGGGCTACGGCTACGAGTTTTCGGGCCTGACGCGCGAGGAGCAGAAGGCCAGCGGCCAGACCGTCTACATCTTCGGCCTCTCGCTGGTGTTCGTATTCCTGCTACTGGCGGCTCTTTATGAGAGTTGGTCGGTGCCGTTTTCGGTGCTGCTGGCCGTACCGCTGGGTGCGTTCGGAGCCATTCTGGCGCTTACGTTCCTGCCCAAGCTCACCAACAACGTCTACGCCCAAATTGGCCTGATTACGCTCATCGGCCTCTCCGCCAAAAACGCCATCCTCATCATCGAATTCGCCAAGGAGCGGGTGGATAAGGGTATGCCACTCATTGAGGCTACGCTCGAAGCCGTGCGCCTGCGCCTACGCCCTATCGTGATGACCTCGCTGGCCTTTATTCTGGGCGTATCGCCGCTGGTGTTCGCCTCGGGCGCCGGTGCCATCAGCCGCCAGACAATAGGATGGACGGTGCTCGGCGGCATGCTCTCGGCCACGCTGCTGGCCATTTTCATCGTGCCGGTCCTCTACGTGCTCATCACCCGCTTCGCCTACGGCAAGGAGAAGCTGGCCGAGCTCGAAGCTAGTTATAAGCCCGACGAGGAGCACGGCGGCCTTGATGACCCAGGCGACCATTCGCTGACCAGATAGCGAGGTGGGTGATGAGCTGAAAAAGCAACGTCATTCAGAGCTTTGCTCTGAATGACGGGCTTTTAGTCCTCCAACTACTCACTAGCCCACACCTCTGTTCCGGCAGGCACGGCCGTAGCGCCTTGCTGCGTGAGCAGCAGCGCCCGAACGGCGGGCTCACCGGCGCGGGCCACTTCTTCGACGCTGGCCGTAGCGGAAAACTCCTGTTTATCAGGGTAAACCAACTGAACAGGCAGGTTGGTGTGCAGGTCCAGGGCAGCCAGGATTTCGGGCGGCGCGGCGGGTAACAGCAGTACGCCCAGGCCCGTGAGCACCCGGCTTTTCTCAACTCGCAGTAGAAATATTGCTTTCATAAGATAAAATACGCGAAATTGTGCCGCGCTGGCTGTCGGACAGGCTTTTATCCGCTTGAGAAGCTGCCGCGTATCCAGCAAAAATCAACCTGCCGGAGTTTAACCTCACCCACAGGATGAGCGTATTGGCATGGTGCTTGTAAAACACCTCCTGAACACGGGCCATCAGCGTCCCTCCACTTTAAAACTATTGGCCATGAAAAAGGTAAGTCTGTTTCTCGCATTTGTCCTGTTCCTCACGACGGTCTTCAATGGCTTCGCTCAGGATCGTAAGGTTAGCTCCAGCGCCAAGGGTGCTGTAATTGGTGGCCTGGGCGGCGCTGCTGCCGGTGTGCTCATCAACAAGAAAAACCGCGCCGTAGGTGGCGTAGTTGGTGGTGCCGCCGGTGCCGGCTTGGGTTACAGCATCGGCCGCACGGCCGACAACAAGCGCCGCGCCGAGGCCGCCCGCGTAGCCGCTGCCCGTCGGGCCGAGGCTAACCGTCAGGCTTCCTACCGCTCGGGTATTGCCCAGGGTAAGGCCTCGGCCGCTCGGGCCAATGCCGCCACCATGGCTGCCGCTCCGGCCGCTGCTCCGGCCATGATGAGTAGCTTCGCCGCTCCCGGTGCTGCCCCCGCTGCCTACGCCATGAGCTCGGGCTACCTGCCCAACGAGGCATACGGCAAGCGCGAGGCCGCTTACCCTACCTCCGAAGTTCGTCGCAAGAGCTGGTAGTCCGGCCCGTTTGCGTAGTTTCAAAGCCCAGGTCTGCGGACCTGGGCTTTTCGCGCCTTAGGGACCCCTGCCTGCTTCACTTCTGATTTTTCTACCTAATCCTGTTCCCATGAAACGCATTTTTGGCCTCCTGCTGGGAGGTGCCCTGCTTGCCGGCTGCTCCGACACCAAAACCGATGCCGCCGCCGACGTGAACGTGCAAAGCCTCAACCAACAGTTTATTGGAGCCTGGAACGCCAAAAACACCGTGCAGCTCGATTCGCTGCTGGCCGACGACGTGCAGTACGCCCAGGGCGCCACGCGCTTCAGCGGCAAGTCGGAGGTGTCGGACAAATGGGTACGCGCCACCATGGGCACCATTGCCGACCTGAAACTGTACACCACCACCTCGGGCAGCGGCCCGGCCATGGCTTACGAGGCCGGCACGTTCTCGACCGAAGTACTGCCAGAAATGGCCGACCAGCCCCGCGGCGAAGGCGAAGGCAACTTCATCCTGGTTTGGAAAAAGAACGCCAAGAATGCCTGGAAGCTCAGCTACGTGCAGCTCGAAGGCCTACCCGTAAAGGCGAAGTAAGCTTCGATTTCCACAGCACCGAAACGCCCCGCCAGCAACTGCTGACGGGGCGTTTCGCGTTTCCGGCGGCTGAGTTGGCGCGCTATTGCGCCAACTCCGGGCGCGTCAGGTATTCTTCGCCGTCGTATACCGGAGCCATGTGCTGCGCTTCTGCCGCAGTGAAGATGCGGGAGCGGATGAGGAACCGGACGCCGAGCGGGATTTCGAGCGAGAAGCTAGCCCCGCGGCCCTTCACCACATCTACGGTAAGCTGGGTGTGCTGCCAGTACTCGAACTGCGCGGCACTCATAAAAAAGTCGCAGTCGTAAATCTGGCCCAGCCATACATCGTTGCTGCCCACCCGAAACTCGCCCTTGGTAAAGCACATCGGCGATGAGCCGTCGCAGCAGCCGCCGCTCTGGTGAAACATCAGCGGGCCGTGCTCGTCGCGCAGCAAATCGATGGTGGCTTCGGCGGCAGGCGTTACGAGGACGCGGGGAGTTAGGGCAGTTTCGGGCATGGCAAGTGGAATGAGCCGGCCGGAGCCGGGCAGTATCAGAGGAATTTGGTGGGAGGCAACGGAGGCAAGGGCTGAGGTTGCGCGCCGCGTCGCTGGAAACGGTAGTATTGGTTGGTGGTTCGGTCGTGCAGGATACCGTGTCGCAGGTCGTAGGCAATTGCGGTGCGGGGGTCGTAAAAGCTCACTAGCCCTCCGGTTTCTCCGTCGTACACTCCGCCGCGCACAGCATCTTCAGTAGAGGCATTCCGGTCGGGTACCGACCATACTTGCATACTAGGTATACCTGCGGGGGATTCGATTTTCTGCAATACCCAGTCGGAATTTTTGGCTCCTGGCACCGGAAACTGCTGGGCCTGGGCTACCGCCGCGCCGCCTACTAGGCAAGCAGTCAGCAGAGAAGAAGTGAGAAAGCGCATAACAGTAACAAATTGATTAGCAGCTACCAGGGAGACGTACGCCGCACGTACTTGGTTGCGCCATAAACCCGAATGGTGAGCCGATACCCCACCCAACGGCAGAACATCGACTCACCATAGTTTCCGGGTGCTTTACGGCTTAGAAGAAGCCCAGCTTCTGCTGGCTGTAGCTGATGAGCATGTTCTTGGTCTGGCGGTAGTGGCCGAGCATCATTTTGTGGTTCTCGCGGCCGAAACCCGAGTTTTTGTAGCCACCGAAAGGCGCACCGGCCGGATAGTCGTGGTAGCAGTTCACCCACACGCGGCCGGCCTGGATGGCGCGGGGCACTTGGTAGAGCTCATGCGCGTCGCGGGTCCAGACGCCGGCCCCGAGGCCGTAGAGCGTGTCGTTGGCAATTTCGATGGCCTCGTCCATGTCCTTGAACGTCGTCACGGCCACCACCGGGCCGAAGATTTCCTCCTGGAAGATGCGCATTTTGTTGTGGCCCCGGAACACGGTGGGCTTGATGTAGTAGCCCTCGGCCAGCGCCCCGTCTTCCTGGGTGAAGGCCTCGCCGCCGGTCAGCACCTCGGCCCCTTCGTCCTTGCCGATTTCGAGGTAGCTCAGAATTTTCTCGAACTGGTCGTTGCTGGCCTGCGCGCCCATCATAGTTTCCATATCGAGCGGGTTGCCCAGCTTGATGGCTTTCACGCGCTCGACTACCCGGGCCATAAACTCGTCGTAGATGTCTTCCTGCACTAGAATTCGCGAAGGGCAGGTGCAGATTTCGCCCTGGTTGAGCGCGAACATTACCGCGCCCTCGATGGCCTTGTCGAGGAAGTCGTCGTCGGCATCCATCACGCTCTTGAAGAACACGTTCGGCGACTTGCCACCCAGTTCCATCGTAACGGGAATCAGGTTTTCGGCGGCGTACTGCATGATTAGGCGGCCGGTGGTGGTTTCGCCGGTAAACGACACCTTATTGATGCGCGGCGAGGAGGCCAGCGGCTTGCCCGCTTCCAGCCCGAAGCCGTTTACCACGTTCAGTACGCCCGGCGGCAGCACGTCCTGGAGCAGTTCCATGAGCACCATGATGCTGGAAGGCGTCTGCTCGGCGGGCTTCATCACCACGCAACAGCCGGCGGCCAGGGCCGGGGCCAGTTTCCAGGTAGCCATCAGCAGCGGGAAGTTCCAGGGAATAATCTGGGCCACCACGCCCAGCGGCTCCTCAATAACAAGCGACAACGTGCTGCTGTTCAGCTCTGTAGCCGATCCTTCTTCGGCCCGAATGACACTGGCGAAGTAGCGAAAGTGGTCGACTACCAGCGGCAGGTCGGCCAGCGTGGTTTCGCGGATGGGCTTGCCATTTTCCACGCACTCGACGGCCGCCAAATGGTGCAGATTTTCCTCAATGATGTTGGCTACTTTGTTGAGGATGTTGCTGCGCTCGGTGGCCGAGGTTTTGCCCCAGGTCTTGAACGCCTCGTGGGCCGCATCGAGGGCCAGGTTGATGTCTTCCTTGGTACTGCGGGCTACTTTGGTGAACACCTTGCCGTCAATGGGCGAGATGTTGTCGAAGTACTGGCCTTTCACCGGCGCTACCCACTTGCCGCCGATAAAGTTATCGTAGTGGTCCTTGAACTTGGGGCGGTCGATGAGGGTGCTGGGCTTTTCGAGGGTTTCCATGGGCAAGTGGGGTTTGAGGTGAAGAAGGGTTTAAGATAGGTATTCCGGTAGGCAAAAGCAGCGCAGTAGCCGCATTGTTTTCAACTACATACGCCAGCGTGTGAGTGCTTACTCACCTAAAATAAATCTATGAGCGGCGGCAGATGTTTCGGCGGTTCCCGGATGAGCGGCGTGGGCGCCGGTAGCACATTTTTTACCAGTTTCGCTGCCAGCCGGCAACCCGGGCTGGGAACCTGATTTTGCTTGCAGCAGTATCAGCAAGTATCTCATCTCTCATCCCCTACCTCCTATCAACTGCTGTTTATGGAAAGACAAATTGGTGAACCCGGCGAATTTTTAGGTGGCTCGATGGCCAGCCGGGCGGCTAATATCCGGCCCGATATGAAAAAGGTGCGCCAGTTGGATGTGCCCCACCGCACTTACCGCAAGTACCTCTGGGTGAGTATGGGCGCGGCGGCAACGCTCCTGGCGCTGGCCGTGCTACTATATTCGCTCGATTACACCAACGTGGCTATGGGCGGGGTGGTCGTGGGCCTGACCATGATATCAGTGGGGTGGAGTTTTCGCAAAATGCTCACCGGCGACGCCTACCGCAACGGCTTGCTGGTACCGGGTATTATCACGGGCCTGAATGCGCTGCAACTAAGCGTGGTGGCCGAAGTGCAGAACGGCGACGGGCCCAACCCCCGCGGTATTGTGTGGGGCGTCAATCAAATTACCGTCCCGGCCCTCTCCATGCACCCCGAGCAGCTCGGCGAACAAGTGCCTTGCGTGGTGCTGTTCGGAGCCGACTCAGATGGCATTTATATCGATTACGAGCCCCGCCCCCTCTCCTGGGGAACCAACGAGCCGGCCGTCATCAACTCGGCCCATTCTTCCATTGATGCCGAAGAATGGGAACTGGCGGCCCTGATGGCTGAACGGGCAACCACCATTCCGGGCGACCGTACCCTGACCTTTTTCAATGAGGAGTTGCAGTACGTACCCCACATTCCTGAATCTTAGCCCGTGTGAGTTTCACCAGCCGGCTGCCGTAGCTCCGTTAGGCCCGCTAACGGAACTGCGGCGGCCGGCCTGGTTTTACTGTTTCTATAAAACCGCCTGGCCTAACTCGCGGCATTGTAGCCGCCGCCGCAACTTTTACCGGTTTCGGCTGGTTGCAGAAACCGTACCTTTGCCCGCCATCTACTTCCGCCGTCCCGGACTTTCCCGGGCGGCGCTTTTCGTTTTATGCCTGATACCCTAACTGCCCAGGTTCCCGAGCCGGCCCCCATCCGGCCAACTTCCACTGCCCCGGCTACCGCCCCGCTGGCCTCCTCGCAGGTCTGGCTGATGGCCATAACGTGCGGGCTGGTGGTAGCCAACCTTTACTACAACCAGCCCCTACTGGCCGAAATCGGCCGCACGTTTGGCCTCACCGAGAGCAAAGTGAGCTGGGTGGCCACCATTACGCAGGTCGGCTACACGCTGGGCCTGCTGCTGCTGGTGCCGCTAGGCGACAAATGGGAGCGAAAGCGCCTGATTATGAGCCTGGTTATGCTGGTGGCCGTGTGCCTGGCGGTGGCGGCCTACGCGCCCACGTTTGGGGTGCTGGTCGGGGCCTCGCTGCTGCTGGGTTTCTTCTCGGCCGTGCCGCAGCTGCTGGTGCCCATGGCCGCCTCGCTGGCTTCCGATGAGCAGCGGGGCCGGGTGGTGGGCAAGGTGATGAGCGGGCTGCTGATTGGCATTCTGCTCTCGCGCACCATCAGCGGCTATGTGGGGCTGCACTTCGGCTGGCGCACCATGTTTTTGGTGGGCGCTGGGCTGATGCTGGTGCTCGTGGCCGTACTGGCCCGGATGCTGCCCAGCAACCAGCCCTACTACGCGGGCAGCTACGGCAGCCTGCTTCGCTCGCTGGGCACGCTGGCCCGCGAGCTGCCAGTGCTGCGCCGCTCCTCCATCATCGGGGCCTGCCTGTTCGGCGGCTTCAGCGCCTTCTGGACCACGCTGGTATTCTTTCTGGAAAGCGACGCCTACGGTTACCACGCCGACGTAGCCGGACTGTTCGGCCTCATCGGGGCAACCGGGGCGTTTGCCGCCTCGTTCGCCGGCAAATCAGCCGACCACAAAGGGCCGGGCTTTGCGTTGCGGGTCGGGCTGGCGCTGTTCCTGGGTGGCTATGTGTTGATGACCTTCGGCGGCTACCACCTGCTGGGCCTTATTGCGGGTGTAATAGTACTCGACGTGGGCCAACAGATGGCGCATATTTCCAACCAGACCCGCATTTTCAGCCTCCGCCCCGAAGCCCGCAGCCGCCTCAACACCGTGTACATGACGGCTTGCTTCATCGGCGCCTCAGCCGGCTCGCTGCTCGGCGGTATCGCCTGGGACCATTACCAGTGGCCTGGCGTGTGCGCCGTGGGCCTGGGGCTGGTGGCGTTGGCCTACGTTGTGAACCGGTTTTATGGGCGGGAAGCGGGCGAGTAGCAACCTTAATTGTATAGTCCCAGGGAGAGATGGTGTATTTTCCGGGCTGGAATTTCGCACGCACTTATGGGACAAATACTCCACGGCAGCGCCCGCACAACTTCGGCAATACGGGCCGCTATCCAACGTAGTCAGGA
>NZ_QVLT01000033.1 GCF_003417065.2 Hymenobacter lapidiphilus | reverse complement strand
CGCCGAGCCAGCACCCGAGCGTCGGGCAATCCGCCGGGCTGTTGCCCGGCCAGCGGCCGCTGCCCAAGCTCCGTCCGCTAAGCCCGCCAGTACGGCCCCGCGTAAAGCTGCCGCCCCGGCATCCAAGGCCAAGCCGGCTGCAAAGTCTCCTAAAAGCAAGGCCGCTAAGGGCAAATAGAAGCCCGACTTCTGGTAGTCTGATTGCCCAATACCCACCACGCCGCACCACTAATGCCCGCTCCCGATAAATCTGCCGCGCCCGACCCGATTATTCAGCTTATCGTTTTTCGACTGGGGCAGGAAGAGTACGCCATCCGGATCGAGCAGGTAAAGGAGGTAACCCTCACGCCCGACATTGCGCGCATGCCCAAAACGCCGTCGTTCGTGAAAGGTATTGCCAACCTGCGCGGTGATATTATTGCCGTAATCGACCTGGAGGAGCGGTTTCAGCTACGCGAAGCCACCGAGGGGCCGGCTGCCCACACCTACACCATGGCCATCGAGGCCAAAGACTATACTATTGGCATAGTGGTGCGCGAGGTGCCTCAACCATTGTCGGTGCCGCAGTCGGCCATCGAACAAACGCCCGAATTCATTCAGGAGGCCAACATTCACGATAAATACATTGAGGGCATTGCCCGCATCAACGACCGGATTATTGTGGTGCTCGACATGCTAAAGCTGTTGACACCTGCCGAAATCATGCAGTTGCCCACTGCGGCGGCATCTTAGCCCCGTAGTCGCCGTACAACGGGCCAAGCCAGCCATCAGGCCAGGCCCTGCACTCTCACTTCGCATTTCACTTCCCCATGAAAAACCGCATTCTCATCGTCGACGATTCGTTCTACATGCGCACGATGCTCAAAAACATGCTCACCGATGCCGGCTACGAAGTAGTTGGTGAGGCGGCCAATGGCCAGCAGGCCCTGGAAATGGCCATCGAAACCAAGCCCGACCTGATTACGCTCGATGTAATTCTGCCCGATAACACCGGCCTCGACGTACTGCGCGGCATCCGCCAGGAGCAGCCCGATGTGAAAGTGGTGATGTGCTCGGCCGTAGGCCAAGAGGTTATTGTGAACGAAGCGCTGGAAAGCGGCGCCTCGGCGTATATCGTGAAGCCTTTTTCGGAAGAAAAAGTGCTCGAAATTGTGGGCAACGCCCTGCAATAGTCAGTTGCCAGTTGAAGGGACGTCATGCTGAGCATGCTCAGTATGACGTCCTCCTGCCTGTTGACTTACAAATAGCTTCCCTCGTGTCGTTTCCCCCGTCCGTATTTCTTGTCCTCGTTGCCAGCCCCCACCTGATTGGTGAGGCTGGTTGGGCGTGCGTGGCGGGCGGTTTTCAACTTTCGTGGCGCGATGAGTAACCGGGAGCAGGAGTACCGTGAGCTTTTCATGGCCGAGGCGTTGGAATACTACGACGCCATGAGCCGGCACATCAGCGAGCTGGAGCGCGACCCGGCCGATGAGCAGGCCCTACGCGAGCTGTTCCGGCTCATGCACAACCTCAAGTCGAACGCCCGGGCCATGGGCTACACCAGCATCGGCGAGGCGGCCCATCAGATGGAAACCGTGTTTGGCCAGCTGCGCGACGGGGAGGCCACCTTCACGGGCAGCATGGTGCCGGTACTGTTTGGTGGCATCGATACGCTGGGCGAGTTGATTAGGGCTGCGGGCGCCCAACAGGAAATGCCCGACGTGCAGCGGCTGCTCGACAACCTCGACCGGCTCACCCGCGGCGAAGAGCCCAACCTCGACGACGAGGAAGCCGACGACGAGGAAGACGTTAGCCGTAAGCTCGAACTCTCCGACCTGGTCTACATTCAGGTGCGCAAGCTCGACCACCTGATGAACCTGATGGGCGAGCTGATTATCGACCGGGACCGGATTCTGACGCTGAGCCGCGAAATAGACGCCCCTGCCTTAACGGCCGCCGCCGCCCACTTCTCGCGCATTGCCGATGAGCTGCAGTATAGCATCATGGACGCCCGCCTGGTAGGCGTGGGGTCGCTGTTCAGTAAGTTTCCGCGGGTGGTACGCGACGTGGCTACGGCCGAAGGCAAGGAAGTAAACCTGACGCTGCAGGGCGAAGACATCCAGATTGACCGCAATATCCTGCAGATTATAACCGATGCGCTGCTGCACTTGGTACGCAACGCTATTGCCCACGGCCTCGAAACGGCCGCCGAGCGCGAGGCGGCCGGCAAGCCTGCTGAGGGCCAGCTTACGCTTCTGGCCCAGGCCGAGCGCGACGATGTGCTGGTACAGGTGCAGGACGATGGCCGGGGAATTGATGTGGAAAAGGTGCGCCGCAAGGCCGTGGAGCGTGGCCTGGTAACCCGGGCCGCTGCCGCCCAACTGAACGATGCTGCTGTGCGGGCCTTCCTGCTGGAGCCCGGCTTCTCGATGGCAAAGGAGGTGACCGAAATTTCGGGCCGTGGGGTGGGGCTCGATGTGGTGAAGCTGGCCATCGATTCACTGGGTGGACAGCTACGCGTTGATTCCGTTCTGGGCGAAGGCACCACCTTTACGCTGGTGCTGCCTACCTCCATTGCCGTAAAGGGTGCCCTGCTGTTCGAGCTCGATGAGCGCAGCTACGCCCTGCCCCTCATGCATACCGACTCGGTGGTGTCGCTGATGCCCGGTAGCTTCAGCGTGGTAGGTGGGGTGCTGCTTACGCGCCTCCAGGACGAAAACGTGCCCGTGGTATCGTTGCGCGAGCTGCTGCACCTGAGCGGCGACCAGCCGCTGGCGCCGGCCCGCAAATCGACTCTGCAGGGTCGCCAGGATATCATCATTGTCAACTACAACAACCGCCGGCTCGGCCTTATCGTCGACCGGTTTTTACGCCAGCAGGACATCGTGGTGAAAGCCATGAGCAAGCCGCTGGATACCATTGATCTGTTTGGGGGGGTAACGCTACTCGGTAGCGGGCAAGTGTGCCTGGTGCTCGATGTGCCAGCGCTAACCCGACTCTTTTTAGCCAAACGGCCATAACTCTCGTACTGCAGTCTGGCCGGTTGCCCTTGTGGCCTGCCCTTTCACCTGAACCCTATGGAATTGCACATGACGGAACTGGAGCGCGACATTATTCGCGAAATCCTGAACATCGGTCTGGCCCGCGCCGCCGACTCGTTCGCGGTGGTAGCCCAGGAGAAAGTACTGCTTGAAGTTCCCAACCTCGAAATTGTATCGGGGCGGAGCATTCTCGAAAAAGTAAGTGACCTGCAGGCCGGCCACGTAGTCATTCAGTCCGATATCCTGGGCGACTTCAA
This sequence comes from Hymenobacter lapidiphilus, assembly GCF_003417065.2. Classification (GTDB taxonomy): domain Bacteria; phylum Bacteroidota; class Bacteroidia; order Cytophagales; family Hymenobacteraceae; genus Hymenobacter. The sequence continues at coordinate 40,140 of NZ_QVLT01000033.1, read as the reverse complement.
CGGCACTACGCTCATGTTTTTTTCGGGCCAGCATGTACAGCGCCTTTCGCGGGTTTGCCTGCGTATGCAAACCCCCGACTCGATTGCCATCGATCCGATGCAGGAGTCGCTGCTGCTCGAAATCAGCAATATCATTACCGGGGCGCTGGTAACGCAGCTGGCCAATATCCTCAAGGCGCGCATCTACGGCGCCCCGCCCGCTCATCCGCAGGGCGACATGAATGCTGCTTTGCGCAGCCTGCTGCACGACAATCCGATGGTGCAGCCGCTTATCTTTTCGGTAATAACCCAGTTTTCGGACAAGGAAAACTCGGTGGAGCTGCCGCTTATGATCTTCTTCGACCGCGAGACCTTTGACAAGATCATCGCCATCATTCGCACGTACGACTTCATGGGCGGCCACCAGCTCGGCGGCTAGGTGTACCTTCGAAGTGCCCTACTGCCGTAGAGCGAAAATCCGTTTCGCGACGGGCCGGACGAGTTCCTTTGCGGAACACTCGCTTCGCCCATCGCGAAACGGATTTTCGCTCTACGGGCATTTAACGCCGGCTTTTGTACCTTCTGCTTTCACGCCTCAACCTGTAATCTGCCATGGCTAATTCGGCCTCCTCCCTCAAAGAAAAGCTTGCCAACTTCGACCCCAACTCCCTCGCCGATGCCGCCGGTGGGGTGTTTGGGCTCCCGTTTACGCCCGAGGAAGCTCAGGTAGTGGTAGTGCCCGTGCCCTGGGAGGTAACTGTGTCGTACCGCGCTGGTACTGCCCAGGGGCCCGAGGCTATATATGCCGCCTCGCTGCAGGTTGACCTCTACGACCCCGACCTGCCCGACGCCTGGCGTATGGGGCTGGCCATGGAAGAGCCCGACGCCGCCATTGCCGCCGAAAGCCAGGAGCTACGCCCGCTGGCTGAGGCCTACATCGGCTGGCTCGAAGACGGGCAGCCCGAGGAGGGTCGCACCGAGCACGCCCCCACCGCCGGGCGCATCAACCAGCGGGGACGCGCCCTGTTGGAGTGGCTTAAAGCCAAGACCGGTGCCCTGCTCGATGCCGGCAAAGGCGTAGTGGTGCTGGGCGGCGACCATAGCACGCCGCTGGGCTACCTGCACGCACTGGCCGAGCGCCACGAGGAGTTCGGTATTCTGCAGATTGATGCCCATTGCGACCTGCGCCCCGCTTACGAGGGCTTCGAATTTTCGCACGCCTCCATCATGCACAACGCCCTGCAGCTGCCGCAGGTGAAAAAACTGGTGCAGGTTGGCATCCGCGACTATTGCCAGCAGGAGGCCGATTATATCGACCAGAGCAACGGCCGGGTAGCCCTGTTCGCCGACCGTTTCCTGCAGTCGGAAATGCTGGGCGGTAAGTCGTGGAAGAAAGAATGCAAGAAAATTATTGCCCAGCTGCCCCAGAAGGTATACCTGAGTTTTGACATCGACGGGCTCGACCCTAAGCTCTGCCCCGGCACCGGCACGCCCGTACCCGGGGGCCTCGAGTTCGAGCAGGCCGTGTACCTGTTGCGCATGGTAGTGCGCTCAGGCCGAACCATTATCGGGTGCGACCTGAACGAAGTGGCCCCCGGCGACACCGAATGGAACGCCATAGTGGGGGCGCGTCTGCTCTACCACATGGCCAACTGGATGGCTGTTTCGCAGGGCCGCCTCAAGGCCCGTGCCATAGAATAGCGTCCGGGTGCCGGCAACTGAAAAAGCGGGGGCTCGTATGGTATTCAACTCCCTGAATACTGTACTTCTCTCACCCAAACTACTCTTTCTACCCCATGAGCTTCATTCTCAAATTCATTCTCTCAGCCATCGTTACGTACCTGCTGGCTACCTTTTTGCCCGGCGCCTACATCCGCGGCTTCACCGACGCCATGATTCTGGTGGTGGTGCTGGCCGTTCTCAACGCCGTGGTAAAACCCATTCTACAAATCATTGGGTTGCCCATTACTATTCTCACGCTGGGCCTGTTCCTGTTCGTCATCAACGCGCTGATTATCATGCTGGCCAGCTACCTGATGGCAGGTTTCGAGATTAGCGGCTTCCTTTCGGCACTGCTGTTCAGCATCGTGCTTTCTCTAGCTACATCGGTGGTCGATTTGGTGGTTGACTAACTCTCAATCTCACTTTGCTACCTGCAGAATGCCCCGCTAACGAAAGTTGGCGGGGCATTCTGCTTGAATGGACATACGTATCTGGGTACATCTACCAACTGCTGAAGTGCCTTTACCGCCAGCGTCGGTAGGCCAGTCTCAGCATAATGCCGGCAACACTATCAGCAAGCTCTTAAACAGCCTCGGCGGCTTGCGGCTGGCGGTGGCTTACTTTGGCTGCCGGGCCCGGCGTCGGCGCCAGGTCTGCAAGGCCAAAATACCGGCCGTCAGCAACAACAGCAGTGGCCAGGCCGCCACGAGGCCCAGCATGAGGTTGGTGAGCACTTCCCAGCCGCTGTAGAACGATTCGAGCAGTCGGCTCCCGAAGGACAGCATCGGCGCATCGGGCCGACGCTGGCTGAGCTCCTGGTAGTAAGTGAGCGTAATAGTGGAGTAGCTTACCTCATCGTTGAGCGTGCGCAGGCGGCTTTGGGTGGACTCGATTTCCTCCCGAATCTCGCCCACCTTCTCCTCAATCTCCAGCATGTCCGACACTTTATTGGCCTTCTTGAGCAGTTCCAGATACCGCTGTTCCAGGGCCCGCTTGGATGCCAGCCGGGCCGTTACATCAGCGTGCTGGGTAGTCACGTCGTCGGTGGAAAGCTGCTTGGATTCGACGATGCCCAGACGGCCCAGTCCGCTTAGCAATGCCGGAAAGCGGGCCGGCGCCACGCGAATCTTCATCTCGTGCCGCCACTCGGTATCCTCACGCTCCTCCGAAGCTCCTTCCACGAAAGCCCCAAGAGCCCGCGTGAGGCTATCCATGCGCTGGTTGGCGCGGGCTAGGTCGGCCACCTTCATGCGTACCGTTGCCTGGTAGACCAGCTTGCGGTTGGCGGCTGGAATAGCGGAGTTGGACTCATCGGCCGGGGCCGCGTTTACGACGGGCGGAGTGAACTTGATTGTTGCAGCCGGTGCGGCTTCTTCCTCGGCAGACATCTCGCCACTTACTTCGGCGTCGGACGCGACCTCAGCCATTGGCGCTTCCATGCGCTGGCTGTTACCACAACTCAGCAGCCCTACTGTCAAACTCAACCACAACAATATCGGGATACGCATACGGCAGGATTTTTATGATGTGTGACTGGACAAAGCGGTTAGCGCTTGCCCTTCATACCCAACCCGCCGGAAGGTAACCTGCTGCCTACCGGTCAAAAAAACCGCCCGGCCCCACATAGTAGGAACCGGGCGGCTCAAGTCTAACAGTACTTGTTTCGGCATTAATAACTGATCAACAGTCGGCTATCTACAGCCTCCGGATCTGGGCGCCAAGGGCGATAAGGCGCTGGTCGATGTGCTGGTAGCCACGGTCAATCTGCTCCACGTTTTCAATTACGCTCCGGCCCTCGGCCGAGAGGGCCGCAATGAGCAGCGCCACGCCGGCCCGGATGTCGGGCGAGGTCATGGTGATGCCGTGCAGGCGTTTCTGGTGGTTGAGACCGATGACGGTGGCCCGGTGCGGGTCGCAGAGAATCACCTGGGCCCCCATGTCGATAAGCTTGTCCACGAAGAACAGCCGAGACTCGAACATCTTCTGATGAATCAGGACGGTGCCCTTGGCCTGGGTGGCCACTACCAGCACAATGCTCAGCAGGTCGGGCGTGAAACCGGGCCAGGTGTGGTCGGAGATGGTGAGGATGCTGCCGTCGAGGTACGTATCAATCTCGTAGTGCTCTTGGGCCGGAATGTGGATGTCGTCGCCGCGGAATTCGAGCTGGATGCCCAGCTTGCGGAAGGTATCGGGAATGAGGCCCAGTTCGGCAATCTGACAGTCTTTGATGGTGATTTCGGAACCCGTCATGGCGGCCAGCCCGATGAAGGAGCCGATTTCAATCATGTCGGGCAGCATGCGGTGCTCAGTGCCGCCGAGCTGTTCCACGCCCTCAATGGTGAGCAGGTTGGAGCCAATACCGTTGATTTTCGCGCCCATGCGGACCAGCATTTTGCAGAGCTGCTGCAAATACGGCTCGCAAGCGGCGTTGTAAACGGTTGTCGTGCCCTTGGCCAGCACAGCGGCCATCACGATGTTGGCCGTGCCCGTAACGGATGCCTCATCGAGCATCATGTAGGCGCCGGTCAGGCCGTTGTCAGCCTTGATGCGGTAGAAGTCTTTGCCTTCGAGCGTGAGCTTGCCGCCCAGCTTTTCGAGGCCCAGAAAGTGCGTGTCCATCGGCCGGCGGCCAATTTTGTCGCCGCCCGGCTTGGGCAGCTGGCAGCGTCCGAAGCGGGCCAGCATGGGCCCCAGAATCATCACCGAACCACGCAATGACCCGGCCTGGGCAATAAACTCGGGCGTGTCGAGGTAGGCCAGGTTCACGTTGTCAGCCTGAAACCGGTAAGAGTCGGAGGACAACTTGCCCACTTTTACGCCCAAATCGCGCAGCAGCTCGATGAGCTTGTTCACGTCGCGGATGTCGGGCACGTTGCTGATGGTGACCGGCTCGCTGGTCAGCAACACCGCGCACAGAATCTGGAGAGCTTCGTTTTTAGCGCCCTGGGGCACAATTTCACCACGCAGCGGCTTACCGCCAATTACTTCAAAGGAGGCCATGTGTTAAGCTGTTAGCTGACAGCTGACAGCTGTAAGCTTGATGTTCGATACTAGATTGGCAGGAGCCAGGAATTGAAAGAGCTATCAGCTAACAGCTAATAGCTTCACAAAGCCCTACTGCGGAGGCTGCTGAGGCTCGTTGCGGTTTTTACGGCCGCCACGGCGCTGCTTGTCGCGCCGGTTACCGCTGCCACTACTGCTATTGCCGCCACCACTACCGCCGCTGCGGCGGTTGCCGCCGCCGTCGCGCTCCTGGCGAGGCTGGGGCACGATAAAAGCCGCTTGCCGGCCGCCGGTGGTAGCGGCAAACTCGAACAGGTTTTCGTTCTGTACGCGGTCGGGGTCGAGACTCAACTCGCCGCCCGACAGCTCGCGCAGGTGCTTAATAATGGTGAGGTCCTTGGCGTTTTCCTTGTTGTGGGAACGGTACAGGAACTTCATGGTGCGGCCGATGATGATGGCGGCCTGCTCGCGCTCGGTCTCATCTTCCAGCGTCAGGGCCTGCGCCACGAGTTGCTCCACGGCCTGTCCGTAGGCCCGGAACTTGGGGCCTTTGGCAGGGTAGGCGAGGCGCTTGGGCGGCCCCAGGTTTACCTGAGCGGCCAGCGTGAAGGGCGCGTCCACGTCCAGCTCGCCATCGGCCATTTCAAAGATGTGGTTCCAGACCTTGGCCTGGCTGTCGGGCTGGTCGCGCAGCGTGGGCTGAATGCGGAAGATGAGCTGAACAATCTGCTGGGCCCGGCGGGTCCGCTCGTCGCGGTCCTCGATGCTGGCCAGCTGCTGCACGAGGATGAACGTGCTCTGGCCGTATTCGCGCTGGAGCAGCTCGTGTTTATGAAGAGAAGGGAGGGTCATGAAAATGGTATTCGAAAGGTCAAATATACGCCAAACCGCGCGCCGCTGGTAGTGCGTTTTGCACAGAAGCCAGCCGGACAAAGCTGGGTAGGGGCCACATGGGCCAGGCGGCCGCGTTGCGTCTTTCTAAAAGTAACGCAAAGCAACCGAATCAAGCCGAACCAACCGCTAATGCACCCGCAGCTTGGCGAAGCTCAGCAACAGCGTTTTCTCGCCTACTTCCTCGAACTGAATAATGGCCTTGGTGGAACCCTGAACGGTTTCGAGGCTGGTAACCTTGCCGAAACCGAACTTGGGATGCTCCACGCGCTGGCCGGTTTCCAGCTTGCTCGTGTCGGAGGGCACGAAGTCGGCGGGGGCCACGTACTTGGTGGCGGCGTTCTTTCGGGGCGGGGTGGGCACCAGGTTGGAGCGCCGCTCAAACACATGGCCAAAGGGCGACTCGCCCGGTCCGGTGCGGTCGGGCCCAGGGCCGGCCGAGAACTTGAAGTCGACATATATCGGGTCGATTTCGTCGAGAAACCGGCTTTTCTCGCAGCTGCGCAGGTTGCCCCACTGGTAGCGCGAGGTGGCATAGCTCAGCGTCAGCTTCTTCTCGGCCCGCGTGATGGCTACGTAGAACAGCCGGCGTTCCTCCTCCAAATCGGCCCGCGAGGTAATCATCATCTGGCTCGGAAACAGGTTTTCCTCCAGGCCCACGATGTACACGTTGCGGAACTCCAGGCCCTTAGCCGAGTGAATGGTCATCATCGTCACCTGCTCGCCCTCCTGCGCCGCGTCCTTGAGGTCCGAGTCCGTCACCAGGGCAATATCCTGCAGGAAGGAGCCGAGCGTTTTGTCCTCGCGCTCGGGGTCTTCCACGAAGGCCTTGATGCCGTTGAGTAGTTCCTGGATGTTCTCGTAGCGGCTCAGCCCTTCGATGCTCTTGTCGGAGTACAGCTCCTCGATCATGCCCGAGTTCTTGGCGATGAACTTGGCCGCCTCAAACGCATCTTCCTTGGCCGCCACGGCGGTGTAGGCCTTTATTTTCTCCGAGAAATCGACAATCGGGTTGGCGGTGCGGGTGGGCAGAAACTTATCGGCGTTGCTGACGACCTCCCAGATGGTGTGGTTGGCTTCTTCGGCCGCGTTGATGAGCTTGGCAAGCGTGGTGTCGCCGATGCCGCGCTTGGGGTAGTTGATAACCCGGCGCAACGCCTGCTCGTCGTTGGGGTTCACCGTGAGGCGCAGGTAGGCCACCAAATCCTTGATTTCCTTACGCTGATAAAAGCTCAGGCCGCCCACGATTTTGTACTTGATACCGAGCTTGCGCAGGGCTTCTTCCATGGCCCGGCTCTGGGCATTGGTGCGGTACAGAATAGCGAAGTTGTCGTAGGACAGATGGTGGTTCATCTTGTCCTCGTAGATGCTCTGGGCCACCAGCTTGCCCTCTTCGTTGTCGGAGGAAGCCTTGAACACCTCAATCAGCGGGCCTTCCTCGTTGTCAGAAAACACATCTTTGCGCAGCTGGGCCTGGTTATTTTTGATAACCGAGTTGGCCGCTTTCACGATGTTCTGGGTCGAGCGGTAGTTCTGCTCCAGCTTGAATACCTGCAGCTCGGGGTAGTCCTTCTCGAAGTTGAGAATGTTCTGAATATCGGCACCGCGGAAGGCGTAAATGCTCTGGGCGTCGTCGCCCACCACGCAGATGTTGCGCTCCTTTGCCGCCAGCTTACGGGCAATCAGGTACTGAGAGTAGTTGGTGTCCTGGTACTCGTCCACCATCACGTACTTAAACATGTTCTGGTACTTGTTCAGCACATCGGGATGGTCCTTGAACAGCACGTTGGTTTGGTACAGCAGGTCGTCGAAGTCCATGGCCCCGGCCTTAAAGCAGCGGTTGGCATACTGCTGGTAAATCACGCCCAGCTTGGGCCGCATGGCTGCCTCATCGTCCTGCTTTATCACCGGGTCCTGGAGGTACTGCTGCACCGAAATTAGCTTGTTTTTAGCCCCCGAAATCCGGCTCAGCACCATGTTGGGCTTGTACATCTTGTCATCCAGCTCCAGTTCTTTCAGAATCTGGCCAATCAGCGTCTTGGAATCCTGGGTGTCGTAGATGGTGAACGAGCGGGGATAACCGATCTTATCGGCCTCGGAGCGCAGGATGCGAGCAAAAACGCTGTGGAACGTGCCCATCCATAGGTTCTTGGCCTCGGGGCCGACGACCTTCTCGATGCGGGCGCGCATCTCCTTGGCGGCCTTGTTGGTGAAGGTGAGGGCCAGGATATTGAACGGGTTGACGTTCTGCTCCAGTAGGTTGGCGATGCGGTAGGTGAGCACCCGGGTTTTGCCCGAGCCGGCGCCGGCAATAATCATGCAGGGGCCTTCAATCTGCATCACGGCAGCGGCCTGCGAGGGGTTCAGTAGAGCGTGATAATCGAGTCCCATATTCGGTAGTCAGCAGCGGAAAACTAAGCCGGTTGGCTTGTTAGCAAAGGTAAGGCTTTCGGGCGGGGGAAGGAAACCTAACCATATCTTCGTGTCATGAACCCCACCGACCGCGCCCCCTTCCCCCTCTCCATCCTATGCCTCTCCGATAGTTGGGGCGGGCTGGAGTTGAACACGGCCCGGTTTGCGGGCTGGATGCAGACGCGGGGCTGGCCGGTGCAGGTGGTTACCCGCGCCAACTCGCCGCTGGCCGCCCGCGCCGCCGAACTGGGCGTAGCTGTCGTAACGCTCGAAAACCCCTGGAAAGCCCTCGACGTGCCGGCTGCCGGTCGCCTGGCCGGGTCCCTGCGGGTATTTGGGACGCGGGCGCTGCTCATCAGCCGCAACGGCGACCTGGGCTTGGCCGTGCTCTGTAAGCGGCTGTATCTGCCTAAGCTGCCGCTGGTTTATCAGCAACATATGCAGTTGGGCCTGGCCAAGCGCGGCCTGTTGCACACGCTACGTTACCGGGCGCTGGCGGCCTGGCTGGCCCCGCTGCCCGGCCTGGCCCGGCAGGTACTGGAAAAAACCCGATTGACTCCCGAAAAGCTGCACGTAGTACCGCTGGGCGTAGAACTGGAGAAATTCGCTGACGAGCAGCTAACCACCGTCGAAGCCCGCCGTCGTCTGCAGCTGGTGTTGCCCGATGATGCCGTGCTAATGGGCCTCATCGGCCGTCTCGACGATGGCAAGGGGCAGGATTTCGTGGTGGAAGCTCTGGCGGAGCTGCGCCAGAAGTTCCCGCAGTTGCACCTGCTGCTGGTAGGGGAATCCACCCGTAACGAAGGCAATTCCTACGCCGACGCGCTGCAGGCCCGCATTCAGGAGCTGGGACTGACCGGCGTTGTACACCTGCGCGGCTTCACGCCCCAGCCCGAAGTAGCCTACCGTGCCCTCGATATCTCCATCACGGCTTCCACGAACGAAACCTACGGCATGGTGACCATTGAGGCCTTGGCGGCGGGAAAGCCAGTGCTGGGCGCCGCCGCCGGCGGCACCCGCGAACTACTCGACGACAACCGCACCGGCCTGCTGTTTGCGCTGCGCGACCAAGCCTCGTTCGGGGCGGCGGTGGCGCGGTTGCTGCAAGAGCCGGGCCTGATGGCGCGCTTGGGCGAGGCCGGGCAGCAGGAGGCGCTGGCCACGTATTCGCACCATCGCCAATGCGAGCTGACGGAACAAATCCTCTGGTCGGTGGTGTAATTGCGGGTATCTTTGCGGCGGAGTTTCTCGCGGACCTCCGCCAGAAACCAGACAGTGCATGATTCAGATTCAAAACACCATCATCTCCGACGACGTTCGGGACAACTTTTTCGTCTGCAACCTCGAAGCCTGCAAGGGCGCGTGCTGCGTGGAGGGCGACCTGGGTGCGCCCCTGGAACCCGAGGAGCTAGTCATTCTCAACCAGGAGTACGAAAACATCAAGCCCTTCCTTACCGATGCCGGCCGCGCCGCCATCGAGCAGCAGGGTCGCTATATTAAAGACTGGGAAGGCGACTTTAGCACGACCACCATCAACGACCGGGAGTGCGCTTACGCCCTCTACGACGAGCGGGGTATCCTCAAGTGCGGCATCGAGCAGGCGTATCTGGCCGGGGCCACCAGCTTCAAAAAGCCCATCAGCTGCCACTTGTACCCAATTCGCATCACGAAGTACGACGGTTTCGAGGCCCTCAACTACGACCGGTGGACCATCTGCTCGCCCGCCTGCTCGTTTGGAGCCACCCTGGGCGTACGCATCTACCAATTCCTCAAGGAGCCGCTGATTCGTAAGTACGGCGAGGCGTGGTATGGTGAACTGGTAACGGAAATCGAGCAGGGCGGCGAGAAATAATATCTGGCGTAACGCTTAGTGGCGCTAAGGGATAGGGTCTTATCACATAAAAGAGGCCGGCCAATTGGCCGGCCTCTTTTATGTGGCTCTAACGTACTTCAGCAGGTTACTGCCACGTATCGGTGCGAGTAGCGGTGGTGCTGCTGGGCGTGAAGGCACGGTTGGCGCCGCCTTCCCACAGCACGTTGCCGGCCGCGTCTTTGCGCAGATACTTGTACTGCACGGCCGTACCGCTGATTAGGTTCACGGTGCCGCTCCATTTGGGGTAAGCCGCGCCGCTGAGCTTCTTGGCGTTGGCTGCATTCCAGGAGCCAAGTTGAGCCGTGCTACCCACCACGTACACATCCTGGCCGCTGGTGGTGTTGCTGTAGGTCACGTTGAATGTCACGGCCGTGGTAGTGCCGCCGGTGGGCGGGGGCGTGGTGGTGCCGCCGGTGGGCGCCCATACGGCGTAGCCGCGGGCCGGTACCGAGAAGGTGGCGTAGCCGCTGGCATTGGTCGTGATGGTGCCACTTATGTTGCCGCTTATGTTGCCGGTCTGGTCGGTGAGGGTGGCGTTTTTGAAGGGCGTCGTGATGCCCTTACTGCGGCCGGAGATGCCGTCGTTCAGCAATAGCAGCAGGCCCTGGTGGGTAGCGTCGCCGGCGCGGGAGTAGGCGTACACGTCGGCGTCGTTGGTGCTGGTGTACTCGGTGGCCGCCCCGTAGGCATTGGCCTGCCGGATCTGCATGAGCTTCTTGAGCTGGGCGCCCAGGCCGTACTCGTAGTAATCCTTGTAAAACACGCAGGGGTAACCCTTTTCGCGGGTCAAAATGTAAGCGTAAGCCAGCATCTTCAGGTTGGAAACCGGCGAGAACAACGCGCCGGTCGTATGGTCGGTGTCGTGGTTATCCACAAATGAAACCGAAAGCGCCCCGTTGGCCTCGGTGAAACCCGCGAACTGCAGGCCACGCATGTCCCAGCTGCCGTTGCCGTTGCTCATGTCGGCAAAGGTGTAGTGCAGCGGCACATCGAAGAGGCTGGTGCGGCCCCCGGTGGCAGCGGCGTAGTTATTCATGTCGGAAAGATTTCGGAACCAGGCCTCACTCACGACAAAACGGCCGCTGGTTTTCGCGTTATCCAGCCAGCGGTTCAGGTAAGTCGTCTGGATGTGTTTGGTGGCGTCGAGGCGGTAGCCATCCAGGTTAAGCTTGGTGGTAATCCAGTTGCTCCAGTTGATGGTTTCGTTGGCGTTATTGAGGTCGTTGTAGCGGATTTCCGAGCCCAGCAGGTTGTCGTAGGCGTCGTTGTTGGCGTAGGGCTGAAAATCGTAAGCCGCCCACTGGTACCAGCCGTTGTTGGGGGCTTGCTGCGTGGCCGAAAAGTTGTACCAGTGCCACTGGTAGTTGCTGTAGGTGTTGTTGCGGCCGGGGTAGGTGAAGCTGGTATACACGTTGTACTGGTTGTTGGCCAGCTCCTGGTTGTCGGCCGAGGTCAGGTGGTTCATCACCATATCCTCGTACACCTGAATGCCCTGCCCGTGCAGCGCCCCAATGGCCGACTGCAGCTGCCCGATAGTGCCATAACGGGTTGCTACGGTGCCTTTTTGGTTGAACTCGCCCAGGTCGTACCGGTCGTATACACCGTAGCCGACATCGAACTTGCTGCTGCCTTTGTAAGCCGGCGGAATCCACAGGGCCGTAATGCCAGCCGCTTTCAGCTCGCTGGCCTTTGCGCCCAGGTTCTGCCACCAAGTGCCGGCGGCGGTGCTCATCGGCACATCCCAGTAAAAACCCTGCATCATCACCCCGTTGGCAATTGTGGCATCCGACGACGATTTGGTGGTCAGCGGAGTAGAAGCGGAGGCAGCGGGCTCCATGCTTTCCTTGGTACACGAGCTCAACCATGAGCCAGCCGCAAGCAGCCCCGCCAGGGAGGCCGCTGTAAATAGGTTTTTCATACGGGTGGTGTTTTGGTTATAAGTAGTAGAACACCACAAGTATAAAGCCTTCGAATGGGAATTGTGCAATATTATTCGGGCCTTAACTAAATTAATAGTAAGTAATCACCTACCCAAAAAAGTTCGTTTTTGATATCATAATGATGTTGTGTTAGCCTGTTTGAGTAAATATTGTGTACTGCGAAAATGAGTAATGTTATATTTGCATTAAACGGTGCCCTGTTGCTTTGCAGTGCGACTTCCAATTCCTGCAACAAAAAAGCGGGCTGCCTCCGGTTGGAGGCAGCCCGCTTAATAGGTCCGATACTATCGGCTATTTCAGCTGCGAAAAGTCGAAGGAAGTTTCGAGGAATTTGGTCGTGAAGTCGCCGGCTTTGAACTGCTCGTTGTCCATCAGGGCCAGGTGGAAGGGGATGGTCGTTTTCACGCCTTCCACCACGAACTCGCTCAGGGCGCGCTTCATCTTCACAATGCACTCCTCCCGACTCTGAGCTACCGTGATGAGCTTGGCAATCATGGAGTCGTAGTTGGGCGGAATCTGGTAGCCGGCATACACGTGGGTATCCACCCGCACGCCGTGGCCGCCCGGAATATGCAGGGTCGTGATTTTGCCTGGTGAAGGCCGGAAGTTGTTGGCCGGGTCTTCGGCGTTGATGCGGCACTCCATGGCGTGCATCTGGGGGAAGTAGTTGGCGCCCGAAATCGGGATGCCGGCCGCCACCTTAATCTGCTCCTTAATCAGGTCGTAGTTCACCACTTCCTCCGTCACGGGGTGCTCCACCTGAATGCGGGTGTTCATCTCCATGAAGTAGAAGTCGCGGTTTTTGTCCACCAGAAACTCGATGGTACCCACGCCCTCGTAGCCAATGGCCGAAGCGCCGGCAATGGCCGCCGCGCCCATCCGCTCGCGCAAATCGTCGGTCATGAAAGGGGAGGGAGCCTCCTCCACCAGCTTCTGGTGGCGGCGCTGAATCGAGCAGTCGCGCTCGGAGAGGTGGCAGACGTGGCCAAACTGGTCGCCGCACACCTGAATTTCGATGTGGCGGGGCTCCACCACAAACTTCTCCAGGTACATGCCGTCGTTGCCGAAAGCGGCTTTCGACTCGGTGCGGGCGTCGTTCCAGGCCTTCTCGAACTCGTCTTCGGAGTTGATGATGCGCATGCCGCGCCCGCCACCACCGGCCGTCGCCTTGATGATAACCGGGTACTTGATTTCGGCCGCAATCTGCTTGCCCTGCTCCACCGATTCGAGCAACCCCACCGAGCCGGGCACCACGGGTACGCCGGCGGCAATCATGGTGGCTTTGGCCGAAGCCTTGTCGCCCATGCGGTTAATCATGTCGGGCGAAGCGCCGATGAACTTGATGCCGTTCTCGTGGCACACACGCGAGAATTCGGCGTTTTCGCTCAGGAACCCGTAGCCCGGATGAATGGCGTCGGCGTTGGTGATTTCGGCGGCTGCAATCAGCGTCGGAATGCTCAGGTAGCTCTGGGCCGAAGGGGGCGGGCCGATGCACACGGCCTCGTCGGCGAAGCGCACGTGCAGGCTCTCTTTGTCGGCTGTCGAGTACACGGCCACCGTCTTGATGCCCATTTCTTTGCAGGTCCGAATCACGCGCAGCGCAATTTCGCCCCGGTTAGCAATTAGTATTTTTTTGAACACGGTTTTTTCAATTAAAAATTAAAAGTGAAAAATCAAAAATTGAAAGAATGAAGTTGGCCAAGACGTGCGGCGTAATCCATTTTTAACTTTTAATTCTTAATTTTTAATTGACCTAAATTGCTTCAATCAAAAACAGCGGCTGGTCGTACTCAACGGGCGAGGCGTTTTCCACCAGTGCTTTCACGATGCGGCCCGACTGCTCGGCTTCTATTTCGTTGAAGAGCTTCATGGCCTCGATGATGCAGATAACCTGGCCTTTCTCCACCATATCGCCCACCTGCACGAAAGCCGGCGTTTCGGGGGTGCTGCTGCGGTAGAACGTGCCAATCATCGGCGACTTCAGGGGCGTGGCGCTGCTGGCGGCCGGAGCGGGCGCTTCGGCGGCCGCAGGGGCGGGGGCAGCAGCCGGGGCCGCCTGAAGAGCGGCCGGAGCAGGAGCCGGAGCATGCGCAGCGGCTGGCGCGGCCATCGTCACGGTTTTGGTGCTGGGGTCGCGCTGTACCGAAATTTTAAACTCTTCGGTTTCGATATTGACCTTGTTGAGGCCCGATTTGGCGATGAAATCAATCAGGTCCTGGAGTTCTTGGGCTTTCATGGCAAAGGAAAAGGCGTGGCCGGTGGATTGTTGACGTGCGTTACTTAACTCGCTCGACGTAGCTGTAGTCGGCGGTTTTGATCCGAATCTTGGTGTCCGTATCAACGAACAGCGGCACCTGAATGCGGGCTCCCGTTTCGACGGTGGCGGGCTTGAGGGTGTTGGTGGCCGTGTCGCCCTTCAGGCCGGGCTCGGTGTAGGTTACCACCAGCTCCACGGTAGTCGGCAGCTCGGCCGTGAGGGGCTGCTCGGTTTCGGCGTGGAACAGGATGCCAACCTCCTGGCCTTCCTTCATCAGGTCGGCGAAGGGCACCATGGCTTCGGGCAGTACCACTTGCTCAAAGGTCGCATTGTCCATGAACGTGAAGCCGTAATCATCTTTGAACAGGTACTGGTGGGGGCGCTGCTCCACGCGGGCCGTTTCTACTTTCACACCCGCATTGAAGGTGTTATCGAGGGTGCGGCCGGTTTTGATGTTGCGCATCTTGGTACGCACAAACGCCGGGCCCTTACCGGGCTTCACGTGCTGAAATTCGGTGATGACGTGCAGCTCGTTGTTGTAGTTGATTACGAGCCCGTTGCGGAAATCTGCGGTAGTGGCCATTTTCTGAATTAAAAATTAAAAGTAAGGATTAAAAATTGAGAGGGCGGGATTGACTTACTACCTCTTTTTGAGCGGGCAGTCAGCCAACTTTAAATTCTTAATTCTCAATTTTTAATTGTGCCAGCGGCACCATCGTATGCCCATTTCAGGTAGAGCGCGCCCCAGGTGAAGCCACCACCGAAAGCGGCTATGATGAGGTTGTCGCCCTTGCGCAGCTGCTGCTCGTAGTCGGAGAGGCAGAGCGGAATGGTACCGTTGGTGGTGTTGCCGTAACGATGGATGTTGAGCATTACCTTCTGGGGACCGATACCAACGCGGTGGGCCGTAGCATCGATAATGCGCTTGTTGGCCTGGTGAGGCACCAGCCAGTCGATGGTTTCGGCCGTGAGGCCGTTGCGCTCCGCTACCTGGGCCGCTACGTCGGCCATGTTTTTTACAGCAAACTTAAACACGGCCGCGCCTTCCTGATGCACGTAATGCTCCCGGTTGGCCACGGTTTCGGCCGAAGGCGGACGGCGCGAGCCACCGGCTTTCTGGTGCAGGTACTGCTCGCCGTTGCCGTCGGAGTGCAGCTCTTGGTCGAGCAGGCCCAGGCCCTCGTGGTTGGGTTCGAGCAGCACGGCCCCGGCCCCGTCGCCGAAGATGATGCAGGTGGAGCGGTCGGTGTAGTCGATGATGCTCGACATCTTATCGGCCCCCACTATTACTACCTTCTTATAGGTGCCGGTGGCAATAAACTGGGCTCCGGTGGCCAGTGCGTACATGAAGCCCGAACAGGCCGCCTGCATATCGAAGCTGAAGGCCTTGGTGGCGCCCACGGCCGCCGAAATAATATTGGCTGTGGCCGGAAACACCAGGTCGGGGGTGGTGGTGGCGCAGATGATCAGGTCAATGTCGGCGGCGGCTACCCCGGTTTTGGCCAGCAGGTTTTCCACCGCTTTTATGCCCATCACCGAGGTGCCCTGATCTTCACCCTTCAGGATGTGCCGCTCCTGAATACCCGTGCGGCTCAGAATCCACTCATTGGTCGTGTCAACCAATGTTTCCAGTTCCTGGTTGGTAAGCACGTAATCGGGCACGTAAGCACCCACCCCGGAAATGGCGGCGGTAATCTTCATGAGTGGGGTAAAGGGATAATAGAAGGTGCCGCAAAAAGTCCGGCCTCCCCAAAGGAAACCGGACTAAGCCGAAAATCAGGACTTGAAAGTAGCTTTAATTTGGTCGGCAATGCCGGCCGAGGCCATTTGATACCCTTGCAGCAGCATATTGCAGATGGCTTTGGGAGTGCTCACGCCATGCCCAATGATGGCATTGCCGTTGACGCCCAGGATGGGCGACCCGCCCACCGACTCGTAGTTGAACTGTTCGAAAAACGGATCGTGGAAGTTTTTATCAACCAGCGCATCGTACACCGACTCAGCCATTTTCAGCAGCACGTTGCCCGTAAAACCGTCGCAGATAATTACATCGGCTTTCTCGTTGAACAGGTCGCGGCCCTCGATATTACCGATGAAGTTGATATGCGGGTTGACTTTGAGCAATTGGTGGGCGGCCTGGGTTGCAGCCGTGCCTTTGCCCTCTTCCTCACCCAGGTTCATCAAGCCTACCTTGGGTCGCTCGATGCCCAGCACATACTGGGCATACAGGGAGCCCAGCTCGCCGAACTGCTCCAGCATTTCGGGCTTACAGTCGGCGTTGGCGCCCACATCGAGCATAATGCAGGTGCCGCCGTGTAGCTTGGGAACGAAGTTGGCAATAGCAGGACGCAGTACGCCGGGCACGGCCTTTACGCTGAACATGGCCCCCACGAGCATGGCCCCGGTATTGCCGGCCGAGCAGAACGCCTCCACCTCGCGGGCGGCCAGCATGCGGTAGCCCACGGCAATACTCGAATCCTGCTTGTGCTGGTAGGCTTTGGCCGGATGCTCGCCCATCTCAATTATTTGGGAGGCGGGCACCAGGGTGAGGCCGGCGGCGGCGGTCCCGTGCGCAACCAGCAGCGGCCGCACGGCTTCCTCCTGACCAATAAGCACAATCTCAGCCTTGCCTGCCAGCTGCTGAGCGGCAAGCACGGCCCCGTCGACGGCGGCTTGGGGAGCGAAATCACCCCCCATTGCGTCCAGAGCTATCTTCATGAAAGAAAAGTCAAGAGGGTCGGGATGTTGGTTGAGCTATTAGCCAATAGCTATTAGCCAATAGCTGTTAGCCGTTAGCTTCTGTTTTTTTGACAAGAGCTAACAGCTAACAGCTAACAGCTAACAGCTATCAGCTACAAAAGAAGGCTATTCGTCGTCGCTGTCGAGCGGCGCGGCGGCGGCTACGGGGGCGTAGTTCTTGATGGCAACTTTGCCGTTCAGGTACAGGTCGCCGTCAACTACGTAGGCCTTGTGGCGCAAGTGCAGCTCGCCGGTGTTGGCACAGAGGGTTACAGCTTTAGGGGTGAGCTTGTAGTGGCTGCGACGTCTGTCGCGGGCGGCGGAGGAGGTCCGGCGTTTAGGATGAGCCATGAGAAGAAAACAGTGAAAAAATGAAAAAAGTAAACGTGAAAACTCAAGCGGGTTTAGCGCTTAATTGAGGTTGCGGAGGGCATTCCAGCGCGGGTCGGATTCATCCTCGTCGTCGTCGGCAGCTTCGCCGCGGGTTGTGAAGATGAGCTTGGTTTTGGCGTCGGGCTCGTCGTCGGGCTCGTTCTGGAAGCGCGGGTGCAGCTTCTTCATTGGCAGGGCCAGCCCCACGAAATCGAACAGGTGCTGGGCCAGCGGCAGTGCCTGGGTATCGGGCGTTATTTGCAGCACATTATCGTCGAGCTCCTTGTTCTCGTCGCCGAAGCGCACCAGCAGTTGCTCGTGAGTTTCGATGTCCTGGTCGTAATCATCAAGGCTCCGGTCGCACACCTGGCGCACGGTACCTTTCATATCGAAATCAATGGTAATCAGGCGCTCAGTTTTGTGCAGCGTTACGTCCACATGCACGTTGCCGTCCGGAATCAGCTCCTGGTCGAACTGCTCGAAAAAGGCACGGTCGAGGTCGAACTCGAAGAGGTGCGTTTTATCGGCCAGCCGGGCTATATTGATGGTAGTGGGCGAATCCTTTTTCACGGGAGGTAGTAGCAAGGGGGCAAAAGTAGGCACTTTTACCCGGTATGTTAATCGTATAATGAGTGTAGGGTGGGGTCAGGCGTTTTTTAGAATAAAGTCTGACGGTATCCCCAGCCGCTCGTAAAGGCGTTTAGCTAGGTCGAGCGTTACGCGGCGCTTACCGCTCAGGATTTGGGAGAGGCGGCTGGCAGGCACTTCGAGTAGTTCGGCCAACTCCTTCTGCTTGAGGCGCATCTGCTGACGCTTGAGCTCAATCATCTCGGCCAGCGAGGTGGGCAGGTTCGGAATCGGCAGCAGCCCCAGCTTGCCCTCGTAGACATCGAGGGCCGTAATCAGCTCCCGAAACTCGGTTTCCAGCGCCTCGTTACCGTCCACGCCAGCGGCCGCCAGCGCATCGAGGCGGCGCAGAGCAGTACGGTAGTCGATGGGCGTCTGGAGGAGCATGTTTTTAAGCTGTTAACTAATAGCTTCTAGCTGGTAGCCAGTGGGCAAGCAAAACGCCGGAGCCTAGTGGTTCCGGCGTTTCTGTTGCAAAGGTAAAGAGTAATTCCGAATGCGCAAACAATCTTTCGTTTTTGGAAAGAAAGTTTCGGTATAGGGTTGATCAGGTAGCAGCGTGAAGCGGTGAAAAGAACGTCATGCAGAGCGGAGCGAAGAATCGCACGTGCTGACGTTGAGGACTGTTAGCTCGACGACTGCGAGCGAGATTCTTCACTTCGCTCTGAATGACGGTCCTCCTCACCTTCTATTATTCCCTTCTGCCGCCGCGTGGGGCCGGGCCGGGAATCAGGGGTTTGATTTCGGCTTCGGCTTGGCGGTATTTTACCAATTCGCAGGCCAAGTACAGCGCCTCGCGGAACGACGTTTCATCGGCTTTGAACTGGCCGGCGAGGCCGTAGGCGGTGCCGTGGTCGGGGGAAGTGCGGATGACGGACAGGCCAGCGGTGTAGTTGACGCCGCGTTCGAAGGCCAGGGTTTTGAACGGAATCAGGCCCTGGTCGTGGTAGAGGGAGAGGGTGGCGTCGAACTGCTTGTACTGGCCGGTGCCGAAGTAACCGTCGGCAGGATAGGGGCCGAACACCAGGTGGCCGCTCTGGAGCAGCTGCTGGATTACGGGCGTTACCACGGCGGCCTCCTCAGTGCCAAGCAGGCCGTTTTCGCCGGCGTGGGGGTTGAGGCCCAGCACCGCTACGCGGGGCTTCTCGATACCAAAGTCGTTCTTGAGCGAGGCCAGCAGGATGCGCAGTTTGTTGGTGAGTAGCTCTTTGGTGAGGCGCGCGGACACATCCTTGAGCGGGATGTGACCCGTGGCGGTGGCCACTCGCAGCTCGTCGGCCACGAGGAGCATCAGGCTCTCCTTGGCTTCGAAGAAGCTGGTCAGAAACTCGGTGTGGCCGGGAAAGCGGAAGTCGTCGGCCTGGGTGTTTTCCTTGCTGATGGGGGCCGTAACGAGGCCGTCGAGCAGGCCGGCTTTCAGGTCGCGGGCGGCGGCGAGCAGACTCTGGCGGGCCGCCGCGCCGCTGGCCGCGCTGGGCTGGCCGGGCGTGAGCTGCACATCGTCATCTTCCCAGCAGCTCACGGCGTTGTGCTTACCAGGGGCAATATCGGCCGCCTCACGTACCTGCCGGAACCGGAGCGGCTCGTGGTTGGGGTCGGCGGGAAAGTCGTCGAAGAGCACGGCGGCTGTGCCGTACACTACCGGGGTGCAGAACTTAAGCAGACGCGGGTCGAGGAAGGTTTTATAGATGACCTCGGGCCCGATACCGGCCAGGTCACCGACGGAAATACCAATTCGTGGGAGCATTCTTTAGTTAGAGCTTAGTGCTTCGTTGTTAGTGCTTAGACTGTTCGGGTGGGATACAGAGTAGGCGTTAACCGAGCTTTTGTTTGTAGTGGTTGATGAAGCCGTGCAGTAGCTTTTTGCAATCGGTAAGTTGAAGCAACACGGCCTCTAGCTCTGGCAGAGCAATTAGCTGCTGGTCGAAGCTTAGATACAATTGGGTTTCCAGTTCATAAAGAGAGCCTCGGGCAATATAGAAGAAGCTGATGGAGTCTTTAGGATGCTGACGTCCACATCCTTCGGCTATGTTGGATGGTACGGAAACAGCGCTGCGCCGCATCTGGCTCGTCAGCCCAAATACTTCCTCCCTAGGAAATCCTTTGGTCAAGGAGTATACCTCACCCACCAATTGCCGACTCCTTTGCCAGACTGTCAAATCAGTGTAAGAAGAAGTCATGTATTTAGAGCTTAGCGCGTTGCTATTAGTGTTTAGTTGCACGTTTTGGAATCCTAGTTACAGGATGGATTCTTATTGTCGGTGTTTCCTAAGCACTAATAACAAGGCACTAAGCTCTAAAAACTAAGCTCTACGCACTAAAAACTCATACGTGAGGCGTACGGCGGTGCCGGTGCCGCCTTTGCCGCGGTACGAGTCGGGGGCGGTGAGGAAGGCGGGGCCGGCAATGTCGAAGTGGACCCAGGGGTAGCCCTCGGCGTAGCGCTCCAGGAACTTGCCTGCCGAAATAGCCCCGGCCTCGGCCTTGCCCAGGTTGGTCATGTCGGCAATGGGGCTCTTGATGTGGTCGGCGTACTCGTCCCAGAGGGGGAATTCCACCAGCCGCTCGTGGGTAGCGTCGCCGGCCTTTTTGAGGTCGTGCATTACGTCCTCGTCGGCGGTGCCCATGTACACGATGCCCTCGATGCCGATGGCGCGGGCGGCCGAGCCGGTGAGCGTGGCGTAATCGAGCACCAGTTCGGGGTCGTACTTCTTGGCGAAGGCCAGCGCGTCGGCCAGAATCAGGCGGCCTTCGGCGTCGGTGTTGAGCACTTCCACGGAGAGGCCGCTGTACATCGTAATCACGTCGCCGGGGGCCAGGGCGGGGCCGCCAGGGCGGTTGTCGGTGGCCGGCACCAGCCCGATTACGTGCAGCGGAACCTTGTTTTTGGCCAGGGCCGTGAGCACACCCACCACTACGGCCGCGCCGCCCATGTCGCACTTCATCATGTCCATGCTGTTGGGCGTGGGCTTGAGGCTGAGTCCGCCGGTGTCGAACACCACGCCCTTGCCCACCAGCACAATCGGCTTGGCGTTGGTGGCGCCAGCAGGCTTGTACTCCATAATGCTGAACGTGGGCGGCTCGGGGCTGCCCTGGTTTACGGCCAGCAGTCCGCCCATGCGCAGGGCCTCAATACGTACCAAATCCAGCACTTCCACCTCGAAACCGGCTTCCTCGCCGGCCTTTTCGAACTGATGCGCCAGCTGGGTAGCGTTGAGGTGGCTGTAAGGGCGGTTCACCAGGTCGCGGGCCAGGTACACGCCCTGCAGCACGCCCTCCAGCTCGGCCACCTTCTGCTCCGACAAATCGGGGCCAACCAGCGTGAGCCGTTGCAGGGTGGGAGCTTGCTTGGACTTCTCGTCGGTTTTGTAGCCTGCGAACTGGTAGGCGGTCAGGGCAATGCCTTCGGCCAGGGCCAGCGAGGCGCCAGCGGGCGTGAGGTTGCAGATGAACAACTCCTCCACCTTATCGGCCTTGAGGTGGGCGTGCAGCTTGTGGCCGGCTTTGCGCAGCGCCTCCAGGCCCAGGGCCGGCGTCTTCTTGTCCTCGGCTACTATATAGTAATGGTGGTGACTATATTGGTTGACGACAACCAGTTTCTCATCAGCGGCCAACTGGGCGGCCACGTAGCTACGGGCGGCTTCGGGCAGGTCGGCGGCGGCCGTTACGGGCAACTCGGTGGTGCCGGCGGGCAGGATGAAGGCCGTGCTGGCAGTAGCAGGAAAATCGGCGGCGTAGGCGAGGGTCAGGGACATGGGCGGGATAGAACTGGGATGAAGCACCGGCCGAAACGACCGGCCGCGGCGTATCTTTGGCCGTGAAGGTAGGAAGTTTGATGCTTTGCAAGAACGTCATGCTATGCGAAGCCAAAGCATCTCTACCTCTGGCTAGCTTTTGCTGAAAACAACGAAACGGTAGAGATGCTTCGGCTTCGCGGACGCCAGATGAAGCATGACGGCCTATTTCTCTGCCAACGTCCGGCCAACCTAATTACCTGCCCCTCCGCCACTCACTTCTCCAGAATGGATTTCGTTAAAGCCAAAAAGCACCTCGGTCAGCACTTTCTCAACGACCCCAACATTGCCCGCAACATCGTGGAGGCCCTGCGCCTGCCCGACGGCGTAAAGCACGTGCTCGAAATCGGGCCCGGCATGGGCGTGCTGACCCAGACGCTGCTGCTGCACCCGGAATACGAGACGGCCGTAGTGGAAATTGACCGTGACTCGGTGACCTACCTGCAGAAGCACTACCCCGCCCTCGAGGACCGGATTTACTCCCAGGACTTCCTGAAAATGGACCTGACGGCGCTCTACGGCGAGCAGCCGCTGAGCATCATCGGCAACTTTCCCTACAACATCAGCACCCAGATTTACTTCCAGATTCTGGCCCACCGCCAGCAGGTGCGCGAGAGCGTGGGCATGCTCCAGAAGGAAGTAGCCGACCGCCTGGCCACCGGCCCGGGCTCAAAAACCTACGGCATCCTGAGCGTGCTGCTGCAGGCTTTCTACACGATTGACTACCTGTTCACGGTGCCGCCGCACGTGTTCAGCCCGCCGCCCAAGGTGCAGTCGGCCGTCATCCGCCTCACCCGCAACGATACCGAGCAGCTGGCCTGCGACGAAAAGCTATTCTTCCGGGTCGTGAAACAGGCTTTCCAGACCCGCCGCAAAACCCTGCGCAACGCCCTCAAACCTTTCGGCATGCCCCCCGAAACCACCACGGACGCCGTGTTCGACCTGCGGGCCGAGCAGCTCAGCGTGGCCGATTTCGTGGACCTGACCAACCGAGTGGCGGCAGATAAGACGCTGTAGAAAGCGCACTTTCTCACGTGCGCCTAACGGTGCTCATAAAGTGGCAATTGCTGAAGCATTTTAACTATTCATTATTCATGAGCAATATTTCACGCTGGGCACTCGGGGGTTTAGTAGCAGCATTTGGAGTGCTGTTACTCGGAATATTTGCTATTTATTTTGTTTTCTTCTCTGGTCCTGATGTGGAGCAGGCAGCACGTAATTCTAGTAATTCCCACCGGGTAGAAATTGGAATGAACCGCCATCAGGTTTTAAGTATTATGGGTCCGCCTAAACGAACAGAACCTCGCCTGCAACAACCAGGTACTGTCTACGTGTATGCGACCTCCTCCCTTGCTTCTCACGAAATCGCAGTTGCGATGGGACCGGATAGTTTAGTTGCAACTGTCTATCATGGATATTAAGCTAACCCTAGCCCCCTCTCCTTTTTCATTCCGCGCATGAAGCGGCGTAGGGGGTGAGGCACACGTGAGGTGCCTACATCTTCTCCTTGGAGTTCTGCACCGAGTAGATAAGGCCCAGCGTGAGGCCCTGGCCGGATGCCTTCCATCAACCTCCCTACTTACCTGAAAACGATGTCCCTCTGCCTCGTCATCGACGAAATGCACTCCAGCCTGCCGGACTACCTGGAGCCGCTGGGCCTGACGCTGCACTACCGCCCCAACCTGACGGCCACCGAGGTACCCGCTGCGCTGGCCGCCCACCCCTACGAGGGACTGGTGGTGCGCTCGAAGCTGCATGTTACGCGCGAGCTGCTGGCCTACGGTCCGCAGCTGCGCTACGTGTGCCGGGCCGGGGCCGGGGTCGATAATATTGATGAACAGGCCATGGCCGACGCGGGCGTAACGCTGCTCAACGCCCCCGAGGGCAACCGCGACGCGGTGGGCGAATACGCCGTGGGGCTGCTGCTGGCGCTGTTCCGTCATATTCCGCGGGCCGATGCCGAGGTGCGGGCCGGGCAGTGGCACCGCGAGGCCAACCGGGGCGAAGAACTGGGCGGCAAAACCGTGGGGCTGCTGGGCTACGGGCACATGGGCCGGGCGTTTGCGCGCCGCCTCAGTGCCTTTGGCTGCACGGTGCTGGCCCATGACTCCGACCCCACCTGCCCGCCCGACGAGTACGCCACGCTGGTGCCGCTGGCCGAATTGCAAGCCCGCGCCGAAGTGCTGAGTCTGCACATTCCGTACTCGGCGGCCAACCACCATTTCGTGAACGAGGAGTTTTTGGCCGGCTTCCCGAATGCCGTCTGGCTGCTGAACACGGCCCGGGGCGAAGTGCTCGACCACGCTGCGCTGGTGAGCCGCCTGCGCACCGGCCAAATTCGCGGCGCAGCCCTCGACGTGCTCGAAAACGAGAAGCCCACCACCCTCACGCCTGGGCAGCAAGCCCGTTTCGATTACCTGCGCACGGCGCCCAACGTGGTGCTCGCGCCCCACATCGGCGGCTGGACGGTTCAGAGCTATGAGCGCATCAATGCCGTGCTGGCCCGCAAGCTGGCGGCTTTTTTAGCCGAGTGAAGAAGTGAGGGGCTGAAAGAGGAAAAGGAGCGTCATTCCGAACGCAGCGAAGAATTGCGCGTGAAGTCATCGAACAACTGTTGCAACGTCAGCACGCGAGATTCTTCGCTGCGCTCGGAATGACGCTCTTCCTCCCCGCAGTCATAGAGTCGCCGATTTTCGTATATTTGCCAGCACCTACCAAGGGGAGAACGGCCAGCCACGCTGGCCGTTCTCCTTATTTTTTTGAGCTAATTCCACCCATGTCATGTCTACCATCAACTACTATACCCCCGAAGGCCTTCAGAAGCTCAAGACTGAGCTCCAGGACCTCAAAATCCGGGGCCGGGCCAAGGCCGCCGACGACCTGCGCGAGGCGCGCGACAAGGGCGACCTAAGCGAGAATGCCGAGTACGACGCTGCCAAAGATGCCCAGGGGCTATTGGAGTTGAAAATATCCAAGCTGGAAGAAGTATTGGGCAATGCCCGCCTGCTCGACGAAACCAACCTCGACCTGAGCAAGGTGCTGATTATGAGCAAAGTGAAGCTCAAAAATCTCAAGAACAACATGGTGCTCGACTACACGTTGGTAGCCGAGGAAGAAGCCAACCTGGCCTCTGGCAAAATCTCCGTTAAGTCGCCCATCGGCAGGGGCCTGCTGGGCAAGTCGGTCGGCGACACGGCCGAAATAACGGTGCCGGCTGGCAAGCTGCAGTTCCAGGTGCTGGAAATCAGCCGCTAGCGTTTTAGCAGCGAGAAATCAGAAGTGAGAGGTGAGACCCGGTTTGGGCCTCACCTCTTCGTTTTTGCGGTAAGTTCGTAGACTAACCGCCGGAGCTTTTCGTGCAGTCTGCCCAACACGACAGCCCGCTCATCCTGGCTGCCGTACCACCTCTCACCCTCACCTCTCACTCATAAGAAAATATGGCTTCCATTTTCTCCCGCATCGTGGCCGGCGAGCTGCCCGCTTATAAGGTTGCCGAAGACGAGCACCACCTGGCTTTTCTCGACATTACGCCGCTCGTGGAGGGGCACACGCTCGTTATTCCGAAGCGGGAGGTGGACTACATCTTCGATCTGCCGCCGGCCGAGCTGGCGGCGCTGCACCTGTTTGCCCAGCGCGTGGCAGCCGGGGTGCGGGCCGCCGTGCCCTGCAAGCGCATTGGCGTAGCCGTTATCGGGCTCGAAGTGCCCCACGCCCACATCCACCTGATTCCAATGAACAAAGTGTCGGATATGAACTTCGCCAACCCCAAGATAAAGGTGGACGAGCGGCGCATGAACGAGCTGGCCGCCGCCATCGGGGCCCAGGTGCCCGCCGTGGTGGCCGGCACGCCCGAACTGCCCACCGACCCGCGCGATACCAAAGGTGGCCGCGAAACCGTGGAAGCCTCCGAACCGGACGCTTTCCAGGCCCCAGCTCCCGACGACGAAGCCCAAAACGACGCGGCCCCGCAGCCCCTACGCGGCATGACCAAAGGCCTCAGTTATGTGAGTGAGTCGGAGGCGGCGCTGACGGCGGTGAGCTTCGCGGCTCCGGCCGGCGGCCTCACCGACGAGGCGCTGGCGAAGCTGGCGGGCGTACCGGCCGGCACGCCCGTGGAGCGGCAGGAGCTGACGCATTTCCTGCGCAACCACACCGCCGACGAGGGCTTGAGCGGCAGCGCCGAAACGGCCAACCGCTTCAAACAGCTGCAGATGTTTCTGAAGCAGGAGCTGAGCGGCACGCAGGTCTACCGCTTCGGCAAGGGCCCGCAGGTGCCGGTGCTGGTGCTTGGCGAGGGTGAGGGCGGCCGGCTGCAGGGCTTCAAAACGGTGCTGACCGAAACCTGAGAGCGTAAGCCAAGAAGCATAAGGTCCCCTGTTATCCTGAGCATTGCCCAGGATAACAGGGGACTTTCTTTTAGAAGCTACTCCGGCAGATTTGGTGGCTCTGGCGCCGGCAGGGGCTCGGCACGCTGGTGCTGGATCCGGCGGCGTATGCGGTTTTCGCGCTCGAATACGCCCACCAGCACGATGAGGTAGGAGAGCAGCAGCGGCCCCATCACCAGGCCCAGAATACCGAACAGCTCGACGCCCAGCACTACGCCGGCCAGCGTGATGAGCGGGTGGATGTCGCCCATGCGACGGGCCAGCACGATGCGCAGCAGGTTGTCGATGTTGATGATGACGATGACGCCCACCACCAGAATGCCCACGCCTTGGCCCACGTTGCCCTGGGCCAGCTTGAGGATGGCCGCCGGTCCCCACACCAGCGGCGTGCCCAGCACCGGAATAAAGGCCGTGAAGAAAGACAGCGTACCCCAGAACAAGGCGTCCTTAACCCCAAAAACCTGCAAGGTGAGGGTGGTGAGCAGGGCCTGCACCAGGGCAATGAGCGCCTGCCCGAGCACGTTGGCGTTTACCGTGTTGCGCAGCGAGTCGCCCAGCTCCTGCAGCGTGCCGGCGCGGAAGGGCAGGTAGCGGCGCAGGCCCCGCACGAAGGCTTCTTCCTGCACAAACATGAAGTAGAGCGTGAACAGCATGAGGCCGATAATGACCGTGAAGTGCAGCAGTCCGCTGGCCAGCGACGGGATGCGCGTGCTCAGCCAGGCCACCGCCTGCTGAATTATCTCGCGCACGTTGGTTTCGGTGGTGAACTGGTAGCCGGTTTTCTGCTCCACCAAGTGCAGCACCGTCATAATCTGGCTGGTGTCCTGGGCATAGAGGCGGATGCGGTTGACGAGCATCAGCACGAGGCCCGTGAACGGCATGATGATGACCACCACGGCAAACACCAGCAGCCCGGCCGTTACCAGCTGCCGGTTCCAGTGGCGGCGGTGCACCAGGGCCGCAAACCAGGGCCGCAGCACCACGTACAGCACGCCCGCCCCCAGAAACGCCGTGATGTAGGAGCCCAGCCCCAGCAGAATCAGCGCCGTCAGGCCCACGAGGCACACAATCAGCAGCACGTACTGCTGGCGGGGCGTGTAGATGTTTTCGGAAGCCATGAGCCGTTGAAGTCGAAGAGGAGAAGTCAAAAGTAAAGTCTTGCCCGTCAATCTGCCCGGGCCAGGGGGTGCCAAGGCCCGGTGCCGACCGATTGCGGCGCGGGGTCCGACTACTGTTCTTGAAACCCAGACCTCCGTCAGGCCACCCGGCGGCCCAGGGCGGCTACGGCCAGGCCCATGGCGGCAATTAGGGCGAAGGAAACGCGCAGGCTGCTGAAGCCGGCCACGAAGCCAATGAGCGGCGGGCCCAGCAGAAAGCCCATAAAGCCGACGGTGGTAACGGCTGCCAGCGCCATGCCCGCCGGCATGGTGGTGGAGCGCCCGGCCGCCCCGTACACCAGCGGCACTACCGCCGCCGTGCCCAGGCCCACCAGCATAAAGCCCAGCGTCGCCGTCCACAGCGCAGGAAAAGCCACCGCCAGCAGCAGCCCGGTGGCCTCCAGCAGCCCGCTAAGCACCAGCGTGCGGCGGCGGCCGTAGCGGTCAATGAACCAGTCGGCCACGAAGCGGCCAGTGGCCATCAGGGCCATGAAGGCGGCGAAACCCAGGCCCACCCAAGCCTCGGGCGCATGCACCACCTGCCGGAAATACACCCCGCTCCAGTCGAACATGGTGCCCTCGCACAGCAGCGAGCAGAACGCCAGCACCCCCAGCAGCAGCAGCGAGCGGTCGGGCAGGGCCAGCAGGGGGGCACCGGGCGGGCGGGGCGCATCGGCGGGCAGCAGGCGCGGAGCCAGCAGCAGCAGCGTGGGGAGTACCAGCACGGCTACCCCCAAAAAGTGCTGCAATGGCCCGACTTGCTGCCCAACCAGCAGCACGGCCAGCCCGGCGCCCGCAAAGCCGGCCAGACTCCAGAGGCCGTGGAAGGTGGCCATAATGGAGCGCCCGTAAAGCGCCTCCACGCCCACGGCCTGGGTGTTCACGCCGATGTTGCCCAGCTCGCCGGCCACCCCGAACAGCACCAGCGCCGCCAGCAGCTGGGGCACGGTGGTGGCCAGCCCCAGCAGCGGCAGCCCCAGCCCGTACAGCAGCATGCCCAGCAGCACCACCCGGCGGCTCCCGAAGTGGCTCACGAGCCAGCCCGCCAGCGGCAGCGCACCCAACGAGCCCACCGGCAGCGCCAGCAGCACCCCGCCCAGCTCGGCCGGCGACAAACCCAGCCGGCTTTGTACCGCCGGAATCCGCGAGGCCCAGGTGGCAAAGCACAGCCCCTGCACGGCAAAGGCGGCGGCCACCGTCCAGCGGTAGGTTTGAGGAGTGTGGGGCATTAGTTGAAATTGAACGGGCTGTTTAGGGTGAAGAGTAGGGGAGAAATAACGTCATGCTGAGCGCAGCCGGAGGCGAAGCATCTCTACCGCCATAGTAATCCTGACGTTGGTATTAGCATGGCGGTAGAGATGCTTCGGCAAGCTCAGCATGACGGTCTTCCTTAACGACTACAAGCCAACCACCACTTTCTAGCGTGTCGGGCCGCTGTCTGCCTGCGCTTCCAGCCGCTCCTGCGCTAAGAGGGGCAGGGCCGAGAGTAGGTCGAGGCCGGTGGCGGCTTCCAGGGCGTCGATGCTGGTGCGGTAGCGGCTCCAGTCGGGGCTTACCTGCTGATCGTTGGGCGTGTCGATGGCAATGAGGCGGGCCTGGCCGGCCGCAATGCGCTGCAGGTCGTTGGAACCGGCGGGCAGCAGCACCAGTACCTTCCAAACGCGGGCCGGCACCGTTACGCGGCCTTCATCGATAGTGGTTTTGAAGCCCTGCAGGCCGGTACCGCCCTGCCCATAGCTGCCCATGATGAGGTACACTTCCTGCCCGCGCTGCACCTGGGCGCGGGTCCACTCCTCGAGGTTGCCCCAGGTGCGCTGGTTGTTGTTGGCGGCCTGCGGAATCATGTTGGTCATCAGGAAAGTGGCCGAGTTGTCGTCGAGCGTGCGGGTGCGGTCGGCGCTGGGGCAATTGTGGCCCCTATCGAAGCCCGAGCCGCTGTAGCTGCGCGAGGTGGTGGCGTAGAACTGCCGGGGCAGGGCCGGGTCGGGCCGGAAATCGTCCTGGCGCGGCGCGCTGCCCATATCGGCGGCGCCCAGGTGCCAGCTCACCCAGGTGGGCGTGCCCCGGCGGGCATGGTAGCCCACCGCGTATTGGGGCCGCGTGAGCAGGTAGTTGTTGGGCGTATTCAGCGAAGCCGTGGCCCCACTGGGGTTGCCGAGGGCCAGGTTGTCATCGGGCTGAGAAACGGGCGACTGGGCTGCAGGGCCGGGAGCAGGGGCTGGCACCGGGCCGGGCTGGCTGGCCGGGCCGCCGGCTACGGGCGCGCCGGTGCCGGTTTCGAGGCCGATATCGTCGATATTGAGGCGGCCGGAGCCGGTGTCGGTCTTGCGGATTTCCAGCCGCAGGCTGCGGGCACTGCCGCCCTCAAAAGTGGTAACGAGCAGGCGCGGGCCCTGGGTGCGCACCGGCTGGCCGATGCGGCGGTAGCTGCGGCCGCCATCCTGGCTGCCCCACAGCTCCCAGGTGCTGGCTGCATCCTGCCCGTAGGCGGCCGAGCTGATGCGAATAAGCTGCACGCCGGCCGGGGCGTCGAAGGTCATGGTCAGGCGGCCGCCGGTGCGCAGTCGGGCGGCGCGGGCTCCCTGCTTGTGGTCCTGGTCGGAAGCGCCGATGAGGGCCTCGGTGAGTTGCCAGGCGCCCGTGCCCAGCGTTTCGGTGGCGGGGGCGTAGCTGCCCTTGGCACCGGCTTCGAAGGTTTCGGGAAAGCGGCTTGCGGCCTGGGCCGGACTGCTTTGCACGGCAATGGCCGGCGGGCCGGTAGGGGCAGGCGGGCGGAGGGTTTCGGCGGGCTGCGGCGAGCAGGCATTCAGCAGCAGCGAAAGCAGGGCGGGGGCAAGGCGAATCATGGAGGAAAGGTAGCTATAAGCTGTTTGCGAGGGAACAAGCGGGCCTTTTTAGGTCGGCTGTTGCCTTATAGTAATAGTAGGCGTCGTTGTGCAATGGCAGGTGGGGGCTGGTTCCGCAGCCAGCTTCGCAAATACACCCATATGCCAGCTCTTTCGTACAACCGCGTACCTATTCCGAAACCTTACTTCTGTTGCCAATGCCCCGCCTGCAACGGTTTCTGCTTCATCTGCTGCTGATCGTCAGTCTGCCGGCGCTGCTGGTTACGCTGCTCTCGCTGCTGACGGCCCAAATCTGGTGGCTGAAGCTGCTCGACTTCCCGCGCTTCCAGCTGCTGCTAGTGCATCTGGCGGGGCTGCTGGGACTGGGGCTGTTGCTGGTGCTGGGGCGGCGGCAGCAGCAAACTACCCGCCGTTGGGTGCTGGGCCTAAACTTGGTGGGGGTGGCCGTGCAGCTGTACTTCCTGCTGCCCTACCTGCCGCTGGCCCCGCGGCCCGTGCCCGATGCCACCGCCGCCGAAGCCGCCGATACCACCGCCCGCCTGCGCCTGCTGGAGGCCAACGTGCTGCAGAAAAACAACCGCGCCGACCTGCTGCTGGCCCGCGTGGCCCGGCAGCGGCCCGACCTGGTGCTGGCCCTGGAAACCGACCAGCGCTGGGTAACGGCGCTCCGGCCGCTGCGCCGCACCTATCCCTACTTCATCGAGCTGCCCCGGCCCAACACCTATGGCATGGTGCTGTACTCGCGCTTGCCGCTTATCGGGCCGCGGGTGTACGATTTCCAGGAGCCCGGCGTGCCCACCATCATCACCGATGTGCGCCTGCCCAACGGCCGGCTGGTGCGCCTGTATGCCGTGCATCCTTCCCCGCCGGTGCCCAGCCACCACCCCACCAGCCTGAGCCAGCCCAACCGGGTGCTGCTGCAGGTGGGCCGGCGCGTAGGGCAGCATCCCGGCCCGGCCCTGGTGCTGGGCGACTTCAACGACGTGTCGTGGTCGAGTCCTACGCGCACGTTCGAGGCCAGCGGCGAACTGTCCAACGTACGCCGGGGCCGGGGAATGTTCAGCACCTTCAATGCTACCAGCTGGGCCATGCGCT
Organism: Hymenobacter lapidiphilus; assembly: GCF_003417065.2. Taxonomy (GTDB): domain Bacteria; phylum Bacteroidota; class Bacteroidia; order Cytophagales; family Hymenobacteraceae; genus Hymenobacter. The sequence goes on along the minus strand of NZ_QVLT01000033.1, from coordinate 9,048 downwards.
GGCCGCTCGACCACCTGTTCGTGACCCAGGAGTTCCGGCTGGTGCGGCTGGAACGGCTACCCGACATCGGCTCCGACCACTTCCCGCTGCTGGCCGAGGTGGTGCTGGCCAAATAGGGCCGGGAAGAATCGGCTGGGTTTTTGCCCGTTCGCCCGCGGCTTCAGTCTAATTCTCCACCCTTACTTTTTCCGCACATGAAAAGCATTCTACTCGCGGCCGCGCTGGCCCTGACCGGCCCGGCTGTTTTCGCTCAGGGAACCCCGGTGGGGAATCTGACTGCCGACAAGAAAGACAACACGCTGGTCGTGGAGTTGCCCCAGGAAGGGGTGGCGGCCTGGCAGCGCGTGGCCCAGGTGCTCACCGATCGGGGTTATCCGTTCGCACACAGTGATATCAACCTGCTGGCCCTCACCACTGCCTTCAATCCCATCAGCAGCACCAGCAGCCTGAGCGTGTCGGCGCTAATCCGGGGCCGTCAGCTCACGTTGCGTGGGCGTTCCGAGTCTGTTTCGGTGGTGGGTACGCCGAGCCAGCTTACCACAGTGCGGCGCAGCACCTCGCTGGCCGGCGTCAGTGAGGGGTGGCAGGAGCTGGAAGCCATCGCCCGCGAGCTGGGCGGCACGGTGCGGTACTCGCGCCTGGTAGTCCGATAAGCGCCTCCGCGCCGGACGAACGATCCGGCGTACCAACGGGTTTTTGCGCCGCCACTGTTGCTCCTAACACTTTTAGGCGTTACGCAAGTGTGTAGCGCTGTCCTTCGGTTCGCGCTACACACTTGCGTAACCCTTTCACGGAATTCCTGCCTTTATTTTTCTGCTTATGCTACGCTACGTCCTCCTGTTATCCGGGCTGCTGTTTCTGACCGCGTTTTCAACCTTCGCCCAAACGGGCGGGCTGCGCACCAAGCCCATCGATTTCGACAATACCATTGTGCTAACGCTGCCCGACGAAGGCCGCGCCGCCTGGCAAAGGGCCGGCCGCCTGCTCGCCCAGCGCGGCTACCCGATACGCTTTGCCAGTCCTGAGCTGCTCACGCTCAGTACCGAACCCGTTGGCAATTACACGCAGCGCGTGATGGGCATTACGTTGGTAGTGGAGGGGCACGAGTTGCGCCTGCAGGGCTATTACCCCAGCGGAGGGAATGGAGCCAGCTGGCTGAGTGTGATGGAGTATGCCAATGGCCAGGGCGTGCAGGGCCGCAGCTGGAAGGAGTTGGAGGAGATGGCCAGGCTTCTGGGCGGCACCGCGCACTACACTCGCTCGCCCACCCACTAGCCGCCCGGCCCGGCTCCATAGCGGGGCCGGCTTTTCTGCTTTATACCGTGTATCCCTATGAAAAGGATCCTGTTTCTGTTGCTGATGGCCTGCGCTGGTTTTCCGGCCTTCGCCCAATTCCCCGCGTTGCACACCGCGCCCGACCGCGCCGATGATACCATTGTGCTGACGCTACCCGGCGAGGGCGCGTGGCCTGGCAGCGGGCGGCTGCCGTGTTAGGGGCCCGTGGCTACACCCTGCGCCACTCCGACGCCGAGCTGCTCACGCTCAGCACCGATTTTACTACCCTCGAATCGAACCCGATTATGAGCATTTTCGTGCAAGTAACGGGCCACCAGCTGCTACTGCGCGGGCGCTGGATAACGGGCACTACCATAACCGACGTACCGCAGGTCGTGCGCCGGGGTGGGTTTCTGGGCGGCACCAGTACCGAGTGGCCCGAGCTGGAAGCCATTGCCCGCGAGCTGGGCGGCGCGGCCGCCTACTACAACTCGGTGGCGCGGTAGCCGGCTACTACCGTCCAATTGGGCTTACCGATACAGGCCAACCTGCCGTCGGCCTGTATCGGTAAGCCCCAACAGATAGGCTTCTCGCAACCAGTCGTTCCACTGCATAGTAGCCTCAGCGCACAAAAAAGCCCTCCCGGCCATGTGGCCGGGAGGGCTTTCGCACTTGAGGTGGACTTGGCGAAGACTAAGGTCTGTTTGTTTAAAAGCGCCCGAAGCTATGCGCTACGGAATGGCAACGCGCGACACGGTGAAGGGCAGCGTGGGGGCCGCGGGTGGGGGCGTGCTGCCGTTGGGGCGCAGGTTGAGCTGGGAGTTCACGACCAGGAAGAAATTATCGGCGCGGGCGATGGTGGTGTTGAACTTGAGGTTGCTACCGAAGCCCGCGCCCACCGTGCCCTGGGTGAAGGCATCGTTGAGCTGCACCGGAAATACCTGGCCCGTGGAGTTGCGCGATACGTAGAGCTTGGTGCCCGTCAGCCAGAGCCCGTCGCCGGCCGTTACGGGCTGGTCGAGCGTAACTTCGGCAATGGCCTTGCTCGTGCGGTCGATGCGGAAGACCTTGCCGGTGTTAGAGATGACGATGATCAGGTAGCGGCCATCGTCGGTGAGGGCGATGCCGTTGGCGTTGAAGCCCGTACCGTAGGGTAGCTGGGCGTCGGTGAAGGCCAGCCACTCTTCTACCTCGCCGGGCGTGCTGCCGCTCACCGCCGCGCGGTACACTTTCTGCACCCGCGAGTCGGTGAAGTACACGAAGTTGGCGTCCACGGCGCAGTCGTTGATGAAGCCGGAGTTGAACAGGGCCTTGGTGTCCCAGGTTTTAAGCAGGCTGCCATCGGGGTTGAGAACGTGAATCTTGTTTTCGGCCCCGCCAGCAATCCAGAGGCGGTTTCGGGCGTCGGTTTTCAGGCCCCGGCAGTCGGCCCGGTTCTGGGCGGCCCCGGCGGCGAAGATGCTCGCCGCGCCGGTTTCCACGTTCACCTGCACCACGTCGCCGTTGGTGGTGCTGCCCACGTAAAACGTGCCCTGGCTGGGGTTGTAGGCAATTCCTTCGGGAAAGAGCTGGTTGCCGGGCAGTACGTAGGACTCCTGCTTTATTTCAAACCGCTGGGTGGGCTCGTCGTCGTCGTCCTTGTTGCAGGCCGAGGTGCCCAAAACCAGGGCGGTGAGGGACAGATAGAGAAGGTTGCGCATTGACACAGGAAGGAAGAGGATGGGAAGATGGAATAAAGCAAAGGTCTGCTTAACGAAATGATAATCAAGATGTTGTTCGCGCAGTTAACTCTATACGCCCAGCAGCCCGATTGCCTCGGCGCTGAACCTGTAGAGGGCGGCCACCAGCGCATCGGGCTGCTGCTCGGCGTCGTTGGCATTGGTGGCGGCGCGGTACCGTGCCTCGTAGTTACTTCTGCTTGGTTTTGAGCTTGGTCGTGTTGGACGGGGCATTGGCTTGCTGCATCTGGGCGGCCAGCAGGCGGCTGCTCATAGCCATGATGGTCTGCTCATCGGAGAGGGAGGCATAGGAAAGGGCTACCAGGGCACCCTGCCATTTGCAGCTGAAGTCTTCGATGCGGCCGGGGCCGTAGAGGGCCTCCAGCGCGGGGCGTACCTTCCGCGTTTCGGCCGCGCCCTTCACGATGATGGTGACGGCCGCGAACTGCCCCCGAAAAAACTTGTAGTGAATGCGCGCTGCCGTGAAGCCGCCCACCTGCAATTGCTCGTCGAGGCGCTCATACACTTTCTCGTCGCCTTTGTCGCGCAGCAGCTGCAGGTGCAGGGCCTCGGTAAGCGGCGCCCCGAAGGGCAGGCCACGAAAGCCATTGGCTGCATCGAGGCGGGCAAGGGAATGGGTGTGGGCTGGCTGGGCCAGCAACAGGGCCAGCAACAGGGCCAGCAGCGTGGCAGGCATGATTTTCATATAGCGGAAAAGAGGGGCAACCGGCGCCAGACGACCAGTGCAAACGCTGCGCCAGAGACGGTAGCAGGGTTGCAAGTAAAACTACTACACAGAAAAAAGCGGGCTGGAAAACAAGCGGGAATTATGGGGTCTGCCGGCGGATGGAAACAGGGAGGACGCCGGCGCAACGCCCGGGCTGCTACTGTCGTCCTTGCCGCGTACCTTGCCTTCTAACCCGCCGCTCCCTATGAAACATCGCTACTTCCTGCCCGCCGCCGTGCTGCTGGCCGGCGCCTGCTCGCTGGCCGCCTGCGACTCGGGCAGCAAGCCCCGCACCGACACGGCCGCCACCGCCGACGCCACCTTCGACGATTACAAGGCACGTTTCATCGACTCGCTCTGGTATTATAACCCCGAGTGGGCCTCCTCGCAGGGCTTCCACCGCTACGACTCGGTGCTGATAGTGCCTTCGGCCGGCCGCCGGCAGACGGAGGCCGCCGCCATTGCCCGCCGGACCAAGGAGATGCAAAACTTCGAGCTGGGTAAGCTTTCGGTGAACAACCAGACCGATTACCGGCTGATGCAGAACTACCTGGCCTCGGCGCGCTTTTACGCCGATACGCTGCGCACCTGGGAGTGGAACCCGGCCAACTACAACGTGGGCGGCGCGGTGGCCGAGCTGCTCAACGGCCGCTACGCCCCCCTCGACAAGCGCCTGCGCGCCATCAGCCAGAAGCTTATTCAGGTAACCGACTACTACGAGGCGGCCAAGCAGAGCATCCAAAAGCCCACCCGCGAGCACACCAACCTGGCCATTCGCCAGAACCAGGGCGGCCTGAGCGTGTTCGGCCCGGCCCTGCTCGATTCGGTGGCCAAATCGGGGCTGAGCGAAGCCGAGAAGCAGGAGTTGCGCGGCCGGGTGGCCACCACCCGGCTGGCCATGGAAGGCTACATCGGCTTTCTACAGACCGAAGTGCTGCCGGCCGGTAGCTTCCGCAACTTCCGCATCGGGCCGGCGCTGTTCAACCGCAAGTTTGCCCTCGATATCCAGAGCCGCTACTCGGCCGATGAAGTGTACCGCAAGGCCCTGGCGCACCGCCAGGAACTGTTAACCGACATGAAGGTCCGGGCGCTGCGCGTCTATCCTAAATACGTGCAGTACCAGGCCGTGCCGCAGGACACGCTGGCCATTGTGCGCGACGTGGTAGCGGCCCTCTCGCGCGAACACGCCACGCCCCAGCGCTTCGTGGACGCCGTGCGCGAGCAGATGCCCGAGCTGGTACGCTGGGTAAACGAGCACGATTTGCTTACCCAGGACCCCACCCAGCCGCTGGTAGTGCGCGAAACCCCGCTCTACATGCGCGGCAGCGGTGCCGGCGCCAGCGTCTCGGCCCCCGGCCCCTACGATAAGGGCGCGGATACCTACTACAACGTCGACCCCATTGTGGGGCTGCCGGCACCTCAGGCCGAGAGCTACCTGCGGGAATACAACACCTACACGCTCCAGATTCTCAACATCCACGAGGCTATTCCGGGCCATTACACCCAGCTCGTGTACGCCAACCGCAGCCCGTCGCTCATCAAGTCCATCCTCGGCAACGGGGCCATGATTGAGGGCTGGGCCGTGTACGCCGAGCGCATGATGTTGGAGAGTGGTTACGGCGGTAACACCGACGAGTTCTGGCTGATGTGGAACAAGTGGAACATGCGCGTCACGCTCAATGCCATCATCGACCATGAAGTGCAGGCCGGTAACCTCACGGAGGCCCAGGCCGTGGAAATGCTGCGCCGCGACGGTTTCCAGGAAGAAGCCGAAGCCCGCAACAAGTGGCTGCGCGCCACCCTCAGCCAGGTGCAGCTCAGTTCCTACTTCACCGGCTACACCGAAATCTACGACCTGCGCGAGGAGCTGAAAAAGAAGCATGCCAAGGAGTTCAACCTCAAAACCTTCCACGAAAAGTTCCTCAGCTACGGCAGCGCCCCGGTAAAATACATCCGGGAGATGATGCTGGCGAAAGAGAAGAAGTAAGAAGCTGATGAGTTGAGTGGGTTCACTCATTCTTCATTGCGAGCGAAGTGAAGCAATCCGTTCCTGTAGCGCTGCAGCCCCAATAAGCGCAAAGCCCCTGATGCCAGCACGGACATCAGGGGCTTTGCGGTTTTTAAGATTGCTTCGCTTCACCCGCAAGGATAAGCGGGTTTGCTCCGCTACTTCTTCTTCGCCGGGGCGGTGCTCTTCGCCGGCGCACTGCTGCCGGCGGGCACTACCTGGCCGTTGCGGAAGGTCTTGCGCTCCTTAACCGTAGTGCCATCGGGGCCGAAGTAGGACCAGACGCCAGTTTCCTTGCCGTTGCGGAAGGCGCCGCTGGCTTCGGGCGTGCCGTCTTCGCGGAGCAGGCGGTAGGGCCCGGTTTTGAGGCCGCGCACGTAGGTGGTTTCGGCCTGCAGCTTGCCCGAAGGGTAGAATTCCTGGCCCAGGCCGGCGGGCTTGCCGTTCTCGTTCAGCAGCTTGCTTTTAAGCGTGCCGGTATGGTAGTAGGTCATCTGCTCGCCGCCGAGGCGGCCGTTCTGGTAGGTTTCGAGCTGCTGCACCTGCTTGCCACCGGGGAAATAGGTACGCCACTGGCCCACGGGCAGGTTGTTCTTGTACTGCTGCTCGCGCTGCACGGTGCCGTCCTCGAAGTAGCTCGTGATTTTCCGGTCGCGGGCCTGGTTGGCGTACTCGGTTTTCTGCCGGGGCTTGCCCGTTTCGTAGAAATCCTGCTGGGTACCCACCAGCGTGCCCTGGCGGTAAGTCATGGTACTCCTGACAGCGCCGTTTTCGTGGTAGGATTTGGCGGGGCCGTCGAGGTTGTTGGTGCCACCAGCCAGGGTGCGGGCCTGCTTGGTGAGGTCGTCGCCGAGCGGGTTTTTCACGGCCCGGCCCACCAGCGGCACGGCCACGTAGGTGCCTTCGGTCTGGAGCTGGCCCGAGCGGTAATAGCTGCGGTAGCGGCCGCGGCCGGTCTGGTCGGCCAGCACTTCAGTTTCGAGCTGGCCGTTGTCGTAATACGTTTTGTAGGGACCCGCCAGCAGCCCGCGGCGGTAGCTGCCCTCGCTCTGGAGCTGGCCGTTTTCGTAGTAGGTTTTCACCGGCCCATTGGCCTGCCCGTCGGTAAAGGTTATTTCGGCTTTGGGCTTGCCCGAATCATACAGCTCGCGCACCAAGCCCGAGGGCTGGCCCTTAGCCAAGGTGGTTTCCAGCTTGATGCGGCCGTCGGGGAAGAAGTAGCGCAGTTCGCCGTTGGGCTCGTCATCGGCGAAGGAGCCTTCCTGGGCCGGCTTGCCGGTGTCGTAGTAGGTTTTGAAGGGACCTTGGCGCACGCCGTCCTGGTAGGTTACCTCCAGCCGCCGGCCGCCGTTAGGGTGAAACTCCACGTAGGAGGAGTCGCGCTTACCGGCGGTGTAGCGGGTTTGGGCCTCCAGCTTGCCGGTGTAATAAAACCGCTTGTAGGGCCCCTGCATCACGGTATCAGCCCCCACAAGGGCCGAAAATTTCTCCCGCGGATGCACCCGCGTCGAGTCAAAGTAGGTTGTCAGCCGCCGCAGCTTTTGGGCCTGGGCGGCGGTGGTGGCAGTGAGGAGGAAAATAAAAGCGGGCAGAAATCTCATAGCGACAAGAACGGGGAAAAGGGCGAAGTAGTGCCTTGCGAGCAGGTGGGCAAACAAAAGCCCTGCCGCAAAAGGTGCGGCAGGGCTTTCAACTCCAAACGGAAATCGGCTACACAGTCCGTGAAATCCGATAAAATCCGTGCTAATTCGTGATCAGACTTTCTCTAGCACAATGCTGCTGGCACCACCGCCACCGTTGCAGATGCCGGTAACGCCGATTTTGCCACCCTCATTTTCGAGTACGCTCAGTAGCGTAGTCACAATGCGGGCGCCGGAAGCACCCAGCGGGTGGCCCAGCGAAACGGCCCCGCCGTACACGTTTACCTTGGTGCCTTCCAGGTTCAGCAGCTTGTTGTTGGCCAGCGAAACCACTGAGAAAGCCTCGTTGATTTCGTAGAAATCTACATCGGAAGCGTCCAGACCGGCGTTCTTCAGCGCCTTCGGAATAGCCAAGGCAGGGGTAGTGGTGAACCACTCGGGCGCCTGCTCGGCATCGGCGAAGCCCCGGATAATGGCCAGCGGCTTGATGCCCAGCTCGTCGGCCTTCTCGCGGCTCATCAGCAGCACGGCGGCGGCGGCGCCGTTGAGGGTGGAGGCATTGGCGGCCGTTACGGTGCCCTCTTTGGTGAAGGCGGCCCGCAGCCCGGCGAACTTACTGAAGTCAGCCTTCAGGTACTCCTCGTCGTCGGAAATAACGGTTTCCTTGCCGCGCACCGTGATGGTGACGGGCACGATTTCGTCCTTCTTCTTACCGGCTTTGGCAGCGGCAGCGCTCCGCTCGTAGCTCTGCTGGGCAAAGGCGTCCTGGTCTTCGCGGCTGATGCCGTAGTGGGCGGCCGTAGCGTCGGCGGCGTTGCCCATGGCGTAGTCGTTGTAGGGGTCCCAGAGGCCGTCCTTCATCAGGCCGTCAATCATCTGGCCGTTGCCATACTTAGCGCCAAAACGGGCTTTGTCGAGGTAGTAGGGCACGTTGCTCATGCTCTCCATGCCGCCGGCCATCACCACATCGGCCTGACCCAGCATAATGGCCTGGGCGCCGTACATGATGGCTTTCGAGCCCGAGGCGCACACCTTGTTCACGGTCGTGCACTCCACGGTGTCGGGCAGGCCGGCTTTCTTGGCGGCCTGGCGGGCAGGTGCCTGGCCCAGGTTGGCCGAAATCACGTTGCCCATAATTACCTGCTGCACTTCCTTGCCATCAACGCCAGCCTTCTCCAAAGCGCCCTTAATGGCAATAGCGCCCAGCTCTACGGCCGACAAAGAGGCCAGGCTACCACCAAACGAGCCAATTGGGGTCCGCACAGCGGCTACGATTACTACTTCCTTGATTTGCATAAGTTGAATTGGGTGGGGTGAGATTAGAGCCTAAAGGTACGAAAGGTGAAATAGTGAGTTGGCTGGCGGAGAAACAGTGGTCTGGTGAGTGGTTGATTCGATGAACCGTAAATGGGTGTCATTCTGAGCCGAGCGAAGAATCTCGCGTGCAATGCTAGCTCTTGTCTTACTCTGTGTGACGACGGAAACTACTCTGGCACGCGAGATTCTTCGCTGCGCTCAGAATGACACGCTTTTACGGTTCACCATTGCACTACCTAACCCAAGTTGCGAGGTATAAATAAGGCCAAAAAAAAGTCTGTTCGGCGTGAACAGACTAGGTTTGAAGTATTCGACCCCTTCAAGCCCTGCCGACCATGCGCGAACAGACCGTTGCAATGTACT
>NZ_QVLT01000032.1 GCF_003417065.2 Hymenobacter lapidiphilus | reverse complement strand
CGGCCCGTTGCTACGTAGCAAGGCGTTAGGCTTTTCAGCGGAAGGTGGATTCCGGCCTATGAGCCCGACCCGGTTTCCGGGCTGGGGTTGGTGGGCACTGCCGGCTTGCGGGCCGCGCCTGAGCGCCCGCCCGTAGCGGCCGAAGCCTTAGCCGCCGGTTTAGTGGCCGGCTTGGTTGCGGCCGTGCCGGTCGTACTACGGCGGCGCACGGTGGGTTTGGTCGTCGCAGAACCTGCTGCTGAGTCTGCTTCGGGTAGTGTGGTCGGGTTAGCTGTGGTCGAAATGCTGTCGGAGGCAGCCGACGTACCGGATTCCTGGCCGCGCACTATCGTGTGCAGGGCCTGCTCGAAGAGGTGCTCCACGTCGGTATCGAGGCGGCGGGTGGCATCTTTCACCACCTCCTGCAGCTTGGCCTTGGTATCCTTGCGGATGCGCTTCACTACCTCGTTGATACGGGCGTCCAGCTCCTTCTGCAACTGCTTGGCAGCATTTTTAAGCGCTTTTTTCGGGCTGTCCTTTTTGCCGGCTTTCTGGCTGTTGAGGGCTGCCGAAGCTGACTTTGCGGTCTTGGCCTGCGCTTTTTCGCTGGGGTCCTTAGCCGCTTTGGCAACCTTGTTCTTCTTTACTGATTTCTCTTTTTTCGACTTGTCTTTTTTGGCCGACTTTTCTTTGGATGATTTGCTCATGGCGGGATCGGGAAATGTTGGGAAAGAAAGCAACGAAAGAAGATACGGCCGATTGTACAGGCGGTTGTCCTAAATATAGTGGAAATTATACATACAGGGCTGCCCGTAGCGCCCGCTCCAGCCGGCGGGTGGCCCGGTTCCTGGTTTTACTCGTTCCTTTGCACCCCCGCGGATATCCGGCCGGCCCTCCGCGGCAGCACTTTACCAGCCGCCCTTGCTCCTCAAATATGCCTGAATTACCCCAACGCTACACTGTAACGGCCGCGCTGCCCTACGCCAACGGGCCCGTTCACATTGGCCACCTGGCCGGTGTATATCTGCCCGCCGACATTTACACGCGCTACCTGCGCGCCCAGCAGCGCGATGTGAAATTCATCTGCGGCTCCGACGAGCACGGCGTACCCATCACCATCCGGGCCCAGAAGGAAGGCGTAACACCCCAGCAGGTGGTCGATAAGTACCACACCCTCATTGGCGACTCGTTCCGCGACTTCGGAGTGTCGTTCGATATCTACTCGCGCACCTCCTCGAAAGTCCACGCCGAAACGGCCAGCGACTTTTTCCTCAAGCTGCATGCCGATGGCAAGTTCATCGAGCAGGTGTCGGAGCAGTATTATGACGAGAAGGCCGATCAGTTTCTGGCCGACCGCTACATCGTGGGCACCTGCCCTAACTGCGGCAACGATAACGCCTACGGCGACCAGTGCGAGAAGTGCGGTACGTCGCTTTCGCCCACCGAGCTCATCAACCCGCGCTCCATGCTGAGTGGCAACCAGCCCGTGCTGCGCGAAACCAAGCACTGGTATTTGCCCCTGAACGAGTACGAGCCCTGGCTGCGCGCCTGGATTGTGGAAGGCCACAAGCACGACTGGAAAGCCAACGTGTACGGCCAATGCAAATCGTGGATTGACCAAGGCCTGCTGCCCCGGGCCGTGACGCGCGACCTCGACTGGGGCGTGCCCGTGCCGGTGCCCGGTGGCGAGGGCAAGGTGCTCTACGTGTGGTTTGATGCACCCATCGGCTACATCTCGGCTACCAAGGAGCTGCTGCCCGACGGCGCCTGGGAGCCCTACTGGAAGGATGCCGGTACGAAGCTCGTGCACTTCATTGGCAAGGACAACATCGTGTTCCATTGCATCATCTTCCCCACGATGCTCAAGGCCCACGGCGACTACATCCTGCCCGATAATGTGCCCGCCAACGAGTTCCTGAATCTGGAAGGCGACAAAATCAGCACGAGCCGCAACTGGGCCGTGTGGCTGCACGAGTACCTGCAGGATTTCCCTGGCCAGGCCGACGTGCTGCGCTACGTGCTCTGCGCCAATGCCCCCGAAACCAAGGACAACGACTTCACCTGGAAAGATTTTCAGGCCCGCAACAACAACGAGCTGGTGGCCAACCTGGGCAACTTCGTGAACCGGGCCGTGGTACTAACGCACAAATTTTTCGGTGGCCAGGTGCCGGCCAGCGCCGGCTTCACGCCCGAAGATGAGGAAGTGCTGCGCCAAATGGGCGAATTCCCGGCCCGCATTGGCGAGCTGCTGGAGAACTACCGCTTCCGCGACGCCCTGAACGAGCTGATGAACCTCTCGCGCCTGGGCAACAAGTACTTGGCCGACCAGGAGCCCTGGAAGCTCATCAAAACCGATGAAGCCCGCACCGGCACCGTGCTGCACGTTTCGCTGCAGCTGACGGCCGCTTTCGTAACGCTGCTCGAACCCTTCCTGCCCGAAGCCGCCGCTCGCCTGGGCCGCATGCTGAACACCGAGAAAGGCACTTGGCCCGAAGCCGCCCGTCCCGACGCGCTGCCCGCCGGCCACCAGCTGGCCGAAGCAGCCCTGTTGTTCACCAAAATCGAAGACGCCACCGTGGAAGCTCAGGTCCAGAAGCTGCTCGACACCAAAAAAGCCAACGACCTGGCCGCCGCCGTTTCGGCCCCCGCTAAGGAGGACATCAGCTTCGAGCAGTTCCAGACGATGGACCTGCGCATCGGCACCATTGTAGCTGCTGAGAAGGTCGCCAAAACCAAAAAGCTGCTCAAACTAAGCGTGGACCTAGGTTTTGAAGAGCCCCGCACCATCGTGAGCGGCATTGCCGAGCACTTCCTGCCCGAAGCCCTGGTGGGCCAGCAGGTGCAGGTGCTACTTAACCTCGCCCCCCGCGAAATCAAAGGCATCCAGAGCCAGGGAATGCTGCTGATGGCCGAAAACGCCGACGGCGTGCTGAGCCTGATGCAACCCAGCAGCGCCGTGCGGCCGGGCTCGGGGATAGCGTAGGCCAAAAAAGGAACGTCATTCTGAGCGAAGCCGGAGGCGAAGTCGAAGAATCTCTACCGCAATGGTAATTCCATCATTAGGAGTCAGTACTGCGGTAGAGATTCTTCGACTTCGCCTCCGGCTTCGCTCAGAATGACATTCCTTTTCTCACTTCTCTATACTTACTTCTACGCCTCCTTCACATTCACCACGTTCATGGCGCGTTCCACGCCCTGCATTCCGAAGGCCAGCACGGCTTCGGCGGCTTTTTCGAGGCGGGCGTCCAAGTCGATGTGCTCGTCTGCGGAGAACGGGCTGAGCACGTAATCTACCTGTCGCCGCGGCCGAAGCTGGAGTCGATGCCGAAACGGAGGCGGGCGTACTCGTCGGTGCCTAGGGTTTCCTGGATGTGCTTGAGGCCGTTCTGGCCCCCGGCCGAACCCTTGGCTTTCAGCCGGAGCTTGCCGAAGGGCAGGGCGAGGTCATCGGTGACCACCAGCAGCTGGGCCTTTTCGAGTTTGAGGGCGCTGAGCCAGTGGGCGGCGGCCTTGCCGCTCAGGTTCATGTAGGTGGTCGGCTTCACGAGCACGAAACGGCGGCCCTTGTGCTTGAACTCGGTGCTGAACGCGTGGCGGCCCAGCTGCCAGGGCGCGGCCTCGTGCTTGCGGGCCAGCCAGTCGCCCACCATAAAGCCCACGTTGTGCCGGGTATCAGCGTATTCGGGCCCGATGTTGCCCAGGCATAAAATCAAAAAGACCACGGATTAGCTCGGATTTTAACGGATTTCACGGATTTTGTAATTGGCTTCGGCCAGGGAATCCGTGGAAAAGCCCCAGTGCAAAAGTAGGCGTAGTTGCGCAATGCCGGCAGTACAACCGAAAAGCAAAAGAGCCGCCCCGTTGCTGGGGCGGCTCTTTTGATTCTGATAGAATAGCTAGATTTCAACGAATCGTTCACAAAATCCGTGAAATCCGTTAAAATCCGCGCTGATCTGTGGTTTACTTGTCGGCAGCCAGCTGGCCTTTGAGGGCACGTGGGATGGCCACGGTAGCAATCGGGGCCTGGGGGCTGCTGAGGATGGTATAACCCTTTGCCTCAACCCTGTCAACTTTGATCGACTTGCCCAGCGCCAGCTCCGAAATGTCAACCTCCACGTAGTCGGGCAGGTTCTCGGGGGTAGCCTTTACTTTGATTTTGCGGAGCTTGCTTACCAGCTTGCCACCGGCCAGTACGCCCGGCGATACGCCTACGTACTTTACGGGAACATCCATTTTCACTTCTTTGCCTTCCTGCAACTCCAGGAAGTCAACGTGCAGGAGCATTTCGTTCACGGGGTGGAACTGCGAGTCCTGCACGATGGCGCGGTACATGGTGCCCTCAATGTTGAGGTCGACGATGTGCACCTCGGGGGTGTACAGCAGCTCGCGGAACAGGATAGCAGGAACGGAGAAGTGCACTTGCTCGGCGCCGCCGTACAGTACGCATGGTACGTACGAGTCGAGGCGGACCGCTTTGGCGTCCTTCTTACCGAGATTCGCTCTTTTAAACCCTACAATCTCGAGGCTTTTCATAAAAGTGTGCTTTGGAGGAAAATCCGCTTGCCCACAGCAGGCAAACGGGCCGCAAAGATAGAAAGATGGATCGGCAATTGAAACCCCAATGGCAACCCCTTACTGCGAAACCCCGCCCGCGCCCCGGCAAACCACCAAGCCATTAGTCGGCCGATGCGCCCGGCAACTGCTCCGCCGCCACCAATTCGGCTTGCTGACGCTGCTGTAACTCGCGCAAATAGCCGTTGGCGGCCCGAAGCTGGTGCGTGTACGCTGCCTTGCGAGCGTATTCGATGGCTTCAGGCAGGCGGTTGTTTAGCTCCTCAAACACGGCAAGGTTGTAGTAAGCCCGACCCGCGACTTTCGAATCGGAGCTCTGCGCCGCTTTTTGCCAGGCACCCGCCGCCTGAGTCCAGTCGGTGGCGTTTACCATTTGCTTGGCTTGCTGCATGTAGGCATCCTTGCGGGTGCTGGTGTACACCTCACGTGCGAGGTTCACGTACGAAGGCGCAATGCGGCGGGCATACTGGTCGCCAATGCGGGTGGCCAGCTCCCGGATGCAGTCGGCGGGCGGTGGCAGTTGGCGCAGGGCATCCTGGTAGGTAGGGCCTTCGCTGGTCCAGTGCATCCGGTCCTCCTGCTTGGCTTGGTCTACCACGGTGCCATCGGGGCCGTAGGTCCGGAAACCCGTTACGAGGCGCATTTCCATCATTGCCACCGTTACCGCCACCTTGCGGTCGGGCTTGTCCTTCTCCTTGATGACGCGCTCCTCCTGCCGCTGGGTTACCTGCATATCCGAGTCGAAGGCCTCCAGCACTACCAGGCCATCTACCTGAGTTTCGGCGCACACTTGCCGCACGTAGCCGGGCGCCAAGGGTGGCAGAAAGAACTCACGGGTGCGACCTACAAGCTGGAGGTTGGCTGGCGTTACGCGGAAGCGCGGGCTGTTGCGCATCAACGCTTCACCCACACTCAGGGCGCAGGTTTCGGTGCCGGCCCGGTCAACTTGCAGCCCTTCACTAGTAAAAATCCCCTCCAGCACGTCGAAAAATTTGTCGCGGCCGCTTTCCGGCAACACCCGGCTGGCCGTGGCAATGCGCTGCATGTTGCTGGGCATAGTCACTGCTGCCGGGGCCAACGACTGCATGTGGACTGTAGTGGTGCAGCCAGCCAGCAGGCCCAGCGCCAGCAAACCAACAGAAGTGAAGCGGAGTAGCGGAGTTTTCATAGCGGTAGAAATAAAACGGAGGAGAAAGTTCCCTTCCCCTCCGTTTTATTATCAAGACCGTGCCAAATTCTCCTCCGGCTTCCTAACTGCTCCCGAAATCTGGAAAGAAAGCAGACAATGAAGCTGTTTAGAAAGTCAAACGAACGTCATGCTGAGCGCCGCCGAAGCATCTCTACCGCTTCGTTGCAATAGTAATTCAGCGAAGCGGTAGAGATGCTTCGGCGGCGCTCAGCATGACGTTCATGTTGGTGTCAATGGCTTCCAAACAGCCTCTTATATGCTTCCGGCACCATGAGAGCGAAAATGGCGACTCTCGTTAAATGAATAGCGAGCTAATGGACTCGTGGGTAACTACGTTGCGGATGGCCTGCGCGAAGAGTGGCGCCAGCGTGATAACCCGGATTTTGGGGTTTTCCTGCTGCAGCGGAATCGTGTCGGTAATTACCAGCTCCTCCAGCATCGAGTTACGAATCCGCTCGTGGGCCGGCCCCGAAAGTACGCCGTGCGTAATTACGGCCCGCACCGATTTGGCCCCCCGCTCCATCAGCAGTTCAGCAGCCTTGCAGATGGTGCCGGCCGTATCCACGATGTCGTCGACGAGCACCACGTTCATGCCCGTTACGTCGCCGATTACCTGCATCGAGGCAATTTCATTGGCCCGTAGGCGCGTCTTGTCGCAGACCACGATTTCGGCCCCAAACTTCTTGGCGAAGGCCCGGGCCCGCACCACGCCGCCCACATCGGGCGAGGCAAAAATCAAATCATTCAGGCCCAGCGACTGGATGTAAGGCGCCATTACGGTGGCGCCATCGAGGTGGTCGACGGGAATATCGAAGAAGCCCTGAATCTG
Source organism: Hymenobacter lapidiphilus (assembly GCF_003417065.2). Taxonomy (GTDB): domain Bacteria; phylum Bacteroidota; class Bacteroidia; order Cytophagales; family Hymenobacteraceae; genus Hymenobacter. Next base: position 39,763 of record NZ_QVLT01000032.1, on the reverse strand, counting down.
GCCGGCATGTAGGTCGCAGGTCATTAGGCGGTCGGTGCCCACGCTCTGCACGAAATCGGCCACCACTTTGGCCCCGATGCTCACGCGGGGCTTGTCCTTGCGGTCTTGGCGGGCGTAGCCGTAGTAGGGCATCACCACGGTTACCGAGGCGGCCGAGGCGCGCTTGGCGGCGTCTACCATCAGCATGAGCTCCATCAGGTTTTCGGCCGGCGGGTTGGTGCTCTGAATCAGGAACACGGCGCAACCCCGGATGCTCTCGTTGAAGCTGGGCCCCAGCTCGGTGTCGGCGAAACGCTGAATGCTCAGGTCGCCGAGCGGCTGACCGAAAGCTTCGGCAATTTTTTCGCCTAGCTCGTGGGAGGCGTTACCGGCGAAAATCTTGACTTGCTGAGCCATGAGGATAAGGTGTTAAGAAGGTAAGGGGTGGAAATGAAAAATTCTCCCACCGGCCGAACACAAGGTGGCGCGAGGGGAGAACGAGGAGGACCACGGATTAGCGCGGGTTTTAGCGGATTTCACGGATTTTGTGGTTGGCGTATTTAGCCTCTCGTCATCCGTGAAATTCGCTAAAATCGCGCTAATCGTGGTCTGCTAAAGCGCGAAAGGCGCCGACTCTTCCGGGGGAGGAAGAATCAGCGCCTTTCGCGTTGTGTGTGTCGGTTGTCCGACCAGGGCTCGAACCTGGACTCTCTTGAATCAAAATCAAGCGTGTTGCCGGTTACACCATCGGACAATTTCCGGGCGGCAGGCCGCTAAGCCATGCCGTTTGGTTGTGCAAATGTACAGAGGCTTTTATTGCAGGCAAATTTCCGACGAAAAATTTTTGTCAGAACCGAGGATGCACTAGACACCGAAGGAGCTTTCAGGGCTGAAAATCAGGGTTTCAGATGCCGAAAAAAAAGTTGATCAAAGCCCGTCGTCACGGGCTTTGGCAATGCCACGATTAAGCCGTAGTTTTGCGGCCTGAATCGTTGCACCCAATCCCAACCTATACATAGCAATGGCGAATACCGGCAAAATCACCCAGGTTATCGGTCCCGTCGTGGACGTGAGCTTCGCGGGTGAAAACTCCAAGCTTCCCAATATTCTCGACGCACTCGAAGTAACCAAAGGCAACGGTCAGACGATCGTGCTGGAGGTGCAGCAGCACCTGGGCGAAGACCGGGTTCGTACCATCGCCATGGACTCGACCGAGGGTCTGACCCGTGGCGCCGGCGTACGTGACCTGGGCGCGCCCATCTCCATGCCGACCGGCGAAGGGGTGAAGGGCCGCCTGTTCAACGTAATTGGCGAAGCCATTGATGGCATTCCGCAGCCCAAGAGCGACGGTCCGATGTCCATCCACCGCTCGGCTCCGGCCTTCGAGGATCTGGCCACGTCGTCGGAAGTGTTCTTCACCGGCATCAAGGTAATCGACTTGCTGGCTCCTTATGTGAAGGGCGGTAAAATCGGTCTGTTCGGCGGTGCCGGCGTAGGCAAAACCGTCCTTATCCAGGAGCTCATCAACAACGTAGCCAAGGCCTACGAAGGTCTGTCGGTGTTTGCCGGCGTCGGCGAGCGTACCCGCGAAGGCAACGACCTGTTGCGCGAATTCATTGAGGCCAACATCATTCGCTACGGCGAGGCGTTCAAGCACTCGATGGAAGAAGGCGGCTGGGACCTGAGCAAGGTCGATATGGCCGAGATGGAGAAGTCGCAGGCCACGCTGGTGTTCGGCCAGATGAACGAGCCCCCCGGAGCCCGGGCCCGCGTAGCCCTCTCGGGCCTCACCATTGCCGAAAGCTTCCGCGATGGCGACGGCACTGGTGCCGGCCGCGACATCCTGTTCTTCATCGACAACATCTTCCGCTTCACGCAGGCCGGCTCCGAGGTATCGGCACTGTTGGGCCGCATGCCGTCGGCCGTAGGTTACCAGCCCACGCTGGCTACCGAAATGGGTGCCATGCAGGAGCGGATTACCTCCACCAAGCGTGGTTCTATCACCTCGGTGCAGGCCGTGTATGTACCTGCCGACGACTTGACTGACCCGGCTCCGGCCAACACGTTTGCCCACCTGGACGCCACGACGGTACTGAGCCGGAAAATCGCCGAGCTGGGTATCTACCCGGCCGTTGACCCACTCGACTCCACCTCGCGCATCCTTTCGGCCGACATCTTGGGCGACGAGCACTACAACACCGCCCAGCGCGTGAAAGAGTTGCTCCAGCGCTACAAGGAACTGCAGGACATTATTGCAATTCTGGGCATGGATGAACTGAGCGAGGAGGACAAGCAGGTAGTAAACCGCGCCCGCCGCGTGCAGCGCTTCCTGTCGCAGCCCTTCTTCGTGGCCGAGCAGTTTACTGGCCTCAAAGGCGTGCTGGTTGACATCAAGGACACCATTAAAGGCTTCAACGAAATCATCGACGGCAAGCACGACCACCTGCCCGAGGCGTCGTTCAACCTCGTTGGCAACATCGAGGATGCTGTAGCCAAAGGCGAGCGTCTGATTGCCGAAGCCAAGTAATTTTGAGTTGTTAGCTGATGGCCATTAGCTGTTAGCTGCCTATTTGCTGACTTCGGTCATCAGCTAACAGCCATCAGCCAACAGCCAACAACTCAAAAACTATGCATCTGGAAATCATCACGCCCGACCGCAAGGTGTTTGAAGGCGAGGTTAACTCGGCCCGGTTTCCGGGAGCCGATGGCTTTTTCGAAGTCCTCAACGACCACGCCCCGCTTATTTCAGCGCTGAAAGCCGGTGAAATTGTCATCAACGGCGGCGCCACCCGCTTTCAGGTTGAAGGCGGCGTGGTGGAAGTATTGCGCAACAACGTTATAGTGCTTGCCGAGGGCGCTTCGGCGTAACCTGCGGTTTCAGCTTACATTGAAAAGCCTTTCCTTTGCGGGAAAGGCTTTTCTGCTTTAATCGCTGATTCGCGCTGATTAACCGTGATGACGCTGATTTTGACTTGCTGAGCTTGTAGAAGAAGGCGGAAAAAAGTAGAACGAAAAAGAAATCAGAGAAATCACGATTAATCAGCGCGAATCAGCGATTTATGGAAATCCACCCCAAAATCACCCCGATTTACCAGACCTCGGTTTTCAAGTTTGAGGACCTTAACGAGCTGGAACTGTATTTCGGGGAGCCGGGCAGCCGCTATCTGTACTCGCGCAACGGCAACCCCAACTCCGACGAGCTGGCGACGGCCGTAACGCAGCTGGAAGGCGGGGCCGGAGCGGTGGCTACCGGATCGGGTATGGCGGCCATTTTCGCGGCAGTTATGGCCTATTGCGAGGCCGGCGACCATGTACTGTGCGCGGCCGACATCTACGGCGGCTCGTCGGCGCTGCTGAGCCAGGAGCTGAGCCGGCTGGGCATTACGGTGAGCTACGTGCCCTTCGCCGACCTGACCACCAACCTGGCCGCGCACGCGCAGCCCCGCACCCGGCTGCTGTTGTGCGAAACCATCAGCAACCCACTGCTGCGCGTCATCGACCTGCAGGCCGCCGCCGATGCCGCCCACGCGCTGGGCCTGAAGCTGGTAGTGGATAATACTTTCGCCTCGCCCGTAATTACCAGGCCCTTCGAGCACGGGGCCGATTTGGTGATGCACAGCGTAACCAAATACTTGGCTGGCCACTCCGACGTAACGGCCGGCGCGGTAGTGGCCCGCACACCCGAAGAGGCCGCCCGGCTCCGGCAAATCGGGACGCTGTTTGGGCTAACCCTAAGTCCGATGGAAAGCTGGCTGGCCGTGCGCGGAATGAAAACCCTGCGCCTGCGGATGGAGGCTCACTGCCGCAACGCCCAGGCCGTAGCCGAGCTGCTGGCCGGTCATGAGGCCGTGGGGGAGGTGTTCTACCCGGGTCTGCCCACCCATCCGCAGCACCAGTTGGCCACCGACCAAGGCGGGGGAAGGTTCGGCGGTATGGTTTCGTTCCGGCTCGCCGACGATACGACCGAGGCCGTGAGCCGCTTCATGCGGGCCAGCCAGCGGTTCCCGTTCGCACCTTCGCTGGCGGGCGTCGATTCGTCGCTCTCGTATCCGGCTGGTACCTCGCATCGGGCCCTGACCGAAGAGCAACGGCAGGAGCTGGGTATTACGGCCGGACTGGTACGCCTGAGTGTGGGCATCGAGCCGGCCGACGAACTGCTGGCCGATTTGCAGCAGGCGCTGGCCGCATTTTAGGAGGTTTCATCAGCAGGTGCAGGCAGTAGAAAGAGGCAAATGAGCATACTCATCTGCCTCTTTCTCCGTCATTGACAGCCGACTGTAAACGCTACAATGCGAGTGGCTTTTCCTGCTTAAACCGAGGTGCAATATTCTGTTGGTCAACGGTATAATCGGACGCAGTTATGCTTCGAGAGGAAAAGCATAGATTAAAATGGTATTAAAACTACTTTTTGGAATAGTAATACTTTGATTTTGGATTAGCTCATTATACATTTAGCTATTCAATTTAACTTCTCACTCCCTATGAACCAGTTCAAAAAGAGCCTGTTGATCTTGCTTGTCTGCCTGTTTAGCTCCGTTGCGGCCTTAGCCGACAATCCCGATGCCGTGTTGGGCGTGTGGAAAAACGGCGAGGGCACGGGCATGATTCAGATTTACAAAAGCGGCGATAAGTATTTCGGCCGGCTGGTGTGGCTGAAGGTGCCCAATAACCCTGATGGTACGCCCCGCACCGATGCCAACAACCCCGACGAAGTAGCCCGCAAAAAGCCCCTGAAGGGTCTCGTGAACATGCGCAGCTTCACTTACGCCGGCGATAATAAATGGGAAAGTGGCAATATTTACGACCCTAAAAACGGCAGCGACTATTCCTGCGAGATGACGCTCGTGGACCCCAACACGCTGGAAGTGCGCGGCTTTATCGGCGTGTCGCTCTTTGGCCGCACCGATGTGTGGAAGCGGCAGGTTAAGAAGTAAGGAGATGCTAAATCTTACCCTCCGCTGCTTTTTGGGCTCCCTGCTAGCCTTAGGCTCCTTGTTGGCCGCCCCCTCTGCCGGTGCCCAAGACTTGCCCTCTGCCCCCGACTCGCTGGGTGTGGATGATTTCGGTAGCTTCGGCAACGCCGATGCTACCGAAAGCCGCCCTTACGCCAGCCAGAAAGTGCTGTCGCAAAGCCCCACCAAGCTTATTTCGGTAGGCTACGAATATCAACTCCCGTTTGATATAACCTCAGTTGGTCCGCATACGGTTGGTGTAGGTGAACTGGAAGAAAGAACCGAGCCGGTTGACCGGTTTGCCGGGCTGCGGCTGGGCTTCAATGCGCCGGTTATTTCCAATTCCAGCCTTATTTTGAACCTGGGGCTGACCTACTGGAATACTGGGGTAGGTATTGCCAACGCCAACCGGACCCCGCTGTTTCGGGCAATGGAAGACGGGTTGCGCTCCACGGGTTTCAATGCCACGGTGTTCAAGCCCCTCAACGACGTCCGTTACCTGCTTATCCAGGGTAATGTCGACCTGAACGGTACCTACCGCAACTTCGACGACGTTAGCAGCAAGGCGCTTACCTACAGCGGAACGGCTATATACGGCTGGAAGCGCTCGGAAGCCTTTATGTGGGGCCTGGGGCTTACGCGCACCTACCGGGCCGGGCAACTGCTGCACATTCCGGTGGTGTACTACTACCGCACCTTTAACCCCAAGTGGGGACTGGAGGCCGTATTTCCAGCCCGCGTGAACCTGCGCCGTAGTTTTGGGGCTAACTCCCTGCTCACAATCGGCTACGAAATCGAAGGCAACGCCTACTACCTCGGGATGGTGAATGGCCAGGATGCATACCTGCGCCGGGGCGAGCTAAAGCCACGCCTGACGTATGAGCGGCAACTGGCGGGCTTTGTCTGGCTCTCGGCCCAGGCTGGCTACCGCTATAACTACCGCTTCAATGTTTTCAACGATCAGAACCCCACTGGCGACAACAACCCACTCTACGACAACTCCCTGGGTAATCCGCTGTATTTCAACTTGAGCATCAATCTGGTCAGTCCTTAGCCCGGCGGCTCCGCGCTGCTCCGTTCTATTCCAGCCGGCAACACATCTTCCGCATGTGAAGCTGGTTTCGGGCCACGCCTGCTGCAACGGGCGTGGCCTTTTTGTGCGCTGACTGATGAAGGGAAATAACGTACCCTTGTAGCTTCGGATATACTACTATAGTTAGGCTTTGTACTTTGAGAACCAGCAATGGAACCTTATGTGCCACCCATCAGCGGGTTATGCTTATTTTAGGCGGGCCACAAAGCTCTAATGGCTTCAGCTACACGGCGCAGGTCGGTTTCCGTCATGGCCGAGCCAGCGGGCAGGCAGAGGCCGCGGGTAAATAAATCGGTACAAATAGCCCCGCCATACATCGGTACTCCGGCAAAAAGCGGTTGCAGGTGCAAAGGCTTCCAGAGCGGGCGGCTTTCGATGTTGCGGGTTTCGAGGTGGAGGCGGAGCTGCTCGGGCGTAACACTCGTTTCAGCGGGGTCAAGGAGCAGGCAGGTCAGCCAGCGGTTGGAGCGGCCCCCGGCCGGCTCAGTGGGGCCAAATGAGAGGCCGGGCAGGCCCTGGAGCTTGTCCTGGTACCAGGCATAAATTTCGCGGCGCTTCTTCACGCGGTCATCCAGCAGGCCCATCTGGCCCCTCCCGATGCCGGCCAGCAGGTTGCTGAGGCGGTAGTTGTAGCCGAGCTCCGAGTGCTGGTAGTGGGGCGCATCGTCGCGGGCCTGGGTGGCCCAGGCGCGGGCTTTGGCGGCCCAGGCGGCGTTGTTGGTCACGAGCATGCCGCCGCCGCTGGTGGTCAGGATTTTGTTGCCGTTGAAGGAGAAAACGCCTACTGCCCCGAACGAGCCCAGCGGTTTGCCCTCATAGGTCGCGCCTAATGCCTCGGCTGCATCTTCGAGCACCGGCACCCCAAACTCTTCAGCCAGCGCCATAATTTCGCGCAGCTGGCAGGGCATCCCGTACAGATGTACCACGATAATGGCGCGGGGAAGACGGTTCTGGCGGCGCCGGTCTTCCAGCGCCTCGCGCAGCCGGTCGGGACACATGTTCCAGGTTTCGGCTTCGCTGTCGATGAACACCGGCGTGGCCCCAAGGTAGGTGATGGGGTTAGCCGTGGCCACGAACGTGAACGAGGGACAGAGCACCTCATCGCCCGGCCCCACGCCCAGCAGCCGCAGCCCTAGGTGGATGGCGGCCGTGCCCGAGTTGAGGGCCAGCGCGTGCTTCATGCCGGTAAAGGCGCACACATCCTGCTCAAATCCATCAAGGTTGGGGCCGACTGGGGCCACCCAGTTGTCCTCGATGGCCTTGTGCAGATAGTTAAGCTCGTGGCGGCCGAGGTGGGGAGGGGAGAGGTAAAGGCGGTCGTAATCCTGGCTGTGCATGGGTGAGTTTTCTCGCAGAGGTTCGGGGGGATGCGCGGAGGTAAAAGGAGGTTTTGCTGGGACTTTGGGCTGGTGGCGAGCAGATTTAATCCTTCCTGTCAACCACCCGGGCCGGTACACCCACGGCGGTGCAGTCGGCGGGCAGGTTTCGGATAGCCACGGCCCCGGCCCCAAGTACGGTGCGCGCCCCGATCCGGACTTGCTGGAGCACGGTAGCATTGGTGCCCAGGTACACGCCGGCTTCCAGGTGAGCCCCGCCGCCCACGTTAGCGTGGGGCATCAGGGAGCAGAAATCGTCCAGTACGGCATCGTGGCCCACGGTGCAGCCCAGGTTTAGTAGCACGTGGCGACCCAGGCGGATATCGGTGGTGAGAATGCAGCCCTGGGTGATGATGCAGCCGGGCCCGAGCTGCAGATGCTGGAACGACTCGGCACTGACGCCTGGATGCACGAGCACCGGGAAATGCAGCAGCGGCGAAGTAAGGCGGCCCACCACTCCGGCCCGGCTAGCGCTGCTGCCCACGGCTACGGCCACGGCCAGCGGCTCGGGCGTGGCATTCAGGTCGGCAGCCGTGCCCAGATAGCGCAGGCCGTGGATGAGGTCGGTGGCGGGCGGCTGGTCGTCGTAGAAGCCCAGCAGCTCCCAGGTGGGAGCCACGGCGTTGAGTTGCCGCAGCAGCACCAGCACCTCGCGGCCCAGTCCGCCGGCCCCAAAAATGGCCAGTCGGCGCGGTGTTACGGGCTGGGGTGGGGCAATGGTGGCCGGAGTAGCGGGGCTGCTGGAAATGTGCACGGTTAGCGGTTGGAATTGGAATCGGAAGAAGAAGCCGGCGTGCCGGTGAAGGCCGTGGCCGTGGCCTGGCCGGGGGCCGAAACGCCCCGCGCCCCGAGTACGCGGGCCACGGTGCGCCCCAAAATGCGTAAATCCAGCCAGAAAGAAAGGTTATCCACGTACCAGACATCGAAAGCGAACTTCTGCTCCCAGCTCAGGGCGTTGCGGCCATTCACCTGGGCCCAGCCCGTAATACCGGGCCGCACGGCGTGGCGGCGGGCCTGCGCGGGCGAGTACAGCGGCAGGTACTGCACCAGCAGCGGCCGCGGGCCCACCAGGCTCAGCTCGCCGCGCAGCACGTTCCAGAGCTGGGGTAGCTCGTCGAGGGAAGCAGCCCGCACCCAGCGGCCCAGCCGCGGCAGGCGCTCAGCATCGGAGAGCAGCTGGCCTGCCTCGTCGCGACGGTCGGGCATAGTCTGGAGCTTATAGAAGGTGAATACCCGACCCCCAAGGCCCGGCCGGGGCTGGCGGAACAGCCACGGCCCGCCGTTCTGGACGGCCAACGCCAGGGCCACCGGCAGCAACAGCGGGGCGGCCAGCAGCAGGGCCGGGGCGGCCAGCGTCACATCGAACAGGCGCTTGCCGTGGCGGGCATACCAGCTGGCTGGGGGGTGGTTAGCGGTTAGCTGTCGGCTGTTAGCTTTCGTTGGGCGAGCCAAGGCAGCGAAGAAATAGTTGATGAAAACCGTTATCCTGGCAAAACTTGGAATATTGCGCAGAGTTTCTCCCCAAAGCTAACAGCCAGCAGCTAACTGCTAACGGCTTTTTCAATATCTATGCTCGTTTTTCCCAACGCCAAGCTCAATCTGGGTCTCTACGTTACCAGCCTGCGGCCCGATGGTTTTCGCAACCTCGAATCGGTGTTTGTGCCGCTGCCCTGGTGCGATGCCTTTGAGGTGCTGCCCGCGCCCGACGGGTCCGAAACCAGCCTTGGCTTCAGTGGCTTGCCCATTCCGGGCGAGCCCGAAACCAATCTGTGCCGCCGGGCCTACGAGCTGTTGGCCGCTGACTTTGACCTGCCGCCGGTACAAATGCACCTGCACAAGGATGTGCCCATCGGGGCCGGCCTGGGTGGTGGATCGGCCGATGCCGCTTTCGCCCTGAAGGCTATCAATAGCCAGTTCGATTTGGAGCTGCCACCCGAGAAGCTCGAAAGCTACGCCCGCCGCCTGGGCTCCGACTGCGCCTTTTTTATCCGCAACGAGCCGGTTTTTGCCTACTCGCGGGGGGATATGTTCGACGATTTCGCCCTCGACCTGCGCGGTACGCCGGCGCTGGTGGTGTACCCCAACCTACATATCAGCACGGCCGAGGCCTACGCCCGCGTGGTGCCCCGCACCCCGCGCCACGATTTGCGCCAGAGCCTGCAGGCCCCTATGCCCACCTGGCGCACCACCATCAGTAACGACTTTGAGGAAGCCCTGACGCCGGCCTACCCGGTGCTGGCCGAGGTGAAGGCGCAGCTCTATGCCGCCGGCGCCGCCTACGCCAGTTTGTCGGGCTCGGGTTCGGCCGTGTACGGGCTGTTTCCGGAGCTGCCGCAGGCCCCGCAGCTGGTGTGGCCGACGGGCTACACGGTCTGGAGCGGGCAGCTGTAATGGCGCATTGTATCCCTAGGTAAGCACCGGGTTGCGCCGGAGCAGCCGGCGCTTATCCCAACGGTCGAGCAGCGGGTGAATGAGGACGCTGATGAGGATGATGAGGGTGCCGATGTAAAAGCCGGGCGAGAGTTTTTCTTCCTCGAAACCCGCCACGCCCCACGAATACAGGATGACGGCCATAATGATGCCGTATACGGGTTCCAGGTTGATGGTAAGGTTAACCACGAAGGCCGAAATGCGCTTCATCAGCTCGACTGAGGCCGAGAAGGCGTACACCGTGCACACGCCGGCCAGCAGCGCCAGCCACAGCCAGTCGTAGCCGTGCAGGGCAAGCTGCAGGCCTTTGCCGTTGGTGAAATACTCGCTGTAGAGCGGCAGAAATAGCGCGATACTCAGGCAGGCACCCACCATCTCGTACAGCGTGAGCTTGAGCGGTGGATGCTTCTTTACCAGCTTGGAGTTGATTACGCTGAACAGCGCCGACAACCCGGCGGATATAATAGCCACGCCTAGTCCCAGCAGCTGCCCTAGCTCGGCCTGCGATACGATGTAGAGGCCCACCATCGTGAGTAAACCCAACGCCACCTCGTAGCCACGCACCTTGCGCCAGAGCACCAGCGGCTCCAGCAGCGAAGTCCAGAGGGCCAGCGTAGCCATGCCGGCCAGGCTCACGCTCACCGAGGCCAGCCGGGCTGAGAGGAAGAACGCAATCCAGTGGGCGGCCACAATAGCGCCCACGCCCAGCAGCCGGAGCACATCGGGCAGCGGCATGCGCCAGGGCCGGCGGCGCACCAGTAGCAGCCCCAGCAGGCCCACGCTCGCCAGCCCCGTGCGCCAGAACACCAACTCGACCGGCGGGACCGTAATCAGCTTGCCCAAAATGGCCGTGAAGCCCCACAGCAACACGATAAAATGCAGGCGCAGATAGTCTTTCATTGAGGGGTTTGGGGGCTTGGCTACTGGATGACGTTCTTTTCGATTCGTGCCCCAGGATGCCTCATTACTGCGGTATCACGCGGTAGAGCACGGCGCCGATAATGGTGAACACAATGCTTGGGACCCAGGCGGCCAGCAGGGGCGACAGGGTGCCGACGGCGGCCAGGTTGCGGCTCAGAATCACGAAGATGATGAACACGAAAGCCAGCACGAAGCCCAGCGCAATCTGCCCGCCCACGCCGGCGCGGCTCTTGCGGGCGCTCATAATCACCCCGATTACCGTCAGGATGAACATGGCGTAGGGATAGGCAAATCGCTCATATTTCTCGCTCAGGTACACCTGCGTATCGTCGGCGCCGCGGGCTATTTTGGTGTTGATGTAGCGGTTGAGCTCGGGCAGCGTGAGGGTTTCGGCCAGGCGGTAGGTGCTGGCGAAGTCCTTCGGGAACAGGTTGAGCGTGGTGTCGCGGGCGGCCAGAGTTTTGAGGCTTTCCTTTTCGCCGTTGAAGGTGCGGATCAACTGGGGCGTCAGGTGCCAGGCCTGCTTGGTCGAGTCCCAGCTGATGGCCTCGGCCGTGAGGCGACGCTTGAGCAGCTGCCCGTCGATGGTTTCGAGCGCGAACTTGTAGCCCACGTTGTTCACGTTGTCGTAGCTCTCCATGAACGCGTAATCCTGGGGCCCGATTTTGATGTGCACGTTGCGCCCGCTGAACCGGTAGGGGTTCTTAATGTAGGCCTTCTCGAACTCGACCCGCGTTTTGTTGGCAATCGGAATCAGCCAGCCCGTCATGGCCATCGTGAGGAGCCCCAGAATGGCGCTGCCCATCACGTAGGGCAGCAGAAACCGCTTGAAGCTGATGCCCGAGGCCAGCATGGCCACCACCTCGGTGCGCGAGGCCAGCTGGGCCGTTACGAACACCACAGCAATAAACACGGTGATGGGCGAGAGCAGGTTGGCAAAGTATGGAAACAGGTTCAGGTAGTACTCCGTCAGAATCTGCCAGGCCCCGAGGTCGTGCTGAATGAAGTCGTCGTTCTTCTCCGTGAAGTCAATCACGCAGATAACCGACACGAGCAGCACCACCGTGAAGAAAAACGCGGTGAGAAACTTGCCGAGGATGTACTTATCGAGAATCTTCAACTTAGTGCTTCGTTGTTAGTGCCGAGTACTTAGGTGTTCGTCGTTCTGCCCTAAGCACTAACAACGAACACCTAAGCACTAAACTACAGACGCGTCATCAGCTTCTTCACCATTACCTCTTTCCACTCCCTAAACGTGCCGGCCAGAATTTGCAGGCGGGCCTGCTTTACCAGCCAGAGGTAGAAGGTGAGGTTGTGGATGGAGGCAATCTGGGGGCCGAGCATTTCTTTGCTGTGGAAGAGGTGGCGCACGTAGCTGCGCGAGTAAAACGTGCTCACGTAGCCGCCCAGCTCCGCGTCAATCGGCTCAAAATCCTCGGCCCACTTGCGGGCCGCCAGGTTCATGATGCCCTGGGTGGTGTAGACCATGCCGTTGCGGGCGTTGCGGGTGGGCATCACGCAGTCGAACATATCCACGCCCAACGCAATATTTTCCAGGATATTGGCCGGCGTGCCCACGCCCATCAGGTAGCGGGGCTTGTCTTGGGGCAGAATGTCGCAGACCAGCTCGGTCATCTCGTACATCATGTCGGCCGGCTCGCCCACGCTCAGGCCGCCAATGGCGTTGCCCTCGCGGCCCTGCTCGGCCACAAACTCGGCCGACTTAATGCGTAAATCCTTGAACGTGGAGCCCTGCACAATCGGGAATAGCGTCTGGGAGTAGCCGTAGTGGCCCTCGGTGCTATCGAAGCGGGCGATGCAGCGCTTGAGCCAGCGGTGGGTCATGTCAAGCGAACGGGCCGCGTAGTCGTACTCACAGGGCCAGGGCGTGCACTCGTCGAAGGCCATGATAATATCGGCCCCGATGGTGCGCTGAATATCCATCACGCCCTCGGGTGTAAACAGGTGCTGGCTGCCATCCACGTGCGAGCGAAACTTGACGCCCTCCTCCTTGATTTTGCGCGTGTTGCTGAGCGAGTACACCTGGTAGCCGCCCGAATCGGTGAGGATAGGCCGGTTCCAGCCGTTGAACTTGTGCAGCCCGCCCGCCTTAGCAATAATATCGAGGCCGGGGCGCAGGTACAGGTGGTAGGTGTTGCCGAGGATAATCTGGGCGTTGATGTCGTTCTTCAGGTCGCGCTGCTGCACGGCTTTCACGGTACCAGCCGTGCCCACAGGCATAAAAATAGGCGTTTCAATCGACCCGTGGTCGGTGTGGACTACCCCAGCGCGGGCCTTGGAGTGCGGGTCAGTCGTGAGAAGGTCGAAAGTCATTATTACGGAGAATCTAGGAGCTAGAAGCGAGGAGCTAGAAGGAAGAAGTGGAAAACTGGCCCGTAGGCCCTGCTTCTATCTTCTCGCTCCTAACTCCTGGCTTCTTCCTGCAAAGGTACATTGAATGCCTACTTTTGCGGCTTCGAAACTTTTATGTCGTTCTCCTTCTCGCCGGCCATCTGGCTGCTGCTGGCGGCCGTGCTGGTGCAGCTCTACTTTGCCGCCTATTACTTCCGGGCCTTTGCCCGCCGCCCGCCCGAGCCCGTAGCCCCCGATGAGGAGCCCGTGTCGGTAATCGTGTGCGCCCACAACGAGCACGCCAACCTGCTGCGCCTGCTGCCGCTACTGCTGGCCCAGGATTACCCCGCCGGCTTCGAAATCATCCTCATCGACGACCGTTCGACCGACGGCTCCGGCACGCTGGCCGCGCAGTTTCCGGGCGTGCGGCTCGTAACCATCCGCAGCACCCCGGCCGGCCTGGCGCCCAAGAAATACGCCCTCACGCTGGGCATCAAAACCGCCCGCCACGAGCGGCTGCTCTTTACCGACGCCGACTGCATTCCGGCCACTAACCAGTGGGTCAGGTACATGCAGCGCGGCTTCGCCGATGGGGCCGGCTTGGTGCTCGGTTACTCGGCCTATGCGCCCGAACCGAGGTTTCTGAATAAGTTAATCCGGTTTGAAACTTTGCTCACGGGGGCGCAGTATCTGTCATTCGCCTGGCGCGGCCGGCCCTATATGGGGGTGGGCCGCAACCTGGGCTACACCCGGGCCGTGTTCCGCTCTACCAAGGGCTTCGCCTCGCACATCCGCACGCTCAGCGGCGACGACGACCTGCTGGTGCAGGACGCAGTGGCCGCTGGGGTGCGGGCGGCCGTGGTAGCCCAGCCGGGGGCCCACACAATCAGCGAAGCCGCGGCTACCTGGGGCGCCTGGTGGCGGCAGAAACGCCGGCATCTGTCGGCCGGCAAGCAGTACCGCTTGGCCGATAGGATCCGCCTTGGAACATTCGTGGGGGCCAATCTCTTGTTCTACTTCTTGGCGGTCGGCCTGCTGTTTTTTCCCGTCAATTGGGTACCTTTGGCTACTGTGTGTCTGCTGCGAACCGTGCTCCTGGGAGCCGTTTATCAACAGATCAACCGTCGACTCAAAGGGCAGCTGCCGGCCGCCGCGCTGCCGCTGCTCGATGCCATATATTTCGTAACTTATCTAGCTCTGGGAATTTCCCTGCTGTTCAACCGCTCGCTCCGATGGAAGTAAACCAGGAAAAACAGTTCTCCGCCAAAGCCAAGCACGACTTCAAGCTGATTCGGGCTGCCGTTGAAAACAACGACGAAAAGGCCTATGCCGAGCTGATGCAGATTTACAAGAAGCCGGTGTATCACGTGGTGCTGAAAATGGTACGCAACACCGACGACGCCGACGACCTCACCATCGAGGCCTTCGCCAAGGCGTTCAAGAACCTGCACAAATTCAACCCTGAATTTGCCTTCAGCACCTGGCTGTTCCGCATCGCCACCAACAACTGCATCGATTTTATCCGCAAGAATAAGATCAAGACGATGTCGATTGATTCGGCTATCAAGATTGACAACGGCGACGAAATTACCATCGACTTCCGCGACCAGAACCTGAACCCGCAGGAGACGACCATCAAGAATCAGAAAATCGAAATCATGCAGCACGTGGTGTCGCGGCTGCCCGATAAGTACCAGCGCCTCGTTACGCTCCGCTACTTCGACGAGTTGAGCTACGAGGAAATTGCCACCGAGCTGAAAGCCCCCCTCGGCACCGTAAAAGCCCAGCTCCACCGCGCCCGCGAGCTGCTCTACGACATGGTGAAGGGTAAAAAGGAAATTATCTAAGGGAGGACTTACACACCCTCAGAACGTCATTCAGAGCATGTTGCGCTTAGTGCAACATGCTCTGAATGACGTTCTATTTCATCCCTGTTTTATTCTCCCCCGATGAACCTGCTCGACCACTACTTCCCGCACCTCACCGACCACCAGCGCCAGCAGTTCGGCCAGCTCGAAACCGAGTTCCGCGACTGGAACGAGCGCCTCAACCTGGTAGCTCGCCCCGACATGGATAACCTCACCGAGCGCCACATTCTGCACTCGCTCGGCATTGCCAAAGTGGTGGGGTTTGCGCCTGGCTCATCGGTGCTCGATGTGGGCACCGGTGGGGGCCTGCCGGGCCTGCCGCTGGCCATCGTGTTCCCCGAGGTGAGATTTCACTTGGTCGACAGCATCGGCAAGAAGATAAAGGCCGTGCAAGACATGGCCGAAACCCTGCACCTGACCAACGTAACGGCCGAGCAAATCCGCGCCGAGCAGCTCTCCTCCAAGTACGACTACATCGTGAGCCGCGCCGTGGCCCGCCTGGCCACCTTTCACACCTGGATTGCCCACCGCTACAAGCCCCGCGCCGAAGCCGCCCCCCACAGCGGCCTCTACTACCTCAAAGGCGGCGACCTGACCGAAGAAATTGCCGAGTCCGGCCTCCAAGCCCAGGTGACGGATTTGAGCGACTTCTTCGCGGAGGAGTTCTTCGAGACGAAGAAAGTGGTGGTGGTGCCCGCGTAGCCCGCATAACGCTTTTAGAACCACCGTTTGTAAGGCGTTACGAGGGCTGCGCGGCTTGTTTAAATCACCGTTTGGCTAAACAGTGAAGGGCTCAGGCACAATTTCGAAAAGATGTAGCTTTCCAGCCCGTTATGCCTTTGCAACCACAGCCCTATTTGCCCTCCGATAAGACGCACCACTGGATGCGTGTGACTTGCCTGCTAGCCTTGCTGAGTGCAACGTTCCCCGGCTGGGCGCAAGCCCCAACGCCCTTGCATACCTTCTTTCAGCAGCATTACGATAGTACCATTGTTTACCACCACGGGTCCTCGTGGAATAATTCGCCGAACTACCTCATCTTGGCCAAGCACCGGGGCGGCGTGGACGCCTTCACCTACACCAGTCCCTACCGCGACGGGCTCGGGCACTACTACCCTGGCCAGCTCACCGGCCACTTTAGTCAGGAAGACGCGCGCTTTCGCGCGACGCCGCCCGATACCAACCGCTATCTGGTGCCCCGCGCCGGGGACCCAGCGGTGCTGCGGCGTACTTGGCAGCAACTGCACCCCGCACAGTTCTGGGCCGTGGTTGGCGACGGCAACGTGCCCAATGCGCCGGCGGCCTGCACCGTCGAGGACGGAGAGCAGTACGTCTTTTACTTCATCGACAAACGGGCCATCCGGGCCGTAAGCTTTTACGCTCCAGCGGAGCAAGAAGCCTGTGTGGGGCACAACGCGAACCGGGCGCAGGCCCTGGCCGTGAGCCGAGCGTTGCGGGCATTGATTCCGAATGCACGATAAAGGCTCCTTTCAGTGAACGGCAGGAATCAGCCTTGTACTTGGTGCCAACTGGCCCCAACGGGGGCAGGGAGAGTTTAAGAAACCCGTCTGCGATTCAAAGTTTACGAAACGCACCAAGGTAATGCGTTTCGTAAACGCCCAAACCTGAAGCTCAGCCCCCGCCAAAGTACCACGCCGGCCGCAGCCCGCGCAGGAATACCAAACCTGCCATTATTCCGGGGTCAGTCGGATAACTGCCATTACGTTAAGCGATAAAACCTAGGAGAGAGTGGGGCTTTTTGTATTTCCCCACTGCCCCTAAAATCCTGTTTGCTTCAGGGTACCGCCAAGGGCTGCGCGAAAGAGCCGGCTTACCTACCGCTGCTGCGCATAGTTGTATAACTCGATGGCCTGCCGCCGGTGCACGGCGGGCTTGTTTTTCAATATCAGCGGCACCACCAGCAGGGGCACGCTGGCTCCCATCATGCCCAGCGTGAGGTCGCCGTTTAGATTAGCGCCCCCGAGGTGTCCAATGGCCCGTACCAACCCGCCCAGCAGCAAGCCCATGCCTAACACAGCGCTGGCGGTGTTAGCTACTTCATAACGGCGGGCGCGGGCTTCCATGGTCAGGGCGCCAGGACTGTCGTGGATGGCCCGGCTCAAGTTGCCGTGCGTGAGGGCGAACACCGGGCCGTCGTCTTTGGCAAAATAAACGGGACCCCGGGGGGGGAAAGCCGCCGATGTAGCTGCTGCCCAAGGATTGCCCATCGACAGCAGCGCCGAGCCCATGAACAGCCGCCGATAAAGCGAGGTTCGGGGTTCGTACACACTCAACCGCCCCGGCAGCACTTGGCGCAGGGTAACCTCGCGGAGGTTGCCCCGCGGTCGGGCGCGGCGGTAATAGCCGGTTTCGTTTTCGTAGAAACCCACTTCCGTTAGGGCCAAGCGGCTTTGTCCGTCCACTAGCAGATATGAGCGGCCCAGCAAGGGATAGTGCGCTGCTACATGTGTAGCGTTCAGCACTAGCCCACTTCTCAGCCCCACCCGTGAGTGACTTGTCGGGCCTGATAGCACCGGCACACCCGAATCAGCTTGGCCGCTGGCCGCTGCTGGCCGCCGAGCCGAGTCATCTGCCACCGGTGCCCCGCCCAACTGCCGAAGCGACTCTTTACCTGCCTGGGCATGCGCCCGAGGTCCACTTAGGTAGACAGTCAAAAGCAAGACAATACCGGAAAGCTTCATAAAGTTGAAAAATAATCAGTTGCTAGGCCTAGCACAATACCTCTCTCATCAAGCAAGATACTATCTTTAGATAGGGTACATAAGGGCCCGTTATCGGACTCTGTCTCGCCCCAAAATCTTGCTTTCTCAGCCCCTCTGCAAAAGCCAAGCAAGGCATGAGAAGCAATACTATAAAAAACCACCCAGCTACCCCGGCACCTCGCTCGTCAGGAACTCCATGGCGCGGCGCTCCGAGTAATACTCGCCATCCGGGGCACCCTCGCCGAAACCGATGTGGCCGCCGTCAGTGGGCGTTTCGCGGAAAACGTAGGGGCTCGCGGCGGCTACTTCGCTAGGGAAGCAGGAGGGTGGTAGAAACGGGTCGTTTTGGGCGTTGCCCCGCGCTTCACCAGCCTTATACCAGTAGGACTTATACAAAATGGGGGCGTAGGCTTGTAGCGCAAAGCTCCTGCTTCATGTATCGTAGAACGAAACCAACTCAGAGTCAGAAATAATACGTGAAGCAGGAGCTTCGCGCTACATTTCCCAGTGCCTAAGTCCTGTTTAAATACCGTGCTCCTGCGCCAGCAGCTTACTGGCCACGTACAGGGCGCGCACCTCTGGGTGGTGGGCTACCTGCAGGTTGCCTGCTTCGGTCACCGCCCGGGCCTGCTACCAGCGGTAGCGCAGCCAGGGGCTATTGGTTTGATTTTTCAATCAATAAAGAGCTTAGCACAATTTTATCTTCCCGCTGCTATAACAGGGCCAACCTCAACCGCCCGTAAAAGCGCGCACGACCAACTCTGATTTAAGCTCTTGGCTCTGGCTGGTCAGGATGGCGCGGTTTTTCATCAGGCCCTGGAACAGGATGGTGGCCTCCTCGCGACCGATGGCGTAGGCCGGCTGCCGGATGGTGGTAAGGGGCGGGTCGAGCAGATCAGCCATTTCGAGGTTGGAGAAACCGATGATTTTTATGTCGTCGGGAATGCGGCGGCCGGTGGCGCGGCAGGCCCGGTAGCCGGCAATGGCCAGGCTCTCGACCGCGGCGAAAATGCCGTCGATAGAAGAGTCCTGCTCCAGTGGCTGCTACATCAGGGCCGTGTTGTGGTCAGGTCCGGAGCCGCCATGCACGAGCAGGGCTGGGTCGAAGGCAATATCCGCGTCGCGCAATGCATCGAGGTAGCCCTGCATGCGTTTCTGGCCGATGGACAGGTGCTGGGCCAGCGTGAAGTGCACAATGCGGCGGCAGCCCCGCTCCAGCAGGTGGCGCGTGGCCCGGTAGCCGCTGTCGTAGTCGTCGGTGGTAATGCTTGCTGTGTAGGTCTGCTCGCATTCCCGATCAAAGAATACGGTGGGCAGTTTCAACTCGCGCAACTTGGCAAAATGGGCCGCGTCGCGGGTTTCGCCCGGCTTCCCAACTGGAAGTGCAAGTGAAATAACTTGTTGGTATCTGGCGGCTTGTTTCTGGTTTTTGACTCCGGAATAGAAGTATCAGAAACCGGAAAGCAAGCAGGCCAGAACGACTCACTAAAAACTAAAAATCAACAACATGACGCAACGATATGCCATCAGCCCCCGCGAAACGGCGGGAATGTTGACTGCCGAGCTACGCGAAAACTTCCTGATCGAGCGCCTGTTCGTGGCCGACGACATACTGCTCACCTACACGCACTACGACCGCATGGTGGTGGGCGGGGTCCAGCCGGGCACCACGCCGCTGCCGCTGCCCTGCCCTTCCAGCCTCAAGGCCGATTACTTCCTGGAACGCCGGGAACCGGGCGCCCTCAACGTCGGCGGGCCGGGCCAGATACTGGTCGATGGCGAAACCTACGAGCTCGACCACTAGGATTGCCTGTACGTGGGCATGGGTAGCCAGCGGGTGGAGTTCGGGAGCCACAACGCCAGCCAGCCAGCCGGCCAAGTACTACCTGCTCTCGGCCCCAGCTCACCACGCGCATCCCACGCGCCGCCTCACCCGCGCCGAGGCTACGCCGGTCGGAATGGGCACCCTAGAAGCCGCCAACCAGCGCACCATCAACAAATACATTTACGCCGAGGGCATCCAGAGATGCCAGCTCGTAATGGGCCTCACCCAGCTCAAGCCCGGCAACGTCTGGAACACGATGCCGGCCCACATGCATGACCGGCGCATGGAGGCCTACCTGTACTTCAACCTGGCCGAGGGCCAGCGGGTGCTGCACTTGATGGGCGAACCCCAGGAAACGCGCCCGCTGTGGGTAAGCAACGAGCAGGCCATTCTCTCGCCGCCCTGGTCCATTCATA
This sequence comes from Hymenobacter lapidiphilus, assembly GCF_003417065.2. Classification (GTDB taxonomy): domain Bacteria; phylum Bacteroidota; class Bacteroidia; order Cytophagales; family Hymenobacteraceae; genus Hymenobacter. The sequence goes on along the minus strand of NZ_QVLT01000032.1, from coordinate 19,828 downwards.
CCGGCTGCGGCACCGGCAGCTACGCCTTCATCTGGGGCATGGCCGGCGAAAACCGCGAGTACACCGACATGGACGCCGTCGCCATTCCGGATTTGCGGTAGGGGTCTTGTGTTGAGAAAACATCGTTTATTATAGCGCTAATAAATAGCAACCTGGCAACACTTAAGGAACTGCTAATTGTATTGGGAGCCAACGATATGGCTGAAAAAGTGGTACACACTATTCGTATGAAACAACTCGGGCTCGCTCTACTACTCACTACTGTTCTTGTTGGCTGTCAGCCGAGTCCGGACGCAGCGCAGGACGCGCCGATGGGAGTGGTAACGCCGGATACTACTCCGAAACCAGTCCAGCCAACGCCAAGCGCCGCCGGCCCAGACAGGGTTTCAGCAACCCAGCCGTTACTGGCATTAACCTCGAATGCGCTACAACTGGTGAGCCAGCCAAGCGGTTCCACCCGAGAAATACCTTTTGGCATGCCGCAGGGGGAACTGATTGGGGTAATAAGCAAGGTGCTGCAAGCCGAGCCCAAGAGTGTTGGAATTAACACCGAATGCGGTGCCGGCCCCCTGAAAATGGCTTCATGGAGCAACGGGCTGACCTTGGTGCTTCAGGAGAAAAAAACCGGTAACGCCCAAGAGTGGCAATTTGTGGGCTGGTATGCGGGGGCGCCCAGTGGCGCAACGCCCACATTAACCACCATGGCTGGGGTCGGCATTGGCTCTACCCGAGCAGAATTGGAAGGGGCCTACTCCGTCAAGGTTACCCAATCGACCCTGGGGCAGGAGTTTTCCACCACTTCCGGTCTGTACGGCCTGCTGGATGGTACTGGCAAAGAGGCCGTAATTACCAGCCTCTGGAGTGGCATGAGTTGCAATTTCAGGTAGATTCTATTTACGAAGTTGCCCGTGGTAGCTACCCCAAGTTTCGGAGGGCGCTGTAGGGGCGGGGCTTGCCCCCGCCCGCCGTCAGAAGGAGGCGTTGAACAGTTGTTTTGAGGCCCCGTAATACCCGTGCTAACGGCGGGCGGGGACAAGCCCCGCCCCTACGTCGTGCTGACAGAGTCACGCCGCAACTTGGGTTAGCTAAGTTTCCCAGCCAAGCGGTAAGGGGGTAGTAGGTAATGGTAATCTTGGAAAATCTTGTCAATCAAGGAGAAAAAGCCAATTGAAACTGCTTGAAGGGGCGCGAACAGTGTAGTTCGAGCTCCTTAGTTGAGGCCGCAAGTCGGTATGATGATGGGACGGAGCGCCGAGCCCTGAAACCAAAAACGCCCGGTAATACCGGGCGTTTTTGGAAAATAAACGGCAGGATTATGCCGCCTGAATCTTGAAGCCGGCTTCTTCGATGGCCCGCACCACCTGCTCGGCCGTGAGCTTGTCGGAGCTGACGGTGAGCAGCTTGTCGGGGTTAGCGGTGTCTACCTGCCAGTTGCCGGCTCCGGCTTGTTCGTTGAGGGTGGACGTAACGGCCTTGATGCAGCCGCCGCAGTTGATGTTGGTTTTGAATTGAAGCGTGGTCATGGCGAAAGGAATTAGTGGGGCCAACATCGGCCCCTTGTGAGTAGAAAACGCAAACCAGGGGCCAATAGCTCCTTAAAAGGCTACAGAATTGCACCCCCGGCTTGCATGATTTCCCCACCGGTGCTGTTTCCTACAGCTCCGGGTTAGGCAGCCATACCAGCCCGGCAGGCTTCTTCGCAGCGGCGGCAAGCATCGGCGCACTCCTGGCAATGCTGCATGTGCGTGTGCTGGGCGCATTCATCGCCGCAGGCTTTGCAGATATCGGCGCACAGGCTCAGCAGATGCTTGGCATGGTCCGAGCCGCGGGCCACGTAGCGGGCCGTCAGGGCGCAAATGTCGGCGCAGTCGCGGTCAAGCTGAATGCAGCGCACCATCATTTTGATGTCATCCTCCTGCAGGCAGGCGGTGGCGCAGTGTTCGCACGAGGCTACGCAGGCATTGAGGGCGTCGAGCAATGATTGGTTTTTATTGTGCATAATACAAAGAGTTAAAGGTGGCTGATGTCTTTTAGTATACCCGGGCGCTAAGCTCCCGGTTTTGCGTCTTCCTCCTGTTCGCTTGCATCATTTGGGGTAGCAGGCGGGCCGGCCGCCGCGGTTTTTGCCTCGCGGAGCTGCTGCCGGTAGGTCGAGGGCGCACAGTACGCAAACCGCCGAAACTGCCCCGAGAAGTGCGCCAGGCTGCGGTAGCCCAGCTGCCGGGTAATCCGGCCGATACGCAGCTCGGACGAAGCCAGCAGCTCTTGCGCGTAGGCTAGCCGCTGAATAAGAATGTAGTCTGCCAGGGTATGGCTGGCTGAAAGGTGGGCAAAATCCGCGCTCAACCGAGGATAGGGCAAGCCCACATCCTGGGCTACTGCTTCGGCGAAATCTCGGTGGCCTGGGCACTCAGGCTGGCGCAGCCGCCATTGCACTGCCGCCTCAACTCGGTACAACAGCGTCTGGGACAAGGTTTCCAGGAGGATAAAACCGGCCCTTTCCAACGTCGTGCGGATGCAGGGCCAGTCCAGCTCCTGCGGTGCGCCCACAACCGTAGCGGCTCCCAGGCGCACCTCGAGCACTTCTAACCCCAGCCCCTCCAACTCCTGCCTTACCATCCGGATACCGCGTGAGCACACCATGTGCTTGATATAGAGCACTGTAGTGGGAGGCGATAGGTTGGGAAGGATGGCCATTGACGGGATGCGTTAGGGCAGATACACGCCCAGGGGCAGGCATTCGAGGTAGTCGAGAACCATATGCACCAGAAAGCCGATGGCCCAGACGCGGGTGCGGGCCGGCCAGAGCAGCAGCGCGTAGATGCCGATGGCCCAGTAAGTGTGCAGCGGGTGGAAGTTGATGCTACAGCGGTTGGGGTCGAACATGGGCGTGGCTAACAGGTGGTCGAGGTCGAGCGCAAAACCCGCCACCATCTTCAGGGCCGGCCGCCGCCATTGGGGACGGTAAAACAGCCAGGCTATTAGCGCCGGAACGGCTACGTGCAGCAGTATGTGGAGTATATATTTAGGCGCCGGTGGGCTGAATGGTGTTCTGGTCGGCCGGGGTCGTGAAGGGCTGGGCATCCAGCTCCGGCGGGTGCGCGTCGAGGCTTACTTCGTGGTGGGAAGCGAAGTACTGGGCCAACGCTTTTTCGCCCACCAGCCAGAAGACCACCGGCGTCACGATGATGTCGAGGAAAGTGGAAGACAGCAGGCCGCCCAGAATCACGGTAGCCACCGGATACAGGATTTCCTTGCCCGGCGCGTCCTTGGCCAGCGTGAGCGGCAGCAGGGCCAGGGCCGCCACCAGGGCCGTCATCAGCACCGGCACGAGGCGTTCCAGCGAGCCGCGGATAATCATGGGGATGCCGAACTTCTCGCCCTCGTGCTCCACGAGGTGGATGTAGTGCGAAATCATCATGATGCCGTTGCGCGAGGCAATGCCGGTGAGCGTGATGAAGCCCACCAGCGAGGCAATGCTGAACGTGCCGCCCGTGAGCAGCACCGCCACCACCGAGCCGATGAGGGCCAGCGGGATGTTAAGCATAATCTGCCCGACCATCAGCGAGGACTTGAAGTGCGAGAACAACACCAGGAAGATGCCGGCCAGCGAAAACAGGCTCAGCCACAGTATCTTCTGCGAGGCCGACTGCTGACTCTCGAACTGCCCGCCGTAGGTGAGGTAGTAGCCCGGCGGCAGCTTCACCTGCTGGTCGATTTTAGCCTGAATTTCCTTCACCGTGGAGCCCAGGTCGCGCTCGGCCACGTTGAGCGAGATGGTGATGCGGCGCTGGGTGTTTTCGTGGTTGATGGTGTTGGGCCCCGGCTCGTAAATTATCTCCGCCACCTGGCTCACGGGTATCAACGCGCCGCTGGGGGTTTCGATGCGGGTCTGGCTGATGGCGGCCATGTCGTTGCGCTGCGCTTCGGGCAGCTTCACCACCAGGTCGAAGCGCTTCTGGCCGTCGACCATCTGCGAGACCACGGTTCCCTGAAACAGCGTTTCCAGGTCGCGCACCAGCTCCCCGCGGCCCATGCCGTAGGCGCGCAGGGCGTCGTCTTTGGGCCGAATCAGCAGCTGCGGAATCTGCACCTGCTTTTCTACCTGCAAATCGACCACGCCGGGCACGGTGCTGGCGGCGTCGCGCACCTCGTTGGCGTAGCGGCGCAGCTCCAGCAAGTCGTTGCCGAACACCTTGATGGCCACCTGGGCCCGCACCCCGCTCAGCAGGTGGTCGAGGCGGTGGGAAATGGGCTGGCCGATGTTCACGTTCACGCCCGTAATCAGGCTGAGCTTGTCGCGCATGTCGGCCAGGATTTCGTCGCGGCTGCGCATGGTTTTGCCCTCCTTCTCCAGCTCGGCTTCGGTCTTGAAGGCCACTTCAATTTCGGAGTTGTTCACCGATTCGGCGTGCTCGTCGAGCTCGGCGCGGCCGGTGCGGCGGGCCGTGTAGGCCACTTCCGGAATCTTGAGCATCTGCGCCTCGCCCAGCGTGCCCAGGCGGTTCGACTCGGTGAGCGAGGTGCCGGCCGGAGCCGAGAAATTCACCGTCAGGGAGCCTTCGTTGAAGGGCGGCAGAAACTCGGTGCCAAAGAAGGGAATAAAGGCCAGGGCCGCTATCAACAGGGCGCCGGCAACTCCCAGCACTGTTTTGGGATGAGCCAGGCCCCAACCCAGCAGGCGGGTGTCCTTTTTCTTGAGCCAGCGCACCAGCCCGCCGTCGGTTTCGGGGTGGTCCATCTGCTTCATGCCGGGCAGCAGGTAATAGCAGAGTACCGGCGTCACGGTCAGCGACACGAACAGCGAGGCCACGATGCTGGTGATATAGGCAATACCCAGCGGCGCGAAAATGCGGCCTTCCATGCCTTCCAAAGCAAACAGTGGCAAAAACACCAGCACCACGATGATGGTGGCGTACACGATGGAGTTGCGCACCTCCGACGAGGCCGAATACACGACGCGCAGCACCGGTTGCGGGTCGGGCCGCTGCTTGTTCTCGCGCAGGCGCCGGTACACGTTTTCCACGTCCACAATGGCGTCGTCGACCAGCTCACCGATGGCAATGGCCAGCCCGCCCAGCGTCATGGTATTAATGCTGATGCCGGCCGCCTTAAACACCAGCGCCGTAACCAGCAGCGAGAGCGGAATGGCGACCAGCGAAATGAAGGTGGTGCGCACGTTCAGCAAAAAGGCAAACAGCACGATGACCACCAGAATGGCGCCGTCGCGCAGGGCTTCCTCCACGTTGGAAATCGACGACTCGATGAACTCCGACTGCTTGAACAGGCGCGTGTTCACTTTCACGTCGGGGGGCAGCGAGGGCTGGAGCTCCACCAGCGCCTTCTCCACGGCTTCCGTCAAACCCACGGTGGCGGCGCCCGGCTGCTTCTCGATGCTCAGAATCACGGCGGGCTTGCCGTTCACGCTGCCGTCGCCGCGCTTAAAGCGGGCCCCGAACTTTACATTGGCTACATCCGCCACGCGGATGGGCGACTGCTCGCGGTAACCCACCACGATGTTTTCAATGTCTTCGACCGAGCGCAACCGGCCCAGGTTGCGGATAAGCACTTCCGAGCCGTTGCGGTCGAAGAAGTTGCCGGTCGTGTTCAGGTTCGACTGGCGCAGCGCCTCTTCCACCTGGTTGGCCGTCAGGCCAGTGGCGTTCAGGCGCGGCATGTCCAGCAGCACCTGGTACTGCAGGTTGTCGCCGCCGATGGGGATGACCTGGGCAATACCGGGAATGCTGAGCAGGCGCTGACGCACGGTGTAGTTGGCCAGCGTGCGCAAATCGGCGGCGTTGGTTTCCTTACCGCCCGACAGCCCCACCAGCATTATCTGGCCCATAACCGACGAAATAGGCCCCAGCACGGGCGTGATGCCCTGCGGCAGCTGTTCGCCCGTGGTCTGGAGCTTTTCGCTCACAATCTGGCGGGCCGTGAAGATGTCGGTACCGTAGTCGAACTCCACGAACACCATGCCCAGACCAATGGCCGAGTTGGACCGCACCGCCGACACGCCGGTGGCCCCGTTCAGGGCCGTTTCCACGGGCAGCGTCACCAGGGCTTCCACTTCCTCGGGGGCCATGCCGGGCGCTTCCAGAAACACGGTCACCCGCGGCCGGTCCAGGTCGGGCAGCACATCCACCGGCAGCTGGTTGGCCGTGTAGGTACCGGCAATGATAAGGGCCAGGGCAAAGGCCAGCATCAGCAGGCGGTTTTGCAGGGCAAAGCGGATAATTTTATCAAGCATGATAATTGACAAGCTGGACGAAACTCCCCTCCTCAGACGAGGAGGGGACGCCGAGCCAAAGGCGCGGCTGGGGTGGTGCCACCGGAGGGACTTCGTTGAACGACTGGCGTCAGGTCCGTTCGGGTGTTGTTCAACGGGTTCAACCACCCCCGTTCGCGCTGAAGCGCGAACATCCCCTCCTCGTCTGAGGAGGGGAGTTTGTCGTTCTACTGGTTGAGGTAAATGGACTTGAGCTGGTAGGTACCGGCCGTGACTACCCGGTCATTCTCGTTCACCTGGCCCTGCACCAGCACGGTTTGCTGGCCGTTCACGGCACCCGGCTGCACGTAGCGAATCTTGAAGCGCTCAGGGTCGGTGTGCACGAACACCACGGGCTTGCCGTTGAGGTCGGTAATGGCCGAAGTGGGCACCACCAGTTGGGGCTTGCCGCCGCCGGTCTGGCCCACTACCTGCACGTTCACGGCCTGGCCGGCCCGGTAGGCGCTGCCTTCGGTGCCATCGAGTTCCAGTACCAGCTGCCGGGCCTGATTCACGGGATTGACCACGTTGCTGAACACCACGAGGCGGGCCGGTACTCCCGCCTGACCCTGCAGGCCCTCCACCCGGAAAGCGGCGCCCGGCGTGACCTTGGCCAAATCCTGGGCAAACACCTGGGCCTCCACGCGCAGCTTGCCGGGGTTGATGACCCGGAACAGCTCATCGCCCTGGCTCACCTGCTGGCCCACGGCCAGATTAAATATATCCACCGTGCCGCTCACCGGTGAGGTGATGCTGACGCGGCGTTGGCCCGCCTGGCTGTTCTGAATACCGGCGTTCTGACGGGCCTGGCGCAGGCGCAGCTCGGCGGCCACCACGTCCTTGCGGGCGGCAATGTCGGCTATAGTTTTCAGGCGGGCATAGTCCTGCTGGGCGGCGCGTAGCTCGGCCTGGGCGTTGGCCCGCTCGGTGCTAAGGCCAATCTGCTGGGTAGCATCCAGGGTCTGCTCGATGACGGCCAGCGTCTGGCCGGCCCGCACGGTTTTGCCGACCTGCGCCACGAGGCTCACGATGCGCCCGCTTTGCGGCACCACAATGCGTCCCTCGCCGCCCGCCGCCGCCGACACCGTGCCATAGAGCGTGGCCCGGCTGTAGGTAGTGGAGTAAGCGGCCAGGTTGGTTTGCACCTGAAACAGGAACTGGCTTTCCTTGGGCAGCAGCACCTCGTCGGTCAGGGCCACGCTGGTGCTGGCCTTCGCCTCGCCGCCGTGGTCTTCGCCACCGTGGGCCTGCACCAGGCCCGGGGGCGGCAGCAGCACGGTCAGCACCAAGCCGACCGCGGCCGTAACGGCCAGAAACTTATGCTTGGTTTTCATAAACTGCAGGATTGGAAGTGGAAACAGGCGCGGCAGTACGCCGGCGGCGCAGCAGCAGGGCCGTCAGGCCGATGCCGAGCACGAAGGCCCCGATAAGGGCCAGGATGATTTTCCAGGAGGAAAAGAGCGAGGCGGCGGCTTCTGGAGCCGACGCGGCCACGGGCAGTTTCTCCCCCACCTTAATGCCTTCGAGCAGGAGCAAATCGGCCTTGTCGCCGGCCACGATGTTGGCCGTGAAACTGTAGGTCTTGTTGGCCGGAAACTGGCCTTCGACCAGGTAGATGCCCGGCTCCTGCTCCGTCACGGCCCACTTCAGGCTGGCGTCTTCCGGCGTGGTGAGCGTGAGCTTGGCCCCCTTGATGGGCACGTTGGTCGCGTAATCGGAGAGGAACAGACGCAGGTCGGCGGGCTGGCCGCCTTCCAACGGCTCGTAGCGCAGCAGCACTTCGAACTGCTCCGACAGCGCCGCTACCGAGAAGGATGTAGCCCCGGCCGCCGTGCCGGCCTTGGGGCCGTCGCCGTGGTCTTCGCCCCCGTGGGCGTAGCCCGGGCTGGTAAGCAGCAGGCCCAGTAGCAAAATCAGGAGTTGTTTCATGATGATTGACGGTTATTCACCTCGCAGGTAATTGAGTTCGAGCAAGGCCTCGTTGTAGCTGCGAAGGGCATCCACGTAAGCTTGCCGGATTTGGTAGGCTTGGTTCAGGCTCTGGATGTAGAGGTAGTAGCTGGTTTCGCCGGCCCGAAACAGGCGCGCGCCGGTGCTGGCGAGCGTTGCGGCCTGGCCCAGACCGGTTTCCTCGTAGTAGGCTAGGTTTTCGGTTTGTTTTTGAAACTCGGCCAGCGCCTGCAGGTAGGCGCTGCTGGTGCTTAGCCGGGCCACGTCATATTGGGCGCGGGCCAGCGCCACCCGGGTTTGGGCGGCTTGAATCTGGCCCCGGTAGGCCCCGTACCAGACGGGCAAGGTGATGCCGGCCTGCAGGCCAGTGTAGAGCTTGGCATCGGCCGGGCCTTGGTTGAGGTAGCCGAACGAGAGGCCCGGCAGGGCGCGGGCCCGTTCCACGCGCAGGGCCTGCTGGCTTTCGGCAATGCGTACTTCTTCCAGCCGCAGCAAGGCGTTGGTGCGCAGTAGCGAGGTGTCGCCGGCGGTGGTGGGCACGGGCGGGGCGGCCAGCCGGGTCAGCGGCGTCGGGCGCAGCGGGGCACCCTCGGGCAGGCGCAGCAGCAGCCGGAGCTGGCGCTGGGCATTCTGCTGGTCGATCGGCCTGCCGGCGCTGGTTGCGCGCCTGCCGGGCGTCGGGCAGCGGTGCTCACGGTTTGAAGCAGGTCGATTTCGCCCGCCGTCCGCAGGCGCTGGGTGGCCGCGTTCAGGACCGCGAAGGTGCTGTCCTGCCGCGTGAGTTGCGCCAGGCGCGCCTCGCTGACCTGCAGGGCCAGGTAGGTCAGACGGGCAAGGCGCACCACCTCCGCGCGTCCGGCCAGCCGGGCCTGCTCGGCCACGTCTTGCCGCGCCGCGTTGAGCTTGCCCTGGCGCGTGTACACGGTCGGGAATTCGGTGGTTTGGGTGAAGCCTCCCACAAACCGCTCGGCGCTGGGGTTTTCCACGAACACCGACGGGTTGGGCAGATTCAGGCTGGTGCGGCGCAGCTGCCGGGCCACTTGCACCTCCAGGTTGCCCACCTGGCTGCGCGGGCTCACCCGCACGGCCAACGCCACGGCGCTGTCGAGGGTGATGGTGGTTTGGGCGCGCGCGGCTTCGGGGCTTAATCCCAGCAGCAAGAGAGCCAGCACCAGCAGCCAACGGCCCCCGCGTTTTAATTCAAAATACTTCATATAATCAGATTAAGACCAGCCTGTGGGCCGCCTGCCGTTGCAGCAACAGACGACCCGGGACGAAGCGGTTCCGGACGCCGGGCGTCCAAAAAACAGGCTCCGCCTACGCCTTTTTCACGAGGGCCATGCCGCACTTCGGGCATGCGCCCGGCTTGTCGCTGGCGCTGCCTTCGCACTGCATGGGGCACTGGTAGGCGGCTTCCACAGCTTTGCCGGTTTTAGCCGCCGCATCAAGCTTTTCAAACCGGGCCGAAAGCGACTTGCCCTTGGCTTTGAGGCTGATAATGGCCGTGCGTACGGTGATGCCGGCCGGAACCCGGGCCACGAGATGGTCGCCGGTTTGCTTGAGGGCTACGGTGCTGGTTTTGCCGGCCGTGGTCAGCAGCATTACCGAGCCGGTGGTGCCCGTAGGAGCCATCGTGGCTTCGTTGGCGTCGAGCAGGTACACGTGTACTTCGCCGGCCTGCTGCACCAGCTCCAGATGGTAGGCGCCGGCCGTCCGGACTACGCCCCCGTGGGGCGACTGGTGGGCATGGGTTTCGCCGGCCGCTCTATTACCGTGCGCGGCGGGCTGGTGGCTGTGCTGGGCCTGGGCCGAGAAAGAAGCGGTGGCCACGAGGGCGGCGGCCAGCAGGATTTGGGAAATCTTCACGGGAAAATGTAGAGTAGGTTGAGCGAAAGGGAAGAAGCGCGGAAGGCTACATTTTGTCGGCATTGTTGGCGTGCCAGGTCTTGAAGGCGTCTATTTCCTTCTGCTGGGTATCAATCATCTGCTGGGCCATGGCCTTGAGCTTGCTGTCTTTGCCGTGGGTTACTTCGGCTTTGGCCATGTCTATGGCGCTCTGGTGATGCGTGGTCATCAGCATATTGAAGTTCATGTCCGGGTTGGCCACCGTTTTGGGCATATCCGTCATCATGGTCGTCATCGACGTCTTCATCTGGGCCGTGAACGGGTCGTTTGGGTTCGTGGGCTGGTAGTTGGTCGGGGCACTGTCGAGGCGGGTGGCCACGGCTTCCAGCTCGCCGATTTCCTGCTGCTGGTCGGCCTTGATTTTCTCGGCCATCTGGCGCATGGTAGCATCCTTGCCGTCGCGCAACTGGATGTCGGCCATGGCCACCGCCCCTTTATGGTGCTCCAGCATCATGTGGGCAAAGTCGTGGTCAGTATTGCCCTTCATCTTCATGGCGTCCATTTTGGCCATCATCTCATCCATCGAGGCTTTCAGGGGCGAATCGCCGGCCATCGTGGAGTGGTCCATGCCGGCCATGTCGCCGGAAGCGCCGGTTTCGGTGGCGGCGGTGGTTTCCGTAGCGGTTTTGGTATCGCAGCTGCTCAGCAGCAGGGTGCCGGAGCACAGCAGGGCGCAAAAAATGGCTTGGGTTTTCATGGGTTCAGGGAATTAGTGAAGAGAAAAACGAGTGGAAAAGCGCGGCGAACCGGGCCGCCTAGCTGGCAGCCGGGCCTTTTACATTGATGGTAAAGTTGCCGGTGTGAATCTTGCCGGCGTGGTTGAACTGGAGGAAAACCCGGTACAGACCCGGCGCCTCGAAGTTGGTGTTGAAGCCAATGGCGGGGCCTTTGTCGGCCTGGTCGTTCGGGTGCACGTGCAGGTAGCGCTCGGTGTCTTCGCTGATGACCACCACGTGGCCCAGCGCGCCCAGGTAGTTGTCGAGGTCGGTTACGGGCTGGCCGTTTTTGCTGATGACGATTTTCATGCCCAGCAGTTGGTCGGTGTTCAGGGGCTTTTCAAAAGCCAGCGTGGCCGCGTAGCCATCCTGCTCCCAGCTCATATCGTCGTTCTTGAACTTGACGGGCGCGTATTTTGGTCCCTGCACCGTCACGGGCTGGCGGCCCAGCTGGTGACCAGCGCCGGTGGGCGAGTAGTCCTGAAACAGCACGAACTCGCCGCCCTTGGGGAAGGTGTAGTCCACCTGGTAGTCGCCCTGGGCCGTATACTCGGGGTGCTCGTGGTAGAACTGCGAGAGGTCTTTGCTGACGATAATCAGGTGAATCTTCTTCTCGTGTACCACGGCCAGTGGTACCGGCGCGGCCTCGTTACCAGTTTCCTGGGGAGTAAAAGAAAGCTTGGCGGGCTGCCCGGCCACCAGCTGCATAGGCTGGGGGGTGAACTTCATCTGGTAGGCCTTGCCATTGCTGGCGGGCAGGTCGGTGTGCTCTAGGTTCATGCCGCACTTCGGGCACTTTTCGCCCGCTTTAGTGCTGGTTACTTCCGGGTGCATGGGGCAGGAATAAATGTGGCCGCCGGCATGCTCGTCGGTACCCGCCGCGGGCCCTTCGGTGGGCGTCGTAACGGTATCGGTGGCACTGCTGCTACCCGCATCAGACGAGCAGCTGGCAACGGTAAACAGGCTGGCAGCGGCCAGCAGCGGAACAAAAATGCGCTTCATAAAAAAAGAGGGAAATGGAGGGGAACGGTGAAAAACAGGGCCTTGCCAGGGCCGGGAGCTACGCCAACCACTGCTGCCAGAGCACGAAGCCCAGGGCGGCAGCCACTACGGCGTAGAGCAGGTAGGAAGGCCAGCGGCGACCTGGCCCCGACGGGGCCGGGCCACTGGCCGCCTCACAACAACGCTTCATTGCGGGGGCGGTAAAACCAGAAAATAGGGGAGGGGGGGACGCGGCCAGGCCGCGCGGGCGAGCAACCGAAAAGGCCCGCCCCGGACATAGCGTAGCTATGCCGGCGCGAGCCTCAGCGCGTCGAAAAAATCAGACAGTCAGCGACTGAATGTATATGCGGATATCCGGAATTTTGGGCTTGAGATGCCGCGGCGGAACCAGGGCAACGGTAGCCGTCTGGTCCCACTTGCCCGCCAAAGGGCGGAAATGAAATTCTATTGCTGTCGGCAGCACGGCCGGCGCGGGGGTAAACAAAGCCTTTTGAGCCGGGGTCGTCAGTGCCGAAAGTAGTGCCGCCGAATTGTCCTTGCAGCAGTCATCCTGACTGCCGGCCGATTTGGCGGGGTGCTTGTCCGGCTTGGTGGTGGGGTACTCGGCTACGGCCCCGTGGCCCGGGCAGCCCGGGTGCGTTGGCTGGGCCGCTACGGGGGGCTCGACTACCGCCATTCGGCCAGCCGGCTCCGGGTTCATGGTCGCGCACCAGCATTGCCCCACGAACACGTTGACGAAGACGAGCAGGAAGCTCGTCGCCAGCAAACGGCGCAAAGGAAACAGGCTACGGAACATGGTGGGCGTTAAGCGACTGCAAAAATAAGCTTATATCCCGAAAAAGTGGACTAGCTGTTTACTGACAATACCAGTAAAAGTTAATGTAGTGCGCCTTGTTCTAACTGATTTGTGGCGCTGGAGTTTCTATTTTAAGGCTCTGACAGGCAATTAACAGATTAGGTTCCGCGTGCCGACCGTCAGCTAAGCACAAAATTATACAAGTATCCGACGCAATTGTACATGCCTTGTTCGGAGTAGCGGTAAGGAAGGGCCCTTTCGTTTGTAGGGTAGTTTCTCTCGGAAATCCGTCGAATTATGCAACTCTGCGGCTGGATTCGGTACCAACTCTGGCCTGAGGAAGCCGTTCCTTTGTATAGTACTAGTACGAGTGGCCCTTCGCCAAACGGCTGACCGGCCGCTCCGCCCCGTTTTTACACTGCTTTACATGGAACCCGCAACTAAAACTGAAACTCTCGATATCGAAGGCATGACCTGCGCCTCGTGCGCGGCGGCCGTCGAAAAGTCGCTGAGCCGGGCCCCCGGCGTGCAGAGCGCGCTGGTTAATTTCGCTACCGAGAAAGCCACCGTGCATTACCTGCCCGGCCAGGCCAGCCCGGCCACCCTTAAGGAAGCCGTCATCAATGCCGGCTACGGCGTGATGGAGCGCCCGCCCGATACCAGTGCCGCCGAGCGTAGCGACGAAATCGACCGCCAGAAGGCCCTGGCTTATCAGACGCTTAAGCGCCGCTTCTGGGTGGCGACGGTCTTAGCCATAATTATTATGCCGCTGAGTATGCTGATGCTCTGGCCCGCCATGATGGCGCGGGTAAACATGCCCTTGCTGAACTACGCCATGCTGCTGCTCACGCTGCCCGTGCTGCTCTACAGCGGCCGCGAGTTCTACGTGTCGGCCTGGAACGGTTTCAAGCACCGGTCGGCCAACATGGATACCCTGATTGCCGTGGGTACGGGCGCGGCATTCCTCTATAGCCTGGCGGCTACCGTGGTGCCCGAATTTTTCACCAGTCGGGGCCTGATGCCCGAAGTGTATTATGACACCACGGCTACCATCATTGCCCTGATTCTGCTGGGCAAGCTAATGGAGTTGCGAGCCAAAACGCAGACCTCGGCCGCCATGCGCAGCCTGATTGGCCTGCAGGCCAAAACCGCCCGCGTGGTGCGCCCTGATGGTGCGGAAGTCGACGTGCCCATAGCCCAGGTGCAGCTCGGCGACATCGTGCTGGTGCGCCCCGGCGAAAAAGTGGCCACCGATGGCCGCATCACCGAGGGGCAGTCGGCCGTGGATGAGGCCATGCTCACCGGCGAAAGCCTGCCCGTAGAAAAGAAAACCGGCGACCCCGTATTCGGGGCCACGCTCAACAAGACCGGCTCCTTCCGCTTCGAAGTAACCAAAGTCGGCGCCGATACCATGCTTTCGCAGATTGTGAAGCTGGTGGAAGATGCCCAGGGCAGCCGTGCCCCCATTCAGCGGCTGGCCGACAAGGTCAGCGCCATCTTCGTGCCCACGGTGGTAGTTATTTCCATTTTGACGTTCGTGCTCTGGTTTGACCTGGCCCCGGCGGAAACGCGCCTGCCGCTGGCGCTGGTCAATTTCGTGGCCGTGCTCATTATTGCCTGCCCCTGCGCGCTGGGTCTGGCCACGCCCACGGCCATCATGGTCAGCACCGGTAAGGGCGCCGAGCACGGTGTATTGATTCGTAACGCCGAAGCCCTCGAAAAGGCCTACCAGGTAAACACCGTGCTGCTGGATAAAACCGGTACTATTACCAAAGGCGAGCCGGCCGTAACGGACTTCGTGGCTCCCGGTCAGGACGGGGCGCGCCTGTTGCAGGTGGTGGCCGCCGTGGAGCGGCAGAGCGAGCATCCGCTGGCCGAGGCCGTGGTGCGCCACGCCGACGACCAGGGCGGGGATAAACTGACGGCCACCGACTTTCGGGCCGTGGAAGGCAAAGGCGCCGCGGCCACCGTGGATGGCCAGGCTGTGCTCATCGGCAACCGCCGCCTACTAGCCGAAGAGGGCATTAACCTCTCGCCCGAGCTGACGGCGCAGGCCGAGCAGCTGCTCAGCCAGGCCAGAACCGTGCTTTATGTGGCCGTCGCCGGGCAGGCCGTGGGCCTGCTGGGCGTGGCCGACACGGTTCGCGACACGTCGGTGGCCGCCATCAAAAAGCTCCAGGCCCTGGGTATCGAGGTGGTAATGATGACGGGCGACAACCCCCAGACGGCCGCGCAGGTGGCCGGGCAGGTGGGCATCACCCGTTACTTCGCCGAAGTGCTCCCGGCTGACAAGGCCGGCAAGGTGAAAGAGCTACAGGGCGAAGGCCGCATTGTAGCCATGGTGGGCGACGGCATCAACGACGCGCCCGCCCTGGCCCAGGCCGACATCGGCCTGGCCGTTGGCTCGGGTACCGATGTGGCCATGGAAGCGGCCGGCATCACGCTCATGCGCTCCGATCTGAACGGCGTGGTCACGGCCATCGAGCTGAGCCGCCAGACCATCCGCACTATCAAGCAAAATCTGTTTTTCGCCTTTATCTACAACACGCTGGGCATTCCTGTGGCGGCCGGGCTGCTGTACCCATTCTTCGGCATCCTGCTCTCGCCCATGCTGGCGGCCGCGGCCATGGCCCTCAGCTCGGTTTCGGTGCTGGCTAACTCGTTGCGCCTGCGTTCCTTCGACAACCACTAACCCTCGCTTATCATGGATACTTCCCAAATCATCGTTACCATCGTGGGTCTGGGCCTATCGGCGTTTGTCGTGTGGTACTTCTTCTTCTTCTCGGCCCGCCAGACGACCAGCGCCGTTTCCTCATCGAGCGGCGTGCAGGAGGTGGATATCACCGTGAAGGGCGGCTATTCACCCGATATTATCGAGGTGGAACGCGGCAAGCCCGTGCAGCTAAGCTTCTACCGCGACGAGGAAAACAGCTGCTCGGAAGAGCTGCTGATGCCCGATTTCAGCATCCGCCGCGACCTGCCGGCCTTCAAGACCACGCTGGTGGAGCTGCTGCCCGAAAAGGCCGGCACGTTTACGTTCACCTGCGGGATGGGCATGCTGCGCGGCAGCCTGGTAGTGAAATAATGACGCACCCCATGAAAGCTGACGTCAGTGTTGCCCACGTGCTGCCGCCGCCGGGCTCGCACCGCCTGCTGATTAAGAACATGGTCTGCCCCCAGTGCATCCAGGTGGTGGGCGAAGACCTGGCGGCCTTGGGTCTGCAGGTACATCGCGTGGCGCTGGGCGAAGCCGACGCATCAACCCCCGATGGCGCGGCCCCTGACTGGGCGGCCATCCGGAGCCGCCTGCAGGATGCGGGTTTCGTGCTGCTGGAAGACCCGCGCGACCAGTTGGTGGACCGCATCAAAACCCTGCTGGTGGCCCTGATTCACTACCCCCCCGCCCGGCCCGCGGCTGCTCAACTACTCCGATTATCTGGTCGAGCACCTGGAGAAGGACTACCACTACCTGTCGCACTTATTCTCCGCTTCCGAAGGCCTGACGATTGAGAAGTTCATCATCCGCCAGAAAGTGGAGCGGGCCAAGGAATTAATCAGCTACGCCGAGCTGAGCATGGCCGAAGTAGCGCAGCAGCTGGGCTACAGTAGCCCGGCGCACCTCTCGCGGCAGTTCCGGCAGATGACCGGCCTTACGCCGACCGATTTCCAGCGGCTCGGCCCCGCCCCCTTCGCCCGGCGTGGTCTGGATTCGTTGATTTGAGCCGGAAACCAGGCAAGCCGAGACTATATTGACATCAATGCCGGATGCAGGCATTCCGTTTTAGCACTCAAAATATGGGCGATGGTCTATTAAAGTGTGATGTTGTAATCATCAATGACAATCTTGATGCGAGCCGTGTGCATGCGCAAAGTTTTGCTGAAGGAGCAGGATTTGCGGACCAATACGTCGCAACACTGGCGTAAGGAGCAGTTAATAGCCTCGACACTATTGGTTTTGCCGCTGCCTTTGGGATGAGGCCGGTGCTGGTGGACGGGCAAGACCTTGGCGTAAGCCTCCCACTGGTCGGTGTGGTAGCGGCAGTGGCGCTGATAACGCCGCGGCAGCGCAGCCCACAACCGCCGGGCCGTGGCGCCCCCCGACAGCCCAGCACCCAGGCCATGATGCGGCGCGAGGCCAGTTCGACGGCCAGCCAGAGCCAGACTTTGCGCGTGCGCCGGCCCACGAAGGTCCACATTTCGTCAAGTTCGAGGGCTTCCGGTTTTCGCTGCTGGGCCTTTTTCGTCCGGCGAGGCGGCAGCTGGGGCGAGGTCAGCGCCGCTTTTTTTCAGCAACTTGGCGATGGTCATCCGCGCCCCGTCGGTGGTGCGCACGATGCTGCGTTGGGAGTTGCGCTCGGTGAGCAAGGTCTCCACCAGCGCATACTGCGCCGCCTTGGCCACAGCTGCCGGTACAAACCGCGCCTGGTACCCGCACGCCTTGCACTGGTAATTGGGCTGGCCACCTTGCGTGCCATTGCGGCGGATGTGTTCGTTGCCGCAGCGGGCACACAAGTGTTGCGCATAAGCCATGCCTTAATTTACTGCTTCACGCTTTAATAGACCATCGCCCAGTGGTTTAAGCAGACCCCAGCTTCAGATAGGGGCCGACAAGGGCCCGTCATCGTACCCTATCTGGCCCTTAAACCCTGCTCTCTCAGCAGTGCTGCAAAAGTCGAGCAAGGCATGAGAAGCAATACCATAAAGGACTACCCAGCTACCCCGGTACCTCGCTCGTGAGGAACTCCACGGCGCGGCGCTCCGAGTAATACTCGCCGTCCGGCGCACCTTCGCCAAAACCGACGTGGCCGCCGTCAGTAGGTGTTTCGAGGAATACATGGGGGCTGGCGGCGGCTAGCTCGTGGGGGAAGCAGGAGGGCGGCAGAAACGGGTCGTTTTGGGCGTTTACCAGCAGCGTGGGCACCCGGATGCCGCTTAGGTAGCGGCCCGAGCTGGCGTGGGCGTAGTAGTCTTCGGCCGAGCTGAAGCCGTGCATGGGCGCGGTGAACCGGTCGTCGAACTCCGGGAAATTCTGCAGCAACTCCAGGTCTGTCAGGTCGACCTGGCCGGGGAGTAGGGCGGCTTTCTGGCGCATCTTCTCGCGCAGCGTTTTCATAAAGCGCTTCTGGTAAATGCGGTTTTCGAGGCGGGCAATATGGTGGGAGCTGGCCCGCAGTTCGGTGGGCACCGAAAACACGGCCGCCCGCGCCACCTCCTGGGGCACGCGGGCGGGGTTTTCGCCCAAGTACTTGAGCGTGACGTTGCCACCGGCCGAGAAGCCCGTCAGCAGTACCCGGCGGTAGCGGGCCGTGCCCAGGGCGTAGCGGACCACGAAGTCGAGGTCGTCGGTGTCGCCGAGGTGGTAGGAGCGGAGCAGGCGGTTCATCTCGCCGCTGCAGCTGCGGTAGTTCCAGGCCAGCGCGTCCATGCCCGCCTGGTTCAGGGCCCGCACCATGCCCCGCACGTAGGGCCGCCCCGCATCGCCCTCCAGCCCGTGCGACACAATGGCCAGCGTATCGGAGAGGCCCCCAGCCGGCTGCCGCGACCAGTCGAGGTCCAGAAAGTCGCCGTCCTCGGTTTCTACCCGCTCGCGCTCATAGTGCACCTCGGGCACTGTGCGCCACAGGCTGGGCACAATGGTTTGCAGGTGGCCATTGAACAGGTAGAACGGTGGCTGGTAGGCAGACTCGGCAACGAGGGGCATGGCAGGTATGGCGGCGAAAGGCGGTCAGAAAAGCCGGGCGGGATGGGCAAGGAAGAGCGGCAAAGCAGTTCGGGCAAGCAAGTTAAGAAAGTTAATGTTATGCATGCATAATGAATTGCGGGGTGAAACAAACGTCATGCAGAGCGCAGCGAAGAATCCTGCTTGAGCTAAGTTGAACGAGAACCGGACAATAGGTCCGAGCGAGATTCTTCGCTGCGCTCTGCATGACGTTTGTCTCACCTCTCACTTCTCATGTTTCACCACTCATAATCTCACTTCTCTCTTGCTAATTCCACACAAAGCTTTACCTTTGCACTCCGCATTTGAACTGAATTCGAGCAGAAGACCATAATCAACCCTCATGGCAAACCATAAATCCGCCCTTAAGCGCATCCGTTCCAACGAAGCTAAGCGCGTCCTGAACCGTTACCAGGCCAAATCTACCCGCACGGCTATCAAGAAGCTGCGCGCCCTCACCGATGCTTCGGCTGCTCAGACGCAGTTCCAGAAGGTGTCGTCGATGCTGGACCGTCTGGCTAAGAAGAACATCATCCACAAGAACAAAGCCGCCAACAACAAGTCGAAGCTGGCTAAGTTCGTGAAGTCGCTGGCTGCTTAAGCACCAACCGGCTTTCTGCTCTTTATAAAGGTGAGGCCCGATGCGCAAGCGTCGGGCCTTCCTGCGTTGGGTTGACATGAATAAGTGATTAGGAGACAGGCAGTATTAACTGTAGCTTACTCAATAATCTATATTTATCCATTTCTGCCTTTCCTTTTATGAAACACCGCTACGTGCTTTTGCTGGCTCTGTTAACGGCCACATTCTCTGCGGCTGGCCAAAACTGGCGGCCCTTCCGGCCCAACGGCGACGTGCACGCCTTCACGCTCAACCGGACCGGGACAGTCACCGATTCGGTGCTGACGCTGCGCCTCGATTCGGCCGGGGTACGGGGCACCGATTCGGTGTACTTCTTCAACCGCATTATGCGGCCGGTGAAGAGCACGAGCACGGGGGCGCGGTGGCGCAAGTCGCGCAACAACCAGTTTGGGGCCCGGCTACGCTACGAGGCCGCCCCGAGAGTCTATTGGCTTGAATGGGCCGCCGAAGCCAGCGAGCCGGCCCGCAGCATCCCGCTGCCCGTGTTCGGCAAGGCCGGCACTACCTTCACGGGCAGCAGCGGCACGAGCGCCACCGTCGTCAGCCGGACGGTGCGCGAGTTCAACGGCCAGTCCGACTCGGTGGCTACGCTGCGGGTTGGCACCGAAACCTACGAGCTGAGCAAGCGCTACGGGCTGCTGGCAGGCCCGCAAACGAGTAAGACCGGCCTGACGCTGGCCCGCCTGCCCACGATGGCGGGCCTTAGCTAACCCAAGTTGCGAGGTATAAATAAGGCCAAAAAAAAGTCTGTTCGGCGTGAACAGACTAGGTTTGAAGTATTCGACCCCTTCAAGCCCTGCCGACCATGCGCGAACAGACCGTTGCAATGTAC
>NZ_QVLT01000031.1 GCF_003417065.2 Hymenobacter lapidiphilus | reverse complement strand
GTAGCGCAAACACGATTTGGGCTTCGGTAAACTTTGTCTTTTTCATGGCACATGTCTCTTGGTTTAAGATACGACAAGGGCCTGATTTCTCTACTTTAGCGTGGTCTAGTTTATTGGGGGGAGGTCACCAGTAGTAGAACCTGATTTACAGAAAAGTATATCATTTAACTTTACACTACTTTTTTGGGCATACACTTCGTGCTGTTCTAATGAAATATAGCCACGCCGAGCGGTGAAGTCTAATCTATTTATTTTAATTGCCTCGGCAGAGAGAAATGGAACTCCTTCTTCGAGGAACTCAGGTGTCTCATGTGGGCCATCCGTGATTCTAACAGCTACAAGTGCTTTTAACTTCATTCGCTCCCAATGCGTTGGAAGTGCCGGGACCCATTGAATGCCACTGTCCTTATAGTCTGTGTAACGCTCCATTAGGCTCCAATAACTTGATTCAGTAAACCTTCAGTCCGGGTTTCCAAACGCATGATATCATTGCGAATATCTTGGAGGGAGCGGAGGTTTTGGTACTGGTAGAAATAGCGGGTGAAGTTGATTTCGTAGCCCTCTTTGGTCTTGGTGTTGTCAAGGAACGCATCTGGCACGTGCGGCAGCACTTCCTGCCGAAAGTAGTCGTCAGGGTCATCCAGCAACGGTACGTTCTCGAAGTCGCGCAGGCTGCTATCGGCCTTGGGTTTACCTTTCTTATCCGTCACCGGTTTACCGTGGGCGTCGCGCAGGGGGCGTTCCACCGTCAGGCGGCGGTAACCGAAGGCTTCATTGGGGAAGATTTTGCAAAACTCCCCTTCCTCAAAGTCGCCATAGAGTAGAGTAATATCGGCCAATTGGTCTTCGGCAATGATGTTGCGCTTGTTACCTAGGCTACGCGGCATTTTCTGAAAGAAGCTCACGGTATTGAGCAGTTGCACTTTGCCCTTGCGTTCCGCCGCCTTACGGTTCGTCACTATCCAGATGTATGTAGTGATGCCGGTGTTGTAGAACAGTTGGTCGGGCAACGCCACGATGCCTTCCAACATGTCACGCTCCAGCAGCCAGCGCCGGATTTCACTCTCGCCACTACCCGCCGCCCCTGAAAACAACGGCGACCCGTTGAACACAATAGCCAAGCGGGTGCCCTCGGCGGTGTTCTTCATCTTGCTGGTCATGTGCTGCAAGAACAGCAGCGACCCATCCGATATACGCGGTAAGCCGGGCCCAAAACGACCGGCGTAGCCCAGCTTCTCATGCTCCTGGGTGATGAACTTCTGAGCCTTCTTCCATTCCACCCCGAACGGTGGGTTACTCAGCACGTAGTCGAACTTAGCGTCCGGCAACTGGTCCTGGGTGAAGCTATTCCCAAGTTTGATGTTATCCGCCCGGTGCCCCTTGATGAGCATATCAGCCTTGCAGATGGCGTACGACTCCGGGTTCAACTCCTGGCCAAAGGATTCCAGCCGCGCTTCGTCGTTCAGCTCGTGCAGGTACTCTTCTGCCACCGACAACATGCCACCCGTACCACAAGCCGGGTCGTAAATTGTCTTCACAATACCCTTCTTGGTCAGGATTTCCCGGTCCTGGAGGAACAGCAGGTTTACCATCAACCGGATTACCTCTCTGGGGGTGAAGTGCTCACCAGCGGTTTCGTTGGAGCTTTCCGCAAACTTCCGGATAAGCTCCTCGAAGATATATCCCATGCCCAACGGTGTCACCGTGTTAGGGTGAAGGTCGATTTCCTGGAACTTCTTCAACACCATGAACAGCAAGTCCGCTGAATCCAGCTTCGTTATCTGGTGGTCAAACTCAAAGTGCTCCAGGATTTCGCGGGCGTTTTGGGAGAACCCGTTGATGTAGTGCCGTAGGTTAGCGGCTACGTTGTTGGGGTCACCAACCAAACGCTCGAAGTCGAAAGGGCTATGGTTGTGGAAGCTTAGGCCAGACTTTTGGTTTAACACCATATCGGCCATTTCCGGGGGTAGGCTCTGAGTCCGTGGATGCTCCAGCAGCACGGCGGCCTTCGTGGGGGCCAAGACGCTATCCAGGCGGCGCAACACCGTCAGGGGTAATATCACCTTCCCGTAATCAGCCTGCTTATAGTCCCCACGTAGGAGGTCGGCCACGGCCCAAATATGCGCGGCGTATTGTTTAAAGTCCATAATAATGCAAAAGACAGAGGCCCCCACAAAGCAGTGGGGGCCGAAATTAGCCGGGAGCCAGCAGAATACCTAGTTCGAAGCCCGAACCTTTATAGAGTAGCGGCCGGAGTTTTCGTTGTTGTCAGTCCAACCTGCATATAGCTAATTGGAAGGTCAAAAGTAGCCTGTAACCTATCCAGATATTCTTCTGCTTCTTGGGTAACGGTATGATGCGATACAATCACCCACTCTTGTGAAAGTTGTGGGTCAGACCAACAGGCATACTCCAGCAGCTGGCCTAACGCTTCGCGAATACAAGCCCGGATTGAGTGTAAAACTTTGACTTCGTAAAACACCAACCCTGTAGGGGTCTCCCGTACTACATCAATACGGGTGTTAGTGCCTTGAATTGCAGCTTCCTTTACGACAAGTTCCCCAGGGTATTGCTCCTTCAGCACTTTGCATAGGTTCCGCTGCACCTGCTGATGCAGAGCCTTCAATTCAATACTCCCGCCTTGAATAGTACGAGATTTAGGCTGTTTACCTTGTTTACCGCCTTTTAGAATGACTTTGGGAATAATTTTAGGCTGAGGATTCCAAGAAGGGTTGTACGTTGCCTCTGGGGATGTATCGGCTAAAAGGACATACCGATGGTTATTGGTCCAGGTCGAGAATTCCTCTATCAATTCTACTCCAGAGTCAGTATCGGGGCGTTCAACATCTTCAGGGCGAAAACGGAAGTTGAAAGGACCATGTAGAAACATTGGGCTGAACAATTCCGCTGCTGGGTTTGCAGTAGCACGGCAAAGCTCGTCGGCCATTTCTGCATACCAGCCTTTAGCCTCGTACTTCGTATGAATTTTCTGATTCATTGCGTCAGTCAGAACTTCCGCATTGCGAATACGGCCTACATAAAAATACTCCTGGGTATCCGAGTTGCGAGAGTAAAGCTTGATGTTATACACCTTCCCTTCGTGAGCATCATTGTTAAGCGGTTGCAGAAAGGCGTAATGGTAATTTCCTGCTAAGCGGCTAAAGTTGAAAAGCCATTCTTCAGCACCAAACCCTGGTCCATCACTGCGTTCATGTGAATTGGCATCTTGGCTCTTGCCCTCAGGCCCAGAAGGGACTTGCCACCCGCTCGTATTCCAGCAAATACGGGCTAATTTATCCTCTAAAGGGTTCCGGCCTTGCCAAACGTAATCTATGGCATCCAGATAAATGGTCTTGTTGGTAGCGAGGTAAGACTTCGTAGCTGCCGCTAGACGGGGCCAGTTCCAGTTAGGGAGTTCTGCTACAGGGACCATTACCGGTAGAGCTATGCCCCCCCGGGTCCGCATAAAATCATCAAAGCGCACTATCAGCTTAGTATCAAGGGCTGCTACACCTTGCCGCAGACAATCAAGCTTCCACATCAAGGTTTGCGAAGCAGCATCAATTCCCAAGGTAAAAAACACACCGAATTGTTGCTGCCCGGGAAGAAACAAGCTGGCCCAAGTAAAGGGCTTGAATAACCGCCGCATAGTACGATTACCGTCTGTGTCTGTAACGGTACCTGCCTGCCGCCATGCTCTATATTTCATGGAAACCTTGAACCCAGTTCCGCCAAGAAGCTTTGCCCAAAACTTCGTTTTGGCAATAGGGCCGCTTAAAAGCTCTTGTTCAATCCGCTGATGAGCCTTGTTATTAAGTTTGAAATTTCGGTCGGCGTGCTGTAGCAGCAGCTCTAGGTCTTCAGAGGTAAAGAAATCCATACAGAGGGAGTTGGCACAATGGTATCCTAAATGTATGGAAAGCTCGCTCCCAACTCCTAAGTCTTTAAGATTCCATTCTGTAGCTTTTCATACAATTCCATAAGCATCGAATACTGTGGCTGTAATCCTGCCCTGAATAGCTGGTAGCTGGCGAGTATTGAGCCATATGGTTTCACAGTGGCTGGTTTTCCAGGCTTTGATTTGAGTACGGGCTTGATAATACTATATAAATTATCCAAGTCATATTCAGCTTCCTTCAATAGCGAATATCTTTCCAGCTCTTTACGAGACGTAAGAGTAGCTCTGAAAACAACTGGCTTGCTTACTGTAACAGTTGCAGGGCTATATACCCCGCTTGTTGCTGTTATAGTATTAGCATACTGGTAGATGCTTTGGGTGATATCTTTATAAATATTGAATACTGGGTTTTCCTTAGAATTCAAAACACTCATCAACGGTATTGGCTTCCTTAGTCCATAGTCTTGAGAAACGGCATTATTCTCACTAAGCATCAAATGAGTTCGTATTTTTTTGTAGCTGTTCAATCTTAGCTCAAAGCGCAAAGTATTCTTGAGCACAATATTCCTTTTATCCTTTGCGGTCTTATCATATATTTTAAAGTGCACGTTTTTGGGTGTGCTTTTGCCACGGCAATAGTAGAATGTAATATTTTGGTTTCTGGAATGCTCCTCTTTTCTATATTTTACTCCAGTATACATAGCCCTTATAAGCTTCAAATAGACCTCTGGTGATTCTTCAGTTATAATATCAATGGTAAAATCGCCTGATTGCACAAAAGCATAGTTGTAAGCATCTGGTATTAGGTCAACATAACCTGTTCTGTTTAGCAGTTGTATTACATATGCAATATTCATTTTAGAAATCAAGTGATTAGATACTCCCAGTATTCTGGAATCAATTTCTATGTTATACCCAGTGCTGGTCCTGTCAGAAAGAATAGATATAAGACCTTCTGGATGTTCTACAGGCGCAAAATACTGCCCTCTAAACGTAGTTGGTTCACTCATGAAGCAAGCTTTCGGGATTAGAATTTTTAGAGTATCTATCCCAATATTAAATTCCAGGCTTGAGGAAGAATGTGTTTGATTATTCATACTTGATAGGGTTTAAGGTTCGGTTGATTAAGAGTTCTTAGATTTATGGGGAATTACCACACCATATAGTTAAGGGCACAGCTGTGACCCCAGCCATTTATTAGCTGTTAAAAATGCATTGTAAAGCGGGAAAACTAGCGGTAGTGAATTGCCTTCAGGGCCTTTAAACCCTTTTATTCACGATACACATAATAGCTTGCAGTCTTCGTTTATAATTAAACTCATATGACACGTAATTAAAAAGCACTATACAAATAGAAATCTTTAATAATCAAGATATTATCCTCTAAGACGCTTTAAGTAAGCTTGAATATCTGACTCCCGTAATCTGATTGAGGCTCGCCGTGGTGTATTGCGGTTTGAATTGTCGGCATGGAGTCTACCAAGTCGTATTTCATCCCGCACAAATTTTTCTGAGCGTCTAAGACGCTTTGCGGCATCTTTTACGGTAAACATGTCAGCCGTCGTAACCGGAGCGGGTTGGGTCCTTAAAGCCTCTGCAACTGCTTTACAGACTAGTGCTTGAAGGTCCTCTGGAGAGAGTGTGGTATACAGGAATTGTTTCATGCCGCTAATTCCGGAAAGCAGGCACTTTTGTTACAGTTGTACTTCACTTTAATCCCCAGCACTATTCTACTGCTGGTTTGCTTATCAAAAGGCTTATAGTTCTACTGTTCTCACATCAAAGAGGAATAGAAGGCTCGGAATTGAGCACATATGTGGTTTTTAATAGAATTAAGCCATTTATAGTGCATAATCCTTAAGGACCGATACCCAAAGGATATACTACGAAACAAAAAATCCCATAAAACTCTCAATCAGAGAGTTTTATGGGATTTAGTTGTGGGCCCAACTGGAATCGAACCAGTGACCTATTGATTATGAGTCAATTGCTCTAACCGATTGAGCTATAGGCCCGTTGCCTAATCAACTGCCGGGGCGGTTGGTTTCAGCCCTGCAAACTTCGACTTTTGCGGTTGGATTTGCAATTTTTTATCAGTCAAAACTGGCGGTGGGTCGTGTTATGCGGTGGGCAGCCAGCCTTGTCGCCCGGCCCTGCGGCCTCCCCTACTCCGCTCCAAACCTATGGCTCAGAAACTTCCCCACCTGCTGTTCGATTTCGGCGGCGTCATCATTAATATTGATTACAACCGCACCCTGGAGGCCATGCGGGCCTTGGGCAGCGGCATCGAGTTCACGCAGGCGGCCCAAGCCGGGCTGTTCGACCAATTGGAAACCGGCCAGATTTCGGCAGCTGAATTCCGGAACGGGCTGCGCGAGCATTATGGTTTGCAGGCCACCGATGCACAGTTGGATGAAGCCTGGCACGCCATGCTGCTCGACGTACCAGCCGAGCGGCTGGCACTGCTGGCAGAGTTGCGGGCCCAAGGGTATCAGACGGCTTTGTTATCCAATACTAATCACCTGCACATCACCGAAATCAACCGGCGGCTAAAGGAGCAGTATGGCCTGCAGCATGGCATTGCCGACTGCCTCGACCGGGTATTTTACTCACAGGAAGTGGGCCTGCGCAAGCCGGGCGAGGAAATATTCCGGCACGCGCTGCGCGAAATGAACTGGCAGGCGGCGGATACGTTGTTTATCGAAGACAGTTCCCAGCACATAGCAACCGCCCGCCGACTGGGGCTGCACACGCTTTTCCTGACTCCGCCCCTTACCTTGCAGGACGCCCTGCCCGCCGCCATCCGTGCCTTTTCCGCCTGACCCCACTCGGCCCGAACATACCCCGCCGCCTGAACCCCTGCTGCCCCTGCCGTTTCCCGACGCGGCCGGGCCGCCCGCCTTCACAGCCGCCGAGGCTGAAGCCGATGCTCAGCTGGTGTTCCAGCGTTACGAACGGGCCCCCTGGCCCCGGCCAGTGCGTTACGGCCTGCACCTGCTGCTGTTCCTGGTTACGCTGCTCACCACCACGCTGGCCGGCGTAACGCTCATCGACAACACCTTTCTGCAGACGATGCTACCGTTTGAGCTGCTGGCTCAGCCGGTGGCGCAAATCTGGGCGGAGCTGAAGCCGGGGCTGTGGTATGCAGGGCCGTTTCTAGCGGTGCTCACGGTGCACGAGTTTGGGCACTACTTCACGGCCCGCTACAACCGCATTGGGGCCACGCTGCCCTACTTTATTCCGCTGCCGCTGGGCTTTGGCACCTTCGGGGCGGTTATCCGCATAAAAGAGCAGATTCATTCGCGGCGCGAGTTTTTCGATGTGGGCTTGGCCGGGCCGCTGGCGGGCTTTGTGGTGGCCGTGGGCGTGCTCTGGTACGGCCTCACGCACCTGCCGCCGCTGGAGTATCTGTTCCAGATTCATCCGGAGCTGCGGCAGTACGGGGCCGATTATGCCCGCTACGCCTACCAGAACCTACCGGCCGGCAGCATCGTCACGCTGGGGCAGCCGCTGCTGTTTCAGGCCATGGCGGCGCTGCTGGCCGACCCAGCCCGGCTACCGCACCCGTACGAGCTGCTGCACTACCCGGTACTGGTGGCGGGCGTGTTCTCGCTGTTTTTCACGGCCCTCAACCTGCTGCCCATCGGCCAGCTCGATGGCGGCCACATTGTGTACGGGTTGCTGGGGCCGCGGCGGGCGGCGCGGGTGTCGGTGCTGCTGTTCCTGGCCTTTATTTTCTACGCCGGACTGGGCCTGTTCACCCTGCGAACCAGCACCGAAGACTGGCTGACCTGGAGCCTGCCCTACTTGCTGTATCTGTGGCTGGTGCTGCGGCGGGCAGCCCCCACGGCCCGCCGGGCGCTGTTTCTGGTGGGCGCGGTGGCGTTGGGCCAAGTGGCGTTGGCCTCGGCCTTCCCCGGCCTGCAGGGCAACCCCGGCTGGCTGCTGTTCGGGCTGCTGCTGGCCCGCACCACCGGTATTTTCCACCCGCCCGCCCCCGACGAACGGCCCCTCTCGCCGGGCCGCAAGGTGCTGGGCTGGCTGATGCTGCTTATTTTTGTGCTTTGCTTCGCCCCTTCACCCATTATTATCCAGTAAGCCGTACTCACGGCATTCCGCTTCAACGCTTTAATCCAGATTCCTCGCGTTGCCTGGAATGACAGGTTTTATCGGCTTCTCTTTAAATGACTATCCCCCAATTCTCCCAATCAAATCTTTTCCGGGGTTCTTCGCTGCTGCTGCTGCGCCAGCATGGCCTGTACGTGAGCCAGCGCCGCCGCGACGGCACGGCATGGCTGGAAACCGAGATTCCGTACGAGGAGCTGCTGCCCGTGGAGCTGGAGTACCAGGCGCCGCCCCCGGTGCGACTGCCGCCCTCTTGGCTATGGCTGCTAATCTGGTTTGCGGTGCAGGGCGTAAGCCGGCTGTTTACCGACAAGGCCGGAGAGCCCGTACCGCCCGAAATGTGGGCCGCCGGCCTGGGCTTCGTGTTGGGCCTGGGCGGGCTGTGGCTGGCGCGCCGCTACTTCGGCCGCCGCGCCACGCTGGCCACCAACCGCATCCGCCTCACGCTGCACGACCGGCCCAGCCAGCGCGCCGCCCTCGAAACCTTCACCGAGGCGCTGCGCCTGCGCGCCCACGCCTACCTGCGCGAGGAGTACGCCCAGGTCAATCCGCTCGGACCCATCGAGCTGCAATTGCACCGCCTGCACTGGCTCCACAACCTCGATGTGCTGAGTGAGCCCGAGCTGCGCGTCCTCAGCACCCGCCTCACCGGCCGCCCCTCCCTCGAACCCCTCAAACTCATGGGCATGGATCTGGAAACGCCGTATTTGAATTAGGGAGTCTGTCGGCACGACGTAGGGGCGGGGCTTGTCCCCGCCCGCCGTCGGCACGGGCTTTATGGGGCCTCAAACAGCCGTTCAACAGTCAGTTCCAACGGCGGGCGGGGGCAAGCCCCGCCCCTACACCGCCCTCCGCAACTTAGGTTAAGCAAAAGTGAGAGGTGAGACTTTCGTGCTGGCTTCCCCAATGGGCCGTCAGCACGAAAGTCTCACCTCTCACTTCTTGGTACTCACTTCTGGCGACGTTTACTCTGCTTCCAGCGCCGCTACGCCGGGCAGTTCCTTGCCTTCCATGTACTCCAGCAGCGCGCCGCCGCCGGTGCTGATGTAGCTCACTTGGTCGGCGAAACCGAGTTGGTTGACAGCCGCGGCCGAGTCGCCGCCGCCAATGAGGCTGAAGGCGCCCGACTCGCGGGTGGCATCGGCAATGGTTTGAGCTACGGCCGTGGTGCCTTTGGCGAAAGTGGGCATCTCGAACACGCCCATCGGGCCATTCCAGAGGATGGTTTTCGACTTACTGATTACCTCGGTGAAGGATTTGATGGAGTCGGGGCCGAGGTCGAGGCCGAGCCAGCCGTCCGGAATCTGGTCGTTGGCCGCCACTTTGGTTTCGGCGTCGTTGGCGAACTTGTCGGCAATGAGGCTGTCGGTGGGCAGCAGCAGGTTCACGCCTTTGGCTTTGGCCTTCTCGATGAGCTCCAGGGCCAGGGGCATTTTATCTTCTTCGAGCAGCGAGTTACCGATGCTGCCACCCTGGGCCTTGGCGAAGGTATAGGCCATGCCGCCGCCGATGAGTAGGTTATCTACCTTGTCGAGCAGCTTCTCGATGATGAGGATTTTATCGGATATTTTGGCCCCGCCCATGATGGCCGTGAAGGGCCGCTCAGACTTTTCGAGCACCTTTTTGGCGTTATCCAGCTCGCTCTGCATCAGGTAGCCGCCTATGCGGTCGGCGGGCGCGAAGCTCTCGGCCATAACGGCCGTGGAGGCGTGGCGACGGTGGGCCGTACCGAAGGCATCGTTCACGTACACATCGCCCAGTTTGGCCAGCTTAGCGGCAAAATCAGCGTCGCCCTTTTCTTCTTCCTTATTAAAACGCACATTTTCGACCAGCAGAACCTGGCCGGGCTGCAGGGCCTTCGCCTTCTCTTCAGCCTTCAGCGCATCATCGGCAAACTGCACTTCCTGGCCGTACTCCTGACTCAGGCGGCTTACGATGTGGCGCAGCGAAAACTTATCCTCGGGGCCGCCTTTGGGCCGGCCCAGGTGCGAGAGCAGCACCACGGAGCCGCCGTCGGCCAGAATCTTTTTGATGGTCGGCGTGGCGGCCCGGATGCGGGTGTCGTCGGTGATGGTGAAGTCCTTGTCGAGCGGCACGTTGAAATCAACGCGCACCACGGCCCGCTTGCCGGCGAAGTTGTACTGATCGAGGGTTTTCATGGAATGGGAATAGGTTTGGCTTGGGGCGAAGATAGGGGTTGCGGAAGGGGTAAAGAAACGGCGTAGGGGCGGGGCTTGCCCCCGCCCGCCGCGAGGGCAGTTTTGCTGTTTGCAACCTATTCATAATGAGGGGCAACGACTGTTCGGATGGCGGGCGGGGACAAGCCCCGCCCCTACGCCGTTGTATCGTCCCGTTCTACCAGCCCCCGGGACGCCCGCACCCAATCTTTCAAACCCGTACCTTTGCCCTTGTATGAAAATAGGCATCTTCTTTGGCGGCCCGTCGCGGGAGCGGGAAATCAGTTTTGCGGGCGGCCGCACGGTATACGACAACCTCGATAAGGCCCTGTTTGAGGCTGTGCCGGTGTTTGTCGACAGCAGCGGCAACTTCATCCTACTCAACTGGGAGTTCATTTACAAGGGCACCATCCGCGACTTTTACCCGCCCGTTTCTGCGCTTCCGCCCAGCACTGTGCCGGTGCAGCTCTACTTCGAGAGCCTGGGCGAGCTGAGTCCGGAGGAGCAGGACCGCATTATAAATGAGGTCGGCCGCCGCGTGGAACCACGCGAGCTAAGCCAGCTCATTGACTTCGTCTTCCTGGCCCTGCACGGGCCGGGCGGCGAAGATGGGGCCATCCAGGGCCTGTTGGAATGGTACGGCATCCCGTACTCGGGCTCCGGCATTCTGCCCTCGGCTTTTGGCATTGATAAGGTTGCCCAGAAGAAATTGCTCAAAGCCCTGGGCCAACCCACCCCCGATTTCCGGCTGATTACGGCCGAAGACTGGGACGCTGCCGACCCACAGGCCACGCTCGATTATCTGGTGCGCAAGCTGGGTTTACCGCTGGTGTTCAAAGCCCCGCGCCAGGGCAGCAGCATTGGCATCAGCATTCTGCGCGAAGCCAACGTGGACCAGTTTGCCACCGCCATTGAGCGCAGCCTGTTCCGCAAAACCGTTACGCAAACCGAGTGGCAGAGCCTGAGCGACGCCCAAAAAATCAGCTGGCTCCAGCGCCTCGTCGATATCCGAGACGGCATTGGTCTGCCGGTTACATTGGATTCAACTGATAGCTCAAGCATTATATATCGACCTGAAGAGCTACTGCATGCGCTGAACGAGCGGCTGGCGACAGCCGAAAGTGTGATGCTGACGAGCGTGGAGGGCGAAACGCAGGTGCTGGTGGAGAGCTTCGTGCAGGGACGCGAGTTCTCGTGCATCGTGCTGGAAGACCCCAAAGGCCAGCCGCTGGCGTTGCCGCCCACCGAGATTGTGAAGGGCGAGGAGATGTTCGACTACCGCTCGAAGTACCTGCCCGGCCTGGCCCGCAAAATCACGCCCATCGACCTGCCCGAGGCCGACATCCAGGCCATCCGCGACGCCTGCGAAACCATGTTCCGCACCTTCGGCTTCCAGGTATACGCCCGCCTCGACGGTTTCATTCAGGCCGACGGCACCCTTTTCCTCAACGACCCTAACACCACGTCGGGCATGTTGCCGGCTTCGTTCTTCTTCCACCAGGCGGCCGAAATCGGGCTCAACCCCAGCCAGTTCCTTACTTACCTAATTCGCACTTCGCTGGCAGCGCGGCGGCGCGGCGGGCTGCGGCCGGTGAAGCTGGCGGCCCGGCTGGCCCGGCTCGATGCGGCCGTGGCGGCGCGGGCGGCAGGCGAGCAGAAACGCATTCGGGTAGCTGTCATTATGGGCGGTTACTCCTCGGAACGGCACATTTCGGTGGAGAGCGGGCGCAACATCTACGAGAAGCTCAGCTCGTCGGTGAAGTATGAGCCGTGCCGGTATTCCTGACTGGGAGCAGCGCGGAGTTCCGGCTCTACGTGCTGCCCATCAATGTGATGCTCAAGGACAACGCCGACGATATCCGCGAGAAGATTGAGCACCACGAGGCCGGCCACGAAACCCACCCGATTCTGGAGCGCATCCGCCGCGAGGCCGAGGGCATCACGAGCACCTACGCCGGACCGGCCGCCACCCAGCCCCGCCGGGTAACGTTCGAGGAGCTGGCCGGCATGGTCGACGAGGTATTCATTGCCCTGCACGGCCGCCCCGGCGAAGACGGCGCGCTGCAGCAGCAACTGGAGCAGTTCGGACTGCCCTACAACGGCTCGGGCGTGGCCAGCAGCCAGGTTACCATCAATAAGTTCGACACCAACCGCCGCCTGCGCGAAGCTGGCCTGCGGGTGGCCGAACACCGCATGGCCACCCGTCTGGAGTGGGCTGCCGACCCGGAAAACTTCTTCCGCGGCCTCGAAACCCAGTTCCCCTACCCTTTCATCGCCAAGCCCGCCGACGACGGCTGCTCCTCGGCGGTGAAGAAAATCAAGACCCGCGCGGAGCTGGAGGCCTTCACCCGCCTCATTTTCCGCGACCAGGAGGAGTTGATGCCCGCCGAGGCCACCACGCTCAGCCTGGGCTTCAAGGAGGAATTCCCGCGCAAGGAGGCCTTCTTGGTCGAGACACTAATTGACCGCGACGGAGCCGCGCATTTCCTGGAAGTAACCGGCGGTCTGCTTACGCACTGGGGCCCGAACGGCGAGCTGGAAATCGAGGTGTTCGAGGCTTCCGAGGCCCTGGCCACGGGTGAAGTGCTGAGCCTGGAGGAGAAGTTTCTGGCCGGCGAAGGCCAGAACATCACCCCGGCCCGCTACGCCCCCGAGGCCGCCGAGCGGCAGCGTATTTCGGAGGAAGTGAAGCGGGAACTGCGCCGGGTGGCCGAAATCCTGCATATCCAGGGTTACGCCCGCATCGACGCCTTCGTGCGGGTGCGCGCCAACGGGGCCGTGGAGGTGCTCATCATCGAGGTGAACTCGCTGCCCGGCATGACGCCCGCCACCTGCATCTTCCACCAAACGGCGCTGGCCGGCTACACGCCCTACCAGTTCATCGACCAGATTCTGGAGTTCGGCAAGCAGCGCACGGCGCAGCAGACCGCGGCTGGTTGAAGAAATAGCAAAACATTGTCATGCTGAGCGCAGCCGGAGGCGCAGTCGAAGCATCTCTACTGCAACAAGTAAACCCATACACGGGGAATTAGCATGGCGGTAGAGAGGCTTCGACTACGCTCCGCTTCGCTCAGCATGACAACGTTTTGTGTCGTTAGCACCACACCGCGCCAATATTATAACTTTGCCCTTCTGGCTCCTAGCTTCCAACTCCCAGCTTCTCCCTACTAAATGTCTTTTCTCCGTTCCGATACGCCGGCCGATTTGCTCAAGCACCTGCTCCTGATTCTGGTGCTCGTGGGGGCGCTGGTGTTCGGTTTTTTTCAGGTGTATCTGCCCATCACCACCAACCACGGCGAAACTATTGTGGTGCCCAAGGTAACGGGCATGAACCAGGCCGACCTGGAGGATTACCTCGACGAGCGGAACCTCGATTATCTGGTTGATGACAGCACGTACAACTCCGGCATCAAGCCCGGCACGGTGCTGCAGCAGGAGCCCAAGGCGGGCGAGCAGGTGAAGGAAGGCCGCAAGCTCTACGTAACGGTGTCGATGAAGAATCCGCCCGTCATCAAGATGCCCAAGCTCACCGACGGCTCGGTGAAAAACGCCCAGATGATTCTTAAGAGCTACGATCTGGTGGTCGGCCAGCTCAAATTTGTGCCTAACATTCTGAAGGACGCCGTGCTGCGGCAGTCGGTGAACGGCAAGGAAATAGCGGCCGGCGACCCCATTACCAAGGGTACCCGCGTAGATCTGGAAGTGGGCGACGGGCTGGGTAACCAGGAGTTTCCAGTGCCCAACCTCGTGAACATGCCCGCCGATGAGGCCACGACCCTGCTCGTGGGCCAGGGCCTGCAGGTGGGCGAAATCTTCTACGAACCAGCCCCCAACGGCGAGGCCGACGGCATGGTTATCAAGCAACGCCCGGTGCCCGGCGCCGGCAGCACCATCCGCATGGGCCAGCTCGTCGACCTGTGGGTAGCCGGCTCAGGCCCGCTGAAGGGAGTGGATTAGCGGTCAGCAGAACGACGTAGTGGCGGGGCTTGCCCCCGCCCGCCGTTGAACGGTTGCCCCTGAACGGTTGCTGTTGAGCGGGCACTTTAGGCGCTAAAGCGTCTGTTCCCATGGCGGGCGGGGGCAAGCCCCGCCCCTACGCCGTTCTGCTCAAAACTTTGGTAAGGTTCGTTGCACGCCAGCGGGCCTTACTTCGTTTATGCGGGTACTCCTGAACCTGACGATTGGGTGTTTCGCCTCGGAAACCTGCTTTTCCTTCTTTGCTATGACGTATTGCTACCGTTTCGTACTGATTCTGCTGCTGCTGACACCCCTTTTTGGCCAGGCGCAGCAAGTCCGGCCGCTGGGCTCCGAGCCAGCCCACGCGCTGGTGAACGACGCCGATGCGGCCCGGCGGGCGGTGGTGCTGCCGCTGCCGTTTTTCGATGATTTTGCGCGCCAGCCCGAAGGTCGGCCCGATGCGCAACGCTGGGAGCCCACGGGCGGGGCGCTGGTGAACAACCGTTATCCGCGCCGGCCTATTTCGCGCAACGTGGCCACGCTCGACGGCCTCGACGGGCTCGGGCGGCCCCGCGGCGCCATTGGGCGGGTGGGCGACGCCGACTCGTTGACTTCGCAGCCCATCGACCTGAGCGGATTACTGCCCACCGACAAGGTATACCTGAGCTTTTTCTGGCAGGCCGGCACCCGGCGCGGCCGGCCCGAATCCGGCGGCACCCGGCCCATCGCGCTCTACGTCGAGTTCAGGAACCGTAACGGCCTCTGGGACCAGGTATGGCAGTTGAATAGCCCGGGCGATACGACCAACTTCCGTTTCAAGGCCCTGCCGCTTGATAAGGACGGCTACCTGCATGGCAACTTCCAGTTCCGGATTCGTACCAGCGGCTACCTCTACAACGCCCGCGACGCCTGGAGCGTGGACTACGTGCGCCTCGACCGCAACCGCTCGGCCACCGACTCGACCTTCCGCGACATTGCCACCAGCCGGGCTCTGCCCAGCGCCCTGCGCCGCTACACGGCCATGCCGGTAAACCAATTCAACGCCAACCCAACCCAGGAGCTGGCTTCGCGCACCGCTACCACAGCCAACAACCTCGACGCCGGCCCCGCCCCTACGCCCATTACCTGGCTGGGCCTACTCGATGTGCTGCCCGATAACACCACATCCATATTTTTACGGGGCAACGCCTCGCTCGATGCCGGAGTCCGGCAGTTCCCGATAGCGGGCAACCCCAGCACAGCCGCCGTGCCCCTCACACCCGCCGCAAAGCAGCTGCGGCAGCGGGTGGTGCTTATCACCAACGAAACCGACCCGCGCACGCTCGCCAACGACACCGCCAGCCGCCGCACCGACTTGAGCGACTACTTTGCCTACGACGACGGCACGGCCGAAGCCTCGCTGAGCCTGGCCCCGGCCTCGACCGGCCCACCCAGCTACTACGCCCTGCGCTTCGACCTCAACCAGCCCGACCAAGTGCGGGCCCTGCGCCTGTACCCCGTGCTGGCCACGGCCGGCGGCCGCACGCTTACGGCCGCCATCTGGGATGCTGTTGACGGTAGCGGCCAGCCGATGGCCGAGCCCAAAGCCACCAAAACCTTTGTGGTGCCCCTCACGCTACCGGCCGGCCAGCCCTACGTAGAGGTGGTGTTTGATGCGCCGGTGAAAGTGAGCGGCCGCTTTTTTGCCGGCTACGGCCAGGCTCCTACCACGCAGTTTATAGAATTTGGCTACGATTTGAACAATGCCTCCCCGCCCGATTACCTGTACTTTGGTTCGCAGGGCGCCTGGCAAACGTTCAACCCCGCCACCAATTACAGCCCCGCCGGCGCCCTGATGCTGCGGCCGCTGATGGGAAGCAGCGTAGTAACCGCCACGCCGGCCACCGAGCTAGCCGCCCGCTACCGCCTTGCGCCCAACCCTACCCCCAACGGTCGGGTGCAGGTGCCCGGTCCCTACCGCCACGCCACCGTGCTCGATGCCCTGGGCCGGGTGGTATGGGAGCAGCCCGCCACCGAGGCCGGCCGGCCCGAGCTACGGCTGCCGCTGCCCGCCGGCCTGTACTTCGTGCGCCTGCTGCTGCCCGATGGCCAGGTGCTGACGCAACGGCTGGCGGTAGGGGCACAATGAGTTTTAAAACGAAGTAAGTGCTCATTCTCTGGCTTTTTTGTTATTGTTGCGCCTGAACTCTCACCGCCCTCCTTTCCAACCGGGGCTTTTCACTGATCTGCCTACTCTGCTATGACCGATATTACAGCCGTTGAACTGAAAGAACGCCTGACCCAGAATACCCCCCCCGTTGTCATCGATGTGCGTGAAACCTGGGAGAACGAGGAAAGCCACATTCCTGGCAGCCGCAATATCCCGCTGGGCGACTTACCCGGCAGACTACAGGAACTGGAAGATCTGCATGACCAGGAAGTAGTGGTGCATTGCAAGGGTGGCAGCCGTTCGGCGGCGGCCAAGGCCTTTCTGCAACAACAGGGGTTTACCCATGTGCGCAACCTGATTGGAGGTTTTCAGGCCTACGAAAAGGCCTGAGGCTACCAGAAACTCCGATTACCTGCTGTATTGTTCAGTTGGCCAGAAACCGGGAGTGGTTTCTGGCCAACTCTTTTTACAGATAGATTGTACACTATTAAAACATACACAACCAATTTCCCGTTTACCTGATCATGACTGACTCAGCAGCTCCACTTTTGCCCAATACAACCACTCCGATGCTGTTGCTCGAAAATCAGCTGTGCTTTCCGCTATACGCTGCCTCCCGCATGCTGACGAAGGCCTACCAGCCGTTGCTGCAGGAGTTGGGCCTCACCTACCCGCAGTATCTGGTGCTGCTGCTGCTCTGGGAACACAAAGAGCTAACAGTAAAAGAAATAGGCGAACACCTGATGCTCGATTCGGGCACCCTTACCCCGCTGCTCAAGCGTATGGAGCAGCGGCAGTGGCTTAGTCG
The DNA here is from genome assembly GCF_003417065.2 of Hymenobacter lapidiphilus. GTDB lineage: Bacteria > Bacteroidota > Bacteroidia > Cytophagales > Hymenobacteraceae > Hymenobacter. The sequence continues at coordinate 35,218 of NZ_QVLT01000031.1, read as the reverse complement.
TCGCCGCGCCTCCCACGACGAGCGTTCCGTTATCATCGAACTGCTGCCCACGGGTAAGGCCCTGCACGAGCCGGCCTGCCGGATTCCGGAGCAGATGCTGACCCGCCTGGGGATGCCGGCGGAAGAATTTCTGGCCCTGCGCAGTCAGCTCAATAACCTGCTTACCCGGCTGCAATAGCCCTTTTTCTTCTTCTTTTCATTGTTCTGTATGAAACTCACCAACAAAGTATTTACGGCCCAGGCTAAAGCCAAAGGCGGCCGCGACGGTGCCATTAGCACCAGCAACGACGCCCTGACCCTCACGCTTAGCACGCCCAAAGAAATGGGCGGCCCCGGCAAAGCCGGCGCCACCAACCCTGAGCAGCTGTTCGCAGCGGGCTACGCGGCCTGCTTCGAGGGTGCGTTGGGCGTAGCTGCCCGCCAGGCCGACGTGAAGCTTCAGGATGTGACCGTGGAAGCCCTCATTGGCTTTGGCCAGGCCGAAGACGGCGGTTACGGCATTTCGGCCGACCTGCACGTGAACCTGCCCGGCTTCTCCCAGGCCCAGGCCGAACAGCTCGTAGAAGCCGCCCACGGCATCTGCCCCTACTCCCGCGCCACCCGCGGCAACATCGAAGTCAACCTGACCACGACCACGCAGGCGGCCTAACATTCGCTTTTTCAGCAGGGTTGAACCGCGTCTGTCGGGCTTCGTGCCCAGGGCCGGTTCAGCCTTTTGCTTTTATCACCTCGCTACTTCTTCCCCCTTTCTGTTCCTTCTCATCACTTATGAAAACCAACACCATCTTACTCGCCAGCCGCCCCCAAGGCGAGCCCACCGAAGCCCAGTTCACGTTTGAAACCCGCGAGCTACCCGCCCTCAAAAGTGGCGAGGTGCTGCTCAAAACCCGTTACGTGAGCGTCGACCCCTACATGCGGGGCCGGATGAGCAGCGCCAAATCGTACGTGGCGCCGTTTGAGGTGGGCGAGCCGATTGTGGGCGGCGTGGTGGCCGAGGTGGTGGAAAGCCAGGCCGACCAGCTGCTGGTGGGCAGCATTGTGGTGGGCAGCCTGCCCTGGCAGGAGCACAGCGTGGCCCCGGCCAAAAGCCTGCAACAAGTACCCGCCGACCAGGCCCCCATCAGCTACTACCTGGGCCTGCTGGGCATGACGGGCCTCACCGCCTACTTCGGGCTGCTCGACATCTGTGAACCCAAGGAAGGCGAAACCGTGGTGGTTTCGGGTGCCGCCGGCGCAGTAGGCATGGTGGTGGGCCAGCTGGCCAAAATCAAGGGGGCGCGCGTGATTGGCACGGCCGGCACCGATGAGAAAGTGGCGTATCTGAAGGAGCTCGGCTTCGATGAGGCCATCAACTACAAAACCGCCGACGTGCCCGCGGCCTTGGCCGCCGCCGCGCCCAACGGTGTGGATTGCTACTTTGACAACGTGGGCGGCCCCATCACCGACGCGGTGTATGACCTGCTCAACAAGCACGCCCGCATTGCCATCTGCGGCCAGATTTCGATGTACAACGCCACCGAAGTACCCATGGGTCCGCGCCCCGAAAGCAAGCTACTCAAAACCAGCACCAAGCTCCAGGGCTTCATCGTGAGCGACTACCTGAGCCGCTGGCCCGAGGGCGTAAAGCAGCTCGGCGAGTGGTACGGCCAGGGCAAGCTGCAGTTCGAAGAAACCGTAACCGACGGCTTCGACCAGATTCCGGCCGCGTTCCTGGGCCTTTTTCAGGGCGACAACACCGGCAAAGCCGTGGTGAAGGTGGCCTAACGGCCCCTCGCTTACTGCTTTCCAACTTTTCGCGGCTCTGCGGAGCTGCCACGGGCATACGCCGCCGGCCCGCGCAACGGCGCATCATTTTCCCCAACCCATGAAGAATTTCCAGTTTTATAATCCCGTCCGCATTTTGTTCGGCAAAGGTCAGATTGCGGCCCTCACGACCCAGATTCCGGCCGGCGCGAAAGTGCTCATTACCTACGGCGGCGGCAGCATCCGGCAGAACGGCGTGTACGACCAGGTGAAGGCCGCGCTGGCCGATTTTGATACCGTCGAATTCGGTGGTATCGAGGCCAACCCGCATTACGAAACGCTACTGCGGGCCGTGGAGTTGGGCCGGGCCGAGCAGGTTGATTTTCTGCTGGCCGTGGGCGGTGGCTCGGTGCTCGACGGCACCAAGTTTATTGCCGCCGCTATTCCGTTTGAAGGGAACGAGCCCTGGGACATTCTGACCAAGAAAGCCAGGGTGGCCAGCGCCGTGCCGTTCGGGGCCGTGCTCACGCTGCCCGCTACGGGTTCCGAAATGAACTCGGGTGCGGTCATTACCCGCGTTTCGACCCAGGAGAAGCTGGCGTTCAGCTCGCCGCTCACGTTCCCCAAATTCTCGGTGCTCGACCCCGAAACGTGCTTCACACTGCCCCCGCGCCAGATTGCCAACGGTATTGCCGACGCCTTCACCCACGTGCTGGAGCAGTACCTGACCTACCCCATCAACACCCCGCTCCAGGACCGGCTGGCCGAGGCCGTGCTGCTGACCCTGATTGAGGAAGGCCCCAAGGTGCTCGAAAACCCTACCGATTACGATGCCATGGCCAACTTCATGTGGAGCGCCACCAACGCCCTCAACGGTACGCTGGCGGCCGGCGTGGTCACCGACTGGAGCACGCACTACGTGGCCCACGAGCTAACCGCCCTCCACGGCATCGACCACGCCCGCACCCTGGCCATCGTGCTGCCCTCCATGCTGCGCTACCGCCAGGCTGGCAAGCTCGATAAGCTGGTGCAGTACGGCCAGCGCGTCTGGAATATCACGGCCGGTACCGACGAGGAGCGCGCCGAAGCCACCGTGCAGGCCACCGTGGACTTCTTCGAGCGCCTGGACATCAAAACCCACCTCGCCGACTACGACGTGGGCCCCGACACCATCCGGCAGATTGTGCAGCGCTTCACGGAGCGCGGCGTGAAAGACCTGGGCGAGCGGCAGGACCTGCAGATTTCCGACGTCGAAAAGATTCTCACGATGGCCCTTTAGGCCTCAATCCCCTCCTATTTATCATGGCTACTTCCTCCTCAACCATCATTTGCGTGGCCGCTGAGTGGCGCGTACAGCCCGGCCACGAGGCCGAGGTGCTACGCCTGATGCAGCAGGCCGCCGCCGCCGTGCGCCGCCTGGAGCCGGGCAACCTCGTGTATACCGTGCACGTCGACCCCGCCGATGCCACCCACCTGTTCATGTATGAGCAGTACGCCAACGCCGCAGCCCTGCAGGCCCACATCGACTCCGACCACTTCCAGCAGCTAGTAGTGGCCCAGATTGTGCCTGTGCTAACCGAGCGGAAGGTTTCGCGCTACGGCCTAGCCGCTACGCTGTAGCATTTCGCTTACCGTTCTTTTTTCCTTACCCTAAAATACGATTCCCATGAAAATTCTAATGGTGCTCACTTCGCACGACCAACTTGGCAATACCGGCGAAAAAACCGGTTTCTGGCTCGAAGAATTCGCTGCCCCTTACTACGTGTTCAAAGATGCCGGCGCGACGCTGACTGTGGCCTCGCCCAAAGGCGGCCAGCCGCCCCTCGACCCCAAAAGCGACGCCGCCGACGCCCAGACCGACGCCACCAAGCGCTTCAAAGCCGACGACGAAGCCCAGAAAGTGCTGGCTTCGACCGTGAAGCTCGACTCAGTTTCGGGCACTGATTACGACGCCGTATTCTACCCCGGCGGCCACGGCCCGCTCTGGGATTTGGCCGAGGACAAGAAGTCCATCGAGCTGATTGAGACCATGTACGCCGCCGGCAAGCCCGTAGCGGCCGTGTGCCACGCGCCCGGCGTGCTGCGCCATACCAAAGCCGCCAATGGCGAGCCGCTGGTAAAAGGCAAATCGGTGGCCGGCTTCACGAACTCCGAAGAGGAAGCCGTTCAGCTGACCAACGTGGTGCCTTTCCTCGTGGAAGATATGCTGAAGGAAAACGGCGGCAACTATTCGAAAGGTGCCGACTGGGCGCCGTACGTAACCCAGGCCGGTAACCTCATCACGGGCCAGAACCCCGCCTCCTCGGAGCCGGCCGCCGAAGCCCTGCTGAAGATACTACGCAAGTAAGCGGCTTTGCTTGCAACCGTTTAACGCCCCAGTACTCCTACCGGAGTAGCTGGGGCCGTTTTTGGTGGCGGCTTCGTGCTACTGCCGCGGCATAACTGCGCGCATCTTTCTATATTTCCTCCGCGTACCCGTCCTTCTGAGCTATGAGTAAGATTCTGGAAGAAATTGACCAGGCCCTGGCCACCTTCGATTCCAGCCACGGCCGCCCCGTCGCTATTGAGCTGGGCGAGCGAAAATATACCCAGCTGGTGCTCGACGTGGCCCACCTCTACGAAAACGACGGCCTGACCCACAACACCGGCCGCCCCTTGGCCTACAAAGGCCTCGAAATTCTGTGCGACGATACCCACCGCGACCGGGTACGCGTGATTTAGTTTTGAGTCGCAAGGAATAAGCCGCAAGCTACAAGCTGATGTTGAACGTCAGCTTGTAGCTTGCGGCTTATTCCTTGCGGCTAGTAGAATGAACGACGCGGATATCCGCCCCTTACTGTACCCGCTGCTGCTGGGCGGCGTTTTTATTGACGAGCTGCCCACCGGCACCACCCGCGCCGACGTCGTGCACATCACCGAGCAATTTATGCACGGCTACGAGCTGAAGGGCGACGCCGATACGCTGCAGCGCGTGCCCCGGCAGCTGCCCTGCTACGGCCGGGCCTACGATTTCGTCACGTTTGTCGTTACCGAAAAGCACCTGACCAAGCTGCTGCCGCTGCTGCCCGAATGGGTAGGCGTACTGGTCGCTTCGCCGGTCGGTTTGCAGGTGTACCGGCGGGCAGAGTACAACGCCACCGTTGAGCGGCCTGCCGTGGCCGGGCTGCTGCGGGTGTCCGAAATCAAGCAGTTTCTGCTGGCTCAGGGCCTGCCGGGCGTCAGCACCTTACGCCGCCGCGACATTCTCAGCTTCCTGCGCACCACCCGCCTGGTTTCGTTGGCCGACCTCGCCCACTTTGTGCGCCGTCAGCTGCTGAGCCGCTACGAAGAGCGCCTGCTGCTGCGCGCCGAACGCAAAGCCGAGCGCGACCGGGTTGCCAGCAGGCGCAAACGCCGCCCGAAGCATTGAGTTCTGGCTTCTTCGAAGATAACCTGTAGCCTTGGTTGGGAGTTGAATGGAAGGAAGCGTCTGCCAGCCGGCAGATGGTGCGGCTGTCAGCCCGAAAGCTAACAGCTATCAGCTAAAGGCTAACAGCTCCAAACCCATGCACATCCTACTCACCGGGGCCACCGGCTACATCGGCCAGCGCCTGTTGCCGCTGCTCGTGGAAGCGGGCCACCACGTTACCTGCCTGGTGCGCGACGCCCGCCGCTTCGAGTTTCCGGAGCGTCTGCGCGCCAGCATCACGGTGGCCGAGGGCGACCTGCTGCGGCCCGATTCGCTGGCCAATATGCCGCTCGACATCGACGTGGCCTACTACCTGGTGCACTCGATGAGCGGGCACGACAAGGACTTTTTCCGGCTCGAACAGCAGTCGGCCCGGCGCTTCGGGCGTTACCTCCACCGCACCAGCTGCCGACAGGTCATCTACCTGTCGGGCATCGCCAACGACCGGGCCCTGAGCGTGCACCTCCGCTCGCGCAAAGCGGTGGAAAAGGTGCTCAGCAAAGTCGAAAAGGTGCAACTGACGGTGATGCGGGCCAGTATTATCATCGGCTCGGGCTCGGCTTCCTTCGAGATAATCCGCGACCTGGTGGAGAAGCTGCCCGTGATGGTGACGCCGCGCTGGCTCAACTCGCGCTGCCAGCCCATCGGCATCCGCGACGTGATGTTCTACCTGATGCAGGTGCTCGACAACCCCGCCTGCTTCGGCCGCTCGTTCGATATTGGCGGGCCCGACGTGCTTACGTACCGCCAGATGCTACTCGGGCTGGCCCAGGCGCGGGGCCTGAAACGCTACATCGTCACGGTGCCCGTGCTCACGCCCCGGCTTTCGTCGTGGTGGCTGTATCTGGTAACGAGCACCACGTTTTCGCTGGCCCAGAGCCTCGTGGAAAGCCTGCGCAACGACACCGTGGCCGACCCGGCCCGCAGCATCGACGAGGTAGTGCCCCACGAGTGCATGAGCTACGATACGGCCGTGCGGCTGGCCTTTCAGCGCATCGAGCAGAACGAGGTAGTGAGCAGCTGGAGCGACGCGCTGAGCAGCGGCGTGATGGAGAAGCAGTTCATGGACCACATCCAGATGCCCCAGTTCGGCTTGTTCCGCGACCGGCAGACGGTGCGCTTCACGCGCCCGCCCCAGCAGGTGGTCCAGAACGTGTGGAGCATCGGCGGCGAGCGGGGCTGGTACAAGGTGGATTGGCTCTGGCGTACCCGGGGCCTGCTCGACAAGCTGGCCGGCGGCGTGGGCCTGCGCCGGGGCCGCCGCTCCCCCACCGACCTGCGCGCCGGCGACCCGCTCGACTTCTGGCGCGTACTGGTGGCCGACCGCACCAACGGCCGCCTGCTGCTCTACGCCGAAATGAAGCTCCCCGGCGAAGCCTGGCTGCAGTTTCGCATCCTGCCCGACCCCGACAACGAAGGCGCGCACATGCTCGAACAGCTAGCCGCCTTCCGCCCCCACGGCCTGGCCGGCCGGCTCTACTGGTACGCCATGGTGCCCTTCCACTCGATCATTTTCAAGGGCATGATTGAGAACATTGCGCATTACGGCGAGCACGTGCCCTGGCCCCAGCCGGCGGCACTGCCCGAATCGGGAGCCTAGTGGTAGCTAGCCAGATAGTTGCACAGTGCCAGGAATTACGGTAGCTTTCCAACTGTAACTCCTGCCACTGGCTATGAAACAACCTATTACCCATTCGTTGCTGTTACTCTCGCTCAGCCTGCTGGTGCCGGTTGCGGCATTAGCTCAAACGAGCGAGCCAGCAGCAGCAGCCCCCCCAGTCACAACGGTGTTTGCCACGCTGGGGCGGGGCTTCTACACCAATCATGGCTGGCCTGGCACACTCGCCGCAGTGGGTTTCAACCGGCCCTTATCGCCCCATTCGGTGCTGAGCCTGCAGCCTCAGGCGGGTTTTTTCCGGGCCGATAGCCAGGCGCTGGAACCTGACAAAAAACCCGGTGAAAAGTATGCGGTGGGTCTGCTCGACATTGCTTTGGCCGTGCGTACCTCTCGCCACCCCGAGCGGCCGGCCCTGTGCTTCGCCGTGGGCCCCGGCCTGACAGCCGGTAGTGTTACAACCATAGAGAGATATCCAGGTCAGTACCTCAACCGCGACGGTACGGTAACTGTCCTGACTGCTCCACAGTACGAAACCGTCCGCCTGTTCAAACCGACCTTGTATTGGGGCTTGGGGCTGGATGCTACCATCGACCGTCTCTATGTGCAAGCCGGCGTCGAAAGCCGCACTTACCAGTTGCTACCTGGCGAACTGCTTAGTGCCCACTTGCGGCTGGGTTATCGGCTGCGCTAATCCGGCCGATAGCCTTCGCGCTACAGCCAAAGTATAAAAGGGTGGCCCGTTGCCGGGCCACCCTTTTTATACTCTGCAAACAACCGTTCTAGCAGTGCAAGTCGAACCGATCGGCTTCCATCACCTTGTTCCAGACGGCTACGAAGTCGCGCACGAACTTCGGCTCGGCCTGGTGGGTGCCATACACTTCGGCCACGGCGCGCAGCTCCGAGTTCGAGCCAAAAATAAGGTCGACGCGGGTGCCGGTCCACTTCACTACTCCGGTTTTCCGGTCGCGGCCTTCGAAGAGCTGGTCTTCCTTGGACGTGGCTTTCCAAGTGGTGCCCATGTCGAGCAGGTTCACGAAGTAGTCGTTGGTGAGCTGGCCGGGGCGGTCGGTGAACACGCCGTTACGGGAGGAGTCGAAGTTGGTATCGAGCACCCGTAGGCCACCGATGAGCACCGTCATTTCGGGGGCAGTCAGCGTCAGCAGCTGGGCCCGGTCGATGAGCATGGCTTCGGGCGCTGCCTCATGGTTAGGCTTTACATAGTTACGGAAGCCATCGGCCTGGGGCTCCAGCGCCGCGAACGAATGCACGTCGGTCTGCGCCGGGGTGGCGTCGGTGCGGCCGGGCCGGAAAGGCACTTGCACGCCCTGGTGGCTGGCCTGGCGGGCCGCTTCCTCGATACCGGCTGCGCCGCCTAACACGATGAGGTCGGCCAGCGACACGCGCTTGCCACCGGTTTGGGCCTCATTGAACTCCTTCTGGATTGCCTCGAAGGTGTCGAGCACCGTGCTCAGCTCGGCGGCGTTGTTTACTTCCCAGTACTTCTGCGGGGCCAGCCGCAGGCGGGCGCCGTTGGCTCCGCCGCGCTTGTCGGAGCCGCGGAACGTGGAGGCCGAGGCCCAGGCCGTGCGCACCAGCTGCGACACCGACACCGCCGAGGCCAGCAGCATGCCCTTGAGCTTGGCTACGTCGGCTTCGTCAATCAGTTCGTGGTCGAGAGCGGGCACCGGGTCCTGCCACAGCAGCTCCTCGGTGGGTACTTCGGAGCCCAAATACCGCTCAATGGGGCCCATGTCGCGGTGGGTGAGCTTGAACCAGGCGCGGCTGAAAGCGTCGGCAAACTCCTCGGGGTTCTCGTGGAAGTGGCGCGAAATCTTCTCGTAAATCGGGTCTTCGCGCAGGGCAATATCGGCGGTGGTCATGAACGGCGCGTGCGACTTGCTGGGGTCGTGCGCATCGGGCACGGTGCCGGCGCCGCCGTTGTTTTTGGGCTGCCACTGTTGCGCTCCGGCGGGGCTCTTGGTCAGCTCCCACTCAAACTCGAACAGGTGCTTGAAGTAGTCGTTGCTCCACTTGGCGGGCGTGGTGGTCCAGGCCCCTTCGAGGCCGCTGGTGATAGTGTCCTCGGAGTGGCCTTTGCCAAACGAGTTGAGCCAGCCCTTGCCCTGCTCGGCAATGCCGGCCGCGGCGGGCTCGTGCTCAATGTACTTGGCAGGGTCGGCAGCACCGTGGGTTTTACCGAACGTGTGGCCGCCGGCAATCAGGGCCACGGTTTCTTCGTCGTTCATGGCCATGCGGCCGAAGGTTTCGCGGATGTCGCGGGCCGAGCCCAGCGGGTCGGGGTTGCCGTTGGGGCCTTCGGGGTTCACGTAAATAAGGCCCATCTGCACGGCGGCCAGCGGGTTTTCCAGCTGCCGGTCGCCGCTGTAGCGCTTGTCGCCGCCCAGCCACTCGCGCTCCGAGCCCCAGTAAATTTCGTCCAGCGGCTCCCACACATCGGCCCGGCCCCCGCCGAAGCCAAAGGTTGGCAGGCCCATCGATTCGAGGGCGCAGTTGCCGGCCAGAATCATGAGGTCGGCCCAGGAAAGCTGGTTGCCGTACTTCTGCTTGATGGGCCAGAGCAGCAGACGGGCCTTGTCGAGGTTGGCGTTGTCGGGCCAGCTGTTGAGCGGGGCGAAGCGCTGCATACCCGAGCCGGCGCCACCGCGGCCGTCGGCAATGCGGTAGGTGCCGGCGCTGTGCCAGGCCATGCGGATAAAGAACGGGCCGTAGTGGCCATAGTCGGCGGGCCACCAGTCCTGGGAGGTGGTCATCAGCTCGAACAAATCCTGCTTCACGGCCGCCAAATCGAGCTTCTTAAACTCCTCGGCGTAGTTGAAGTCTGGCCCCATCGGGTTGGACAGGCCCGAGTGCTGGCGCAACACGTTCAGCCGAAGCTGATTGGGCCACCAGTCGCGGTTGCGGGTGCCGCCGCCGGCCGCCTGCGTGGTCGAGCCGCCCGAGAACGGGCACTTGGCCACGGACGTATCGTTCATGAAGTACTCGGTGGTGTTATTTTCGGGGGCGCGCCCCTCTTGCTCGTGAGCCATAGTGATGAGGTTGATAAGTGGGAAGCCGGTGGTCAGTTCAGCGTTGTGGCCGGTATCAGCCAGTCGCCGTAGCGCCTTGGGAAGCTGCGGCCGATGCCGGAGCTTGTTGCCGGGGCCAAAGGTAAGCAACACTTCCCAGATAAGAATGATTCTTATCTGGATAAGATTCGGGCCTAATTCGACTCTCCCTTTCTTACCGCACCCAACTGGGCCCGCGAACTTCGGAGTGCCAGCGGAAGCGCGTAGTTTCCGGTGGAAACGCTGTATACTTGAGGACTCGGCTGGGGTGTGGTAGTACTGGTGTTACTCCAGAGTACTCACCCAACTCACCCCACAGTATTCTTCGTCTGATAAGTTGGGATGTTTAAAGCCAGAGTTTCGGCAAGCGTACCAGTTTAGGCATGCTTGCCGAAGGTCACCTGCGTACATAGCGCGGGTTGCGAAACTTACAGAGGTGTCGAGTTTCGGCAACCCGGATGTTGGCAGTAATTGTAAGACAGACACTTCACTATGGACATCAAGACAATAAAAGAATATAAACTAAAAGGTGAGCGAAACAACAAGCCTAGACAACCACTATTATGGAATGATAGGCTTTATGTAATTTTTGTCTATGACAAAAAAGGATTTACAGAAAGTAGGATACAATGTTTAAGCTTAGACAAATTTGAGTTGCTTTGGGAATATCAACTTAGTCACGTAATTAATAATATTTTAGTAAGTGATAACAATACTTTGATTGCGAGTTTTATGAATGGTTCCGTTGTAAGTTTCAATCTTGACAACGGGCAAGAAGTATGGAAATTTAAAACAGAAGAAAGTAACATTGGTCCCATTTCAAATGAGTATAAACGTAAAATTGTTTTTTCGGGTATTCAGGCAAGAGCAACATCAACGTGGTGCATTGACACGGCTGACGGGAATGTCTTATGGAAACAATCAAACAAAGGACATTCTTATATTCCAATAATTCACAATGACTTTATTTATAATTGTATTGGTAATGATATATTTTGTGTGAATTTAGAAAATGGGCTAACTCTTTGGACACAAAATGAACCAAGCACTTTTTTATTCAATCCCAAAATATTTGGACAGTTTGTAATTGCTTCTGGACACGGCTTGATAAATATTTACGACTTAGAATTAGGACAAATTATAAACAAAATAGAAACAGGTGAACAAAGTTCAATAAGAGAAATAATTAATGACCAAGAAAATATCTACTTTGGTGATGAAAAGGGTTATTTCTATTCTTACACCCTTTCAACCTTAGAATTTAAATTAAATTGGAAATTACAAACTAGTGGTAAAATCCAAACAATCCCAGCAATAAGCGGAAAAAATATTTTCCTTTTAAATGACGATTGTAAACTTTATGCAGTTGACAAAAAATCAGGAATACCAATCTTTGAAAAGAAAATAAAAGGAGAAGGTAACATATCAGGCGTGACTCTTGCGAATAGTAGAATTTATTTTTCTTGTGGTGGTGGTATTGTTTACGAATGCGAAGAGAAATAACAACTACTGCCAACAAAAGTATTGCTGCAATTGGGGCTTGACGGAAGAACAATCAGCAGCAGTGCATATCCAAGCTTTGGTTTCGGCGGACGGAATTCTGTTGGGCATTAGTTCTAAACTTCAACTTTTGTTTATAAATTTAGCTTCAGTTCCGGGCGGACAGTTGGTCAATTCCCCAACTGCAGCAATACTCGAACGTTAGCGCGTAAAGCTCCATCATAGAAAAGCCTCTCCCGAAGCACCACGCTTTAGGAGAGGCTTTCGATTTTAAGAGGCGGTTGGCAGCTATACTTCGGCCAGCATTTGCCACCGGTCGTTAGGGCAGTTTCGCAAACGCTACATCCAAAGGCTGTGCTGTTGCCAAAGCGTGCTCACCTGCTCTATGCGCCCGGCCGCGGGCTAATACCGGGGCCGCCACTGCGCCGCATCCATGCCCAGCGTGACGAGCAGGGCGTGCGGCAGCGTGACGACGGAAGCGGCCAGCAACGCCAAGCTCACGAGTACCGGGCCGCTGGCCGTCCGCGTCCAGGCCAGGCCAAACACCAATGCCAGCCCGCCCAGGCTGATGAGCAGCAACGGAGCCGAGCGGCGCAAAAAGAAGCGAAGTTCGGCCCACAGGCTGAGCCGGGGGGCGGTTGGGCTGCGGTCCATCAGCTGGTTCATGCGCAGCACATGCTGGAGGCTATGCCAGAAAACGAAGTACACGCCCGCGGCCAGCACCGGCGGCAACACCATTAGCAACACCACCAGCAGCCCGGTTTCCAGCATGTCGGTGCGGGCCAACTGCCCCTGCTGCTGCCCGTAATAGCTCAGCCACAGCAGCACCAGCCCTACTAGCACCACGGGCAGCAAGCCAACGCCCAAGAGGCCGGGCGTGGCGGGCAGGTTGGCGGCGCCAACCAGCGCCAGCAGCCCCCGCACGATATCCATGGTTTCAGTAGGCCAATGCCATAGGGGCACTGCAAATAGCAACGTGCCGCGCAGCAGGCTATGGGCCAGCCACTGGCTACGGTGGCGGGCCTGGGCCGGGGCATCGCCCGAGCCCCAGTGCCAGGCCGTAAGCCCAAAAAACAGGGCAACCGCCGCCGCCGGTTGCCACCACCACAACAGGCCCACAGCCGCCGCCAAACCCAGATAGGCCACCAGAAACCCCGCCCAGTACCGGCCCCGGCTTCGTACCAGCGCCGGGTGCGTGGCCGGCACTACAAACTGGTCGCAGGCGCCGTGGGCCACACCCAGCACCACCATACCGCCCAGTAGCACCGGAGCCAGCAGCCAGGCGGCGGCTCCGGGAGCCAGTAAGCCCACGGCTACCGCCCCCAGCACCACCGCGTAGGAGTAGCGCCGGTCGGGGCCCGACGTGGCCGTAGCAGAGGTTGATGGAGTCATGTTGGTAAGGAAAGTATTTCCAGGTACGTGGCTGGAATGCTACGGGCCGGGTCTAAAAAAGACATTCCCGCCCCCCTGCATCATGCTGGTGGAGGGCGGGAATGGGTGAACCAGTCGGGACATCCAGACCCTACGAAATGGGCCTGCAATCAACCCCGCGCCAAAATCAGGCGGGCAACGTGGTGCCTTTGGTGGGAGCAGTAGGCATGGTTTCGTTCACGGCAGCAGCGCTCTTACCCGACACGGCAATACCGTAGATTACCAGGCCAAAACCGATTTTATTGATAACATCGGCAATGTTATAGAACAGGTCGACGCTCGACGCCTCCCAGCCCAGGCCCGTGTTCAGCCAGCCGCCCTTCATGCACATGTAGCCGATGGGGTAAATGGCCCAGCCTACCAGCACGAACCAGCCCAGGGCCCGAATGCCCTTGATAACAATTTCGTCGCCCGTAGATTTTGCCAGTTGAGCGACTTCGCCATACCAGGCCGTGTAAAGAATGTACACGTAGCCGACCGTGGAAATGCTTCCCCACAATACCGAGTGGAAGGTCGAACCGTCGGTGAAAGCCTCGCCGATGTAGCCGGCCACCAGCATCAGCACCGAGGCGGCAATCAGCCGCCACAACAGGCCGATTTTAGCACCGGCCGCTTTGGTGAGCAGGTAGAACTCGACGCACATCAGCGGTACGGTCAGCGTCCAGTCGATGTAGCGCAGGGCCGTGGGGGTTTGCTGCGTGGCCAGGTAGTAGTCGCGCATGTAGTAGTAGTGCACGGCGGCGATGCCCGTAATCAGGCCTGACACCAGCAGGGAAAGTTTCCATTTGCCTTCCACCGCGCTCCGCTCGGCAAAGAAGAAAACGGAGGCCGCCAGCATGGCCATGTAACCAGTAAAGAAGGTGAAAGCAATGGGGTCGTCAACCCGGATGTCGAGCATTTCGGCTAGGAATAGAGGAGCTGCCATGGGTGTTGGGGGTTAGGAGTGAGATTTGTTTGACGTTTGTGGTTCCATAGTTAAACAACATTTTTCAATATTTGATAAAGCTTTTTATAGATATATCTATTATTTGATCCTCATCCTGAAAAGCTTGGCTATCCGCGCAGGTTTTAGTCTGGGCAAAAAAGGGCACGAAAAGACCATTACTGAACCACAAACCCTGTTTATTGAGCGTGAGCCGGTGGTAATGCCTATCAAAGAATGACCCTGATGAGGCAGTAGCGAAAACCATAAACAATGTGGCGGTGGCCTGACAGCGGACACTTTCAGCGTGCAGACTACCACCAAATAGCACGGTTTCCGAGTCGGCGTACGAGTTGTAGAGACGCGGCCCTTCGCGTCGCATCGTTGAATAGCAACCGTGCAACGATGCGACGCGAAAGGCCGCGTCTCTACAACCCGCACAGCACCCGAGGATTCGCTCCAGGTGGCAGCAACGTAACCAGCCAGACCAAAGGAGCGGCTGGATAACGGAACACAACCCAACGAAAAAGCCCCATCCGAAGCACGTTGCTTCGAATGGGGCTTTTGGCATGAGGCTGGAAAGCTTACATCTCCGCCAGCATTTCCCACCGGTCGTTGAGCTGGGCCAGCTCCTTCTTCACCTGCTCGAATTTGAGCGTGGCATCCTTGAGTTGGGAAACGTTATCGTAAATCTTAGGGTCAGCGAGCTGGGCCTCGTAAACGGCCATTTCCTTTTCGCGCTCGTCGATTTTCTTTTCTACTTCGGCCAGCTCTTTCAGGGCTTTCTTCTGGTCGGGCGAAGGAGTTTTGGCGGGCATGTGGTCGACTGGCTTTTCCTCTTTGGGCAGGGGCTTGTTAGCCGAAGGTGAGGGCAGGCCGGCCTTCTTGGCGTCCTTCTCGCGGTCTTCCTGCCACTGCTCGTACTCGGCGTAGGTGCCGGGGTACTCCTTGAGCTGATAGTCCTCGATAAACCAGATTTTATTGGCCACGTTCTCCACAAAGAACCGGTCGTGGCTGATGACGATGTAGGTACCCTGATACTGCTCCAGCGCCTGAATCAGGATGTTGACCGACTGCATGTCGAGGTGGTTGGTCGGTTCGTCGAGCAGCAGGAAGTTGGCCTCCGAAATCAGGGTTTTGGCCAGCGCCACCCGGCTTTTCTCGCCGCCGCTCAGCACCTTGATTTTCTTGTAGACTTCTTCGCCCGAGAACAAAAACGAGCCCAGCACCGAGCGCAGCTCCATTTCGTTGCGCTTCGAGCCGGCCTCAATCATCTCCTGCAGAATCTCGTTTTCGATGCGCAGGCTTTCGAGCTGGTGCTGGGCGTAGAACGACATGATGACGTTGTGGCCCAGCTGGTGGTTGCCGTTGGTGGGCGCCTCCTGGCCCGCCACCAACCGCATCAGCGTCGATTTCCCCTTGCCGTTGGCCCCGATAAGCGCGATTTTGTCGCCCCGCTCGATGTGCACGGTGGTGTCGCGGAAGATGATTTTCTCGCCGTACTTCTTGCCCACATGCTCCATGCGCAGAATGTGGCGGCCGGGATGCACCGTGAAGTTGAACTTCATGTTCACCCGGGCATCAGCCGAGGCCACGTCCTCCACGCGCTCCAGCTTGTCGAGGGCTTTCACGCGGCTCTGGGCCTGCTTGGCCTTGCTGGCCTTGGCCTTGAAACGCTCAATAAACCGCTCGGCCTGCTTTATCTGGGCCTGCTGGTTCTCGAAAGCACCCTTCTGGATGGCGTTGCGTTCCTCCTTTTCTTCGAGGTAGTAACTGTAGTTACCGGCATAGGGCACCAGCTTGCCGCCCGCCACCTCCACGGTAGTGTTGGTGGTGCGGTCGAGGAATTCGCGGTCGTGGCTCACGATAATCACCGCGCCTTCGTAGCCGGCCAGGTAGTTCTCAATCCACTTGATACTTGGGAGGTCGAGGTGGTTGGTGGGTTCGTCGAGCAGCAGCAGCGAAGGTTGCTGCAGCAGGATTTTGGCCAGCATCACGCGCATCCGCCAGCCGCCCGAAAACAGCTTCAGCGGGCGCTGCAGCTCCTCGGTAGTAAAGCCCAGGCCTTCCAGAATCTCCTCGGTGCGGGCCTGCATAGTGTAGCCGCCCAGCAGCTCGAACCGCTCCTGCGCGTCAGCCAGCTTCTCCACCAGCTCGTCGGAATAGTTGTTTTCGAACTCCAGCAGGATTTCATCAATCTTCTTCTGAACATTCAGCGCCTCGCCGAAGGCCTGCATGGCCACCATCAGAATGGACTCGTGCGAGTCGTAGCTGAGCAAATCCTGGTTCAAAAAGCCCAAGCTGACGTCCTTGCTCATCGAGATGGAGCCGCCATCGGGCTTGTACTCGCCCACCAGAATGCGCAACAGCGTGGATTTACCCTTGCCGTTGAGCCCAATCAGGCCAATTTTGTCCTTGGGCTTGATATGCAGGCTAGCCTTGTCGTAAAGGGCGCGGGAGCCGAAATGGAAATCGAGGTCGGAAATGGAAATCATCTACTATCTGTGCGGGGGCTATTAAGCCGCAAAGGTACGGGTTTGGACGCGTGGTACCTTAGTCAATTATTGTCTTCCTTTCTTTACAGCCGTGATAAGTTCTTTATTTCTCATAACGCTAGAGCAAAACCTTACCGAAAGACTGGCAGATGTTGCCTTGCCCTTATGGTGCGACGGAATTTTAGGGCCGGAATGGGAATCGGACTATCTACCACAACACGTAAGGCAAACCAAGGAATTAATCTTGCGGGCTTGGATTGATGAGGGATTCGCCAAAGGCGGCAAGTCTTCGCAACGGCTATACAGATTGGTAGTGAAACTAGGTCCTGCTTCGCTGGCTGCCTATCTGCGGGGTGAAGAGCTGGCGGCTTATCTTACCAAGAAGACAGATGATGCATCAGCACTTGTTGATGCTCTTTCGCAACAGATTGAGATTCACCTGCCTTAAAAGTTATTCACGCGAGGGATTCAGCTTGCTCCTTGCAGCATAAGGCCCCAGTTCTCTCACGCTTTTTTCACTCCGGGCATCTTCAAAGTTTCCCCCTACCCCACAAACGGCCCTTTAAACTCTGGCGCAGCCCGCTTTTTCGAGGCCTGCTCATAGGCGTAGGCCAAGCCCAGCAACGGGCCTTCCTGCCAGGCCGCACCCACGAAAGACAAACCCGCCGGCAGGCCATGCGCCTGGCCCATGGGCACCGTAATGTGCGGGTAGCCCGCCATGGCAGCCGGCGACGAGAAGCCCGGCCCGCCACCCGAGTCACCATTTATCAGGTCGATGCAGCGGGCGGGGGCGTTGGTAATGGCTACGATGGCCGCCAAGCGGTTCTTCTGCAGTGCGCCATCAAGAGCGGCGCGGGCCCCGCCCTGCGACTTTTTCAGGGCCGCCTGGTAGGCGGGCGTTTTCAGGTCGCCGAGCTTTTCGGAGGCTTCCAGGATTTCCTGCTGGAAGAAAGGCATGGCTTTACCCTTATTTTCGGTGTTGAATTTGATGACGTCGGCCAGGGTTTTCACCGGCGCGCCGGCGGTGGCCAGGTACTGATTTACGCCGTCCTTGAACTCGTAGAGTAGCACGTCGTACTCGGCCTGCCCGAGCGGGTCGGTAAGCTTCTCGACTTCCACCTCCACAATGGTAGCGCCCTGCGCTTTCAGCACTTCCAGGGCGGCCAGCAATAGCGGCACGGCATCGGAGGAGCCCGTCAGGTGGCCTTTTTCCACGCCCAGGCGCTGGCCCTTTAGCGCATCGGGTTTGAGAAAGGTGGTGTAGTCGGTCGAGGCTTTGCCGGTGCCGGCTTTGGTGGCCGGGTCGCGGGGGTCGGGGCCGGCCAGCGGGCCGAGCAGCAGGGCCGCGTCGTGCACGGTGCGGGTCATGGGGCCGGCCGTGTCCTGGCTGGCCGAGATGGGGATGATGCCGGCCCGGCTCCAGAGGCCCACTGTGGGTTTCACGCCCACCAGCCCACTGCACGAGGCCGGCGACACAATAGAACCATCGGTTTCGGTGCCGATAGCGGCGGCGCAGAAGTTGGCTGAAGCGGCTGCCCCCGAGCCGGCCGACGAGCCGCTGGGCGTGCGGTCGAGAATGTAGGGATTTTTGGTCTGGCCGCCCACGCTGCTCCAGCCGCTGGTGCTGCGCGTCGAGCGGAAGTTGGCCCACTCGCTGAGGTTGGTTTTGCCCAGCACCACGGCCCCGGCGGCGCGCAGCTTCTGCACAATAAAGGCATCCTGTTGGGCCTTGTGGCCGGCCAGGGCCAGCGAGCCGGCGGTGGTGGGCTGCTGGTCGGCGGTGTCGATGTTGTCTTTGAGCAGGATAGGGATGCCGTGCAGCGGCCCGCGGATTTTACCCTCCTTCCGCTCCTGATCGAGGGCAGCGGCCAGATCGAGGGCCTCAGGATTAGTGAGCAGCACCGCGTTCAGTTTAGGACCTTGCCGGTTAAGGGCCTGGATGCGGTTGAGGTACAGCTCGGTGATGCCGCGCGAGGTCATCTCGCCCCGGGTCATTTTGTCCTGCAGCTCGGCCAGCGTGAGTTCGAGCAGTTCAAAATCAGCGGCTTCGGGGGCAGTGGAGGTGGTTTCGGGAGTGGCGGCGGTACCCGGGGCAGACGGAGCATCGGCGGTGGGCGCCGAGCAGGCGGCGAGCGAAAGAACGGACAGGCTCAGGCCGGTGAGGGAGCCTTGGCGCAGGAAGATTCGACGGTTCATAGGGGAGCAGCTTTATGTCGTCAAGATAAGGCGGGCAGCCGGATTAACCGGGGCTTTATAGCAGAAAAAGCCCCCTGTACTACACCATTCATCTTGCGGCGCCTCCTGCTCAGAAAGGCCCAGGCAAGGTCAAACCAGATACCGGCACCCGCATTTCAGAGGTGCTAATGAGGTGAGCGGGCAATACCTTGAGAAAGTAAGCTGAAAGCTCACTCTGCCTCGCTCAGCTTTTTGGCCAGGGGCGCGGGCACGCCGGCGCTGTTGAGCAGCCCGCTTATGAGGCCCTGGCGCCAGAGCGTAAACACCGAGTAGTGCCGCTCCCGCCCCGAATGCATGTTGCCGGGTTGCAGCGGCTGACCCGGTTTGCGGGGGTTATCGTCGCGAATAAAAACCTCATTGATGACCGTGGTTTCCAGGCGGTGCAGCAGGCCGGGCTTGTTTTGGCGGTTGAGGCGCTGAAGGTTAAGGTCGGCGTAGCGGGCCTGCATGGTACCGCGGGCGGCCTGCTGGTCGAGCTGCATTTGGAAGCTGATGTGTTGAATCTGGCCGCGCCGGAAACGGATGCCGCGGGTGGGGATGGTCATGGAATTGAGCAGATCCAGCGGAGCCGGCCCGAACGTGCCGCTGACGGTGTGGCGGCCGGCTGGGTCGAGCATATTGGCCCGCAGCTGCACCCGCATGCGGCACTGCCCCTGCAAAAGGGCGGTAGCCGTGCCCGTAAGCGGGCGGCGGGCACTCATCCGGGCCGGGTCGTTGCTGACGTTGCGCAAGGCTCCCGCGAAGTCCTTGATCTGAATAATGCCCGGGCGAGCCTCGCGGGGGGCGCGGTACTGGCTCGTAATGGTGGCCCCCACCACCCGCAGCCGCCCCACGGCAAACCGGAACGGTACTTCCCGGAAGGCCTCGGGCGTAACGAACGATATGTTGGGATTATGGGCGAAGCGGCCGTCGCTCTGGCTGCTCACCTGGGGCTGGCTAACGGTCAGGCTAGCTGCCCGGACCTCGTGCCGGTTGGCCGCCGCACCGAAATCGAGCCCCGCCAGACGCAGCTCGGGCACTTTCACTGTGAGGTGAGCCGCCTGATGCCCTTTGCGCCGGGCCAACTCCACCACCGACAGGGTGGGCAGCACCAGCACCCGGCGCAGCGTAAGCTGCTGCCGGCGCGTGTCAGCTTGCAGCTGGTCCCAACTCAGGTGGTAGTAGGGGGCGTCGAGGCTAAGCGTGGCCGGGCCGGTGCGCAACTGCCAGTGGGTGGCATAGTAGATGCGGGGTACGCGGGTGCGGGGCAGCACCCGCAGGTCGTGGCCAGCCAACTGTACCTGAGTTACGGTTGGTGCCTGGGGCAGTCCGGCTACCCGTAGTTGGCCACCGCTTACCCAGAGCGTATTCAGCCGACACTCGCGCAGGTAAGGGGCCAGCAGTTCGTGCAAGGGCGGCGGAGGGGTGGTGGGTAGCGTGCAGGCCAGCCCCGGCCGGCGCAGCCCCAGCGAATCGGCCCGGAAGCGGCTACGGCTTAGGGCCGCCGCATCGAGGCCGGTGAGCGTGAGCTGGGGTAGCGCCAGGCGCAGGCGCAAGGCCGCGCTGCGTTGCGGGCTAATAGGTTGCTCCGGGTTCACCGCCAGCGAATTGAGCACCAGCTGGCGGGCTTTAGTAGAAAAGCGCAGGCGGCGCAGGCGCATCTCATGGCCGGGCACCCGGACAGCCAGTCCCTGGGCCCGGCCCGCCAGGGCCGCCGCCCCCCCTACCCGGACCGAATCGGCCGCTCCGGCAGCACTCAGGCGCAGGTCGCGGGCCGTCAGGTCGGCATGGGCTACGCGGATTTGGGGACGGGTAGCGGGGCCGTAGCGGCCGTGCAGGTGGCGCACCGTGAGGTAGCCCAGCCGCAGGCCCGCGCCGGGCAGCCGGGCATAGAGTGGTTCGCCCGGGCCGGCCCCGGCTGGTAGCGGGCCCAGCACCACGGCCAGCGAATCGAGCCGCACACTAGCCACTGGCACCTCCTGGCCCCGCAGCAGCGCCCACAGGCCCAGCCCACGCAACCGTAGCCGACCCAACGCCAGCTCAGCGGCCGGCAGCGAGTCGGCGGGACCGGCAGTGGGATTGGTGGTGAGGTGCATCGCCCGCAGCTCAACCCCGCGCCGCCAGAGGCTGGTATGCAGCTGGCCTACCCGCAGCCGATAGCGGCCGTGGCTGGCAGTACTCACCTTGTCTTCGAGGGTGCGGCGCAGCCAGGGGTCGAGCAGAAAGGTGCCGCCCAGCCAGGCGGCCAGCACCAGCCCAAGCAGCCCAGCCAGTAGCCATCGGCCCCAGGGGCGGCGCGGGGCGGGGGCCTTGGCGGCAACGGAAACAGGGGCAGAAATGGCAGGCACGGCCCAACGTACGAGAGTCGAGTCAGGAAAGGTTATGCCGGCCGAAATTTCCTTAACCCCGAGCCGCCGCGCTTGTTGTCTGCCCAGGCCAGCGGGGCCACTCCCACCCCGGCGGCCGGCCGACTGTCGGCAGTTCTCCGTAGTATTGGGTGCCCGCTTTGCCCCCGACTGGCCGTGTTCTTACCTGCTCCGCCGATGCTTGCCATAACCTCACTGCTCAACCCGCAGAACGCCGACCGCATCAACTCCATTATCCGCAGCCTGGAAACCGAGTTCGGCCTTGATGATGTGCAGGCCACGCCCGACCCGCACATCACCTACCAGCTGGCGGGCGTGCGCAAGGGCGCGGCCCTGCGACAGGTGCTGCGCGACGTAGCCCGTAGCACCAAGACGTTTGTGGCTCATACCACCGGCTTGGGCATTTTCCCGGGGCCCAACCCCACTATTTATATTCCGGTACTGCGCTCCGACGCGCTCAACCAACTGCACCACCGCGTCCGGCAGGCCACGGCCCCGCTGTGTTTGCGCACCGATAAGTTTAGCGGGCCTGACTGCTGGCTGCCCCACATTTCGCTGGCCCTGCACGATACTACACCCGAGCTGCTGGGCCCGGTAATGCAGTACCTCAACCGGCAAACCTTCAATTTAAAGCTCAACATCACCAACCTGGCCATTCTGCGCCAGGAGGGCGAAAAGTTTACGGCCGAGAAAATCTTCAGCTTCGAGGGCCACAAGCATGAGCCGGCTCCGTCGTTGTTCGGCCCCGAAAACCAACCGCTGCCGGGCTGCAGCTAGCTACCCGGCCGGCGGTTTTCGCACGCCGGCCCGCGCCTTGGTCTCTGGCGTGCAAAACTGCCCGCCAGCCCCGACCTTTGCCTTTCACCAATTCCCTGTTCTATGTACCCTACTCTGCTACTGATCCACTCCTGGACGCGCTGGCTCGTACTCATCTTCGGCCTGATTGCCATTTTCCGGGCTTTTTCGGGCTGGCAGAGCCGCCGCCCCTTCACCGGCGCCGATAATGGGATGGGCGCCTCGTTTGTGGGCTCGATGCACCTGCAGCTGCTGCTGGGCCTGATTCTGTACTTCATCAGCCCGGTGGGAGCCAAAGCCCTCGAAAACGGCGCCGCCGCCGCCGTCATGAAGGACGCGGCGGGCCGCTTCTTTGCCGTCGAGCATATGGTAGGCATGATCCTGGCGGTGATTATCGCGCAGGTGGGCCGCATTATCTCGAAGAAAGCTACTGACCCGGTGCTGAAGCACAAAAAGGCCTTTATATGGTTTACGGTGGCGCTGATTATCGTGGTGCTGATGATTCCGTGGGGCATCTGGAATCCGGCCCGGCCGATGTTCCGCTAGAGCCGGTTCTGTCCCGTTTTTGCTTCTGAGGCGCTCCGCGCCGGACTGCCCGCGGGTGGTCCGGCGCGGAGCGCCCATTTTACCCGCTCCCCGTTTACTGCCCGGTTTTTGCGGCCGGGCCAACTTTGGTTTCGTCTGTTAGGCTACTGCTTTTGCGTTTCGTTGTTTTTTTCTGCCTGTTCTGTCTTTTTGCGGCCCCCGTTTTCAGCCAGCGCGGCCCTACGGCCGTCGCCCGGTCCGGCGAAGGGGCCCATTCCCTGCTCCGCCGCAACGGGCTGCCCGATACCCGGCACTTCCAGCAGTTCCTGACCCTGAACCAGGGCCGCCTGACGACCAACAACGGCCTGGTAGCGGGCCGCACCTACCGCCTGCCGGCCCGGGGCAAAGCGGCTCCTGCAAAGGTGGCCGCTCCGGCCCAAGCACCCGCCGGCAGCTCCGCTTCCGTGTTGCACGAGCCCCTTTTCGGCCCCAGGCACAGCCGGGTGCAGGTGCTCGACCGCACGATGCGCGGGGCCGTGTACTACCTCTCGCCCGGCCACGGCGGCCCCGATCCGGGGGCGGTGGGCAAGTACGGAAAGCAGCTGCTGGCCGAAGACGAATATGCCTACGACGTAACGCTGCGCCTGGCCCGGCGGCTGATGGAGCACGGCGCCACCGTGTACGTGCTGGTGCAGGACCCCAACGACGGTATCCGCGACGAGCAGTTTCTTGAAGTTGACCGCGACGAGGTAACCTACCCGCGCCAGCGCATTCCGCTCAATCAGCTGGCCCGCCTGCGCCAGCGCATTGTGCAGGCCAACCAGCTGCACGCCCGCCACAAGGGCGCATACCAGCGGCTTTTGTCGCTGCACGTAGACAGCCGCAGTCAGGGCCAGAAAATAGACGTGTTTTTCTACCACCACGCCAACAGCCAGGCTGGTCTGCGCACGGCCCGCAACATCCACGGGGTGTTCACCAACCGCTACGGCCGCTCGCAGCCCAACCGCCCTTACTCCGGCAATGTGGGGCCCCGCAGCTCCCTCTATGAAGTGCGCAACAGCCACGCCCCGGCCGTTTTTATGGAGCTGGGCAACATCCACAACGCCCGCGACCAGCCCCGCTTCCTGCTCCCCGACAACCGCCAGGCCCTGGCTAACTGGATTTATGAAGGCCTGCGCGCGGACTTTAAGGGACGGTAGAACGGTGTAGGGTGCGGGGCTTGCCCCCGCCCGCCGTTAAACAGTAGCGTACATGTCGTTCAACGGCGGGCGGGGACAAGCCCCGCACCCTACACCGTCCTTTGTGAATTACGGGTTCATCAGCAGGAAGAGCAGGTTGTGGTAGAGAATGCCCTGCTCGCCGTCGTGGATGCCGTCGAGGCCGGCGTCTTCGAGTAGGGCTTCGACTTCTTCGTAATCGCGCAAGAAATCGGTTTCTGGCTCTTCCTCGCCCGGGATTAGGGTGTGGGTGAGGTAGCGGCGGCGGGGTTCGATGGTGATGAAGAGCTTCTGGTGCTCGGTTTGGGCGATGAGTAGGGCCGGACACGGAATCAGCACCTCGTCGCCGTCCTCGTCCTCACCGCGGGTGTAAACGGTCGTTTTTTCGGCTTCGGTGGTGTGCTGGAGGAAGGTGTAGGTGTCGAGGGACATAGCGCGGCAGTGGAAGGTCGGTAGTAGGCCAAGGTACGCGGTTGGGCCCGGAAATGATGGGTTTCCGGGGAAGGTTGGCAGAAAGGGTAACTTCGCAGTACCCAACTTTCCCATCCACCCTTCATTTCCCACCCCCATGACGAACCCCACCGACCACTCCTGTATCAGCGGCCAGCGCCTGCGCCCCGAGAGCCTGATGATGAGCTACGGCTACACGCCGGCCTGGAGCGAGGGCGCCATCAAGCCGCCCATTTTCCAGACGTCCACGTTCGTGTTCAAGAACGCCGAGGAGGGCAAGGCCTTCTTCGAGCTGGCCTACGGGCTGCGTCAGCAGGAGCCCGATGAGGAAATGGGCCTCATTTACTCCCGCCTCAATAACCCCAGCCTCGAAATCCTCGAAAACCGCCTGACGCTCTGGGACGAAGCCGAGGAAGCTGCGACTTTTGCCTCGGGCATGGCCGCCATCAGCACCACGCTGCTGGCCCTGCTGCAGCCCGGCGACGTAGTGCTGCACTCCGAGCCCGTGTACGGCGGTTCCGACTTCTTCCTGAAAAACGTGCTGCGCAAGTTCGGCATCGAGGCCGTGGGCTTCCGCCCTTCCGCCACGCCCGATGAAATGCAGGCCCAGGCCGCCGCTATTGCCCCCGGCCGCCTGGCCATGATTTACGTGGAAACGCCCGCCAACCCCACCAACCACCTCATCGACCTCGACGCCTGCGCCGCTCTGGCCCGCCAGTACGCCACGCCCGACAAGCCCGTGCGCTTCGTGGTCGACAATACCTTCCTGGGCCCCGTGTTCCAACACCCGCTCAAGCACGGCGCCGACGTGGTGCTGTACTCGGCCACAAAGTTCCTGGGCGGCCACTCCGACCTGATTGCCGGGGCCGCGCTCAGCAGCCACGCCCTGATGAAGGAAATAAAGGGCATGCGCACGTTTATGGGCACCATGTGCGACCCCAACACCGGCTGGATGCTGATGCGCAGCCTCGAAACGCTGAAGCTGCGCATGGAGCGCGCCGCCCAGTCGGCCCAGGTTATTGCCGACTGGCTGCGCGAACACCCGCTGGTCGAGCGCACCCATTACCTCACCCACCTCGAAGGCAACCCCGTTCAGCAAGACATCTACCAGCGTCACTGCCTCTCGCCGGGCTCCATGATTTCGTTCGACATCAAGGGCGGCGAGGCCGAAGCCTTCCGCTTCCTCAATGCCCTGAAGCTTATCAAGCTGGCCGTAAGCCTGGGCGGCACCGAAAGCCTGGCCGAGCACCCCGGCACCATGACCCACTCCGACATTACCCTCGAAGACCAGAAGGAAATGGGCATCACTCCCCAAATGATTCGCCTGAGCATCGGCGTAGAAGACCCCCAGGATTTGATGCTGGATTTGGGTCAGGCCTTTGAAGCTGTAGGGATGCCAAAGGAGGTGCGGGTAGCGGAAATGGCGTAGATTCTTTGAATCGTGATGACCAATACCCCCCATGAATAAGAAGCAGCGAGTAGAGTATCTCAAAGCCGCCGTTTTTTCTGAAGATTGGAATGTGGCACAAGATGCTTGCGGTAAACTGTTCCATTTCGGTGGACGATTTAATAAGACTAAGCGAAAGAAACACCGCCAATTTCTCATTCAACTGCTTGACCAGGAAAAACCCAGGGCCAGAAATGCGGCTGCGCTTACATTCAGATTAAATCGGTACAGTGCGGCAGTAATTCCCTTGCTTCATGCTATTACTAAACCAGAAAACTCTAAAAACAGAGGCACTCTGGTCTATGCGCTTGAGAAGCTAAAATGCCATCATCATCTAGGTGATCTATTCAGCGTTTTGTTTGGAGCCACTGGAAACTGGGAGGTCCAAAACCACACTTTACGTGTTCTTGAAGAACAGATTTTTGAGTTTACCAGAGAAGAAGTACAAAAGGTGGCAAAGGACTGGAATGTAATTCGGGATAACTGGAATATTCTCAATAGTATTGATGAAAAACACATAAGCCAACTTGATTTTGATCGAAAGCTAATCCAAAGCTTTGTAGATGATTATCTGGTTTATCTACAGTAGACAGGCCCGTCACTGAACGTCAGCGGCGGGCCTGTTTGCGTGAGTGGCAAAATCAGGTAGCTTTAGGGTCAGGCACAACAATCCCTACTTATGCAGCTAACTTCTACCGCAACTGATACCCCTGCGCTTGTGTTGCCTCCCGCGGCACAAGTCCCACCGAAAGCTTCAGCAGAAGCAGCACATGGACCAGCCCACTGCCTGAACTGCGGCCACCCCGTGCCCGACCGCTACTGCGGGCGTTGCGGACAGGACGCGCACCACACCCACCGGCTCACGATGGCCGATATGCCCCACGACATTCTACATTCCATCTGGCACGTGGATAAGGGCATTCTGTACACGCTGAAAACAATGATAGTCCGGCCGGGGGCCACCATCCGGGCCTACCTGGCCGGCAAGCGCGTCGACCATTTCCGGCCGCTCTCACTGCTGTTCATGATTACCGGCTTCTACGCACTGCTTTCGGCGCTGCTGCACATTGATTTGATGGGGGCCCGAGACCCGTCCGTGCCCGAGGCCGTGTGGCAGATGCAGGTAAAGTCGACGACCTTTTTTGCCAAGTACATGAGTTGGTGCTACGTGGCCATGGTGCCGGTGTGGGCGCTGTTTGCCCGGTTGTTTCTGAAGAAAGGAGGGTACAACTATGCCGAATGCCTGATTATCGCGGCGTTTATTACGGCTATTTCAAACTTCTTCGCCATTTTCCTGCTGCCCATTCTGTACTACTACAACGGTACGCCCCAGATCAAGACGGTGACCTTTATTTATGCAGGCTTTACTTTCGCCTACGTATCCTGGGCCTACAGCACCCTGCTCAAGCACACGGCCATAAAGCTGCCCGGCCGCCTCTGGCGCGGCTTCATGACCTTCTTTCTAGGCTACCTGACCTGCGTGCTGGTTATTACCCTGACAACCTACGCCCTGAATTGGTCGATGTTTAAAGCGTCCATGAAGGCGCAAATGGAACAGCAGGCCCAGGCGGCGAAGGCGGCGAAGGCGGCCAAACCAATGTAACAAGCCGCTCATCTCACAAAACCCAAACGCCCGTCGCTACTGAGTAGCGACGGGCGTTTCTGCTGCAATTCGATTATGATTTACTGCCCCAGTACAATAGCAAAAATCAACGGAGCTACAATAGTAGCGTCCGACTCGATGATGAACTTGGGCGTGTCCTGGCCCAGCTTGCCCCAGGTGATTTTCTCGTTCGGCACGGCGCCCGAGTAGCTGCCGTAGCTGGTCGTCGAGTCCGAAATCTGGCAGAAGTAGCCCCACAGCGGTACCGTGGTGCGGCCCAGGTCCTGGTGCAGCATGGGCACCACACAGATGGGGAAGTCGCCGGCAATGCCGCCGCCAATCTGGAAGAAGCCGACCGGGCTGGCTTCGGTGGCTTGCTCGGTGTACCAGCCGGCCAGATAAATCATGTACTCGATGCCGGTGCGCACGGTGTGCACGTTCTTGATGTCGCCCGAAATAACGTGGCCGGCGAAAATGTTACCCAGCGTGCTGTCTTCCCAACCGGGGCAGATGATGGGCAGGTTTTTCTCGGCGGCAGCCAGCATCCAGGAGTCCTTGGGGTCAATCTGGTAGTACTGCTCCAGCTCGCCGCTCAGCAGAATCTGGTAGAAGAATTCGTGGGGGAAGTACTGCTCGCCGGCCTTGTCGGCCTTCTCCCAGAACTTGAGCACCGAGTGCTCCAGGCGGCGCATGGCCTCCTCTTCGGGGATGCAGGTGTCGGTTACGCGGTTCATATGGCGCTCCAGCAGGGCCTGCTCGTCGGCGGGCGTCAGGTCGCGGTAGTTGGGCACCCGCTCGTAGAAATCGTGGGCCACGAGGTTGAAGATGTCTTCTTCGAGATTGGCGCCGGTGCAGCTGATAACCTGCACTTTATCTTGCCGAATGAGTTCGGCCAGCTGAATGCCCATTTCGGCGGTGCTCATGGCGCCGGCCAGGGTAATCATCATCTTGCCGCCGTCGGCCAGGTGCTTGTTGTAGCCTTCAGCCGCATCAATAAGCGCAGCGGCATTGAAGTGGCGGTAGTGGTGCTTGAGGAAGTTGGTGATTTGCATGGGTTGGGGTGATTTGTATTGTTCTTATATAACGGTCATGCTGAGCGTAGCCGGAGGCGCAGTCGAAGCATCTCTACCGTAGTAGTAATCCTGTCGACTGCAACGAAGCAGTAGAGATGCTTCGACTGCGGCTGCGCCTTCGCTCAGCATGACGTTCTTTTTGTCTTTAGCCTAAGCTTGTGTTTCCAACACCTATACCGGCTCCTCAATCATGAGGTTGTGGTTGGTATAGATGCAGATGTCGGCGGCAATGTGCAGGGCGTCCTCCACCATCTGGCGGGCCGTGAGGTGGGGGGCGTGCTTTTTCAGGGCCAGCGCGGCGGCCTGGGCGTACATCGAGCCCGAGCCGATGGCGGCCACGTCGTTGTCGGGCTCCAGCACGTCGCCGGTGCCGGCAATGATGAGCAGTTCGTCCTTGTCGCACACCACCATCATGGCTTCGAGCTTGCGCAGGTACTGGTCTTTGCGCCACTCTTTGGCCAGCTCGATGGCGGCGCGGCGCAGCTGGCCGTTGTAGCCCGAAAGCTTCTCCTCGAACTTATCAAGCAGCATGAACGCATCGGCCGTGGAGCCGGCAAAGCCGGTTACCACTTTGCCGTCGTGCAGCTTGCGGACTTTGCGCACGTTGCTTTTGGCCACGTGCTTGTCCATGGTGGCCTGGCCGTCGGCGCCGAGGGCCACCTGGCCGTTGTGGCGGATGCCCAGGACAGTAGTGGAGCGGATTTTCATATCAGTTGAGAGTTTTGCAGTTACCCGTTATCAGATGAGTGGCTGGCAGAAAAAAGGAGCCAGCTGCCAGCACGTCAGTACCAACAGCTGACTCCCAATTCCTACCCTATTAAACAGCCATCAGCTAACAATTCGCAGCCGACGAGTGGCACTCGTATTAGAATCGGGCCTGCAATTTAGCAAAGTAAAACCGCCCGTTCGCGCCCATCTGCACCGGGTCCCAGGCGCCGCCGGTTTCGGTGAGCTGCGGATTGAACAGCGTGGGGTAGCGGTTGAACAGGTTGGTGCTGCCCGCAATCAGCTGCAGATTGTTGGTCAGGGCGTAGCTCAGCGTCAGGTCGGTGGTGATGCGCGCGTCGTAGTTCATCGGGTTGCCGTCCCAGTCAATCAAATCCACACCGGCAAAGCGCACGAACCGCACCAGCGTCCCAAACCGGGCCACCTGGTAGTCGAAGGTGAGGTTGATTTTCGACGGCGGGGCCGATGCCTTCACGAAGGCCTGCTCGCGGGGCCCGAAGAAATCGTCCTCGCGGCCCGCCAAGCGGCCCGAGGTCTGCACCCGGTCGATTTTAAGCTGGTTGAAGTTGGCGGCCAGCGTGGAGTTGAGGCGCCCGGCAGTGCCCAGCTGGGCGGTGTGGTTGAGCACCACATCGAGGCCCAGCGAGCGGGTGTCGGCGGCGTTGGCGAAGAACTGGGCCTGCCCCACGTTCAGCGCCACTAGGTCGGGCCCGATAACTGGGTCGTCGTTGCCGAACTGGCTGGTGAGCACCACGCGGTCCTTCACCTTGATGTAGTAGCCGTCCAGCGTCAGGCTCAGCGCCGAGCCGATGCGGCTGGTGAGGCCCACGTTGGCGCTGTTGGAGGTTTCCTGCTTGAGGGCCGGGATACCCAGCTTCTGGGTTAGGGCGCTGTTGTTGCGTGCCAGCAGCACTTCCACCGCCTGGCCCTGGATGAAGTTGGTGAAGGTGGAGTTGAAGTTGATTTGGGCCAGCGACGGGGCCCGGAAGCCAGTGCTGTACGTGCCGCGCAGGGTCAGAAACTCGGTCAGTTTATAGCGGGTTGAGGCCTTGTAGTTGAGCGTGCTGCCGAAGTCGGTGTAGTGCTCGTAGCGCAGGGCGCCGGCCAGCAGCCAGCGCAGCGTCACGTTCAGCTCGGCATCAGCGTACACCCCCACGTTGTCGCGGTCGGCCTTAATGGCATCAGTGGGCTGGAACCCCGGAAAGCCCTGCGAGCCGCTGGCCTCGCGCTCATCATCGGGCGTGCCGGCCGGGTCGTAGTTGCGGTACGATGCCTCCTCACCCGCAAACAGCGAGTACCACTCGCGCCGGAACTCAGCGCCGGCGGCCAGGTTCAGGCCGCTCAGCACGGTGCCGTAGTTACGCGTCAGGCCCAGATTCACCACGTTCTGCTGCAGCTGGAAGCCGCCGGCATCGAAGGTAGTGGGCGAACTGGCTCCCAGCGAGGCGTTGAGCGAGTTTTCCACGCCGTAGTCGAAGCGGTTGGAGCCGAAGTTATTGCTCAGGTCCAGGTCCCAGCCGCCGAGCTTGGTGCGCACGCCCGCCACGGCCGAAACATCAATAATGTCGCTGGTGATGATGGGGTCGAAGCCGTTGGGGTAAATGGCGGGCACGTTCCGGTCATCGTCGGGGAAGCGGGTCCAGGCGTAGGCGTCGCCCCGGCGCTTGTTGGCCCCACCAAACACGTAAATATGGGTCTGGTCGGTGAGGGCGAACTTGGAGTTGAGGTAGCCCGAGAGGTTCGACACCTTGGGGTCGCCGTACTCGCGGCGGGCCAGGCCATCGGGAGCCGGCACGGCGGCACGCTGGGTGTGCTGCCGCGCGTTGTAGTCGACGGTGGCGTTGATGAAGCTGCCCTTTTCGCCCAGCCCGAGGCCGTAGTTCAGGTTGGCGTTGAAGTTGCCGCCGTCGTACTTCTGGTCGTCGCGGCGGTATTTGGCGTCGTAGGCGCCGTAGTTCACGTTAACCGTCAGCTCCTTCACCGAGCTTTTGAGCACAATATTGATAACGCCCGCAATGGCATCGGAGCCGTACTGGGCCGCCGCGCCGTCGCGCAGAATCTCAATCCGCTCGATGCTGGCGGCCGGAATCACGTTCAGGTCGGTGCCCGTGTTGCCGCGCCCGCGCGAGCCGAACAGGTTCACCAGCGCCGACTGATGCTGGCGCTTGCCGTTCACGAGCACCAGCGTCTGGTCGGGCCCGAGGCCGCGCAGCGAGGCCGGGTCCACGTGGTCGGCGCCGTCGGAGCCGGTTTGGCGGTTCGAGTTGAACGAGGGCGCCACAAACTGCAGCAGCTGGTTCACATCGAGCTGGCCGGTTTTGGTGGTTACCTCGCGCAGGTCGATGATATCGACGGGCGAGGGCGAGTCGGTGATGGAGCGGTTCTGGCTGCGCGAGCCCACCACCTGCACGTCGCCGAGGTTGTTGGTGGCGTCGGCGAGACGCACGCTCACCTCCCCGCTGCCGGCCACCTCCTGCGCGCCGTAGCCGATGGAGCTGATTTGCAGGCGAGGCGAGGCCGTGCGGGCCTTCAGCACGAAGCGACCGTCGTTGTCGGTGGCAGTGCCGTTGTTGGTGCCCCTTTCTACCACCGTAGCCCCGATAACGGGTTTGCCGGCGCCATCCAGCACCTGGCCGGAAATGGACTGGCCCTGCCCATAAGCGGCGGCGCTGGCTACGCCCAGCGCAATTGTCAGTAGAGTCTTTTTCATAGGTATGCTGGATTGAGCGATGTACAATCGGGTGCCGCGGAAACAACGCCCACTGGCAGTAAGTATAGTGATTTTGCTATGAAATTTATATATTTCTATAGCAAATTTCCACTGTGTACCTGGCAGCGACAAACAGGCTCCATATCTATAGCTTAAACCCCGCCCCTGGCCACAGGAAGCGGCCGGAGCAGCAGTCCGGCACAAGTCAATCATAGGCCATTCCGCCCCGAAGCGGCTCAGCGGAGGCCAGCAAAAAAGCCAGTCCCTGGCGGGACTGGCTTTCCTTAATCTAAATGTTTGGCCGACTTAAATCAGCATGCGCAATGGGTCTTCGAGCAGGCTTTTGAGCGTTTGCAGGAAGGCCGCGCCGGTAGCGCCGTCCACCACGCGGTGGTCGCAACTCAGCGTTACCTTCATGATATTGCCCACGGCCAGCTCGCCGTTCTTCACCACGGCCGTCTGCTTGATGCCGCCCACGGCCAGGATGCAGGCATCCGGCGGGTTGATGATGGCCGTGAATTCGTCGATGCCGAACATGCCCAGGTTGGAGATGGTGAAGGTGCTGCCCTCCCACTCGGCGGGCTGCAGCTTCTTGCTTTTGGCCTTGCCGGCCAGCTCTTTCACCTCGGTAGCAATCTGCGACATGCCCTTACCGTCGGCGTTGCGCACCACCGGCACCAGCAGGCCCTCATCCACGGCCACGGCTACCCCGATATTGATGACGTGGTTCTGGCGGATTCGGTCGCCGAGCCACGAGGAGTTCACGGCCGGATGCTGGCGCAGGGCCACAGCCGCAGCCTTAATTACGAGGTCGTTGAAGCTGAGCTTAACGGGCGAAAGCTCGTTGAGCTGGGTCCGTACCTCCATGGCCCGGTCCATCAGGATTTCCATCGTCAGATAGAAATGCGGGGCCGTGAACAGACTTTCGGAGAGGCGGCGGGCAATCACCTTGCGCATCTGCGACACCGGCGTATCGGTGTAGGTGCCGTCGGCGGGCTGGGCGGCCGGCGCGGCCGGTGCAGCCGGCGCGGCGGCCGGAGCCGCCTGCTCGGGCAGGGCTGCCTTGATGTACTCCGATTGTGGAGTAGCCGCGGCCGGCGCCGAAGTAGTGGCAGCTGGAGCAGCGGCTGGGGCCGGCGCGGCCGAAGCAGCTACATCCTCCAGGTCGCGCGACACGATGCGGCCGTTTTCGCCTGAGCCCTTAATGGTATGCAGGTCGATGCCTTTATCCTTGGCAATGCTTTTAGCCAGCGGCGAGGCGAAGATGCGGCCACCAGTGGCAGTTGGCGCGGCTTCGGCAGCGGGCGCAGGAGCCGAGCTAGAAGCCGAGGCGGGAGCAACGGCTTCCGCGGCGGCAGCCGGAGCGGCGGCCGGTTCGGCAGCACCACCCGACTGGCCGCCGAGCAGGGCCTGCACGTCGGCACCTTCTTCGCCAATAATGGCCAGTACGCCATCTACGGGCACGGCCTCGCCTTCCTTGGGGCCGATGTAGAGCAGGGTTCCGTCTTCGTAGTTGTCCAGCTCCATGGTTGCCTTGTCGGTTTCCACTTCCGCCAGAATATCACCCGATTTTACCTTGTCACCCACTTTTTTCAGCCAAGCGGCAATGGTGCCCTCGGTCATGGTGTCGCTCATCTTGGGCATCCGGATGACGGTTGCCTTCTTGCCGTTGCCGGCCGCAGTCGCAGCCGCAACGGGCTTGGGAGCCTCAGCCTTGGGAGCCGCAGGCGCAGCCGGAGCCGGCGCGGCAGCTTTGGGGGCCTCCGGCGCAGCGGCCGGGGCCGGCGCTTCGGCGGCCGGCGCAGCTTCCGTTTCGCCGGTGGCGAGCTGGGCGGTTTCGGCCTGCGCCTCTTTCAGCAGGGATGCAATATCCTCGCCCTCCTTCCCTACAATGGCCAGCAGGCCATTTACCACCACGGCCTCTCCTTCCTTGGGTCCGACGTAAAGCAGCGTGCCGTCCTCGTAGTTTTCGAGCTCCATGGTAGCCTTGTCGGTTTCCACCTCGGCCAGCACGTCGCCGGATTTTACTTTATCGCCTACTTTTTTGAGCCACGCCGCAATAACCCCTTCGGTCATCGTGTCGCTCATCTTGGGCATTTTTATGAGTTCGGCCATCTGCGTCGTCGTCGTTGGATTGAATAGGGTCAAAATTAGCCCGAAAATTCGGGGGAGCAAACGAAACCCGTCTGCCGCAGCCAGCCGAAGCCGGGGCGAATTTTCGCCGGGCGGCATAAGGTGGCGAGCAGCCTTACGAAGCGGGGGTTCGGCCCGGCAGTTAAGGTCCCGGCTTTCGAACAGACCAGAACCGGCGCGGCCCTGTGTTACTGGGTTTAACCGATGAGGTTGGCGCGGCTGATGCTGTTCAACGATGAGATGCAAATAGGCATCGCCACATCTGTTCACGAAGGCCGTGCAACCCGAAAAACTACGCGCTAATCTGTGGTCAGGTGGCGTATGTCGAGGAAGTTGCGCACCGTGAACAGCGAGCCGGTGTATTCCAGCTCGTAGAGGCCCAGATTGTGGTGCTCGAAGTTTTCCATCTGGCTAAGCGGGTAATGCAGCAGCTGGCACAGCAGCACCCGCATGGCCCGGCCGTGCATGCACACCAGCACCGTCTGCTCGCGGGGCCGGCTTGTGAGCAGCTCGATAAACGGCCGCTGGCGGGCGGCTACCTGCTCGGGGCTTTCGCCGCCTTCGAGGGCCGAGCCGGTGCGGCCGGCCCGCCAGTCCTGGAGCATGCTGTGGTACTCCTCGTCTTCCTCGGGCGTAATGCGGGTGCCCTCGCGGGTACCCCAGCCGATTTCGTTCAGGCCACCGTGGGGTTCGTGCGGCAGGCCCAAATCCAGGAAACCGGCCACCGACTCGCGGGTGCGGCGCAGCAGCGAGGTGTACACCTTGTCGAAGGGCACCTGACTGTAGGCGGCGAAAAAGCGCGCCGCCTGCCGCCGCCCGGCCTCGTTGAGCGACGAATCGATGCCGCTGCCCTGCACGATGCCGCGCACATTGAAGTCGGTTTGGCCGTGGCGAATCAGGTATATTTTTTTGACGCTCACTTTCCCCCTAGTTTTGCGGTTTACGCTTGAAACACTTCTAAAGCTACAAGCTTCAGGCCGCAAGCTGCAAGTTTTCGGGCGTTTTTTGTTGCCGGCCGGCAGCCGCCCAGCTCCGCTCAATTAGCGTCTTTCCCTTGCTCCGCTCATGACTCTTGACCAACTAAAGAACTGGGTAAGCACCCGCCCCACCCTGGCCGACGCGCTGGGTATCGAGCTGACGGCCTTCACGGCCGATTACCTCGAAGGCCGCATGCCCGTGGATGGCCGCACCCACCAGCCCATGGGCCTGCTGCACGGCGGGGCCTCGGTGGCGCTGGCCGAAACGCTGGGCAGTATTGCCGCCCACACCCGCCTACCCGACCCCACCAAGCAAGCCTGCGTGGGCCTCGAAATCAACGCCAACCACATAAAAGGCGTGCGCGACGGCCACGTCATCGGCCGGGCCACGGCGCTGCATGTCGGCCGCCGCACGCAAGTCTGGGAAATCCGCATCACCCACGAGCAAACCGGCGCCCTGGTCTGCATCAGCCGCATTACCATGGCTGTGATTGATGTGGAGAAGTGAGTGTTTGGAAGCGAGAAGCGAAAAAGCGCACGTCACATCTTTTGTCCCGTTCCCTTGTTCCTACGTTCTTCCGCCCCTAAGTCCCTAAGCCCACAATATGCTCCAATCCGTTGCCTGGAACCCTGATGGTGAGGACTTTACCCAGCGCGGCGGCCGGTACGCCGGTCTGCATCTGGGCGAGAATATCGTTGGGGTCTTCGAAGCGCGGGTTGTCGGAGGTCAGCACGGCGCGGTCGGACAGCACGGCGGCGA
>NZ_QVLT01000030.1 GCF_003417065.2 Hymenobacter lapidiphilus | reverse complement strand
ATCAAATACATCCATCCATCCTCCAACCGCTTGACGGTGCCATGCTCACCATCCGTGACCTTCGTCGCAACGTCACGGATACTACAGCCCGGCCAGTTTCTGTCGTTGACAGCTGGGTCGCCAAACAGGCGGGGGGCTCGGAACTGGTGCCCCAGCTGTACGTCCGCTCTTCTGTTGACCTGCCCGAGGCCCTGCCCCGCCTGCGTCGGCTGAGTTTGTACCGCACCCTGGCTTATATGCTGGCTGAGCTGGGGGCCGCCGTGCTGCTGTTCACCAACGAAACCATTTTTGGCCTGCTGCGCTCGTTGCGGCCGGGCATGACGTGGCCGCAGTTGGCGCTGCTGCTGAAGGTGGCAGCGGCTACCGGGCTGGTGGTGTTTGGGCGGCGGTTGTGGCGAGCGTTGCGGCTCTACCTCACCTACCGCGACATTGGCCGCGACCTGCAACCCATTGCGCGGGCGCTGCTCGCGGCGCTGGGCTACGCAGGCCTGGTGCGCTCCGGGGCTGGCCTGGAAGCGGTGGTTGAGCTGAAACACGACGGCAGCGCCACCTGCTACCTGCGCGGGGGCAGCACCTACGAAACAGGCCTGTTTCTGCGGACCCTAAGCGAAGTGCTCGACCCGCTCGACAACCCCCGCTACGTGCTGGAGCGCCAGAGCCGCCTGTGGCAACTGGTGTCCCAGCACGACTACCATGCCGTGCCCGAAGTGCTGGGCCGCACCAGAAAAGAAGCCGAAGCCTATGCCCACTTCTGGCAGCGCTACGTGGGGCCCGGCCGGCTCATCTACACCCGCACCCTCGACGGCCGCGAAGAGCTGCTGCGGGTGCGGGGCCGCACCCTGGCCGCCGCCCTGGCCCCCCGCACCGAGGCCCGGAGCCGCTGGCAGTAATAGGTTGGAGGGATTGAGTAGGGTTTCGGCCGAGACGCCGGGGCCACGCAGGCATGCTATTGCGGGCCGTGCTAAAACAGCAGGCGGGCAGAGTAGCGTCTCGCCCTAAGTTGCTCTACGGGCAATTATAGTTTTACTATTCCCAAGGATAGGCAAACAACTATTCCTACTCTAACTTGCCACCTCATTTACCCACCCGCACGCATGGACACCGCGTTGCTGATTGCCAATCTGACCAATCCTACCCTGCTGTTCTTCGTGCTGGGCATCGTGGCGACCCTCGTGCGCAGCGACCTGGAAATTCCGGCCTCCACCGTCAAGTTCATCTCGCTTTACTTGTTGTTTGCCATTGGCTTCAAGGGCGGGCAGGAGCTGGCACATAGTCCGTTTGAGGCCGAAATTATCTACTCGCTGGGTTTCGGGCTGCTGCTGGCCTCCCTGATTCCGCTCTACACGTTCTTCATCCTCAAGCGCCGCCTCACCGTCAGCGACGCCGGGGCCGTGGCGGCGGCCTATGGCTCGGTCAGCGCCGTTACGTTCGTGGCGGCCGTCTCATTTCTGGATGCTCAAGGCCTGGCGTTCAGCGGGCACATGGTGGCCGTAATGGCCCTTATGGAGGCCCCGGCCATCATCGTGGGCATTATTCTGCTGATGCGCTACGACACGCCCGGCCCCGACGAGCCGCCCCGCATGGGCCTGGGCAGCGTGGTGCACCACTCCGTTACCAACGGCAGCGTGCTGATGGTGGTCGGCTCGCTGGTTATCGGCATCATTGCTGATTCCAAGCAGGCCGAGGGCATTAAACCTTTTACCACCGATATTTTCAAGGCTTTCTGGCCATTTTCCTGCTCGAAATGGGCATGATTACGGCCCGGCGCTTCGGCACTTTTAGCCGCTACGGCCGCTTCGTAACGCTGTTTGCCGTGCTCATGCCCCTGTTCAACGGCAGCGTGGTAGCCGTGGCCAGCCACTTGGTCACCAACTCGGTGGGCAACCGCTTCATCTTCGCCATTCTGGCCGCCAGCGCCTCCTACATTGCCGTGCCGGCCGCCATGCGGCTGGCCGCCCCCAAGGCCGACCCCGGCCTCTACATTCCGATGGCGCTGGGCGTTACGTTTCCCGTCAACATCACCCTGGGAATGCCCTTGTACATGGCGCTGGTGCAGCACTCGTAGCGCCTGCCAGACCGGGAAAACCGACGGCCTGCTGCACGGTAACGAGCAGTCGGTTGAAACCCGCGGCTCATCCAACTTTTTTCATTTCCCATCTTGAATATTGTAAATCCGGAGCGTACTTGCGGCCACAAACGCGCCGGGTACTGCCGATTTGCCTCCATGATGACTACCTTTTCCTCTTTCGCTTTACTTGGTTATGCCCGCCTTTCGGCCGGGGCCGGGATGAGCTGTGGGCAGGTAGTCGGCAGCAAGCTGATGGGCAAGAAATCGAAGAAACGCACCCCGACCCGACCGTCGCACTAGTTCACTACACCCGATTCTGAACGTTTTCCGCGCCGGTCCTTTCGAGGGTCGGCGCTTTTTTTGGCGCGGGCGAAGCGGTGTTTCGCCCCACAGTTGTTTCCTATGAAGATTATGAAGTTTGGCGGCACGTCCGTTGGGTCGGCGCCCCGGATGCGCGAAGTAGCGGAGCTGATGCACGCGCCTCACCTGCAGCGGCGCATCGTGGTGCTGTCGGCCATGAGCGGCACCACCAACGCACTGGTGGAAATTGCCGGCCTGCTCGGCGACGGCGACGCGCCCGCCGCCGCGGCCCGCATTGCGTTCCTGCGCCAACGCTACCACGAAGTTGCCCGTGAGCTGTTGGCCGATGCCGCCGAAACCCTGCTACCGACCCTCGACGCACACTTTCAGACACTGCTGAATTTTCTGGCGGCCCCGCTAACTCCCGCCGACGAGCGAATCATTCTGGCCCAGGGCGAGCTACTGAGCACCCGGCTACTGCACGGCTACGTAACGACGGTGCTAGGCCGCCCGGCCGTGCTGCTGCCTGCCCTCGATTTCATGCGCCTTGATGCCGACGGGGAGCCTGACGCGGCTGCTATCCGGCAGGGCCTGGCCGACGCGCTGCTCCCCTACCCCAACGACGCGCTGTTCATCACCCAGGGTTTCATCTGCCGCGACGTGCGCGGCGACATCGACAACCTGCGGCGCGGCGGCTCCGACTACTCCGCCTCGCTGATTGGCGCGGCGCTGGAAGCGGAGGAAATCCAAATCTGGACCGACATCGACGGGCTGCACAACAACGACCCGCGCGTAGTGCCGGGCACCTACCCGGTGCGGGAGCTCTCGTTTGATGAGGCCGCCGAGCTGGCGTATTTCGGAGCCAAGATTCTGCACCCCAGCTCGGTGCTGCGGCGCGGGCCCACGGTATTCCGGTGCGGCTGCTGAACACCATGCAGCCCGATGCGCCCGGCACGCTCATTTCGGCGCGCACCGGCCCCGGCTCCATCAAGGCCATTGCCGCCAAAGACGGCATCACGGCCATCAACGTGAAATCGAGCCGGATGCTGCTGGCCCACGGTTTTCTGCGCAGCCTGTTCGAGGTGTTCGAGCGCCACCGCACGTCCATCGACATGATTACGACCTCGGAAGTGGCGGTTTCGTTGACCATCGACGATGCCGGCCGCCTGCCCCAGATTGTGGCCGAACTGCAAAGCTTCGGCGCCGTGGCCGTCGATGAAAACCAGAGTATTATCTGCCTCGTTGGTAGCCTTACGCAGGACGCCAACGGCAGCGCCCACCGCGCCTTTGCCGCCCTGCGCGACGTGCCGGTGCGCATGATTAGCTACGGCGGCTCGCCCAACAACATCAGCATCCTGGTGAGCACCGAGGATAAGGTGCGGGCCCTACGGGCGTTGAATGCGGGGCTATTTGAGGAGCGAAAATAGCGAAGTAAAAGAACCGTGTCATGCTGAGCGAAGGCGTAAGCCGGAGTCGAAGCATCTCTACTGCAATGGTGACTTTGTCGGTTGATTTCGCTGCTGCAATGAAGTGGTAGAGATGCTTCGACTCCGCTCCGCTTCGCTCAGCATGACGCCGTTCTTTAACCAACGCCTGCTGTCTCAAATCACTCCAGACCCTCAAGAACCCCAATTACCCAACGCCATGTCCTTCCAGCTTCCAGCTGAATTCCAGCATCAGCCTACCCCATTTTACTACTACAACCTTGGCCTGCTCGACCAGACGCTGGCGGCGCTGGCGGCGGCGGCCCGGCCGGGCAATTTCCGGGTGCATTACGCCCTCAAGGCCAACTCCAACCTGCCCGTGCTGGCGCGCGTCCGGCAGGCCGGGTTGGGGGCCGACTGCGTGAGCGGCGGCGAGGTGGCGCGGGCCCTGGAGGCCGGTTTCGGGGCCGATGACGTGGTGTTTGCCGGCGTGGGCAAGTCCGATGCCGAGATAAACCTGGCGCTGGCGGCCGACATTTTCTGCTTCAACGCCGAGTCGGTGCCCGAGCTGCGGGTGCTCGACGAGCTGGCCCGCGCCCAGGGCCGGCGGGCCCGGGTGGCGCTGCGCATCAACCCCAACGTGGACGCCTACACCCACCCCCACATCACGACGGGCCTCGATGCCAACAAGTTCGGTATAAGCCTGCCCGATTTGGCCGGCGTGCTGGAGCAGCTGGAGCAGCTGCCCAACGTGGAGCTGATTGGCCTGCACGCCCACATCGGCTCGCAGATAACCGAGCTGAGCGTGTTTGCCGCCCTCAGCCGCAAGCTCAACGACCTGCAAACCTGGCTCGAAGACCGCGGCCACCACCTGCCCCACCTCAACGTGGGCGGCGGCCTGGGCATCAGCTACGAGCAGCCCGACGAGCACCCGATTCCCGATTTCGCCACCTACTTCGGCCTGTTCAACCAATACCTGCAGCGGCGGCCGGGCCAGCAGGTGCACGTGGAGCTGGGCCGCTCGGTGGTGGCCCAGTGCGGCACGTTGCTCAGCCGGGTGCTCTACGTGAAGGAAAGCCAGCACACGCGCTTCGCCATTCTCGATGCGGGCATGACCGAGCTCATGCGCCCGGCCCTCTACGGCAGCCACCACCACATCCAGAACCTGAGCAGCCAGCTCTCCGAACTGGCCTATGACATCGTGGGACCCATCTGCGAGTCGACCGACACATTCGGCCGCGCCCGGCTGCTGCCCGAAACCCAGCGCCACGACCTGCTGGCCATCCGCTCGGCGGGCGCTTACGGCGAGGTTATGTCGTCGGGCTACAATTTGCGCGAGAAGGCGGCGGCGGTGTACGGCGGTGAATGAGTGAACGGTTGTCGTTGAATAAGACCGGCCCACTCGTACAACGATTCCGTGCAACGGCGGGCGGGGGCGAGCCCCGCCCCTACAGCGTTCAACTCGGTTCTCACCAGTACACCACCCACTTGCCTAGCTTTTCCTGGTGCTGAAACGTGGCCAGCAGCCACTGGCGCTCGGGTTTCAGCTCGTCTTTTACCAGCAGCACCGGGTGTTGGGCCAGCAGCCAGCGGAGCGGGGCGGCGGATTCGGGCTGGTCGAGGTAGAGCAGGTAGCGGTGCCAGCTGGTGCCGAGTTCGAACTGGGTTTCGCGGTTGAGGCTGGTATTGCCGTCGTTGAGGAACACCGGCAGCGTGCCCAGCTCGAAAGCCAGGGAGGGCAGCAGCTGGTCATACACCACTATGGGGCGGGTTTGCAGGCGTTGCTGGGTGATGAACTCGGCCAGCGGACGGCTGCCGTTGAAAGCCAGCTCGTTCTGCTGCATAATGGGCTTGGCCGAAATCAGCAGAAAGACCGTGAAAATAGTGGTGGCCATCAGCAGCCGCGGGGCGACGCGCACTTGGTCCCAGATGCTGAGCGTGAGCACTAGCACGACCACCCCAATAGCCGGCCAGAGCGAGGTGAGCGGACGGAGCTCCAGCCCCAGATCGAATACAGCCGCGAAAATGGGCAGCAGGCACAGAAGCCCCAGCATCAACCCGAAAAAGCCCGTGATGCCCACGTACCAGCGCAACAGTACGTCCTCGGTGCAGCGGCCCAGGTAGTAAGTAGTCAGCAAGGCCACGCCGGGGAAAATGGGCAGCACATAGAGCAGCAGTTTCGACTTAGAGAGCGAGAAGAACAGCAGCGGCACCAGCACCCAGAAGATGAGCACGTTGCGCCACTGCCGCGACACCGTGGCCCAGGGCGTGCGCGCGGCCCGCACCACCAGCGCCACCGCCCAGGGCAGACTGGTGGCCGGGGCCAGCAGCACGTAAAACCACCAGGGCTTACTGCGGTTGAAAGTGGCAGCGTTGGCGAAGCGCTCCACGGTGTGCTCGTACAGGAAGTAGCGCACGAAGGCCGGATTTTCAGCCACCAGATACCCGTACCAGCTCAGTCCCACCACCAAAAAAAGCCCCAGCCCCAGCGCGTGGTGCACCGTGAACGGCCGCCGCGCCAGCCCCGTGCGCTCGGTGGCCGGCACCCGGAAGTAGGCACCCGCCACGGCCATTAGCGGCAGCACGAAGCCCACCGGGCCCTTAGTAAGGAAGGCCAGCCCGAGCCCCAGCCAGAACAGGTACAGCCAGCGCCGCCCACCATCATGGTAGTAGCGCAGAATGCCGTAGGCCGCCGCCAGCTCCAGCGTGGCCAGATACACGTCGGTAGTCACGTTGAGGGCCGAAATAAGCACCACCGGCAGCGTGCCGTAGATGACGGCCGCCGCCAGCGCCCGGGCCCTATCGTTGCCAAACAGCAGCAGGCCCAGCGCGTACACCAGCCCCACTTGCAGCAGCACAGCCAGCACCGGCAGCAGCCGCACACCCACCGTATTCACCCCAAACAGCCCCAGCCCCGCCGCCGTGAGCCAGTACGTGAGGGGCGGCTTGTGAAAATGCTGAATGCCCAGCAGCCGCGGGTGCAGCCAGTCGCCGCCCGTCAGCATTTCGCGCCCGATTTCCGAGTAGCGGGCCTCGCTGCTGTCTAACGGCCCCCAGCTGCCCAGCTGCCACACAAAAGCCCCGCCCAGCACCAGCAGAAACAGCCACAGCCAGCGGCGCGAAGTCATGGGGAAAGGCATGGGGCGGTGCGTGAGGTGATGGGGTAGTGAGGAGGGGATTGGCCAAAGGTATGGGACTGAAGAAAAGAACGTGTCATGCTGAGCGAAGCGGAGCGCAGTCGAAGCATCTCTACTGCTTCGTTGCAGTAGCAAATCAACCGACAGAATTAGCATTGCCGTAGAGATGCTTCGACTGCGGCTGCGCGCACTGGCTCAATTCGCCACATGCTCAGCATGACGTTCTTTTACCCCGCCCTCGCCGTACCTTTGCGGCATGAACCTTCTATCTGCCGAAAATCTTTCGAAAAATTACGCCGACCGTTGGCTGTTTAAAGACCTGAACTTCGGGTTGCTCCAGGGCCAGCGGGTGGCCTTTGTGGGCATCAACGGCACCGGCAAAACCACTCTGATGCGCATTCTGGCGGGCCTCGAAATTCCCGACACCGGTTTGGTGAGCGTGCGCAAGGGCATCCGCGTAACCTACCTGGGCCAGCAGCCGGTGTTCGATGAGAGCCTGAGCGTGGAAGAAACCATCTTCGCCAGCCAGAACGACACGCTCAAGGCCATCAAGGAATACGAGCACGTCGTCAACGACCCCGACCACAAATCCGACGACCTGCAGCGGGTGCTGGAGCGCATGGATGCCCTCCAGGCCTGGGACTATGAAGCGCAGGTGCAGCAGATTCTGAGCCGACTCGGGATTCTGGGCGAGCTGCTGACGCGCAACGTGAGCCAGCTTTCGGGCGGGCAGCGCAAGCGCGTGGCCCTGGCCCGGGTGCTCATCGAGGAGCCCGACGTGCTGCTGCTCGACGAACCCACCAACCACTTGGATTTGGCCACCATCGAGTGGCTCGAAAACCGCCTGTCCTCCCCCAGCCTCACGCTGCTCATGGTCACCCACGACCGCTACTTTCTGGACAGCGTGGCCAACGAAATTATCGAGCTCGACAAGGGCCAGATGTACCGCTACCAGGGCAACTACGCCTATTTCGTGGAGAAAAAGGCCGACCGCGAGATGCGCCAGGCCACCGAGGTAGAGAAGGCCCGCCAGCTGTTCAAAAAGGAGCTCGACTGGATGCGCCGCATGCCCCAGGCCCGCGGTACCAAGCAGAAAGCCCGCATCGACGCCTTCTACATCACCAAGGAGAAGGCCAGCACCAACCTGAGCAAGCAGAACGTGGAGCTGAGCGTGAAAACCACCCGTCAGGGCGGCAAAATCATCGAAGCCAGCCACCTCAACAAGCAGTTCGGCGACAACGTGGTGCTCGACGATTTCAGCTACGTGTTCAAAAAGAAGGACCGCATTGGCCTGGTAGGCCCCAACGGCGCGGGCAAATCCACGTTGCTCAACATGCTTACGGGCAAGCTCGCGCCCGATTCCGGCACCATCGAAGTCGGCCAGACCACCGTGTTCGGCTACTACACCCAGACGGAGCTGGAGTTCGACCCCACCCAGCGCGTGATTGACATTGTGAAGGAAGTGGCTGAAGTAGTGGAGCTGGCCAACGGCGACGTGCTCACGGCCAGCCAGTTCCTGAGCCTGTTCCTGTTTCCGCCGGCCCAGCAGTACACGCTGGCCAATAAGCTCAGCGGGGGCGAAAAGCGCCGCCTGCAGCTGCTGCGGGTGCTTATCCGCAACCCCAACTTCCTGATTCTTGACGAGCCCACCAACGACCTCGACCTGGGCACGCTCAACATCCTGGAAGACTTCCTGCTGCACTTCGGTGGGTGCCTGCTCATCGTCAGCCACGACCGGTACTTCCTCGACCAGCTGGCCGAGCACCTGTTCGTGCTCGAACCCGGCGGGGCCGTGCTCAACTTTCCCGGCAACTACACCGACTACCGC
The DNA here is from genome assembly GCF_003417065.2 of Hymenobacter lapidiphilus. Lineage (GTDB taxonomy): Bacteria > Bacteroidota > Bacteroidia > Cytophagales > Hymenobacteraceae > Hymenobacter. The sequence goes on along the minus strand of NZ_QVLT01000030.1, from coordinate 45,836 downwards.
GAGTACCTGGCCGAGCGCGAAACCGAAGCCGCTTTAGTAGAAGAGGAAAAAGCCGCCAAAACGGCCCGCGCCGACGCTAAAATAGCCGCTGCCGCCCCCGCTCCGGCAGCCCCGAAACCCGCCGCTGCCCCCAAACGCCGCGCCTCCTACGCCGAGAAACGCGAGTACGAGCAGCTCGAAAAGGACATGGCGGCCCTGGAAGCCGAGAAGCAGGAAGTCACGGCCAAACTGAATGGCGGCAGTGGCAGCGCCGATGAGTTTACTGCCTGGGGCGCCCGCCTCGGCACCCTCACCCAGGAGCTGGAAACCAAGGAGCTCCGCTGGCTGGAGCTGGCTGAGCTGGTGTAAAGCAGAGTTAACGTACAGGAAAAAGTCCCAAATCACAGCTTCGGGACCTTCATTTTTTCCTGCTGAGCCAGCCTAGTTTACGGGTAAAGCCGAACCGCGCTAGTGCCCGTCGGAGGCCAACACGGACTGCATTTGCCGGGCCGCGTCGAAGTAGGAAAACACAATCGATTGTTGACTGAACAATTGACCATCCAATACGCTTAACCGTAGATTGCTATTTGGTAGCTTATTATTTTCTTCCACTTTCTTTTTCTAAACTCATGAAAACGAATCCCCTTTTGAGATTGATGCTGGTACTGCTCAGCGTTCTGACAGCTACCCAAACCTTTGCGCAGGATAAGAAGGCTCCGGCCAGCCCGCCCGCTACGGCCAATGGCAAAGTGGGCAATGCCACCGTCACGGTAGTTTATAGCAGCCCTTCGGTGAAAGGCCGGCCGGTTTGGGGCCAGCTCGTACCCTACGGGCAGGTATGGCGCGCGGGGGCTAACGATGCCACCACCATCACTTTCGACCAACCTGTAACCGTGGAAGGCAAACCGCTGGCGGCCGGCACGTACAGCCTGTTCACCATCCCCACCGAGAAGCAGTGGACCATGATTTTTAATAAAGAGGCCAAGCAGTGGGGCGCTTACAAGTACGATGAAAAGAAGGATGCCCTGCGCGTGACCGTAACCCCTCAGAAAGCCATTACTCCCGCCGAGCAGCTCATCTACGACGTAACGCCAACGGGCCTGACGTTACGCTGGGAAAACATGACCGTTCCCGTTGCCATCAAATAGTTGCGGTTGTTGCTATTAAAAAAGCCCCTCTCCATCAACTGGAGAGGGGCTTTTTGCTGGACGTTACCTATTGGGGGTGAAGTGGCGAAGCGCCGTGCCGCCGGCTCGGCTGTTGCAGGGCTAATGCTGGCTCGTTTTGCGCAGCTCCTAGGTGAAATCGAACTGCACCGGATGCTCGTCGAAGGCCAGTACGAACCGCAGCTGCCGGGCCGCATCGAGGCGGGGGAAGTAGACGAGGCCCACGGCCCGGTCGCCGGGCTGCAGGGTGGCGCGGCGCAGGCTGCTTACGGCCTGTTCCGCAACCACGGTAGCAAGATGCTGGGCCTGCACGGCCCGCACGACCCGCTGCACCTCAAAAAACGCCTGGCCGCCCTGTTGCCGCACCTGCCGGTTGGTTCTTTCGATTGGCGTTTCGCGCTTATTGACGCTGGCCACATTCTCGGCCGTGCTGGCTACCAGCAGCAGCACCTGCAGCATACTAACGTGGCTTGCCTTATCGGCCAGCTCGTCGCGACGGTGGGCCAATGAATCCAGCCGCATATCGGGGTTGAAAGCCAGCCGGCGGCTCGCTGTAGAAGCCGGGGAAGCGGCCGAAACGGCTGCATTTTTGGCCGCGCTGTCGGGTAGCGGCAGGAAGTAGAAACGCGCTGGGTCAACGGTAACCGGGTGGTTGGCGGCGTTGCTGAACTCGGCCTCAAAGACCAACTCTTTCGGGTCGGCCCGCACAAAATGGAAGCGCACGTACACGCTGTCGGGATGGCTGATGAGACGGGAAACCGGCCCGGAGCCCGCCCCCATCGGCGCGACGCTCAGCGTCTGGCTGGACGCGCAGGCCGTTAGCATTGAGCCCAGCAGCAGCGCCGAAGAACCGCCCAGCAACCGGCGCAGCATGGGGGAAACAGTAAAAATTGGGGGCATAAAATGGCGCTTTAGATTCGGTAGATAAATGACGGGGCGGCCTTACCGGCCCGGCGCTATATAGAGGTTTCGCGCAATAATAATACCGCTTTTATCCTTGCTTTCAGTTCATTACTGCGCCAGCAGCTCCGGTGGCAGCACGGCCGTACCGTAAGCACCTACCGGCAGCGGCCACACCCGGCGCACTGCCCCCAGCGGCACCGGCCCGAACACATGCGGAAACCACGCCTGCCGGCCCGCCGCCCACTCGCGCTCCACCCGCACCCCAGCGGCCAGCAGGGCTTCCTCCTCTATTTCCAGCAGCAGCGCCCCGGGGCTATTGGCGTAGTAAAGCCGGGCCGTTTCCAGCGCCTGCTCCAGCTCCGAAGCATGAATAAAACCCTCGGCCGCCAGGTCGGGGCTGGCAAAAAAGCCGGTCTGTTGCGCCCGTTGCCAATCGTCGGGCTGGCTGATGCGGTAGAGCATAGTTCATCAAGTAAATAGTCAAAGAGCAAAAGCAAAACGGGAGCCGACGACTCATGTCATCAGCTCCCGTTTTGCTTTTTACTTGGCGAAATCTACGCTTTCCACACGTCCTCTTGCACAGTTTTGCCTACCGTGAGCACCAGACGGATGGGGTTGGGCACCAGCGTCAGGCGGGCTTCCTTGCCCGAATATTTCTCCGAATCAATCCAGACTCCCTCCTTGGGGCCGGGCTTGGGGCCGGTGCCGGCGGGCAGGTAGGCAGTGGGCAGCAGCACGTCGGTGTCGGAGCTGAGTTCGTCGTGCACCTTTTCAAGGGCTGCCTCCAAGAACGGACCATACGCTTCGTTGAAGTCGTCTTCGAGGTCGTGGAGTTCCTCTTCTACGTCGTCGTAGCGGGCATCGTCGTAGGTGAGCTTCTGCAGCTCGGCTTTCTTATCGATGAGGGCCACGAGGGCACTGTTCAGCTCTTCCGAATTCATAAGGCTAATGGCAATAGGTTCGCCGGCAAAGGTAAGGGCTGGAAAAGAACTGTCATACGTAGCGAGTGAAAGAACGATGTCATGCGGAGTGGAGGCGCGGCACCTCTACTGCAACCCCAGCCCTGGCGTCAGAAGTTACCATTGTGGTAGAAATGCTGCGACTCCGCTTTGCATGACACTGTTCTGTAACGCAACTACCCCTTCACCAAAAACCTGTATTTTTACCCAACCCAACGAATTCCCCGCTAAACTACCCACCCTATGCAAACCATGACTTCCCCAGCCGTGCAGGCCCATCCGGCCGCCGACTTCCTGCCCCTCAACGGCACCGATTACCTTGAGTTCTACGTCGGTAATGCCAAGCAGTCGGCCTACTTCTACCAGGCCGCATTCGGCTTCGAGCTGGTGGCCTACGCTGGCCCCGAAACCGGCGTGCGCGACCGGGCCAGCTACGTGCTGCAGCAGAACAAAATCCGCCTGGTGCTCACCACTTCCCTCCTCCCCGACTCCGACATTACCCGCCACGTAGCCCAGCACGGCGACGGCGTGAAGGTGATGGCCCTGTGGGTGGACGACGCCCGCAAATCGTTCGAGGAAACCACCAAGCGCGGCGCCAAAGTGGCTTTTGAGCCTTATACCATTGAGGACGAAAACGGCTCGGTCACGCTGGCCGGCATCTATACCTACGGCGAAACCATCCACACTTTCGTGGAGCGCAGCAACTACACCGGGCCATTTCTGCCGGGCTTCGTGGCCCGCACCAGCGCCGTACCGCAGGGCAACCCGGTGGGCCTGCAGGTGGTCGACCATTGCGTGGGCAACGTGGGCTGGGGCGAGATGAACCAGTGGGTGAAGTTCTACGAGGACGTGCTGGGCTTCAAGCTACTCATTACGTTTGACGACGACGACATCTCAACCGAGTATTCGGCCCTGATGAGCAAGGTGGTCAGCAACGGCAACGGCTTCGTGAAATTCCCCATCAATGAGCCCGCCGAAGGCAAGAAGAAGAGCCAGATTGAGGAGTATCTCGACTTCTACCACGGTCCCGGCGTGCAGCACATGGCCCTGCTCACCGACGATATTCGGACCACGGTAACGGAGCTGCGCCGCCGCGGCGTGGAGTTTCTCAACGTACCGGCCAGCTACTACGACAACCTACTGGAGCGCGTGGGCCACATCGACGAGGACCTCGACAGCGTCCGTGCCCTGAACCTGCTCATCGACCGCGACGAGGAAGGCTACCTGCTCCAGATTTTCACCAAGCCGGTGGAGGACCGCCCCACCGTGTTCTACGAAATCATCCAGCGCAAAGGGGCCAAGAGCTTCGGCAAAGGCAACTTCAAGGCGCTCTTCGAAGCCATTGAGCGCGAGCAGGGGCTGCGGGGCAATCTATAGTTTTAGTGCTTAGCTGTTAGTGAGTAGTGCTTAGGTTGATGATTGAACATGCTGTTCGGTCATTAATCTAAGCACTATACATTAGCGGCCTGGCACTCCCTTTACCCCTGTCGCTGCTTCGCTCGTCGTTTAAGTATCAATCCGACCAACCGACCGAAGCGCTATCAACCAAGCCCGAAGCACCAAACCGGCTGCCTGACCTAAGCATTACGCACCAACAACTAAGCACTAAACCAATGCCGCTTTCCGACGACCTGCAAACCAAAATAAACGGCTGGCTGACCGACGATTATGATGCCGATACCCAGGCCGAAATTCGGCAGCTGCTGGCCAATAACCAGGACGACCAGCTGTCCGACGCCTTTTACCGCAACCTGGAATTCGGTACCGGCGGGCTGCGGGGTGTGATGGGCGCGGGCTCGAACCGCATGAACCGTTACACGCTGGGCATGGCCACCCAGGGCCTGTGCAACTACCTGCTGCAGTCGTTTCCGAGCCAGGAAATACGGGTGGCGGTGGCCCACGACTCGCGCCACAACAGTCCCGAGTTTGCGCGCATCGCGGCCGATATTTTCTCGGCCAACGGCATTACGGTGTTCCTGTTTGAGAGCCTGCGGCCCACGCCCGAACTTTCGTTTGCCATCCGCGAGCTTGGCTGCCAGAGCGGCTGCGTGGTTACGGCCTCGCACAACCCCAAGGAGTACAACGGCTTCAAGGTGTACTGGACCGACGGCTCGCAGGTGGTAGCACCGCACGACCAGAATATCATCCGCGAAGTCGAAGCCATCAGCTCGGTGCGGGAGGTGAAGTTCCAGCCCGAGCCAAGCCGCATTCACCTCATCGGGGCCGAGCTCGATGCGGCCTATCTGGCCCGGGTGAAGGGTCTGAGCATCAACCCCGACGCCATCCGGCGCCAGCACGACCTGAAAATCGTGTACACTCCCATCCACGGCACCGGCATTACCATGGTGCCGCCGGCCCTGGCCCAGCTCGGGTTCGATAACGTGCACATTGTGGCCGCCCAGGCTACGCCCGACGGCAACTTCCCCACCGTGCAGTCGCCCAACCCCGAGGAGCAGGCGGCCATGCAGCTGGCCCTCGACGAAGCAAAAGCCCTCGACGCCGACATCGTGCTGGCCACCGACCCCGACTCCGACCGCGTGGGCATCGCCCTGAAAAACCCGGCCGGCGAGTGGGTGCTCGTCAACGGCAACCAGACAGCTGCCCTGCTCACACACTACGTGCTCTCGGCCCGCCGCCAAGCCGGTAAAGCCACCGATAAGGACTTCATCGTCTACACTATTGTCACGAGCGAGGTGCTCGGCGACATTGCCCGCTACCAGGGCGTGAAGGCCTACCGCACGCTAACGGGCTTCAAGTACATTGCCGGCATCATCCGCGAGCTGGAAGGCCAGGAAACCTACGTGGGCGGCGGCGAGGAAAGCTACGGCTACATGCTCGGCGACTTCGTGCGCGACAAAGACGCTATTTCAGCCTGCGCGCTGCTGGCCGAAATGGCCGCCGTAGCCAAAGATCAGGGCCACACGCTGTATGAGGAAATGGTGGCCATGTACCTGCGCTACGGCTTCTACAAGGAGCATCTGATTTCCATCACCAAAAAAGGCCAGCGCGGGGCCGAGGAAATCCAGGAGATGATGCGCGAGCTGCGGGCCAACCCGCCCGCCACGCTGGCCGGCCAGCCGGTAGTGGAAATGCGCGACTTCAAAACCGGCAAAATCAAGGACCTGCGCACTGGCCTCGAAACCGAAACCGGCCTCGAAAGCTCCAACGTGCTCCAGTTTATTCTGGAGGACGGCAGCAAGATTTCGGCCCGCCCCAGCGGCACCGAGCCCAAAATCAAGTTCTACTTCAGCGTGAAGCAGCCCCTGGCCTCGGCCGTGGACTTCGACCTGGCCACCCGCCTTGCCGATGAGAAAATCCAGCACATTATTGAGGATATGGACCTGAAATAAAGCTCGCGCCAGTTGTACCTCTCAACTCTGTTTCACGGCACAGTTACTATCAACGCAAAGCCCCCGCACAGTTCCGTACGGGGGCTTTGCTTTAGCGGGCCGTGGGGCCGGACTTACTTCTTGTTCTGGTCGTCCTTGGCATCCTGGCGGATGGCTTTTTCGTCCACCTGGTCGCTGATGGGGGCGCTGGCGTCGGTTTCGCCGTCGGCGGCGGTAGTCATTACCTTGGTGGCTCCGGTCAGTTCGGTAGCGGTGCTACCGGTTTTGGTCGAATATACTTTATCGTCGTTCTGGTCAGTGGTCTTCTTGGAATCGGACATGGAGCGGGGAAATAATCAATGAATAAATCGAATCGACCCAATACTGGAATAGTAGCCGGGCCAACTATAAAGTCATACGGCTAGAGGCTATTTTGAGGTTATCTTCCGCTCGAAAAATATTCCGACAACCATCCGGCTACTCATGCCCTTACGGCCCCAACCTTCAGATAAACACATCCACCGCCTCCTCCTCAGAGGCACTAGTTATTTGAGAGCCACGCTGCTGGCTGCGGTGGCAATCTTGTGCTTCTACTACCACGAATTCATTTTTGGGTTACTGGCCCTGGCATTAGGTTTAGTAGAAGCTGGGTGGCGGTACGAGCTAACCATCGACACGGCCAGCCACCGCTACCGCTTTGCCAATTACATATTAGGGGTTTCACTCAACAGCTGGCATCCGCTGCCTACCATCGAACGGATCATGATCGTCAATATTCGAGCCTGAGCGGCCACCATACCGACGGTGGAACGCTGGAATACAGTCCTGAAAGCAGCTATTTAGTGCTTTTGTCAGTACCCGGCCAGAAGCTGGCCCTCGAACTACTCAAAACTCCACACTACTCGCAAGCCCTGCGACTCGGTTGCTTTCTGGGCAATGTGCTGGGCCTGCGTGTTTTTGGCTACGACCGTACCAAGCAGGAAGAGCTGCTGCAAGAAATTGAGTGAGCGGCCTTTATCACTCGTTCGGCCCTAAACAGATTCCAGCACCTTATGCAAGCTACTAAAACACGAAGCTGAACGAGGCTTGGTACAACAGGCCCCGCAGGTCACGGCGGCGCTTTTCGAGCAGGATAAAGGAGCTGACCTCGTCGTTGTCAAGCAGAACGTGACGGACTTTGACCGACTCCACGCCCAGACCCAGGTTGAGGTTGGGGATAAAGCTGTTTGCTGCTCATCGTTACGATTGAGGATAAAGTCGCCCACGTAGTAGCTGGCATAGAAGTTAAAAAGGTATCCCCGCCCCAACCGAAGTTACGCAGGTAGAAATCCTGCCCGAAATTGATGACGAACAGCTCGTTGATAAAAGCAGAATCGGTGCTGTTCCGTAGGTTTACAGATGCCCGAATTGGAGTAGCTTTTTTCCCGGGTAAAATGGTGTTTGATGGAGTATCCTCGGTAAAAGCGGTTCCTGAAGCCCGTGCGCGGGTTATCGAGGCGCAGCCGTACTCGATGCCTGGCATGTTAACAAAGCTAACCTCATGGTCGCTGAGTTGGGCCTCAACCATAGGCTGCGCTCCACGGGCCGGGTCCGGCAGCGGCCCGTGGCGGATGGCCTGACCGTTGCGGAAGCGAGCTACCGTAACTCCGGTGGCCTGAACCCGCACGTGGGGGCTTCGGCGGGAGTGGTGCTGCCGCTGGCAGGCAGGCAGGAGATACAGCTGAGCGCCGTTTATCAGCAAATTTTACCGAGCAACCTGCACATCTGGGGCCTGCGGGCGGCTTACATCTTTTTCCGACAATAAGACCCGCGCTCTGTAGCCTACTGTGGCTTGCGGCGGCGGGGCCGGCGGGTGCCCAGCAGCAATAGAATCAGCAGCAGCAGCGCGGCCCCGGCCAGCGCCCACCAGGTTATGGCGGGCAGCCCGCGGTAATAGGGCATTTCCGCCGAGTAGTTGCCCAACAAGCTCAGGCCCGCAAACAGGATGATGGCCACCGTAACGGCCGCCAGAATGCCGCGCCCCACCAAATCGTCGGCTTTGGCCATGAGCAGCTGGTAGCCACTAAGTTCCACGCGCAGCCGCAGGTCGCCGCGCGAGATTTTGCGCACGATTTGCCGCACATCGGTGGGCAGCGTTTGCAGCAGGGCCAGCAGCTGGGTACCGGTATAGAGGGCCTCGTTCTGGATGTTTTCGCGCGAGTACTGCTCGGCAATAATTTTGGCGCCGTAGGGCCGCACGAATTCGAAGGTGTTGAAGCGCGGGTGTAGCACCTTGCCGATGCCCTCCAGAATAACCAGAGCCCGCAAAATCAGGAACACCGCGCCCGGCACCTGCAGCTTGTAGCGGTAAATCACGTCCTGCAGCGAGTCGGCCAAATCCGACATACTCATCTCCTTCACATCGAGCGAGGCGAAATCCTCGATCAGCTGGCTCAGGTCGGCCTCAAAAGCCCGCATATCGGGTATTTCCGAAGTCAGGGCCAGGCGGCGGAAGTTGAGAGCCATGCTGCGCGCATCCTGCCGGGCCATGCCGATGAATACGCCCGCGAAGGCGTACTTCTGCTGCTTGGTCAGGCGGCCCACCATGCCAAAATCGATGAGCACCAGCGTACCATCGGGGCGCACCAGCACGTTGCCGGGATGCGGGTCGGCGTGGAAGGCCCCGAACTCAAAAATCTGAGTCAGATATACGTCCATACCCACTTCGGCCACCTTTTCGGGGCTTAGCCCCCATTCCAGCAACTGGGGTTTGTCGGTAATCTTGCAGCCGCTTACATACTCAATCACCAATATGTGGCTGGTGCTCAGCTCGCGGTAGGGCTTGGGAATGTAGAAGGTAGCATAGTCTTCATACAACAGCCGGAACTGCTCCATGCTGCGGGCCTCGGAGGTGTAGTCCAGCTCCTTGGTCATACTCCGCTCGAAGGCGTCCACAATGTCCTGGGGGTTGCTCAGGCCCTGCTTTTTGAGGAAACCAGCCGTCAGGCGCACCAGCTCGTGCAGTAGGCTCAGGTCGGTGCGCACCTTTTCCTGCACGCCGGGGCGCTGCACCTTCACTACCACTTTCTCGCCCGTCAGCAGCCGGGCGCCGTGTACCTGCCCAATGCTGGCCGAGCCCAGCGGCACCTCCTCAAACTCCGTGAACACCTCCTCCAGCGGCCGGCCCAGTTCGCGCTCAATAATGGCGCGGGCTTCGGCCACCGGGAAGGGCGGCACGTTGCTTTGCAGCTTCTCAAACTCGTCAATCAGCGGCTGGGGCAGCAAGTCGGCGCGGTTGCTCAGGGCCTGGGCCAGCTTGATGAAGGTGGGGCCCAGCTCCTCGATAATCATCCGGATTCGCTCCCAGCGGGTTGTCTCGAACACCGCCTGCTCGCCCTCCAGCCACGAGCGCCGCCGGCTCTGGGGCACCAGCCGCCGCAGGGCCGTGCTCGTTACCACATCCTCAAAGCCGTAGCGAATCAGCACTTCGGCCACCTGCCGGATGCGCGAAAGATTGGAGATAGTGTTCTTGAACATACCGAGGCAAGTTACGGCGAAAGTAGAGCGTAGGGGCGAGGCTTGCCCCTGCCCGCCGTCGAACCAGACTACTGGACAAAAAGCAGGTGTTATCAACGGGAGGCGGGCGGGGACAAGCCCCGCCCCTATCCCACAAAAAACCCCACCCGCGAAACACGGACGGGGTTTTTACGTCACTTCAGCTAAGCTTAAATGCTTACGACTTGTTGTCGTCGGCTTTGTTCTCGGCTTTCTTGGCCGCTCCGGCCGAGCCGGCGGCCGATTTCTGAGTTTTACCGGCGGCAGCGCTGGTTTTATCGGCGGCCTTCTTCACGGTGCTGGCGGCTTTGCTGGTCGCGCTGGCCACTGCTCCTTTGGCGGCACTACCGGCTTTCGAAGGCGCGGCTTTCTTGCTGCCCGAAGCGGCGGTGCTGCCCGTAGCCGACTTTCCGCCGGCTTTGGTGCTGCGCTTGAGCTCCTCCAACTCCGAATTCGGCGCAACGCCAACAGTTTTCAGCATTTTGGAAGCCAGGCTCTGGGCCTGCTTTTCCAGCTCTTTGCGCTTGGCATCGGTATTTTTCTTAAGGTCGTCCATGATTTTGGCACCTTCCTTCTCCGAGAGCTTGCTTTCCTTCACCAACGAATCAATGGTCTTCTGCACCCGGTCGTTGGTCAGCGAAACGAAGCCCACACCGGCGTTTACAAACTTCTTGAACAAATCTTCCATGATAAGTTGGGATTGAGTGAGTGGAAAGTGAAGAAAATCAGTGAAAACTACTGTCTGGCGGGCATCAGGCGGGAAAATAGTATGCAAGCCTACTATTTTCTACAAACCTACGAAATAGCTGCTATATAGTTGAGCTGCAATCTGCATTATTTCTCTCGATACAGCTCATTTTCAGGCTGCTTGCCGCGCCGGAACGGTGCTGGCAGCCGGAGCGGCGGCTGTTTCGGCCCATATTTGCCGCGTGAAATCGGCCACCCGGTCGAGGGCTATATCGGCTTCGGGCACGAAGCGCCAGAACAGGTGCCACCAATGCACCAGCCCATCAAAAATCTGCAGCGTTACGGGCGTGCCGGCCGCGCGGGCCTTTTCGGCAAAGCGGCGCACATCGTCGCTCAGCACTTCGGCATCGGACACCTGCAGCAGCAGCGGCGGCAGCCCGTGCAGCTCGGCGCGGGCCGGCGAAATGAGGGGGTTGCTTAGCGATGTTTCGGCGGCGTAGAGCGGGCCCCAGTTTCGGATTTCGAGCGCCTCCAGCAGCAGGCTTTCGTGGTGGCACACGCTGCGCAGCGTACCGACGGGCAGTTGCAGGTCGGTCCAGGGCGAAAGGCCGATAGCGGCGGCGGGCAGCGGCTCGTCGGCGTCGCGCAGGGCCAGCAGCACCGCCAAGGCCAGCCCGCCCCCGGCCGAGTCGCCGGCCACCATAATGTCGGCGGGCGCGTAGCCCTGGTTCAGCAGCCAGTAATAAGCGGTCAGCGAATCTTCGAGGGCGGCCGGAAACGGGTACTCGGGGGCTTTGCGGTAGTTAATGGCCAGCGCCGTCACGCCGCATTTCTGGGCCAGCCGGCCCACCAGGGCCCGGTGGGTGTTGAGCGAGCCCAGCACGTAGCCACCGCCGTGCAGGTAGAGCAGCACCCGGCCCGTAGCCGCGTCGGCCGGGCGCACCCACTCGGCCGGGATGCCCTCCACGTCGGCATCTTCCACAAATACATCCCAAGGGGCAAACTGCCCGAAGGCCAGCAGCTCGGCAAACAGGCGCATGGCGGGCAGCCGGGGCCGCCGCTCGGCCAGCGGCCCCGTGGCCGCCACTAGAAACTGTTGGAGTATGGCATGTTGGGGCGAGGCCATTTTTTTTGAGTTACGAACTAAGAATTAGGGATTGGGGATTCTCGTCCTCCATCAAACGGCATCCTTTTTATCCTTCTTTCTTACTTCCGGGTGAGGAGGATTGAGGCGGGAACTCAGGGCTTCAAAAGCAATTCTTACTTGTTCTTAATCCGGTGGTTTCGGTAGCCGCGGATGGCGATGGGAATCCAGCCCAGCAACGGAATGAAGAAGGCCAGCGTGAAGGGGTTGCGCCAGAGCATGCGCCAGTAGGCCCCGGGCGTGCGCAGGTCGAGGTCGAAGTGGCGACGGCCGGCGCGGATATACTGGCGCTCAAACTCCTGGTACAGCGCGGGCCAGGCCCACGGCAGGAAAAACGGGAAGTAGCGCCAGTTGGTTTTAACGCGCTGCCACAGCTCGCCCCAGCGGTAGGGCTGCTGCCCGTACTTGGCCACGGCGGCGTCCAGCTCGGTTTGCATGCGCGTGCGCAGCTGCTCCGAAATGGCCCGGTAATCGTCACGGGTGAGGTCGGCGGGGTCCTTATCGGTCATTTCGTAGGGCTTCACGCGGGTGCCCAGCACAAAGGTGAGCTTGGCCGGAAACGCCATGTAGAAAAACCAGGGCTGCAGCAGCACCAGCAGCAGCACCGGCCCCACCGGAATAAACGGAATCCCGATTTTCTTGCTCAGCCGGTTCACCCACTCCCAGCTGTAGGTGTGCGGGTTGAGGTACTCGCCGTTGATGGTGTAGAACGGGATGATATCGGTGCGGTGCTCGATGCCCAGACGCACAATGCTAGTGGCCAGCCGTTGGAGCCGGTACTTGTTGTTGAACCCCTTGCCGATGCCCGGCACGCCCTCGGGATACAGCATCAGGTTGTGGTCGTTGTAGTACATCATCGTCTCGAAATTGAGCGTCGTGGCATCCACGCAGCCGGCCCGCTTCCAGAAGTCTTTCACCAGAAACGGATTCATCAAAATCGATTGCGAGAGCATGGGCGCCGACAGGGGCCGGGGCAGGTCGCGCAGGTCGGGCAGGTAGCGCCACAGGTGCGCCAGGGCCACCATGGCATCCCACGGAAAAGCCATGCCCGAGTGGTTGGAGGCAAACAGCAGGGGCCGGTCGGGGCGGTTGCGCTGGGGGTAGTCGTCGAAACCCACCAGCTCGGAGCGAAACCACACCCGGTCGAGCAGCTGCATAATATTATGGTCGAGCGTTTCGACGAACTGCTCGTCGAAATAATCGGAGTAGATGTGCTGATTGGCCACAATGGCCGGCGGCGGCCCGGCAGGAGTCGCGGCGGCGGGGTTCGTCATAAAGGGCGGGAAGACGGTCGGGCTTCCAATGTACTGATTTTAGCCGCCTCCGAGTTGCGCGCTGGCCCGGCGTTTCGCAAAACAAGGCCGTCCGGCTCCGGCGAGCTGGCGGCGGAGCCTAAATCCGGCGGGTCAGGCGCACGCGGGCGGTTTGCAGCTCGTCGGTGCCGGCACGGCGCACGACAAACAGCAACTGGCGGCCATCGGCCGAGTGCAGCATCCGGCTGATGTCGGTGAGCGAAAAGAACTCTGCCGGAATCAGGTTGATGGATATAATTTCGTCGTTTACTTTCAGTCCGGCCTGTTCGGCGGGGCCGCCCGGCTCTATCCGCAACAATCGGTAGCGCTGGAATCCGGGCCCAAAAGCCAGCAAATCGAACCCACACATGTCGTGTTCAAATGGGTCGCGGAACAGGCTGTTTGGCTTCAGCAGCAGCTGGTTGTGCGGGTAGTCGATGATAGTAGTGAAGCGCTTGAGCAGCTCGAAGCCCAGGTTGCCGTTGCGAAACGTTTCGGCCCGCCCGGCTACATCGGCCGAATCGGGGTAAGACGTGAGCAGGTTGCTGATGCGGTAGCGGCCCAGCTGCAGGGCCTGTACCCGGCCCAGGAAGCCATTGATATTACCATTGAGGCCGCGCCCAAGCTGGGTACGCAAACGGGCCGGGGGCACGCGCAGGCGCGGGTCGGAGGTGGTTTCGAGCGACAGCGCATGGCCGGCACCGGTATCGAGCACCAGCCGCAGGGGCAGTTGCAGCGAGTCGGAAAGCTGCACGGGCAGGTTCAGAAAGGCTTTAGCCCCGTCGAACTCAAGCGGCAGACGGGCCCAGCGGCGGCCGCGCGGGGCCCGGTAGCGGGCCGGGTCGCGGAACACCAGCATTTGCTGCTCGGTATCAACCTGCACTACCAGGTGGCGGAACACATCGGCGCCCAGCAGACCGTGTACGGGCATTCCCACGTAGCCCGAAATATTCAGCACGTCTTCGGAAAGCATTAGAAACGAAGCGCGGGAGGCGCCCACCTGCCCCGAGAGCTGCACAGCCACAGCCGGCACCCGGAAAGCTTCCAGCGCACTTTCTTCGCCGGCACCCGACACCAGAAACCGGTCGGTAGTGGCCAAGTTCAGTTCGCGCCCCACGGCCGGATCGGTAATGAGCGAGCTGGCCAGGCCCGTATCGAGCAGAAAATTGTACGGCCCCTGTCCATTAAGCCGTGCTTCCACCACAATCAGGTTGCGCTGGAGGGCGAAGGGCACCTTGGCCTGCCGGGCCCGCGGCCGCAGCAGCCGAAACACGGGCTCGGTTATCTGCCCGCGGCTTGAAACAACAGGGCCGGCAAGCCCCAGCAACAGCAGCAGCCACCAACGCAGCCGCCACGGCCGGCGCTGGTGGCACGCACGCAATAAGGCCCCGAGTCGCAGCGGCATACAAGGAATAAACTTCCCGAGTAAGGTACTTAAAATTACACATGAAGCGCAACCGCAGGGCTGCCACCCGCCGCTACCCCGGCGCTTCCCAGGCACGGCCGGGTCGTAGTGCAATTTACCTCCCTCAATGCTGAGCGGAGCCACCAGGTTGTTGTGGTAGAGCTGGCCCGTACCCAGTCCCTGCGGGAATCCGGGCAGGGCCACCGTGCCGGCCAGCTGGCTGATGGCGTTCAGGCCCACATTCGACTCAAGGGCCGAAGTTAGCCACCACCCGATACTGTGGCGGTCGGCCAGCGCGGCCCAGTGCTGGCTGGCGGCCAGCCCGCCCAGCAGCGTGGGCTTAAGTACAAGGTAAGCCGGCTGCACCTGTTCCAGCAGCTCGGGCTGCCGCGCCGGCTCAGTCAGGCCAATCAGCTCTTCATCCAGGGCCACTGGTACGGGCGAGTGGCGGCACACCTCGGCCAGCGCCGCCCACTGCCCGGCGGCGATGGGCTGCTCGATGGAGTGAAGCCCGAAGCGCGCCAACTGTTCGAGCTTGCCCAACGCTTCGGCCGGCGCGAAAGCCCCATTAGCGTCTACGCGCAACGTAAGGCGGTCGGGGCCGGCCTGCGCCCGGATGTCGGCCAGAATGCGCAGCTCGGTGGCGAAATCGAGACCGCCGATTTTGAGTTTCAGGCAGTCGAAGCCCGCCGCCAGCTTGGCCTCAATTTGCTCGTGCATAAAGGCGGCGTCGCCCATCCATACCAGCCCGTTGATGGGCAGGCCGGTCTCGCCCCGGCTGAAGGCATTGTTGTAGAGCTGGCGGCGGGCGCCATGCTGGTAATCGAGGGCAGCCGTTTCAAGAGCAAAGCGCAGAGCCGGCCACTCGGGGCCGACCAATTCGGCGGCTTCTTGGGGCAGCAGTTCGCGCAGCTGGCGGTGGTTGAACTCGCGCACAAACCCTTCGAGCGTGGTCGCGAAATCGGGGCCGTAGTCGGGACTGAGGCCGGCCAGTGGGGCAGCTTCGCCCCAGCCGGCATGCTCAGGCGCGGCCGTATCGAAGAGCAGCAGGTAGTGGGCCAAGTGCTCGGTGAGGGCCCCGCGAGATGTGCGGGCCGGAAAGTTGAAGCGCAGGGCGCGGCTAACGGAGCGAAGCTGAAGCATGGCAGAATAAGCAAAAAGCGGCCCACGGCGGCGGATTTTGGGCAATATACAACCCGGCCATCAACGCCAACGCCGCCTTCGGCCCGGATGAACCGGACGGAAGGCGGCGTTGGCGTTGATGGCCGGATTTGCGGTCCGGCTATTAGTCGGCTTTGCTCTTGGCAGCGGTGCTACGGATGGCTTGGCCACCCTTGCGGCCGGCAGCGCGGGCTTCTTCGGAGGTGAAGCGGTGGCCCCGGCCGCTCTGGTGCGAAGCGCGGCCGCCTTCGCTGGCAATGCGGCGCTGGGTGGCAGAGTCCATAGCGGCAAAGCCGCGGGGGCGCTTGGTTACGGCTTTATCAAGAGTAGCTTTGGTGCCGGCAGCTTTGGCAGTTGCAGTAGGAGCGGCGGGGCTGGTAGTGCGGTTGGTATTCATATTTCCAGAAAGAAAGGATGAGTAGATGGCGAGGGAAGCAGAATTCCCAAAGGCGGCTGATGAGAAAATGAGCCCACGGAGTTGTTTAGCTTCTACGCTCAATAAGAATCTTTTGTCCTTTTGTTAGGGGGATTTACCAAGGTAAAACAGTAAAATACCGCTTTCTACGGATGAGCTGATCCGTATAACTACGCATGAGCTTCGGTAAACCCGGATGGTGGTTATCGGCTTTAACCCGTTATAAACCACTCGGCCGGTTTAGCGTTTAGCTATAGCTTCTGTCCCCAACCCGTTCCTGCTTATGCCCGTTTCCCTCGCTCCCACTCTTCTCCCAGCGCTGCAGCCGGCCGGCCGCCTCACCCCCGCCAACCGGTTCGCGGCCGTGCGGGCGCAGTCGGTGGCCCTGTGCCGGCCCCTGCTGCCCGAAGACACTGTCGTGCAGCCCATGCTCGATGTGAGCCCGCCCAAATGGCACCTGGCGCACACCACCTGGTTCTGGGAAACGTTTCTGCTGCGCGAGTACCAGCCCGGCTACCAGGTTTTCCACCCCGACTACGCCTTCCTGTTCAACTCTTATTACAACTCGCTGGGTTCGCGCGTAAACCGGGCCGACCGCGGCACCCTCTCGCGCCCGGCCCTGGCCGACGTATATGCCTACCGCCAGGCCGTGGATGCGGCCATGCAGCAGCTGCTGGCCCAGCAGGCCGATACACTGCCGCCGGCGTTCTGGGAGGTGCTCGAACTGGGCCTTCAGCACGAGCAGCAGCACCAGGAGCTACTGGCCACCGACATCAAATACATCCTCAGCACCAGCCCGCTGGCCCCGGCGTATATAGCGGGGAAACTGGCACCTGCTATTTCTTCGGCCGCCCCCAAAGCCACCTGGCTACCGGTAGCAGGCGGCGTGCACTGCATCGGCTTCGAGGGCGAAGGGTTCTGCTTTGACAACGAGTTGGCTCCGCACGATACTTATGTGGCCGATTTCGAGCTGCAGAACCGGCTGGTTACCAACGCCGAGTACCTGGAATTCATGGCGGCTGGCGGCTACCAGGATTTCCGCTACTGGCTGGGCGAAGGCTGGGATTTGGTGCAGCAGCAGGCCTGGCAGGCCCCGCTTTACTGGCTGGAGCGCGACGGGCAGTGGCTGCGCTTCACCCACCATGGCCTGCAGCCCGTAAACCCGGCCGCGCCGGTTACGCACGTGAGTTTTTATGAGGCCGATGCCTATGCCCAGTGGCGGGGCTGCCGCCTGCCCACCGAGCAGGAGTGGGAAATTGCGGCCCGCCAGTTCGGCCCCGACCCGGCGGCCGGCACCTTTCTGGAAAGCAGCTTATTCGACCCGCAGCCCCTGCCGCCCAACGCCGCCCCCGACCAGTGCCACCAGCTGCTCGGCGACGCCTGGGAGTGGACTTACTCGGCCTACCACCCCTACCCCGGCTACCAAAAGGCGGCCGGCGCGCTGGGCGAGTACAACGGCAAGTTCATGCTGAACCAGCTGGTGCTGCGCGGCGGCTCCTGCGCCACGCCCGAAAGCCATATCCGCCTCACTTACCGCAACTTTTTCCACGCCGACAAACGCTGGCAGTTCACCGGCATCCGCCTGGCCCGCTGAGCTAAGTTAGCTGTTAGCTGTTAGAGCTGTTAGCTGTTAGCTGTTAGCTGTTAGCTGAAGGAACGGAAGCTAACAGCTTTAAAAAAACAACCCTCTATGCCCTACGATACTACTGTTTCGGCCACCGAAGTGGCTCCGTCCACCACCACTATTGCCGACCCTAACCTACTCTTGCGCGACCATGTGCGGGAGGGGCTTAACCGGCCATTCAAAGCACTTTCGTCGATGTATTTCTACGACGATGAGGGCAGCCGGCTTTTCCAGCAGATTATGGGCCTGCCGGAGTACTACCCTACCCGCACCGAGTTTGCGCTGCTTAGCCGCCACCGCGCGGCCATTGCGCGGGCCCTGCGCCCCCATAATCCGGCCGAGCCGTTTTTTCTGCTGGAGCTGGGGGCCGGCGACGGGCTAAAAACCAAGATTCTGCTGCGCGAGCTGCTGGAAGAAGGAGCCGACTTCACCTATGTACCGGTCGATATTTCGGCGGCGGCACTGGACGGGCTGGCCCGCAGCCTGCAGGCCGAGCTGCCCTCTTTGCGCGTGGAGCCTGTGGTGGCCGATTACGCCGATGCGCTGGGCCTGATGGCGGCCCGGCCGGGCCGCAAGGCGGTGCTGTTCCTGGGCTCCAACATCGGCAACTTCAGCCCCGAGGAACGCCAGCAGTTTCTGCAGCGCCTCGCCGGCCCGCTCACCTCCGACGACCGGCTGCTCATCGGCTTCGACCTGCAGAAAGACCCGCGCGTGATTCGGGCGGCCTACGACGACAGCCAGGGCGTAACGGCCGCCTTCAACTACAACCTGCTGCACCGCATCAACCGGGAGCTGGGGGCTGATTTCGACCTCGCGCACTGGCAGCACTACACCGATTACAACCCACTTACCGGGGCCGTACGCTCATTTCTGGCCAGTACCCGCGCTCAAACCGTGCATTTTGCCGAACCCAGCTGGTCGGTCGATTTCAGGGCCTGGGAGATGATCCATACCGAAAACTCTTTCAAATTCACCCGGCCCTCCATCGAGGGTATTGCGCAGGAAGCGGGCCTGCAGGTGGCGGAGTTCTTCACCGATGAGCAGGACTACTTCGCCGACGTGCTGCTGCGGAAAGACGTTTAGCTTGTAGTGCGAAAGTCCATTTGGGTTTTCGCGCTACAACGCCTCTCCGGCCCCCATTCGTCTTCCTTCTAATGAACACTCCTATTTCTTTGGCTTCGGGCTACGGCAACTTTGCGGTGCCTCCCGAAGCTGTTAATGCGGCTGCCCGCGCTTTTCAAACTTCCCCGCTGACGGTGCTGCCCGCCGCCGGTTCTGAGGCGTTGCGGGCGGCGCTGGCCGCCGGCCCCGCCCCGCTGACGCTGCCCCGTTGGGGCCGGCCAACGTGGTCATCACCCCCGGGGCCAAGGCGGCGCTGTTTGCGCTGCTGAAAACCGTACTCCGCCCCGGCGACGAAGTGCTGCTGCCCACGCCCAGCTGGTTTGGGTTCGATGAGCTCGTAGCCCGCGCTGGCGGCACGCTCCGCACCCTGCCACTCAGCCCCGACGATAACTATGCCCTGCCAGCTGAACAGCTGCGGGCGGCGCTGTCGGAGCGCACGCGGGTGCTGCTCTTTACCAACCCCGGCAACCCCACCGGCCGCCGCTACAACCGCGCCGAGCTGGCCGGCTGGCTGCAGGTAGCCGCTGATTTCCCCGACCTTTACCTGCTCAGCGACGAGATTTACGACCTCATTTATTTCGAGCCCGAGCCGCCGGTTTCGCTGCTCGATTTTCCTGATCCGCACGACCGGCACCTGGTGGTGAATGGGTTCAGCAAGTCGCTGGCCCTTATTGGCTGGGGGCTGGGCTACCTGGTGGCCCCGGCCCCTATTGCGGCGGCCTGCGCTGCCCACCAGCACGCCACCGGGGCGGCCGTGCCCGCGCCCCTGCAGGCCGCGGCGCTGGCCGTAACCGAAGCCGCCGCCGAAGTAGCCGGCCGCCTGATAGAACAGTTGCAGCCTACCCGAACCTACCTGCGCGATTTTCTGGCGTCCCTGCCGGCTTCCGGGCAACCGCTCATGCCGGCGGGCACCTACTACGCCTTCCCCGACCTGCGGGCCTACCTGAGCCCCGGCTTACCGGCGGCCCCAGCCTCGGCCGAGCTGGTGGGCCGTCTGCGCACGGCCGGCGTAGAGGTTGTGGACGGGACCGGCTGTCACGCGCCCGGCTTTGCGCGTCTCTCCTATGCCGTTGCCGAGGCCGATTTGGCAACGGCGTGCGAACGAATGGCAGCGGTGTTGAGGTAAAAGTGAGTTGGTGAGAGGGAAGAAGAACGTCATTCTTCGCTTCACTCTGAATGACGTTCTTCTTCCCTCTCACTACCCTTCCCAAAGCCGTACCTTTGCGAGTCCTTTTGCAGCCCGGCTATGATTCCCTCCACCTTCCGCTCCCATCTCAACCCCACGCTCAGCCTGGCCTATCCGGTGGTGCTCAGCCAGTTGGGCCACGTTATGGTGAACGTGGTGGACAGCATGGTGGTGGGCCATACGGGCAAAATTCCGCTGGCGGCCGTGTCGTTGGCCGTGAGCGTGAGTACCGTGGTGATGGTGCTGGGCCTGGGCCTGACGATGGGCATTACGCCGCTGGTAGCCGCCGCCGATGGCCGCCAGGATGTGGCCGCCAACGGCCGCCTGCTCGTGAACGGCGTGTGGCTGAGCACGGTGGCCGGTCTGGTGCTGGCCGCGCTGGGCTTTCTGGTGCCGGCGCTGCTGCCCCATCTGGGGCAGCCCGAGGCGGTGGTGCTGCTGGCGGCACCCTGGGTGAAGGTGCTGTTCCTGTCGTTTTTCCCGCTGATGATTTTCCAGGGCTTCAAGCAGTTTGCCGAAGGTCTGGGCCTCACCCGCCAGGCCATGTCGCTTTCGATACAGACCAACGTGGTAAATGCCGTGCTATGCTACGGACTTGTGTTCGGTAAGCTGGGCATGCCCCAAATGGGCATGATGGGCGCTGCCTGGGCCACGCTGGCGGCCCGCGTGCTGATGGCCGCGCTGATGGCCTGGTACGTGCTGCGGGCCAAGCGGCTGCAGCCCTACCGCCTGGCAGCGCACGCCAACCTGCGGCCCGATACGGCCGGCCTGCGCCGCCTGCTGGGCCTGGGGGCGCCCATTGGCGTGCAGATGACGTTTGAAATGGGCGCGTTCAGCTTTTCGGCCATCATGATTGGCTGGCTCGGGGCCACCCAGTTGGCGGCCCATCAGATTGCCATCAACGTGGCCTCGGTCACCTACATGGCCGCCAGCGGCATCGGGGCGGCGGCTACCATCCGGGTGGGCAAGTTTTTCGGGGCCCACGATGGCGTGCGGGCCCGGCAGGCAGGCCTGATGGCCTACCTAATTACCCTCACCTTCATGGGACTGATGGGGCTGGTGCTGGTGCTGCTGCGCAACTATTTGCCGTTCTATTACAACAACGACCCCGCCGTGGTGGCCCAGGCCGCCACGCTGCTGCTGATTGCCGCCGCTTTCCAGATTTCCGACGGCCTGCAGGTGGTTGGGCTGGGCGCGCTGCGGGGCCTCGAAGACGTGAAGGTACCCTCGGTAGTGGCGCTGTTGGCCTATTGGGTGATAGCGCTGCCGCTGGGCTATGTGCTGGGCTTTAAGCTGCAATGGGGGGCGGTAGGTGTCTGGCTGGGCCTGCTCAGCGGCCTGACGCTGGTGGCCGGGTTGTTGCTGTTGCGCTTTTACCGCCGCCCGCTGCTGGCCGCTGCCGATGCTGCCTCCATGAACGAACCAGCACTGGCCGTACGTTAAGCGAGCGGTTAGCCCCCACTAAACGAAAGCTGTCGGCGAATGGCAACCAGCTAAAAGCTCAAAAAAATGCTCTTTACTGCTCCTTTCTGGCTGCTAAGCCTGCTAGTGCCGGCCGCGCCGGCCCAGGTTACCCCGCCGGCGCCCAAAATTACCTGGAGCGCCACCCGGCCGCTTACCTGGGCCGACTTCCGGGCCCGCCCCAACACCGACCGGCTGGCGGCCCTCACCTCATCCACTATTGACGCCACCATTGGCTGCCTCGATTTCAAGTTTTCGGGGAAGGTGCAGGCCACGTTTGCGCCCTCCGAATCGTGGGTGCGCAACGCGGCTCAGGCGTCACCTTCACTGCTGCGTCACGAGCAGGTGCATTTCGACCTGACGGAGGTGCACGCCCGGATGTTGCGCCAGAAGCTGGGCCTCATCAAGTTCGATTGTCTGCACCTGCAGCCGGCCTTCAACAACATCACGAAAGTGGCCTTCCTGGCCTGGCAGCGCGACGAAGCCCGCTACGATCAGGAAAGCAACCACGGTCTCAACGCCCCCAAACAAGCCGAGTGGGAGCAGAAAACCCGCCTGCGCCTGGAGCAGCTCGCCGCCTTTGCCGAATAAGGCCTGGTGGCTCAGGATGAAATAGCGGGTTTAATGTTCAAAAGCGCAACTTGCGCCGTCAGGTCACTCAGGCAGCCATTTCATCATCTCACCTTATGCTAACCTGGGAGGAATTCGAGCGCGTGGATATGCGCGTGGGTACCATTGTGGAGGCGCACGAGTTTCCGGAGGCGCGCCAGCCGGCCTACCGGCTGCTGATTGACTTGGGCCCCGAAATAGGCCTGCGCAAGTCCAGCGCCCAGATTACGCACCACTACCGAGTAGCCGACTTACCGGGCCTGCAAGTGCTATGCGTGGTGAACTTCCCACCCAAGCAAATAGGGCCGCTGCGCTCCGAGGTGCTGGTTACCGGCGCCCCCGATGCGGCCGGGCACATTGTGCTGGCCACCCTGGCGGCCCCTCTTCCCAACGGCAGCCGCCTCCGGTAAAAGCGCGTTCACCGCCTTACTTCGCCACCTTCTCGCGGGCGGCAAGGCTGTCGATGACTGATAGGTAAATAGTGTTCAGCTCCTTGCCCCGAACGGCGTAAAAGCGGAAGCTTTGGGTGAAGATGGAATCTGTCACGCCGTGGCGCCAGTAAACTTTCTTTTTCTCCTGCCGAAACAGAACCCGGCTGGAATCGGGCGGCAGCGCGGCCGCCTCGGTGCGGGCTTCCAGCGTGTGCAGCTCAATCAGCAGGCTCACCATTTTATCGGGTGGCAGCAACTGGGCGGGCGCCGGCACCTCGTCGGCCTTCTGGCAGGCGCTGGCAATCAGCAGTAAACCCATGAGCAAAACTGAAAGCCGGGCCAGTGGCAAAGCCTGGCAGGCAGCGGAAAGGCAACGGGAAATTCGTTTCACGAAGGCAAAGTTAGGTCAATGCTGTAGTTTAGGCCGAATGAAACCTGCCGATTCGCCTTTCCAGCAGCTCGTGCGCCGCCTGCGGCAGATGGAAATCCGCATCCTAAAGGCTGTGGATGCCCAGTTGCAGGGCAATTTTCACTCCGTATTCAAAGGTACGGGCCTGGAAGTGGATGAGGTGCGCCTGTACCAATATGGCGACGAAGTACGGGCCATCGACTGGGCCGTGAGCAGCAAAGGCCACGGTACGTTCGTGAAAACCTACAAGGAAGAGCGCGAGCAGCAGGTGCTGCTGCTGCTCGATGTGAGTGCCTCGCAACAGGTGGGCGCGGCCGGCCGCCGCAAGCTCGATATGGGCCGCGACATTTGCGGGGTGCTGGCCCTGGCCGCCGCCCGCCAGGATGCCCAGCTGGGCCTGCTGGCCTTCTCCGACCAGAAGGAGCTGTACCTGCCTTCGGGCAAGGGCAACCACCACGCCTACTCGCTCATCAAGCGGCTGTATGAGTTGGAGCCCCAGCACCGGCAGACGGCGGTGGCGGCCGGCATCAAGCAGGCGCTGGGGCTGCTGAAGCGGCGCAGCATTGTGCTCCTTATTTCCGATTTCATCGATGCCGATTACGAGCGGGAGCTAACTATGCTGGCCCGCAAGCACGATTTGGTGGTGCTGCAGCTGCTCGACCAGCGCGAGCAGGAATTCCCACCCTTGGGCATAATCCCGCTCCACGACCAGGAATCGGGCCGCACGGTGTGGACGAACACCTCGTCGGAGGCCTTCCGGGCCCGCTACCGGGCTACCTACGAGCAGAACCGGGCGCAAATCGGCCAAGTTTGCCGCCGCCACCGCACCGAATTCCTGTCCATCAGCACCGCCGACGATTTCGTTCCCCAGCTGGTGAACCTGTTCCGGCGGCGCAACCAGCGCGGAGGTCGTGGGTAAGGGCGCAGGTTTGAACTGGTATTGGCCACAACGCTTCGACCAACGGTTTTCGGCAACGGTGGCCCTGCTGCTGCTGGCTTGCGCGGGCGCCGCGCAGGTGCCGGCGCCCGCCGCAGCTGCGGCAGCCGACGCATCGGCGCCGCAGCAGGAGGCGGTGGCGAAGGGCCAGTTTCGGAAGGCGACCGTGCGGGTGGGCGAAATCATTGAGTTCGAGCTGACCTCGGACCACGCGCCGGCACTGGAAATCATCTTCCCCGACTCGGCGGCCAGCTTCGCGCCCTTCGAGTACGTGGGCCGACGCTACCGGCCCACCCGCACCCGCCAGGGCCGCAGCCTCGACCAGGCCGTGTATCGCCTGCGCACCTTCAGCCTCGATTCGGTACAGACGCTGAGCGTGCCCATAACCGTGCTGCGTGGCCGCGACACGCTGGTGGTGCCCACGCTGCCGGTACAGGTACGGCTGTTGCGTACTGCGCCGGTTGTTGTGGCAGCAGTCGAGGTGCCGGCGCTGCGCCAGAATCTGCAGTTGCGGCCTGTGGCGACCCGTTTCAACTACCCCTACTGGCTGGCGGGGTTGGCGGGGCTGCTGCTGCTGGCCGGCGGGCTGGTGCTGGGCTTCCGGCAGCGCCTGCGCCTGCGCTACCGCCGCTACCGCCTCCGGAAAAACCACGCCTATTTTCTGGCCCAATATGCCCGCCACGTCGAGCGGTTCACGCTTTCCCGCTCGCTCAACAACATGGAGCGGGCCATTACGCTCTGGAAAAACTACCTCTCCACGCTCACCAACTTCAACATCACCAGCCTCACCACTCGCGAAATCGTGGCCCGTTACCACCACGACCCCGATGTGCGCCAGGCCCTGATGCTGGCCGACCGGGTTATCTATGGCAACCAGTTTTCGGAAGAAGACGCCGAAACCGACCCCATTTTCGACCTGCTCCGCCAGTTCGCCGAACGCCAGTATGAGTTGGTGATGCGGGTGGAAGGCGAGTGAGTGAACAGAGAAATGAGGAGCCCAGAAATTAAAAACGTCATTCAGAGCGAAGCGAAGAATCTCACATGCTGACGTTGTAATGCCGCTTTAGCGGTGCCATGCAAGATTCTTCGCTCGCTCTGAATGACGTTCTTTGCTTGCCAACTCCTTTCTTCACGCTCTCCTCCACCATAAATGCAAGAACTGCTCGACAGCCTGCGCTACGCCACGCTGGCCGGCTACAGCTGGGAGCAGCCGCGCCTGCTGCTGCTGCTGCCGCTGGTGCCGCTGCTGTTCGTGCTGCGCTGGGCGCTGGCGCGACGGCGGCGGGCGCACTTGGATGTGGCCTTCGTGGCCGGCGAGCTGCGGCGCGACTGGAGTGCAGCCCTGCGCTTCCTGCCCGATGTGGTACTGGCCCTGAGCCTGGGTTTCGGCATCGTGGCGCTGGCGCGGCCCCAACGCACCGACGAGCGGGTGGTGCAGACTGGTCAGGGTATCGACATCATACTCGTAATCGACGTGTCGGCCTCGATGGAGCTGCAGGACCTGCGCCCCAACCGCTTGGAAGCCGCCAAGCGCGTGGCCCTAAACTTCCTCGACCGCCGCCGCGGCGACCGGGTGGGGCTGGTGGTTTTCGCCGGCGACGCCTACTCGATGGCCCCCCTCACCACCGACTACGAGCTATTGCGCGAGAACCTGCAGAGCCTGCGCCTGGGCCTGATTGCCAACGACGGCACGGCCATCGGCACGGCCCTGGGCGTGGCCACCAACCGCCTACGCGACTCGCCTTCGCGCACCAAAGTGTGCATCCTGCTTTCGGATGGCGAGAACACGGCCGGCTCGCTCGACCCGCTCACCGCCGCCCAGCTGGCCCACGCCTACGGCCTCAAGCTCTACACCATCGGGTTGGGGCAGGATGGGGTGGTGCCCTATGGCACCGACGAGAACGGACGCCCCCGCTTCGTGGAAACCCGCCTCGACGAAACCACTATGCGCCAGATTGCCCAGGCCGGCGACGGCCGCTTCTTCCGCGCCACCGACAACGCTGGCCTGCGCCAAATATTCGAGCAGATTAATAGCTACGAGAAGTCCGAAATCAAGCAGACCCGCTACCGCAACACCCAGGACTACTACCGCACCTACCTCTACTGGTGCCTGGGCTTCTGGCTGCTCTGGCTGGGCCTGCAAAACACCTTCCTGACCAACGCGCTGGAGGACTAAATCACCGATTTTCGCTGGTTAAACTGATTTGATATTTTTCGCCGACGCTGCTGTAACTTAAGCACCCCGCCCGAACGATTCGGGCAGGGCGGCTCTCTCTCCTTCAAACGATATATTTATGAAACTCTTACTATTCATCCCGTTTCTATTACTAGATACCTGCAAATCTAATAAAGAAGTTGATGCAAATGGAGTAATCAGAAAAACTGGAATTATACTAATTGACTATTCAAGAAACCATGACAGCTTTGACTTATTCATTCCTTGTAAAATAAATGACACGTTGACTTTAGTTGAAAATTTGAGAAATATAAAGCCAGGGGTTGCCATCAATTTCAGTCAATATGACCTTGCATTTGATATTAAGCGAAGTGGTCAAGTAGTTACTGACCAAGAACTGAATCCTAAGGGTCGTATAGCACGTCGACTACAAGTAGTTTGCGCTGCCGATATAGCATATAGAGAGGACTATTCTTTTTCCAATAAGGGAAATATCTATAAAAGCTATATAAAGATAGGTGGAATTCCCGTGGCTGATTATTGCAAACCCAACCCGATTAACAGGGTATTGAGTATCAAACACTATCTCCTGCCACGAAATTTAGTCTACGTTGACCCTAATTCCCCACCACCTTAAACAGCGTACCGGCGCTGAGCTTGTCGGTGGTTGTCATGCCGTTCAGAATAGCCAGCTCCTGGTGGCGCTTGGTGGAAACGCCGTTGGCGCTCAAAGCCTGGGCCAGCGTCTGGCCGGCTTTGGCGGTGCGGATGCGGATTTTCTCGCTCTGGCGGTTGAGCTTGTTGGCGTCGGTGAGGCGGCGGAAACCTTGGGCAGTGCGCTGGAACGCGGGGCCGTAGCTGTTGAGCGTGCCGGGGCCGCAGAGGCCGATGAGGGCGTATAGCGTTTTGCCATCCTGAATGACGTAGGAGAGCGTGCTGGCCTGGATACCCTGGCGGCCCTGCTGGTCCTGGCCCACCTGGTCGCCCTGCAGGGCAATGGCGGGCAGGCCGTTGATGGTAGTGCGGGTGGCTTGGGGCGAACTGATGTTGAGTTCCTTGGCCAGCGCTTGGGCCGCTTCCTCGGCCGAGTTGCCGGGCGCCAGCGTCAGGATTTGCACGGCTTTGCCGTTAGGCTCGGCCATCTGGAACTGCTGGGGCGAGTTCTGGCTTTTCCAGCCCTGGGGAATTGGAAACTGGAATTTCAGCTCGGGGTGGTAGAAAACGCCGCCTTCTACGAAGCCCTGACGCGGGTCGTCGCCGTAGGCCATTCCGTCAATCATCTGCAGGTAGCCGTTGCGGTTCACGGTGAGGGCCCGGCCACCCTGCTGCTGCTTGGCCTGCGAGGCCAGTTGCTTCACGGTGCTGTAGCGGTCGGCCGAGTTGGGGTGGCTGCTTAGGAATGTGGGCATGCCGCCGGCCCCGCTGGCCTGCTCCTGGCGCTGGAGCGTGAGGAAGAAATCGGCCATGTGGGAGGCGTCGTACCCGATTTTGCTCGAGTAGGCCACGCCCAGCTTGTCGGCTTCGCGCTCATCGTCGCGGCCGTATTTGAGAAACAACAGGCCCGCACCCTGCGACAGTGGCTGGGCAATGGAGGCCACCCGCTTCGAGAGGATGGAGCCCAGCAGCAGCGCCCCGGAAGTTATGGTGGAACGGGTTTTCTGCTTCTCGCCGTGGCGGGCCGTTACGTGGCCCAGCTCATGGCCCAAAACGCCCGCAAACTGCGCCTCATCGTTGAAGTGCGCCATAATGCCGCGCGTAAAGTAGATGTTGCCATCGGGCGCGGCGAAGGCGTTTATCATGGGCGAATCCAGAATGGTAAACTGGTAGCCGAAATCGGAGCGGCTGGACACGGCGGCCATCTGCTGGCCTTTTAGGTCGATGAACTTCTGCAGGGCCGAATTATTGAGCAGGCCGAACTGAGCCAGCACCTGCGGGTCGGGCTCCTTGGCCGGGGCCGGCGGGCGGAAACCGGCCGAGCCGGCCAGCGGCAGCAACGCCAGCGCCAACGCGCCGGTACGGAGAAAGGGATGCGAGAGGAAGGTTTTCATGACAGAAACGCTAAGTAGAAAAAGTTGGCCGGTGCCCCGCGGCGCCGCTATGGTAGCGGCACCAGTAAGCAGGTGGCCCACCCGGTAGTAACCAAAGACCCCGCCAGTTCTACTTCCCGACCACTTTAAACAGCATCCCGCGACCGAGCTTGTCGGAGAGCTGCATACCGTTGAGGATGGCCATTTCTTCGTGGCGCTTGGTAGGCACGCCGTTGGCGCTCAGGGCCTGGGCCAACGTCTGGCTGGTTTTGGTGGTGCGGATGCGTAGATGCTCGGGCTGACGGTTGAGCTTGTCGGCGGACGTGAGGCGCTGGAAACCTTCCATAGTGCGGGTGAACACGGGCGCGTAGGCCGCAAAATCCTGGGGGGAAGTGCCGCCAAGCAGCACATAAAGCGTTTTACCGTCTTGGATGATGTAGCTCAGCACCTGCATCCCCGTTTGCTGCTGGCCAGTTTGCTGGTCCTGCTGCACCTGCGTACCCACGAAAGCCAGGGCCGGGAAGCCGTTTACCGTCAGCTCGCGCGACTCGGCTACCTGCAGGCTCAGCTGCTTGGCAACGGCCTGGGCGGCTTCCTGCACCGAGCTGCCGGGGGCCAGCGTGAGCAGCATCATGGCTTTGCCGGCCGGGTCGGCCATCTGGAATTGCTGGGGCGAGTTCTGGGTTTTCCAGCCCTGGGGCACTGGAAACTGGAATTTCAGCTCGGGGTGGTAGAAGGCGTTGTCTTCCACGAAGCCCTGGCGCGGGTCTTCGCCGTAGGTGATGCCGTCGATGAGGCGCAGGTACTGGTCGCGGTTGATGGCGAGCGTAGTGGGCGTACCCGGCTTGGCTTTCCACTGGGCCGCCAGCTGGTTGACGTGCTCGTAGCGGTCGGCGGGGTTGGGGTGGGTGCTCAGGAAATCGGGGATGGCCTGGCCGCCGGCCTGCTGCTGCTCGCGCTCCAGGGTGCGGAAGAAATCGGCCATTTCGGCGGCGTTGTACCCTATCTTGGTCGAGTACTCCACGCCCAGCTCGTCGGCCTGGTTTTCATCGTCGCGGCCGAACTTGAGGGTCAGCAGCTGCAGGCCCTGCATGGCCTGCTCGCCATACTGGGCAAACCGGGGCGAGGCAATCATAGCCCCCATCAGGCCTACCTGGCTGAGGATGGAGGTGGTTTGCTGCTTGGCCGAGTGCCGGGCCGTCACGTGGCCGATTTCGTGGCCCAACACGCCGGCAAACTGCGCCTCGTTGTTGAAGTTGGCCATGATGCCGCGCGTAAAGTACACGTAGCCGCCCGGCACGGCAAAGGCATTAATCACCGGCGAATCGACGATGCGAAACTGGTAGTTCAGCTCGGGGCGGTGCGACACCTTCCCCATCTTGTCGCCCATCGTGCTAATGTACTGCTGCAGCTTGTCGTCTTTGTACAGGCCGAACTGCGCAATAATGGCTGGGTCCGACTGTTTGCCCATCGCCAGCTCCTGCCCTTCCGACACGAGCATCACTTCTTTTTTACCCGTCACCGGGTTCACGGCGCAACCAGTTAGCAGCAGGCCGGCGAGTAGCAGGGAAGGAATAGAACGTAGCAGCATGGAAGTGGGAATTGGTGAGAGTTGGGTTCTTCAACGCAACTTTTCCCGCTTGTGTTGACCCTCTATGCTCAGCTGGCCGCTCCTTTGGGCTGCTCCTGCTCTTGCTGCTGCACCTCCTGCTCTTCCTGCTCCTCGATTGTGAGGCGGCCCTGGCGTCGGTCGAGCCAGTTCATAACGGGTGTGGCCAGGGTGCCGTGCAGCACAATGGACACGAGCACCGTGAAGCCGGTAGTGGCCCACAGCTCGCGGCTGTTGGGGAAATAGCGGGTATCGAGGGCAAAGGCGAGGTAGAAAAACGAGCCGATGCCGCGGATACCGAAAAACGACACAATCAGCCGCTCGCTCCAGTCGAGGCGGCTGCCCCAGAGCGTGAGCAGCCCCCCTAAGGGCCGCAGTACCAGCAGCAAAATCAGGCCCAGCGCTACGCCCGTCCAGTTCAGGTGGTCGAACAGGCCCCAGGCAATAGAGCCGCCGAATAGTATCAGAATCACCACAATCAGCAGGCGCTCCAGCTGGTCGGTGAAGTCGTGCATCTCATCCTGGTGTTCGTGGCTGCGCTCGTGGCGGCGCAGCGTGACAGCGGCCACAAATACGGCCAGAAAGCCGTAGCCATGCACCAGCTCGGTGAGCCCGTAGGCCACCAGCGTTACGGCCAGCGCCACGAAGCCGTAGGCATTGGGCCGGATGCGGGCGCGGCGGGGCAAATCGAAAATCAGGTACGACAGCAACCGGCCCGCCAGCCAGCCAACCAGCACCCCCATGGCCACGCGGTAGCCCATATCCATCCAGGCCCAGTGCCAAAGCCGCTCGCTCAGGCTTTCTTTGGCAATGGGCAGCAGGGCCAGGGCCAAGTACACGAACGGGAAGGCCAGGCCGTCGTTAAGCCCCGCTTCGCCAGTCAGGGCGAAGCGCACGTTGTCTTCGCCGCCCTTACCGGGCTCCCCCACCTGCACATCACCGGCCAGCACGGGGTCGGTGGGCGCGAGGGTGGCGGCCAACAGCACGGCCGAGGCCAGCGGCAGCCCGAACACGCCCCAGGCCACGCCCACAAAACCGGCAATCGTGAGCACCATCAGCACCAGTACCAGCAGCAGTGGAATGCGCCAGGCTTTCAGCGAAAACCGCTTGTCAATTTTGAGGCCGGTGCCGGTGAGGGCCACCGTCACGCAGATTTCGGTGAGGTGGGTGGCGAAGGTGGAAAACTCTACCGGGTCGGGGTCGGGCAAACCCAGCGGCAGGGTGAAAATCAGCATCCCCAGCCCCACAAACAAAATCGGATACGAAAGCGGGTACTTCTTGAGCAGCGACGGCAGCCAGGCCACGCCCAGAATGGACACGCCGAGCACGACGAGAATGGTGTTGTACATATTGGGTGATGGTAGGAGTTTGGAGGCGGCTTAGGACCGGATTAACGTAGGAACGTCATTCAGAGCGCAGCGAAGAATCTCGCGTGCTGACGCAGAATTGGTATCTCAACGACTGCACGCGAGATTCTTCGCTGCGCTCTGAATGACGTTCCTACGTTAGCCAAGCCCCCAAGTTCCCTGTAACCCCTACGGCCGCCGGCTGTTCACATCCAGGCGCTGGTAGCCGATGAGCAGGTCGGTGCGGGTGCCGGGCGGGCGGTAGTACACCAGCAGGTCGTACTGGTTTTCGGTTTCCTGGTGGCTGCCTTCCCACGGAATACTGTTGGCCCCGGTGGGGGTTTGGGTGGCGTAGTAATAGTTGTAGTAGCCCTGCTTGAGCAGCGCGTGGCCCCGGTACACGCGGTTTTGGGCGTCGTAGGTCATCTTGAACTCGTCGCGCAGCTGCCAGTCGCTCAGGGCCCCGAGCACATACACTGGGCCGGGGGCGGGCGCATCGGCGCGCAGCTGAAACGTTACGTCGAGGTATTCGGTATTGGTGTTCGGGTCGCCGGGGTACTCGCGGCTTTCAATCAGGCGCTGGCCGTTGATGTCGTCATACTGGGTGTACCGCTCGCCCGCCCGCGAGGCTTCGGGTAGCAGCAGCGCGGCACGGGGCGTAGTGGTGGCATCCAGACTGGCCACGCCGGCCCCCGCCGAGCGGAAGGTGCGCAGGTCTACAAACCGGAACTCGCTCAGGCCGGGAAAGGCGTTTTCGAAGTTGAAATATTGGTAATCGAGCTGCTGCTCGGCGTCGCGCACAAAGGTGGGCCGCAGGTTGTAGTGGGCGTTATCCCAGCGGAAGTTCTGGCGCAGCACCACCTTCACCTCCTGGGCCGGATTGACGAGGGCCATGTTGTAGCGAATCCCGAAGTCAATCTGCTGCCAGCGGAAGCGCTCCTCCCCCGCCACCGGAATGCCCTGCTTTAGGGCAATCTGCACGGCGCCATCCTCGAACACCAGCACCCGGCGGCTCAGCAGCGGCGTGCCGCCCGCGCCCTGCACCACCCACAGGTAGTTGCCCGACAGCTTCACACGCGGCATCTGCACCTGGTAGTGCTGGTAGGGCACTTTGGTGCTCACCGAGGGCCGATAGTTGTTGATGAGCTGCTCGTTGATTTCGCTCAGGAACTGCATGTCGGTCAGCATCGAGGGCTGCCAGTTCAGGTCGCAGTGCACGAGCTTGGCCGTGAGCCGCTGCCCCGACCCGCCCAGCACATCGAACTCCAGCACCGGCGACTGGCCCTGGCTGATGGGCACCACCGGCGGGTTGAACACCTGCCCGGCCTGGCCCGTGGGCACGTAGCAGAGCACGGTGCGCACGTTGGGGTCGTAGATGTAGTCCTCGTAGCGCAGCTTTTTATCGGCGTAGTACTCAGTAGGCACCTGGCCGGGCGTGGCGGGCCGGCGGGCGGCGTTAGGGTCGGTGATGGGCGTACCCAGCGGCACGCAGGCCGGGGCCAGCAGCAGCAGTAACGGCAGAAAGCGGGAAGGAAGGCGCATAGTTGCGAAGGTACGGTCAACTCAGTATCTTGGAGCGGCTATCGGCTGCAGAAGCTGGCGACATTCGTTTGAGTGACTCAGATATCGAAAAGCTATTCACAAAAAATAAATCAGCTAATTAAAAAAAATGAAATGAAAAAAGCATTCCTTTTTATCACATTTCTTTTTTACGGACTGACACTGCAAGCTCAAACCGTAAACGATGTTCCATTAAAAGATATTGATGTTGAATACGTACAGATTGTAGGGACTTCAAAATTAATGAGCACAAAATTGACCATTGAAATTGATTTTGGACAAAAGACAAAGTTCTTTTCCTCAGGTAAAGAAACTATAGTAAAAGACGCAGATGGGAAAGCTGTTGATTTTAACTCAATGATTGATGCTCTAAACTTTATGTCAAAGAATGGATATATTTTTGTAAATGCTTATGCAATTACCGTGTCAAGTCAAAATGTTTTTCACTACTTATTAAGAAGTGAAAAAAATAAATCTGAATAATTTCCTCATTTTAATCTCAGAATAAACATCACCGTACTGTTCCACCAAAAAGCCCCGCCCGAAGCATGCAGCTTCAGGCGGGACTTTTGATTTCTGGCAGTTGCTGCCGCAGTTGAGCGGCGGGCAGGACGGCCAATACCGGCCGCTAAATCTTCTCGGGTAGCCGGATAGCGTCGCCGAAGTTGCCCAGGATGGGCTTGTCGCCTTCCGTTACGGCTTCGACCAGCAGCGCGCCGCCCACGAAGGCGCCCTTCCACGACTCGCCCAGGCCACCGAACACCTCGGCCCGGTCGCCGCGGGAGCGGAGCTGGTTGAGGCCCACTTTGAAAGCGCGCACCTCCTTGGCCGTGCGGGCGGCCAGCTTGGCATCGTCGGAGGCAATGGCGGCCACCAGGGCCCCGTTGCTGATGTTCATCTCGCCCACCAACTCCTCCACGCGGTCCACGAGAATGATGCTGTCGATGGGGCCGAAGGGCTCCTTGAAGTACAGCTCGCTCTGGCGCGGCAGGTTCACCAGGGCCCGCGGGGCGCGGTAGGCACTCCGGTCCTGGCCGGGCAGGAACAGCGCGTCGTCGAGCTGGCCCTCGTAGATGGGCGTGGCGCCGGTTTTGAGCGCGTCGGCGTACAGGCGGTCCAGGTCCTGGGCCTGCTGGGCGTTGATGACGGGGCCGAACGCCAGGTCGGGCAGGGCGTCGCCGGGCGCGTCCACCAGCGTGGGGTTACCGATTTTCAAGCCCTTGATGGTGTTCCAGTACGTTTCGAGGAACTGCGGGAACAGGCGGCGCTCCACCACGAAGCGCACGTAGGCCGTGCAGCGCTGCTTGCCGTAGTCGTAGCCCTTGCGCAGCTGCTGGGCCATGGCGTCCCAGTCGGAGTAGTCCCAGATGCCGTAGGTGTTCACGCCCTCCATTTCCAGCATGTAGCGCTTGTCGTTCTGAACCAGCGCGTCGGCAATGTTGCGGCCGTTGTAGCGCCCACCCACGAAGCTCAGGCAATCCACGGCCACGTTGCGCACCAGCACGTCGCTCAACTCGCCGCCCGAGCCGCTCACCAGCGTCACGGGCAGGCCGCAGCGGCGGGCAATGGCGAAAGTCAGGCTCAAGGAAATAAAGCCGCCATCGGTGGGCGTTTTGGCAATTACGGCGTTGCCGCACAGCGCCTGCACCAGCACCGCGTGCAGCAGCACCGACATGGGGTAGTTCCAGGAGGCAATGTTGCTCACCAGCCCCAGCGGCTTACGCTTCCCGAGCATGCCCTCAATATTGTCCACGTACCACTGCACGCCATCAATGGCGCGGTCAATGTCGGTGAAGCCCAGCTTATAGGTTTTGCCGATTTCCCACATCAGCAGCTTGCCCACCAGCTCTACGTGGGGCTGCAGCTGGGTCAGGCAGTCCTGCACCCGGCGCTTGCGCTCATCCAGGTCGGTGCCGGCCCATGCGGCGGCTTCGGCCTTGGCGGCCAGCACAGCGCGCAGGGCGGTGGCCTCATCCAGCATCGGCAACTGGCCAATCATGCTGCCATCAATGGGCGAAACAAAGTCGCGAGGCTTGCCCGGCTCCTGCCAGCGGCCTTCCATCAGGTTCAGGTAGCCGGTGCCGTCGGGCGCGAAAATTTCGGGCGTGGCGGCTTTGGTCTGGGCCAGTAGGTGGTTGAACTCGACCTGGGGAGAAACGATTTTAGGCATGGGAGAACGGGGCGTTTGGTTGGGTCGGGCCGAAGAAACGGCCTTGGTGGCGGCGCGTCAAGGTACGCGCTTCGGGCGGTTTGCCCGAACCTGTTTACGCAAACGGTTAGGCCGCTCGTAAACGTCTTGTACACTTGAGCTTATTGAACAGCTCTGTACCGCAATAGTTGGCGGCGTGCTGCTGCCGGCATCAGCTGGTTGACTATTCGAACTGTTTACTAGCGGAACTCCGACTGCGGCGGCGCTACCCGCCCAGCCGCCGCCACAGTGCCAGCAGCAAACTCAACACGGCGCTGATGAGCAGCATCGACACCCACGGCACGTATAGCCGGAACCCCGGCCGCTCTACCCGCACGTCGCCCAGCAGCCGCCCGAACCAACTGAACCACCCCGAGCTGCCACCCAGCCACAACAGCGCCCCCAGCAGCATCAGGCCCAGGCCAAGCAGAAAAAGGGTTTTACCGAGTTGGGGAGGCATAATCGGTTATTTTTTGCGAAAAACTCTGCTTGGAATTTCAGTCGTATTCCTGCCTTCGTATGCTAACTGGGTGTTGTAATAAATAGCAACAGTTTCAAATTCGGAAAAACCACACTCGTTTCTGCGCAAACGAAAAGAAGCATCAATGGTATCTTGGTCGGCGCGGTTTAGATAAAGAATGAAGCGGCGTTTCACCGGCGAATTGTAAGGCAATGCTGTCAAATCAGCTACACTTCCATAGATAGAAAAGGCTACTTCGCCGAGGAAATTCACCGGCCCTTTGAATTGGGGCTTTCCATTTTCATCATAGACCATTACTGAATCAGAAGAGTACAGCGACCTATTATCCGGCGTTTGAGCCAGCAAGTCTTGGCCCGTGCGCGCATTAATCAAATGAAAATTCAGGCCGCCACCTTCGCTTAAACTGTTTATACTGGGGTCACATGATTCATTGTTACAGGCAAAAAACAAGAGAAGTCCTGCCAATAGAAATACAGTATTTTTAAGAATCATGGCAGTCGATTTTGGGCAATTTACATTCTTATTATACCCCTCTTCCCGCAATCTCACCCCTGCCCAAACACCGGCTCAATCCGTCCCTCGGCCCCGATTTGCAGCACGGCTTCGTAACGGTTGCCAGTCTTAGTCGAAACGAAGCCGCGGATGACGCCGGTTTTACCCTTGCGCAGCAGCTGATTCATCTGGGCATCCGTCAGGGTTTTGCCACCCCAGGCGAAGGGCACGCGGAACTGGCAATCCTCGCGGAAGCGGGAGCAGCCCCAGGCGCTGCTGCCGCGCAGCATCTGGCCCAGCCGGCAGACGGGACAGGGTATCTGGCCGGGGTCGGTGGGTGTAGTGGGCTTGCTTTCGGCGGCCCGCGCCAGCTCCAGCGTGCGGGCGGGCGTGAGCAGGATGGCCGCGTCGAACTTGTTGCCGTCGTCGTCCAGAAAGCCCTTCATCACCTGGGTGCGGCCCTTTTTGAGCAGGTCGCCTGCCTGTTTGTCGGTAATTTTCTTGCCCTCGAACTCGGTGGGCAGCCGGAACTGGCAGCCTTCCTTCCAGCGCGAGCAGCCAAACGCCGCCTTGCCCCGCAGCACGTGGCCGGTACCGCAGGACGGACAAGTCCCAAGTGCTCCGGGCATGGCTGGGGTAGCTGCCGCTTTGGGAACTGGTGCCGCGGCTTTACCGGCCGGGGCTCCCGCTTTCCCCGCCGGAACGGAACCAGCGGGCGGGGCCGTGGTGCTGATAGCGCGGCCGGAGCCGTCCTGCTTCACCTCCTGCACCATTTCGCGCACCAGCTGCTTTAGCTCCCCCAGAAACTGCTCCTGATCTAGCTCGCCACCTTCAATCTGGCGCAGCTTCTTTTCCCACTGCCCCGTCAGCTCCGCCGATTTCAGCGTGGGGTTGCGGATGAGGCCAATCAGCTCGACTCCGGTGGGCGTGGGCACGATTTTCTTTTTGTCGCGGATGATGTAGCCGCGCTTGAACAGCGTTTCGATGATGGCGGCGCGGGTGGAAGGGCGGCCGATGCCGTTTTCCTTCATAGCCTGGCGCAGCTCGTCGTCGTCCACGTTGCGGCCGGCCGTTTCCATGCCGCGCAGCAGCATGGCCTCGGTGTAGTCGCGCGGGGCCTGGGTTTGCTTGGCGTCGAGGCGGGGCTGATGGGGGCCGGTTTCGTCCTTCACGAAGGCCGGCAGCACGGTACCCACCACGTCATCGTCGTCGCTGCTACTGCTGCTCCGCTTTTCGTTCGCCACGGTCTGCTTCTCGGGGTCGCCGTACACCTCGCGCCAGCCGGGACTTAGAATCTGGCGGCCCCGGACGCGGAACGTGAGTCCGGCCACGTCTGCCGTCACGGTCGTGTTCGACACTTCGCAATCGGGGTAAAAAGCGGCTAGGAAACGGCGCACGATGATGTCGTACACCCGCTGCTCGTTGCCGCCCAGTCCGCCCGCGCTGGCCCCGGTCGGGATGATGGCGTGGTGGTCGGTGACTTTATTGTTGTTGAACACCTTGGCGCTCTTGCGGATTTTAGCGGCCAGCAGCGGGGCCGTGAGGGCCGCGTAGCCGCCCAGCCCGCGCAAAATGCCCGCAATTTTGGGGTACTGGTCATCGGGCAGAAACGTGGTGTCGACGCGCGGGTAGCTCACCACTTTCTTCTCGTAGAGGCCCTGCACCGTTTTGAGCGTGTCCTCGGCCGAAAGGCCCAGCTGGTTGTTGCACTGCACCTGCAGCGAGGTCAGGTCGAAGAGCGCGGGCGGGCTCTCCAGGGCCTTTTTGATGATGACGCTGGTGACGGTCAGCGGCTGGCCGGTTACGCGGGCCAGTGCGTCGTCGGCTTCCTGCTGGGTCACGAAGTAGCCGCGGGCCTTGAGGCGCGCTTTCTCGTCGGGCTCATCGTCGTCCTTGCCCGGCTTCACCACGGCCACGTGGCTGAACATCGTGCTCCGATATTCGGCCCGCAACACCCAGTAGGGCTCGGGCCGGAAGTTCTGGATTTCGTGGTAGCGGTCGACCAGTAGCGCCAGCGTGGGCGTTTGCACCCGCCCGATGCTGAGCACCTGCCGCTGGCCGGGCGCGTACTTGAGCGTGAACAGCCGCGTCGCGTTCAAACCCAGCAGCCAGTCGCCTACCGCCCGGCTCTTGCCAGCCTGGTAAAGCGAGTCGAACTCAGAGCCCTCGCGCAGATTCTGGAAACCCTGGCGGATGGCTTCCTCGGTGAGCGAGGAAATCCAGAGGCGCTTGGTGGGCTTGCGGTATTTGGCCTCCATCAGCACCCAGCGCTGAATCACCTCCCCTTCCTGGCCGGCATCACCGCAGTTTATTACGTCATCGGCGGCGGCCAGCAGGCGCTTTATCACGCCGAACTGGCGTACCACGCCATCGTCGCGGAGCATGAGCTTGATGCCGAACTGCTCGGGCAGCATGGGCAAATCGTGGATGCTCCAGCGCTTCCACTCGGGGCGGTAATCCTCAGGCTCGCGCAGCTGGCAGAAGTGGCCGAACGTCCAGGTTACCTGGTAGCCGTTGCCCTCGTAGTAGCCATCCATCCGGCAGTCGGCGCCGAGCACGTTAGCAATTTCGCGGGCCACGCTGGGCTTTTCGGCAATGCAAACAATCACAGATTTCGCTGATTTTAGGCGCTGATTAAGCTGATTTAGGAGTCAGCGCGGAATCAACAAATATAGCGCGCTAAAAGGTCGGGTGCGCTGTTGGGTCGGGCAAGGCTGATCCAAGCGGTGTTACCCACTCGCAATGGGACTAAACGAAAAAACCCTTTCTACGAGGCGTAGAAAGGGTTTTGGTGATCCCGCTGGGATTCGAACCCAGGACCCATACATTAAAAGTGTATTGCTCTACCAGCTGAGCTACAGAATCAGTTTCTTTGTACCGGCAATAAGCCCGTGTGGCTGATTGTGGCACAAAAGTAGAGTCCCGGATTTAACTGTGCAACTGTTTTGCTCAAAAAAGCCCCCCTTTTTTTCCTGCTCCTCCTGAGTTTCGCCCAACCGATTCAGGCCCAAAATGTTAGTCCGGCGCTCCAAAAAGCCGATTCGTTGTACGAGGCCGGGCAGGTAGCCCGGGCCTACCCCTTGTACCGGCAGGCCCGCGACTACGATGGCCTACAATCGGGCCGGCAGGCGCTGCGCATGGCCTACACCCAGGAGGCGCTGGGCCATTATCCGGCTGCCCTTTACTACCTGAGCGTGTCGCAGAGCCTGGAGCCACGTTATGCTACCTGGCAGAAAATGGTGAGCCTGGCCCAGGAGCACCGCCTCACGGGCTACCCCGACACTTGGCGGCAAAACCTGTTTATTGCGCTGCAACGCTACTATTACCGCCTGCTACAGGGCCTGCTGCTGCTGGCCGTGGTGGCAGGGGCAGCCCTGCTGCTACGCCGCCGCACCGCCGACCGGGTCTGGTGGGCCGTGTACGGCAGCTACCTGCTGGGCGTGGGCCTGGCGCTGAATGTGCTGGCTCCCGGCCGGGTAGGCTTGGTGGCGCGGGCGCGGGCCCCACTCATGGCCGGCCCTGGCGCCGGAGCTACCTGGCTGACCACAGCCGCCGCCGGCGACCGGTTTGAGGTGCTGGGCCGGCAGGACTTATGGTACCGGGTGCGCTGGCAGGATCGGGAGGCCTACATCCGCCGCCGCAATCTGCTGCTGGTTGAATAGCAACCCAAATAGATTACAGCATCAATTATTAATCATAAATACTTTACAATCAATAGTTTAATATAAACGATAAAAAAATGAGTCAATGGTTTAACGGGGAAATTTAAATTTTTAAAAGGCGGTTTTTGGCCTGCATCGACGCAAAGTGGCATCGGAGTTGCAAATGCTCCATCACAAGCCCAAAGCCAGTTCGGCTGGCAGTCGGTCATCATTTCCACCAACTGAATCTTCCCCTTACATACGCCATGAAAAAGCTCCTCATCCTTCTTGCCGCCTTCTCGATTTCGGCCGCCTCTTCGGCCCAGACTACTCCGGTAAAAACCGTCCGTGGCCAATACCAGAAAGCCCAAAAGCAGGACCTCACCCCTGAGCAGCGCGCCGACCGCGCCGCTCAGAAGCTCACCAAAAGTCTCAACCTCTCGGCCGCTCAGGGCCAGCAGGTGCGCCAGCTACAGTTGGCGCGCATCCAGCAGCAGCAGGCCAATAAAGGCCAGGCCGGCACAGTCGCCAAAGCCGATAGAAAGGCGCGCCACCAAGCCATGAAAGACCAAAAGGCGCAGTACGACGCCCAGCTCAAGCAAATCCTGAGCGCCGACCAATACACCAAATACGCGCAGATGCAGGCCGACAAGAAAGCCAAGCATCAGGCTAAGCGCCAAGCCAAAGGCTAACTCAATCCGCTTACCAGCTAATAGCCGAAAGGGCCCCGATGAATAATCGTCGGGGCCCTTTCGGCTATTTGGCTACTGCTGCCTCCCTCCTGGCTGTGCTGGCAATGCCTGCCGGCGTTGGGGCTATAGCGCTTGCCGCGCTGCTTCGGCCCGCGCCTGCTGGCCCAGCTTGCTGTGCCGGCGGCCGTAGCCGTAGTAGATTGCCAGCCCGATGGCCAGCCAGACCGCCAACCGTAACCAGGTTTCCCAAGGCAGCGACAACATCATCACTACGCAGGTGAGAATGCCCAGAATGGGCACCAGCGGAACCCAAGGTGTACGGAAAGGCCGGGGCGCATCGGGCTCGCGCTTGCGCATGATGAGCACGCCCGCGCACACCATCACGAAGGCCAGCAGCGTGCCAATGCTCGTCATTTCCCCTACCACCGAGATGGGCACGAAGCCCGCGAACAGGGCAATGAACAGGCCCAGCAGCAGGTTGGACTGCAGCGGCGTGCGGAACCGCTCGTTAATGCGGGCAAATACCGGGGGCAGCAGTCCATCTTTGGCCATGCTGAAAAACACCCGACTCTGGCCCAGCAAATCGACCAGAATGACGGAGGTGTAGCCGATGATAATGGCCAGAATAACCGCCCCCGACAGCCAGGCGTAGGGCGTTTTCTCGATGGCAATGGCTACTGGCGCGGCGCTGTTCTTGAACTCGGTGTAGTTGGCCAGGCCCGTCATCACGTAGCCGAAGAGCACGAACAGCACGGTGCAGACCGCCAACGAACCGAGAATGCCGATGGGCAGGTTGCGCTGCGGGTTTTTGGTTTCCTGTGCCATGGTGGCCACGATATCGAAGCCGATGAACACGAAGAAAATGACGCCCGCCCCGCGTAGCACCCCGCTCCAGCCAAACTCGCCGAACGTGCCGGTGTTGGCCGGAATATAGGGCTGGTAGTTGGCGGGGTCGATGTACTGCCAGCCCAGGCCGATGAACACCAGCACCACGGCCACTTTCAGCGTAACGACCAGCGCATTGAACCACGCCGAGCCGGCCGTGCCCCGGATAATGATGAGCGTAATGGCCAGCACAATGAGCATGGCCGGCACGTTCACCAGCCCATGCACCTCGGCCCCACTGGCCAGCGTGGCCGTTTCAAACGGCGACATAACCAGCTGTGGGGGCAGATGAATACCGTACTTGCCCAGGAAATTGAGCAGATACTGCGACCAGCTGATGGCCACCGTAGCCGCGCCCACCGAATATTCGAGCACCAAGTCCCAGC
Organism: Hymenobacter lapidiphilus; assembly: GCF_003417065.2. GTDB lineage: Bacteria > Bacteroidota > Bacteroidia > Cytophagales > Hymenobacteraceae > Hymenobacter. The sequence goes on along the minus strand of NZ_QVLT01000030.1, from coordinate 4,600 downwards.
CGATAATCCAGGCAAACAGCTCGCCCATGGTGGCGTAGGCGTAGGTGTAGGCCGAACCAGAAACCGGCACCATGGAGGCAAACTCGGCGTAGCACAGGGCCGAAAACGCGCACCCAACGGCCGCCACGATAAACGAGAGCGTAATGGCCGGGCCGGCGTTGTTAGCGGCGGCAATGCCGGTGAGCGAGAACAGCCCGGCCCCGATGATTACGCCGACGCCGATGGTGATGAGGTTGAAGCCGTTGAGGCTTCGTTTGAGGGTGTTGCTGCCCGTTTCGGCCGCTTCCTGCCGCAGCAGTTCCAATGATTTTTTAAGCATAAAAAAAGGAAGAACAGATGCCGCTGGCCGCAACACCCATTCGGGTAAAAGTAAACCGGACCAATGGTGGCCGGCGGTTTTGTTCAATCTGGCCGGCATGCAGCCAGCCAGGTCCGAGAAGCTCCCTAGTGCTTCCCCTCACCCCTACCGCCAGGCACAGCGTGCGGGCAGCAGTGTGGCCCACGGCACCGGGCAGTTCGGCCTCAGCAACCTGCACCAAGAAAACAGCCGGGATTACTGACTTCGATGCTCCGGCAAGGGGGAAGTGGAGAAACCGGCGGCGCGGCGGGAAACAGGTTGGCGCTTACTCAGCGGCCCGGCAGGCTAAACGGCCCGCAACCGGTACTCAGGTCCGGCAACAACAGCCACAACAGCACACACCGGGCCGGTGCCGGAACAGGGCGGGCGCGACTGTAAGGGTGGCAGAGGAAAGCAGGGCGTTGTTGGAGGCGTCCACGGTAACTTGTTTTTATATGGTCAGGACTTGGCACCGTGCCCGCAGTTGCGAATGGTTGCCGACGCTTCATCGAGCCTGTCTCTCAGCGCCTCTTTATAAAAACAATCCTTCGGGGAGGAAGGAATTGATGCCTCAAAGGTAAATCCGGATTGCTGCCCCGGCAACCAGCCACCCGCCCGCGCCACTTCTTCAGCGCCCATTAAACGCGTAGTCGGCCTCACAAACGGCGGCAGAAAGCATGGTTTAGCTCTCTTATTCAATGCAATACACACACACAAACACCCCCATGGCAACCGCCGGGGTGTTTTTGATTTTTTCCTCAGCAGACCGGGACTATTCGGGCAACACGGCGGGCGGGACAACCGACGGCAGCTCATGCGCTTCGGCAAACCAGCGCAGGCGGTAGGCCATAATGGCCGTTTCGCCGAGCTGGGCCAGCAGGCGGTAGTTGGCCACTGCGCCCACCGCCGCGCCCACCACGGGCAGCAGCTGGGCCATTTTGGCCAGGTCGATGTAGTCGCGGTACTCCTGCTGAAACTGGCGCCAATCGAAGGTTTCGGCCGTGGCAGTGGCTTCGGTGGCGGGCCAGTCGGCCAGCTGGCGGTAGGTTTCGCGGCGGGTGTGCTGGCTGCTGAAGGCCAGTTGGAAGATGTGCAGCAGGTAGAGCCGCTCGGAGAGCTGGCGCACATCGTGGCCGTAAAGGGCGGCAATATCGAAGAGCAGCTTGAGCTTGATGCCGAGTAACAGCGGGAAATCGGCCAGGCCCAGCAGGAAGCCGGCGGCCCCGGTGGCCCCGCCCTCCACGGCCGCTGCGTTACGGTAGTTACGGATGCGGCCGCACCCGCGCCTCGCGCTCGGCCAGCGTACTCACCTGCACCGGCTGGCGGGTGGTATGCTGCGAGCCGAACAGCACGCCCTCCACCATTTTCTGGATAGTGGCCGTGAGGGCGCGGTGCAGTTTTTCGGGCAGCATCGCGTTGAGCCGGGCCTGCAACTGGCGCGTGAAACGGTTCAGCAGCGTGGGCTTCTGTCGCATCCGCTGCTGCCAGTCCCGGAGGTCGGCTTGGGCCTGCTGGTCGTAGGGGTCAGGAGTAAGCATCAGAGGTGAATGTACGGTTCGGCTGGTACAATAGCCGCTTACCGCAGCGCGTAAATCCGCTCAATCATTTCCACCACTTTCAGGCCTTCCAGCGCGTTGGTGGTGGCTACGCCGCGCTGTTGGATGGTTTCTACCACGTTGTCGATGACGTGGACGTGGTTGGCGGCCGAGCCCTGGTAGGGGCCGTACTGGTTGGCGGGGTTGGTGGGCGGCAGCGCGGGCAACTCGTATTCCTGCAGGTGGCAGTATTCCACTTTGTCCATGTACTGGCCGCCCAGGCGCAGGCTTCCGCGCTCGGCTACCACCGTCAGCGAGCTTTCCAGGTTCCGGTCCCATACGGCGGTGCTGTACTGCAGCGTGCCGCTGCCGCCGCGCACGAGGTCGAAGGTTACCAGGCCCGAGTCCTCGAACTCGGTGAGATGCTCGTGGGTGAAGTCGCGGAAGCGGGCCGAGATGTTGGTGATGTCGCCGAACACCCAGTACAGCAAATCGACGAAGTGGCTGAACTGGGTGAAGAGCGTACCGCCGTCGGCAGCGCGGGTGCCGTGCCAGCTGCCGGGCGTGTAGTACCGCTCGTCGCGGTTCCAGAAGCAGTTGAGCTGCACCAGAAACACCTGCCCCAGCCGGCCTTCCTCAACCACCTGCTTGAGCCAGGCGGCGGGCGGCGAGTAGCGGTTCTGCATCACCCCAAACACAAAGCGGCCGGTTTGCAGCGCCGTATGCACGATGTCCTCAGCGTCGGATTTGTGCAGGGCCAGCGGCTTTTCGACCACCACGTGCAGGCCCGCCCGCAGGCCCCGGATAGCCTGCTGGGCGTGCAGACCGTTGGGCGTGGCCACCGTCAGCACGTCGGCGGCGGGGCCGTGGCTGAGGTAGTCGTCGAGGCAGGCAAAGAACGGGACACCGGGAAAATCGGCGGCCAGCGCCGGGGCCAGCTCGGGCCGGATATCGACCAGCGCCACCAGTTGGGCCTCGGGGTGGGCGGCCACCAGCGTAGCGTGGCGGCGGCCGATGTGGCCCACCCCGCAGATAATAAAACGAACGGCTGATTTCATGGGTGAGCTTCAGGCTTCAGGCCGCAAGCTACAAGCTTCGGCCAATACCCTTTGGCCGCTACACCGCTTGTTATCCTGAGTACAACAAAAGGGTGGCCCGCAGCTTGTAGCTTGCGACTTGAAGCTCACCAACGCAGCGTACAAACATGGAAATTGCCGGCCTTAAAATTGACCTCGTGCGCCAGCGCATGCGCAGCCTGCGCCTGACGGTGTACGCCGGGGGCCGCATCCGGGTGGCGGTGCCGCTGCACACGCCCACGGCGGCCATCGAGGCATTCGTGCAGGCCCGCCGGGCCTGGATTGAGCAGCACCAGCAACGGTTTGCGGCCCGCGAGCCGGCCCCAACGCCGCGCTACGAAACGGGGGATACCGTACCTTTCCTCGGCCAGGCCTACGCGCTGGAAGTGCGCCCCGCCGCCCGGCCCCGCGTGGAGCTGCAACCCGGCACCCAGCAGCTGCACCTCTACGCCCCCACCGACAGCACCGCCGCCCAGCGCGAGGCTATTCTGGCGGCCTGGTACCGGCAGCAGCTCCGGCAACGGTTACCCGAACTACTGGCCAAATGGGAGCCGGTAGTGGGGCGCACAGCTGCGGCCTGGGGCATCAAGCAGATGCGCACCCGCTGGGGCACCTGCAACATCGGGGCGGCCCGCATTTGGCTGAACCTGGAGCTCATCAAGCGCCCCCTACCCTGCCTTGAATACGTGCTGGTGCATGAGCTGACCCACCTGCACGAACGGCTGCACAATGCCCGCTTCTGGAGCTTGGCAGATCAGTTCATGCCCGACTGGCGTACGCACCGGGCCGAGCTGAACCGGGTTTTGCTAGCCCCCAACGCTTCGCCCGATGCGGATTGAATTGCACCGCATGCTAGTTGCTCAGGCATGCTTGCCGGGGCTCCAACCCCGGCCGGCGAGGTGCTGCTGCCCGCCGGCAACTGCGCCTTCTTCCAGGTAGGTGCCCATTGAGTCGTTCCAGCGGTTGAGGTACCCAAACAGGCTGATTACGCCCAGAATTTCCACAATTTCACCCTCCGTCCAATGCTGGCGCAGCGCCTGGCCGATAGCCTCGCTCACGGCATTCGGCACGGCCGAGGCGGCCACGGCAAACGCCAGCGCCGCCCGCTCGGCTTCCGAAAAAGCCGGATGCGTGGAGTACTCCCAAATATGGTCGAGCTGCTGCTGTTCGGCCCCGTAGCGCTCTGCGGCCAAAATGGTGTGCGCCTGGCAGTACTGGCACCCGGTCGCGTGGCTGCTGATGTAGCCGATAAGGCGTTTCAGGGCGCTGGTTACCCGGCCCTGGTTGGCCATTACGGCTTTATTGAGCTGAATAAAAGCCGTAGCAATGGCCGGACGGTGCTGCATTGTGAGCACACTGTTGGGGCAGAACCCCAGCGTTTCGTTGAAGAATGCCGCCAGCTCCGCCACCTCTGGGTTGGCATCGGGAGCAAGCGGAGTTACGAGCGGAGTATGCATAAGTAAGGGAGCTGGGAAAAGCTAGGTGCCGGCGAAAGTACGCGTTTAAGCCAAGGCGTATGGCCAAATAGCAAACCCAAGTTGCGAACTACAAACCGACTTGGTGTAGTGCGTGGGCAAAGATGAAAAGCACTATTTTTAAGGCGAAGCCGGCCGCTGTTACGGCATGAATCTGCTTGGGAAAGCGCGCTGTCA
>NZ_QVLT01000002.1 GCF_003417065.2 Hymenobacter lapidiphilus | reverse complement strand
TCCTGACTACGTTGGATAGCGGCCCGTATTGCCGAAGTTGTGCGGGCGCTGCCGTGGAGTATTTGTCCCATAAGTGCGTGCGAAATTCCAGCCCGGAAAATACACCATCTCTCCCTGGGACTATACACCTAGACCAGATTGCTGGCGACCTGCTGCACTCTTCGGAATTTGTCGTCCAGGATAAGTTGCACGACACCTACCATGATAGCGCATACCTGTGGCAGCGATTTTACAAAAGCTATGATCGTTTCAAAACAGCTTTCGATTCGGCCCGCAACCGTGCTTATCATATCCACAAGTTTGGCAGCATACCCCAGGCCCAGGTGCACGCACCCGTCCAGCGGGCATTGGAGCAGCGGGAACTTACGGAGCAGGAAAAGACACAGGTTTTTCAGCGTGACAACTACACCTGTTTGTGCTGCGGCAAACAGAAGGGTCCTGGTCGGCGCGTAACATTACAAGTAGATCACATACTGCCTTTCAAATACGGAGGAGAAACGAGCCTCAGCAACTCCCAAACGCTTTGCAGTGTGTGTAACAACGACAAGGGAGTCAATGAAATCAATTTCCGGGTGCATACAAGTCCATTATCAGCTCCCAAACCGAGATTGGAAACACAGATAGCCTCCCGGGGGGGGTATATCTATGTTGATGAAGAACTGACGCGAATTGTCAATATGTACTACCACTGCCGTGCAGTAGCGGAGGTGAAATGTACCTTAGAAGGGAAAGGCAGTTACCGTCGTCAGTGGCAAATCCACTTGTTTGAAGGCAACAACCCTACTTGGTTGGCCGCGCATAGCAACCAGTTGCTTGCTTTTGCCCGTGAGCAGATGAACTGTCGCTTAGTGGAAGAAATCCTTGTTCTTTAAGTGGAGGAAATCCCTTTTGCCAAGCATCAAGAACATGTTATAGGTACATCGATTATATAGTTTGCCCATTATGTCGCAACCCTTATCCAACTTCGTTTTCCTGGAAGCCGCTTGGCCCGACCTTTACGAGCCGGCCCGGGAGGCTGAGTTGCACGTCTGGAGCGCCCCGCGACTGGCCGCGCTTAGCAGCCGCATTGCCCTGGAAAACGCTATTCGCTGGGTGTATGATAACGACAGCAGCCTCACCATTCCCTACCAGGATAACTTGGCGGCGCTGTTGCACGAAGCCAGCTTCCGCAACCTGCTAGGCAGCAACCAGTTTCAGGGTGCCAACTACGTGCGCAAGCTGGGCAACCAAGCGGCCCACCACAAGGTGAGCCCCACTGGCCCCGAAGCATTCGATGCCCTACGACACCTATATGGCTTCCTGATCTTCGTGGCCGCCGCCTACAGCGCCGAGCGGCCCAGTATCCGGCCCTTTGATGAAAAGCTGCTGCCCGCTGCCGGAGCCGCCGACACCACCCAGGTGCAGGCCCAGAAGCTGGAGGCCGACTATCTGGCCCAGCAGGACGAGTTGGCCCGCAAAACGGCCCAGCTCGCGGCTAATGCCCAGCAGCTCGCTGCCCTGCAGGCCAGTTTAGCCGCCATGCAGGAGGTGAAGGCGCACAACCTGGCTAACCCCATTGCCCTGCCGCAGGCCATCAGTGAAGCCGAAACGCGGCGGCGCTACATCGACCTGCTACTGCGCGAAGCCGGCTGGGACGTGACCGCGCCGCGCGTGTGCGAGTACGAAGTAACCGGCATGCCCCTGAGTACCAACCCCACCGGCAAGGGGTACTGCGACTACGTGCTCTGGGACGACAACGGTAAGCCCCTGGCCGTGGTGGAAGCCAAGAAAACCTTGGCCGAGCCCACCAAAGGCCGCTACCAGGCTACGCTCTACGCCAACTGCCTGGAGCAGATGACCGGCCAGCGCCCGGTGATATTCTACACCAACGGCTTCGAAACCTTCCTGCTCGACGACCACCCCACCACCAACTACCCGCCCCGGCAGGTAGCCGGCTTCCTCACCCGGGACGAATTACGCCGCATGCTGCTGCGCCGCACCTCGCGGCACGACCTCACCCAGGCCAGCATCAGCCCTGCCATAGCCGGCCGCTACTACCAGGCCGAAGCCATTCGCCGGGTAGCCGTCCGGTTCCAGACCCAGATGCAGCGCGGAGCCCTGCTGGTAATGGCCACCGGCTCGGGCAAAACGCGCACCGCTGCCGCTCTCGTCGACATGCTGCTGAAGGCGGGCTGGGTTACCCGGGTGCTGTTTCTGGCCGACCGCAAGGCCCTTGTCCGGCAGGCTAAAAATGCTTTTGCCGAACACCTGCCGAGCCTGTCGCTAGTCAACATCACCCAGGAAAAAGAGGACAGCAACAGCCGTATGGTGTTCTCTACCTACCCGACGATGATGAACCGCATCGACGGTGAGGTAGAAGAAGGCGCGACCCGCTTCTACGGCCCCGGCTATTTCGACCTCATTATCGTGGACGAAGCCCACCGCTCGGTGTACCAGAAGTACCAGGCCATATTTGAGTACTTCGATTCCCTGCTCATTGGCCTCACCGCCACGCCGCTGGCCCAGATTGACCGCAACACCTACGAGCTGTTCGGTCTGGAAGACCACCAGCCTACTTATGCATATGAGCTGAATCAAGCCGTGCAAGACAAGTATCTGGTACCGCCCAAGGCTCTCTCGGTGCCCCTGAAGTTCCAGCGTCAGGGCATCAAGTATAACGAGTTGAGCGAGGCTGAAAAAGAAGAGTACGAGGAAGAGTTTCGGGATGAGGCCACCGGCCTGGTGCCCGACGAAATCGGATCGAATGCCCTCAATGCCTGGTTATTTAACCAGAGCACGGTGGACGAAGTCCTACGCTTTGTGCTCGAGCGCGGAGTGAAGGTGCAGGGCGGCGATAAGCTCGGTAAAACCATCCTCTTTGCCCGTAGCCACCGCCACGCCATATTTATTGAGGAGCGGTTTCATAAACTCTTCCCGCACCTGGGTGGCGGCTTCGTACGAGTCATCGACAACTACGAAGACTACGCGCAGGCACTGCTCGATGACTTTTCGGACACCGAAAAGGCGCCGCAACTCGCCATCTCGGTGGATATGCTCGATACCGGTATCGACATTCCGGACGTGGTGAACCTGGTGTTCTTCAAAGCCGTGCGCTCCAGCGCCAAGTTCTGGCAAATGCTGGGACGCGGCACCCGCCTGCGCCCCGATCTGTTCGGGCCCGGCCAGGACAAGGAGTATTTCGTGGTGTTCGACTTCTGCGAGAACTTTGAGTTCTTTGAAGCCCGGCCCGAGGGGCTGATAGCCAGCAACCAGGTGCCCCTGAGCCAGCAGATTTTCACGGCCCGCCTGACGCTGGCGGAAGTGCTGCGCCAACCTGCCTATCAGGCCGACGAGGCGCATCAGCAGCTGCGTCGGGAGCTATTGGATACCCTGCACGGCCAGGTGGCCGGACTCGACCTGAACTCTTTCGCCGTGCGGGCGCGCCTGCGTTACGTCGAAGAATTTGCCGGGGCCCGTGCCCGCTGGGATGCCCTGACGAAAGTGGACGTGCAGAATCTGGAAAACAACCTCGCCCCCCTGGCTCCGGTGGAAGGCAACGACGAGCTGGCCCGCCGCTTTGACCTGATGGTGCTGAACCTGATGCTGGCCCTCATTCAGAAAAGCACCCGCCAGCAGGGTTACATTGAGCGGATTGCCAACCTGGGCTACAACCTCAACAGCCAGAAAACCAACGTACCGGCAGTGCTGCAACAGAAGGACCTTTTGCTGCAAGTGCAGCGAAAGGAATACTGGCAGCAAGTCGCCTTGCCAGACCTGGAAGCCCTGCGCCAGAAGCTACGGGACCTGATGAAGTTTCTGGACCGCGACCAGCAGCCGGTGGTGTACACCCACTTCGCCGACCAGCTGGATGCCACGGGAGTGGCCGAAAAAGATATCACGGGCTGGGGCAGCACGGCCCTCGAAAGCTACTACCAGCGGGTGGCCCGCTACATCCGCGACAACCAGCACCACCTCACCATCAGCCGTCTGCGCACCAACCAGCCCATCACCGTGGCCGAGCTTAACGAGCTGGAGCACCTGATATTTGACGGCCACGAGCGGGGCACTGTGGCCGACCTGCACCAGGAGTTGGGGCAGCAGAAGTCATTGGGCGAGTTCATCCGCAGCCTGCTCGGGCTGGACACTAATGCAGCCAAGGAGGCCTTTGCCGGGTTCCTGAACGGGCGCATCCTGCAGCCCGACCAGATTTACTTTGTCAACAGTCTGATTGACTACCTGGCCCACAACGGTACCATTGACCGCAAAAAGCTATTCGAGAGCCCCTTTACAGAAAAGCACCACCAGGGTGTGGTAGGGGTGTTCCGGGAGGAAGCGCAGGTGCGGGAGCTGTTCCGGATAGTTGACTTCGTGAACCAGAACGCGTTGGCTCTGGCTTAAGGCGCAAGCTGGACCTCAGGTAACAGCGGACAGCATAAGCGGGGGTAGCGTAAAAGAGGTTGCGGACGGTTAAAGGAGTGGAGCAATGCCTCATATTATGCTTTTGCATAGCATAATATGAGGCATTGATAAAAACAAAATTGCCGTTTTCAGCTGATTAAGGCCGTTGTGAAAGGTGGCATCTTTATCGACTTAGGAGTGAATGAATTGCTGCTGGGACGGTCCCAAGGGAACAGTTAGCTGCTATCACTCTTAATCTGCTCCCATGCTCGACGGTACGCCTCCACTCTCTTCCTTTACCCGTGAATTTGCCCGCCTTAACGACCGGCAGCGCCAGGCCGTGACTCATCCCGATGGTCCGTTACTGGTAGTGGCTGGGCCCGGCACGGGCAAGACCCAGCTGCTGGCTGCCCGCGCGGCCTGGCTGCTCACCCAGCCCGACGTCCGTCCCCAGGAAATCCTGTGCCTGAGCTACACCGACGCGGCGGCCCAGAACATGCGCCAGCGTCTGCTGCGCTTTATCGGGCCTGACGCGCACCGGGTCGCAATTCACACCTTCCACAGCCTGGGTCAGGTAATTATTCAGGAGAATGCCGCCTTGCTGGGGCATCACGACCTGACTGCTGCCTCCGACCTGGAGGTGGAGGCCCTGCTACGGGAGCTGCTCGACGGCCTGCCTGCGGGCCACCCGCTACGGCGCGATACGGGTAGTGTCTATTTCGATGTCCCCAATCTGAAACGGTTGTTTCAGAGTGTGAAGCGCGAGGGCTGGACGGTGGCCGAGTTGCTGCGAGAGTTGGAAGCGTACCGCCTGGGCCTGCCCGCGGAAGAGCAGTATCAGTATTTGCGAGCCAATGCCAAGCAGGGCATTCGGGTGGGTGACATCAAGCGCAAGCTGCTGGCCGCCGAAGAAAACCGGATTGCCCAGGCCGCCGCCGCCATTGCGCTGCTACCTGCTTACCAGGCCGGACTAACCCGCCTGGGGCGCTACGACTATGACGATATGCTGGCCTGGGCCATCGACTTGCTCCAGGAGCATGAGGCCTTGCGCCTGAGCTATCAGGAGCGCTGGCAACATTTCCTGGTAGATGAATACCAGGACACCAACGGCGTGCAGAGCCAGCTGCTGCATTTGCTGGCCGATTACTGGGACAACCCCAACGTGCTAGTGGTCGGCGACGACGACCAGAGCATCTTCCGTTTTCAGGGGGCGAGCGTGGCCAATGTGCTGGCGTTCCAGCAACGCTACCCAGCTGCGGCCGTGGTGGTGCTGGAAGAAAACTATCGCTCTTCGGGAGCTGTGCTGTCGGCGGCGGCCGGACTGATTGACCGCAATCAGGAGCGCCTGGTACGCCAGTTGCCGGGCCTTAGCAAGCAACTGCACGCCCGTCACCCACACTTTGCCGCCTCGGCGGTGCAGCCTACGCTACGCTGCTACGCCACGCCCCTGCACGAAGCCGCCCACGTGGCCCAGGAATTAACCGCCCTGCACCAGACCGGTACCTGGCCGGTCGGCCGCGCGGCTGTACTAACTCGTACCCACGGCCAACTCGATCTGCTGGCGCACCTGCTGCAGCAGGCAGGAGTGCCTTTTCGGCGCAAGCGCACTGTGAACGTGCTACGTGATGGCTTGGCCACCAGCCTCCATCAAGTGCTGACCTACCTGGCCGCTGCCCTGCAGGCTTCACCATCTCTGGCCGAGCCCGTGCTGTTTGTCGTGCTGCACCTGCCGGGCTTGCACCTGGACCCGGCCGATTTAGTACGGCTGGCAACCGGCCATTTGGCGCACAGCCGCGCCGCTAGGCAGGCCAATGCAGCAGTGCTACCCTGGCGGGTGTGGGCGGCCGAAATAGCCCACGATAGCCCGCAGGCCGCGGCTGTGGGACTTTCAGCTCCAGCCCGTGAGGCTTTGGGCCAGGCGCTAGCTCGCCTCGACGACTGGCTCACCACGGCCGTCAGTCAGCCTGTGCCGGTATTGATGGAACGCATTGTGCTGGGCACGCTACTGCCCGCCCTACTAGCCCAGCACGCCCACCCCGACCAACTAATAGCCGTGGCGCAAACCCTACTGCAATTCGGGCGGGCCGCCGCCTGGAGCCAGCCTCAGCTTACGCTGGTCCAACTGCTGCAAATATGGGAAACGCAGGCTGCCACCACCGAAGGACTGCCGCTGGAGTATAGTAGCGGCGCGGCCGATGCTCCGCTGGAGTTGCTCACGGTCCACGGGGCTAAGGGTTTGGAGTGGGAGCGGGTATGGCTGCTGGGCTGTCAGCAAAATAAATGGCTTAGCCGACGCGCTGAGAGCGGCTTCCGACTGCCGCCCGCGCTGGTTCCCGCGGCCACTGAGGAGTCGGCGTGCGAGGAGGCACGGCGCTTGTTTTTCGTAGCCCTTACCCGGGCCCAGGAGCACTTGACGCTAAGCTGGGCTGCAACCGACGAGGCCGGTAAACCCTTACAGGAATGCCGGTTCGTGAGTGAGCTGCAGCAGGATGGGCGGACCGTGGAAGTGGTGACAGTGGCCGATGAACTGCTGACTGCGGCCCGACTTAGCCGCCTGGCCCCACCGCCCGCACCGGCTCCCGTACCCGATCCGGCCGTACTGGACGAGTTACTCGCTGATTTCGCGCTGAGTGCTACGACCCTTAACGCTTACCTCAAATGTCCCATTGGATGCTATTACGAGCAGCTGCTGCGTGTACCCCAGGCACGCAACGAAAACCTGCTTTTCGGTTCGGTTATGCACGCAACGCTGGAGCAGCACTTCCGCCAGGCCCAGCGGCAGCCGGAGCAGCAGTTTGGTAGCGCTGAGGAGTTGGCCGCTGACTTTAGTCGCCGTTTGGCCCGCCACCGTCCCGAGCTTTCGGCCGCTACTTATGAGCGGCGGAAGCACGCCGGTCAAAGCCAATTGCAGGCATGGTGGGCTCAGGCCCAAAGCACCAGCCCGGCCAATGCTGTACCCGAGTACCACGTGCACCGCGCGCAGTTGTCCGGTGGCCCTATGCTGACGGGTAAGCTCGACCGCCTTGATCCCCTGCCCGACGGCCGCCGCTGTGATGTGCTGGACTACAAGACCGGCGACCCAATTAAAGCTCGCGTTCAGCTGCAGCCTGCTGTGGCCGGTGCGGCGACGGCCACGCTTGCCGACTGGCACCAGAACGAGCGTCTACGTGGAGGGGACTATTGGCGGCAGGGTGTGTTCTACCACCTGCTGCTCACCCACGACCCGGCCAACCGCTTCGAACCCGTTTCGATGCGTTTCGAGTTTCTGCGGCCGGTGGAAAAGCCGGGCGACACCCCCCGCTATGAAGCAGCGCGGGTAGTAGTAACGCCCGAGGCCGAAGCAACGGTGCGCGCCCAGATAGTAGCCGTGGAGGCCGCCATCCGTCGGCACGAGTTCAGCCACGGCTGCGGCGAATGTGCTTGGTGCCAGCTCGGGTAGCAATCCTGAATGGCGCGGCGGCTTTCTATACTGGCTACTCCTTATCAGTAGCATCCATTCCAACTGATACTGCGACCATCTATGATAAGCCGGGTTGGTATTGAGGAAGATAAGCTGCTACTTACGTCAGCCACCTACTGCCCAATTTCCATATGCACCCTTCAGTGCGAGTAAAGCCGGAATCCGAATTTGCAAACGGTTCTATCCCGCAGCAGAAGCTGCTGAGCCTGCTGCGGCTGATTCGCCTGCTCAAAGAACCTGGCGGGCGCACGATGGCGCAGCTGCTAAGCGAGCTTGATAAAAAACAGCGGACCATGCAGCGCTACCTCAAGCTGCTGGAGGAAGTAGGCTACCCCGTCGATAAAACCACCACCCAACCCGCCCGCTATTTTCTGTTCGAGCCCGCGCCTGAGGGACGCGGTATCCGCCACGAGCCGCTAAACGACCAGGAAACGGAATTGCTCAACCTGCGCCTAGCTGACCTGGGCACCCCCAACCCAGTGCTGGTCAGCCTGCGCCAGAAGCTGCAGCTGCCGGCGCTGCTGCTGCCCCAGCCCCACGAGCTGCGCAGCCTGCGCCAGGCACGCATTCTTGAAACCTTGGCCTTGGGCATCGAACTACGCCGCCGGGTGCGGCTGCTGGCCTACGAGTCGGGCAACACAGGCACCGTGCGCGACCGGGAGTTGGAGCCGCTGGCCCTGGCCAACAACTACACCCAGCTCGCCTCCAACGATGTGGCTACCGGCCAGTACCGCACCTACAACCTTAGCCGCATGGGCGGGGCCGAACTGCTGGATGCTGCCTGCACGCTGCCCGACTCCGACCGCCGTCCCGACGTATTCGGCATGGCCGAAACCGACCAATGGACTACTATCGAGCTGCTGCTGACTTCCCGCAGCTACCAGCAACTGCTGCGCGAGTCGGCCGCTGCTGCGGTCGAGTGCCAGCCGGCCATGACCACCGAGCAGGCCGAAGGCTGGACCCACCGCTACCGGGGCCGGGTGCACGGCTTTCACGGGGTGGGCCGCTTTGTGCTGGGCCTGCCGCTGGAAGTGCGAGTAGCAGCCCCCGAAAGCCTACGCCAGTTCGTGCTGGACAAGGTGGCTGGGGCTAAATGGTAGTGCCCGGCCAGGTTGACTGAGGTAGTTTACGCTACTCGAAAACAAGGAAGTTCTCCGGGACAATCAGGACCTCCGATGCGCTCGACAACAGCGCGTCACTTATTGTCGCACGGGTGCCGATACTTTTGTCCAACTCTTCCGACCGGGAAAAGTGCGGTGCCAGTGGGCATCCGTCCTCGTTCTTTGAATAGCAGGCAGTGTCTCACGCTAAAAAGCGCTGCTAACTGATTGCGAAAAGGCCTTTTACGGGCCAGGGCTAGCTTCAATTCTAGCCCGTTTCTTTTTGCTTGCAAAAGCTTCAACCCCGAATCTTTCCCTGTATGGATACACGCATCCCTCCTGTGACGCTGGCCAAATGGTACTGCCTGACCGACGACTCCCATATTCAACTCCTAATCAACCCCACACTCCCGCAATGGCGCGTGGTAGGCGCCCCCAAGTATGTAAGCGTCGCCACGCGCTTTGTCGTGACTTCGAGCGACACTATATGGCCTACCCCTCTCGAAGAACCTACTTGCTGCGGGCTATGCCTAGCTCGTCAGGGTGGCCCGGTGGAAGTGCGGGAGGGGGCTCTGCTCAACTTCGATAACCTGGCTTTTGCCCGCCTCACCAACATGGGCCGCCCTTACTGGCGACAGGTTACTTCCCCACCAGATAAGGTAGGGTTCTATTCCGGTCGCCTCAACTATCTGCTGAGTTATTGCCAACTGGAGTTTGTGACTGCGCAGGACCTCACCACGAATGATATGGCTGCGGCCCTGCTACTCCAGCCCACGGATATTGACTTCGATTGAGCCAAGGTTTGCCACCGTTGCATTTCCAAAAGGGCAGGCTGCCCTATGGAGTGTATACTACCCCCATCTAAGCTTAGCCGCCCATCATTTAATTCCTCTTCTGTTTCGCCAGAAGGTAACTGGGCCTATTGCGCGCCCCCACCAACCCATTGCTTTGCCTATGCCCAAGTTCCTGGAACCCGTTCAAACACTTTATGAAACTGCTTTAGCCCACGAAGATGCCTACGACTGGGGCGCAGCCGCGGCCTGTTACGAAGAGGCCGTTACGCTGGTCACCGACTCGCCCGAGCTGTGGGCGCGCTATGCCCGGCTGCTGAATCGGGAAGGGGTGCGCAACAAGGACGGGCATATCGACCTGTCGGCGGCCGCCGAGGCCACCAGATGCGCCGCCACCACGGCCGATGAACTGTACTGGCGAGGCATCGGGGCTTACCTCACCGATGGCGGTGGTGATTCGCAGCGCGACCTAGCCGCATCTTTGGCTCTGAATCCCACCCACGCTGATGCTTGGTACTACTACGCTGAGGCCCTTGAACACCCCGCTGCCTATTTCTCCGGTTCCGATTATGATCAGTCGGCTGAAGGGCAAGCCCGCCGGCTGGCCGCCTATGACCAAGCCCTGGCCCTGGACCCTGGCAATAGTGAGTACCTTATTGGCCGGGCCGACTTCCACTTGGCTCACGACCGGCTCGCGGATGCCCTGGTCGACCTGGACACTGTCCTGGGACAATACCCGGCTAATAAGTATGCAATGCAACTTCGGGCAATTATCCGGGTTCTGCAGTATGATTTCCGGGGTGCGCTGCGCGATTTTGCAGCTGGCGGTACCCTGTCCGGCAACTGGCGAAATAGTGGTGTCGGGTTACATATCCGCTACCCCAACGAGCAGTTACCATCTCCGGCTGCACGCTGGGCCGAGGCTCTGGCGGCATTCGAGCAAACTGGTATTCGGGAGCCGACCACGGCAACATACCTGAGCGAGCGGGCCGCGTATTTCCTGCGCCACGGTGCCCCCAACCGGGCCTTGGACGATGCGCTGGCAATAGTGGGGCGGCAACCCCAGAAGCCGGCGCACCGGGAGCTGTTGGTAAGCTGCCTACTGGCCCAGCCAACCCCCGACCTGGAAGCCCTATTGGCGGAGTACGAATGGCTGGCGGCCCGCCCGATACTGGCTCTGTCCAGGAAGAAGAGTGGATTTTCTGAAAATGCCCCAGAAGTTGCCCGTCGCCTCTGGAATCAGGCATTCTACCGGCACCAGGCGGCCTGGGTACTATACCGGCTGGGCCGCCCGAAGGAGTCACTGGCATATTTCGAAGCTGCCTGTAGTTTTGCCTTCACCCAGGAACCCTACAGTGTTGAGCGGGAGAAGCATTTTACGTGGTATCCAGCCAACCCAGACGAGCCAGACACACTACCCTGCGGGCCGCGCCGGTCGGTAGAGGTAGGGGTGGCCAACGGGACGCAGTTTGTCGCAGATGTAAACGGGCTGCTGCCGGCGTGCGACTTACAGTATTTCAGCCGCAAGTCACCAGATATGGAGTATCTGCGCTGGCAATTGGCCCTGCAGCTCAAGCAGGAATATGCTACTGATGGGGCCTTGAGTACCGCCGGCGAGTGGCTCTGCGCGGCAGCGTGGCGGCTGGCCGGCCCGCCACTGGGGGAGGCTTGCGAAGCCTGCCTGAAGCTGCAGTTGCCAACCGGCCATTGGTTCAGGAAGGCTCGGGAAGCCAACGAGTTTGCCGTAGCCCGGGAGCTATGCCTTACCGGCCTGGCGCAACTTCCGGCCTACGCACCCGAGTTCCGGCTGCTGCAACAAGCCCTGCTACGGGCCGAGCTGCGCAATACCAAAGACCGACCCGGTGCCACGCCCGCTATTATTGAGGCGGCCCTAGAGCAGTATGATGCCGGCTTGGCTGCGCTAAGAGGCCAGAGCTAGCGTGAAAGCAGGTGCCGTTGACCACCCGCTTCACCCCAAAACACGACGTGCCACTTCTCTGATTCGGCCAAAAAACAGATTCTTATGCTTGCTAACCTGCTCTGTGCCCGCCCGCCCTGGCTGCGACCCTTGGTTGGGCTGCTACTACTCGCGGTACTGTCAGGGGCTAACTCCGCCGAGGAGCCGGCCCGCCGCCGCTTCCGCTCCGTTCCCCTGAGCCAGCTCACGCTGCCCTGCGACCTGACCGCCCTCAACGCCGAGTACGTGGCGGCCCTTAACTACCGCCGGGCCCAGCGGAACCCCGGCGCGCGCCCTGCCCACTTCGAGGCCGGCCTGCTGCCTGGTACCTTTCTGCACACTTATGAAATGGAGCGGCGCGACAGCCTCTACCACGACCGCGACGACCGCACCGTTGGCGAAATTTGCGCTTCAGTGAGCAATCTGGCTCCCTACCGCGGCCGGCCCCGGGAGTTGGCCCGCTACATCTGGACGCGCTTCCATAACTCCCCGCCCCACGCGGCCATCCAGCGCGATACAAGCCTGCGCTTCGTGAGCGTAAGCTGCCTCAACGACTTCTTTGTGGTCCGTCTCAGCTCCCGGCCCTACCGCGCCAATGCTACCCGGCAGCAGCAATTCCAGCAAACGCTGGCCATCGTTCAGGCAGCCACTGCCCGGCAGGCCCACCTGGCAGTACGCCGGTAGTGCCCAATTGCGTATTCTTGCCCCACACACCCGCTCGCCGTGTAAAAGCCAGTCAGGTGCTACGCCCCACAGAATCATCCGGCTGTCAGTAAATTCTCGCATTTTCTCAATTCTCTTTCACCATTCCCCTTCTGAAACGCATGGCCAATCAAGCAACCCCTGGCGCCGTCGCCAACACCTATGTTCGCTACCTATTAACCAAAGCCGGTTTAGCCGCTGGCGGACTCGCTACCCGAGGGGCCGACAATCAATGGGAGGCTACCCTGGCCTTCTTTGGCAATAAATGCGCCTATACGGGGGAAGACCTAACCGGAAAGCCGATTGATAAAGACCACGCCATTGCCCTCAACCGCGTATCCGGTGGTCTGCACGTCTTCGGTAATGTGGTTCCGTCAACCCCAAAAGCCAACGCCCAAAAGAGCGGCCAGCGTTACGATGACTTTTTGCGCTCGAAAGGGGAGAAGTTTGACAGCATCGCGCACCTCACCGACGAGCAGCGGGAGGCGGCCATTGCGCGCATCGAGGCCTTCATGCAGCAAGCCCGCCCCGACGGCCTGCTCAAACCGCACCCCGAGCTACTGGCGTTTTATGAAACGCAGTACCAAAAAGCCAAAGAGCTATGCGCGACGGGGGCTCAGGAGCTGGAAGAGCTGCTAAACAAGCTAAACCTAGCCGCTGCACCGCTCCCCAGCGACGCCGCAGCAGCAGACGAGGCCACTCTGGATTTGCCCAGCGTGGAGCAGTTTGAGCTGGAGGAAACCGGGGCTGATAATCTACCGGAAGCGTACCGACAGATTCAGGCGCGCAGCTACGAAATGAATGTGGGTGCCTATGCGCAAGCTGTATTCGCCCAGCTTTTTGCCGATGGCACTATCGCCAAGTTTCTGCCCAACCTCACCTACCGCGAAGACCTCTGCACCTTCGCCCTGAAGCTTTCGTTCCCGCCCCTTATTACCCGGCGCCAGGATGCCCCCACCCGCTACTACGCTACCCCATACCGGCACAACGGCACCGAGTATTACCTGTGCAGCCAGTGGTATGAGCGTAACCGCGAATCCCTCAGCAATTGGCTGACGGAAATGGTGTTCGCTCAGCGTGCATAAGTATTAGGGATATGAATCAACCTACCGCGAATCCGCTAAATGCCTACCTCACGTGGTCTCTTGGGATAGATTTGCCCGGATTGTCCGTCGTGTATGCCGAAGACCCGGCCCATGCCATGCGCTTGCTGGAAGATTACTGTCTAGGGGCGCAGCCTAAGCATTCTCTACGCCCTGCCTACATGCCCATGGAAATTCGCAGAAATGCGTCTGACAATGGAGCCGATATCCACCTTTTTCCAGTAGGTATTGCCTCACCCGGTGTCTCCGCTGGGATTCTGGTAATTGACCGGGGAGAAGACGTTCGCTTCGACGATTAAGATGCGAGGCCTGCATACCGCATAAATTGCGTGGCTATTGCAAATAATGCACTACCCAAAATTTCCTAACCCTTCTTAATACCCGTTTAAGCCTTTTTTACAACTGGTACCACTTATGCAGAAGGAGTAGTACCCCACCACACGGAGCGGTGGGGTACTACTCCTTCTGTCGTATGTCGCTGCTTGCTACTATCCCCGTCGCCACCCCCAGCCTCCCACCCGTTTCGCCGGCCACCGCGCCCGAGTTACTCGACTCGCTGCACCAGCATCGGGCGCTGCAAACTGAGCTGCAGCGGCAGGGTTTCGTGCAGGCCGGCCACCACGCCGGCCATCCGGAGGCACTTTATACCCAGCTTGAAGCCCTTTACGAGTCGTATCGCCACACCAACTCGCGGGAGTGGATGGCCTCCGAGCAGCAGCGCCGTGAGGTGCTGGGCCGCATTCGGGAGTTGGAGACGCAGGCCGCCGAGCTAGAGCGCGCCGGCCCGGCCGCCAACGCGGTCCTGGAGGCTCGGCGAGTAGTAGCCACCGAGCGGGCAGCCCAGCTGCGCCAGCGCCTGGAGCAGGTACGCGAGGAGGTGCTCGACCTACCCCCGCGCAACTGGCCACTGCTGGGTCTGTTGGCCGTGGTGCTGACTGCCCTGACGGCGGCGCTGTACTTGTTTTATGCCGGCACCGCTTTCCGGGCTTTTACCCGCCCAAGCTGGCCGAGGCCGGCGGTGGCGCGGCGGCTGACCTGACCCGGTTGCTCGGCACCGGGGCCGTGTTTGATGCTGCCGCCCTGCCCGGGGCTTTTGCGGCGGTGTATCCGGCCCTGTTTCCAGCCCTGCTGCTCATGCTGGCCCTGTGCCTGCATCTGCTGGCCGAGGGGGTAGGGGTGACGCTAAGCCGGCGTGGTCGTTTGATAGCCGGCGCTACGCTGGTGCTACTTACACTGATGCTCGACGGGTTGCTGGCCTACCGCATTCATCAGCAGGCGGCCTTGGTGCAGTTGCTCACTGGTCAGCAGGAGACTGCGTGGTATCTGGATACCGTGTTCTACCTGGTACTCGCCTGCGGGCTGGGGGCCAGCCTATTGTGGGGTGCGGGCCTGCATGGGTTGCTGCACCTGCTGGGTGATGCGGACCCTTACCGCCAGCGGCAGCGCCGCCGCCAAGCCTACGAGCTGGAGCTGAGCCAGGCCACGGCCGCCGGGGATTCTCTGGAGCGGGAGCTAGCTGAGGCCCGCCGCAGCCGGGCCGCCGAGTTGCACGGCCTGCGCCTGGAGGCGATACGCCTCGACGCCTCGCTGCATCAGGAACTGACGGTGGTTCGTTTCGGCGGCCGCCTCAAGCTCTGCCTAGATGCCTTCCATGGCGGCTGGCTGCAATATGCCCTGCAGGCGGGCCACCCGGCGGGCGGCTGCCGCGAGGCCTTTGCCCGCTTTGTGACCGAGCACTTCGCGACCGACGCGGCGGCTTGATACCGACCGATGCTTTTGCGCTAAGTGGCCAGGCCGCGGCTCACCAGTACCACCCGGTATCAACCATTGCTCGGGGCCGGGGCCTGATTCCGGATTGTCTGGTGGGCCTGGCTCATGCCAACCGTTTTTTGATATTCCCTCCCTTTTCTTCGCCTGCCATGCATTTTAAGCCGTTTTCTGGATTTCGTTTATGCTGCGTTCTTGTCGGCAACTGGCTGCTGGCCGGCTGCGCCGCGCCGGAAGCCGCACCCCCCGCAGCCCCGGCCGCGCGCGACTCCTATGTGGTGCTGCTCGACCTCTCGGACCGGCTGCTGGTGCCCGGCCAGCCAGCCCGCGATACGGCTCTGCTCGGCCAGGTGTGCCAGGCTTTTCTGGCCGGGGCCGCCCGCCGCCATTACGCTGGCTCGGAAGACCGCCTGCGGGTGGTAGTAGCCGAGCAAGCCAGCCACCCGGCCGCCGTGCAGGCGCTGGCCCAGGCCCCCGAATTATTCGTCGATCTGGGGGCGCTGCCCCTAACCGAGCGGCGCCACGCCCCGGCCCGAGTAGCGGCGCTCCGCCAGCGGGTGGCGGCCCTGTACGCCGCCGCGGCCCAGGGCCGTCGCCCCGCCGACTACGCTGGGGCCGAACTGTGGCACTACTTGGCCGAGCGGCTGCCCTACGACTTTCCGGCCCCTGATTCGGCCCATGCCGACCGCCGCCATCTGCTGGTGCTCACTGATGGCTACCTTGACTTCGAGCAGTACGCCGGCCGCCGCCAGCAGGGCCACCGCTATGCTTCCACGCGCTTCGTGGCGGCGCTGGCCAAGCAGGGGCCGGAATGGCCCGGAGCCTGGCAGAAGGGCAACTACGGCTTACTACCGCTACCAATACGGCCAGCCCTAGTAGGCGTGCGCACGCTGGTGGCCGAAGTGCAGCCGCATGCCGACTACCACCTTGATATTTTGGGCCGCACCTGGCAGCAGTGGTTTATTGAGTCGGGGTTGCCGGCCCCGCGGATATTGGCGCGCGTGGCCCTACCCACCGCCCGCGAGCAGGTAGCAACCTTTCTGGCGGCCGAATGACGGCGGCTTAGGGCCCGTCCAGCACGGCAAAAAGAATTTGGGCCGCGCGGGGAATAGCCGTAGTTTGCACTTTCCTGCTTGATTATATCGCTTAGTTATGTCCCGTATTCTGGTTTCCTGGATTGCCCGCAACAATGACTTCCTCAAAAACGAACAAGGGGGCTTTGGGGCCATAAATCCAGCGGGCCCTAATGTCGATTTCCACCGGCGGTATTTTGGGCCGGAAAAGCTCGACCAGCATATTCTGCTCTACGCCGATGCCCGCCAAGAGAACTTTGCTGAGCACTTGGTGGCCTATCTGCGCAAAGAGTATCCGGGCCGCAATATCGAGGCCCAGCTGCTGGCGCTTGATAACGTGATTGACCTGGCCGAGGTGAAGACCAAGGTGGAAACCTGGCTGCTAGCGCATCGGGAGCATAACTTGGCTCTGTTCTTCTCGCCGGGCACCAGCATCATGCAGCTCTCGTGGTATTTGTGCCATACTACGCTAGGTTTGAAAACGCGCTTGCTCCAGACCCGGGACCAGAAATTTGTGAAAGCCGGCGAATCGGGGTTGACGGAAATTAGGGAAGAGCGCTCGGCAGTACCGGTAACGGCGGTTATCCGGGAGGAAAATCTAAAAAAGCCAGGTTATGCAGCGGGAACCGACCACTACCGGCAGCATGTGCTGCCGCCGGCCCTGCAAGCCGTGTACCGCCGGGCCGACCTAGTAGCCCAGACCGACAAGGTAACCGTGCTAATACGAGGGGAGAGCGGCACGGGCAAGGAACAACTAGCTCGCTACGTGCACGAGCAGTCGGCACGATCGGGGCGGCCGCTGCTGACGCTTAACTGCGCGGCCCTGACCGATTCGGTGCTGGAATCGCGGCTGTTTGGCTACCAGAAGGGCGCGTTTACGGGCGCGGAGAAAACGACGCCGGGCCTATTTGAGCAGGCCGAGGGCGGCACCGTGTTTCTGGACGAAATCGGGGACATTTCGCCCGCGTTACAGGTGTTGCTGCTGCGGGTGTTGCAGGAGGGCGAGATTCAGCCGGTGGGCGGCATACCTAAAAAGGTGAACGTGCGGGTGGTAGCGGCTACCAACGCCGAACTAGAGGAGAAGTGCCAGGACGGGCGCTTCCGCTGGGATTTGTATTACCGCCTGGCGGTGGCCGAGCTGGAACTGCCACCGCTGCGCGAGTGGCCCACGGCTGAACGAAAGACATTGCTGGAACACCTATTGGCGGCCAAACAGCGCGAGCTGGTTAAGGGCCAGCCGCTGGAGCTGAGCGAGGCTACCCGCAAGCAGCTGCTGGCCTACCCATTTCCAGGTAACATTCGGGAGCTGGCCAATCTGCTGGAAACGCTCTACGTGTTTGAGCCGGACACGCTGGTCGAGCCGGGCCATCTGCCGCGCCGGCTGCGCGAGATGGGCCCGAGCAACCTTTCGCTGAAACTGGCTGACGTAGAGCGTGCCCATCTACTGCGTGTGCTGGAGCTCAAGAATGGCGTGAAGCGTCAGGCAGCTATGGCGCTCGATATTGACGTGCGGACCCTAGACAAAAAGCTGGAATGAATTCAACCAGCCAAAGTAACCAGCTGACGACAAGCGGAGTCTTATTAATAGCATTTTCTGCTATTTCCACCACATAAACTGCTGTTGTCTTGCTAGGCCAAAACGGCTTTTTTGGCTAGTTAGCGGGTTTCACTGTATTGGCCAGATTCTGGTATCTCTTCTACCAACACCACCCAACAACAGAGGCATCTCTTTACTCCATGCAACAAATACGACTCGATAATTTCCGGGTGTTCGGCACGCCCGCCGCATTTGATCTAGCTCCGGTAACCGTGCTGACGGGCAAGAACAACTCCGGCAAATCTTCGCTGATTAAGGCATTTCTGGTGCTGGCCGATTATCTGGAGCAGGATGACCAGACGGTGTTGCGCTTAGATGGGCCCCGGGCAAACCGGCACCGCATCAACAATTGGCAGAGTTTATTGAATTGGCAAAGCGAGACCCAAGTATTTCGTGTTGGCTACTCGGTCAATGGGATTCACTATTCCTGCGAGTTTGCGAAAGATCCCGACAGTAAGGTCAAGCTGGCTTACCTGCGCCGCTTTCACATGGAAGTGCCCGATATCGATCAGCTTACACTTTTCAGCAACGATGGGGGACAAACCTATCAGCTGAGTGTGTCACAGAGGCTTTTAGATTACGTTACGGGAGAAGCACTTGCCCGCGAATTCATACGTATGAGTTCTCCTGCAGTCAATGCCCGTAGGCAAGCAGATACTGAGTATGAGTTGGCAAGTTTGGAATACGCTGAAGCAAATACTGACGAGCAGAAGCGCCTGTTGATGGAGCACCAGCAGTCACTAGCCAAGTATTTGGAACAGCTGCGAAATGAGGCTATTTCCAATGATCAAAGTACTGGTATAAACTACCAGATCAGCATTTCTTCTCGCTATTTGGGTAGCACCCCTACGCTGGCAGTTCTTATAGAGGGCGCTCTGGATAAACACGCTTTTGACAGCGGAAAACCTGTGGAAGAAGTGCCGTATACGGCAGAACAAGTAGCGAATCAGTTCGGAGTTTCGCCGGACGAAAATGGAGAATATGACCAGGAGGAGATGATGAATGCTTGGAGCATGCATCGTCAAGTAGAAGCGCACGAGGAAGAGTTTCGTAGGCAGGAAATAACAGGCAAGGAGTACCGCACAGCGCGCCAGTTCCGGCGGGAACTAGAAAACAGTTTCCCTGCTGTTGAACATTTGGGCGCCAACCGTACTCACCAGGCCCGGCTCTACCTAACGAGCAGCGGGCAAGGCGCGGAAATCAATGTAGTGGCTGACCGGTTCCAACGCCTCGGCAGCGTTCCGGACGACGCGGCGCAGTTGTTTCTAAAGCGTTGGATGCCGCGCTTTGATATAGGCGAGAGCGTGGAAATTACTAACATAGACAACGCGGCCGTTCGTATTGAGGTAGTGCGTGGTGATCAACGCATTAATTTGGCAGACCTAGGTTTCGGAGCCGGGCAACTCCTGACCATGCTGCTGCATATCGCTACCATTCTGCAACAGCGTGTGGCGGGTACTTTCGACGAAAGGTGGCAGACCCGGATCGTTCTAATCGAAGAACCGGAGGCCAATCTGCACCCACATTTTCAGTCCTTGCTGGCCGAACTGTTCGCCGAAACCGCTCGAAAGCACAACCTGCGGTTCGTCATTGAAACGCACTCTGAGTACCTTATCCGTAATGCGCAGGTGCTGGTTAAGAACGCTGGCGGCAATCACAAATTGCTGCAAAACAATGCTGTTGCAGCTAGGATTGGATCAACCGAAGGACAGGTAATAACACCTATCAATTTGCCTGCTGACTTCAAACAGCGGAATCCCGAAAAGAACAAGAAGAAGCAGGGGCTTTTCAAAGTCTATTACCTCGACCAGCCCAGCGAAGCCAATGGCCAGCAGTACGGTCACGAAATGCGGTTGCGCAAGGATGGCATTTTCATGGACGAGTTCGGCGAAGGATTTTTGATGGATGAGTCAGCCAAGCTCGCTTTTAAGCTATTTGAATAATGACAGTCTATTTTGATAAGGCTAATCTGGAGGCATTTCTGCGCACTAACAGTCAGCTAGGCCACGCAGAAACCATGAAAATGCTCCGTAATGAGATAGGGGTAGCAATTAACTGCACTCCACTGGAGGCCTATAGCAGCCCACTCGTACGGCCGTTTGTCATGCAAATGACCACCGGGCAGAAAAATACCCCCAAGGTGAAGTTTCCAGCTCCTGCCTACCCCGACCGGCCGGTGTCCCTTACGTTTTACGCGCAGCCCACGGCCCATCGCCGGCCGGTGGTGCTGGCCGATGATGCGGAGGTAACGACGTGTCAAGCCGCCGGTACGTGCCTGATTGATGGGGTAGGAGAGGAACTGACCGTCCTGAGCCGCCTACACAGGGGCGACCGGTACAAGTTCTCAATGCCCTTTACTATCGGTGCAGGCAAAGGGCAGTTTGCGTCCTGGGCGCAGCTTACGCCGCATATCCTGCCCTTCCACGACCTAATTATCCATGACCGGTACTTGCTGCGCAGGCCATCATGGGCCGTGCGCCACAACTTGCCCTTGCTGCTCCAAGCGCTGGTTCGCGGCCGGTGCGGCAAGCTAAATGTTGTACTGATGACCCTGCCTCCAGAGCCGGTAGAAGTAAACCTCGACCCGGTGACGTACACTGAGTTGCGTCACCTGATTAGGGAGGCTGTGGAAGCCGAAACCGAACAGGTGCCTAACATTACGGTAGTGTGGGGCGAAGACGGCAACGATGTGCGCCACGACCGCCACATCTTCACCAACTATCAATGGCTGGCCTCGCATGACTCGTTCAATTATTTCAACTCCAACGGCAGCATACGCACCAGAGCCGATACATTGACTTTGAACAACCTGGCCGACAGTGAACTCCGCATCCACGCCGATGAGCTGCTCCATCGAATGCAGGACCGTATTATGGCCTTGGTAGCCAAGAATCCCGCTGCTATAGAAGGCGACCAAGTGTCCTCTTTTCTGACTTTTAAGTAACTAACTCAACACGCCCGCGCCGACTCGGCTCCCCCTCTCCCCAAGGAGAAGGGGCCGGGGGGTGAGGTTCCCCAACATGGCTGACCAACGACCTAACATAGATTTCCTCTACCGCATCACGCCAACGCCGACCTGGCCGGGGCCTTCATCCCTCAGAACTCGGAGCAGAACATCCGTACCAAGTTCGATGAGGTACTGGACGACGTGCTGGAAGAGTTCGTGAACACCAAGCTGGACCTGTTCAACAAGCTCACCGAAGACAAAATTAACGCCCAGCTCAAACGGCTCTGGTTTCAGCAGCTGCTGGCGGCGCGGCTGGGGGGCAGTGGGGCTGCGGCATTGATGTAAACCAGCTTTTACGCTCACAACTGCTTTGATACTCTCGCGCCCTATTTATGGAAAACAGCTACAACGGAATCGTTATTTTCTTTCGCTCTAAGCAGCAAGGAGCAGGTTTCGGCTTTATCTATAGCCCAGAGCTAGACAAAACCTTTCACTTCAATGAGCGGGTACTGGCCAGCAGCGATTACCAAGTACCTCATGTAGGGGACTCAGTGAGCTTTGAAGAAGGTATTTACAAAGGGGAAGGAAAAGGCCCAACCGCGAGTATAGTACGCAGTTCTCAAACACCACACGCAATAGGAGCAGTTATTCGTTTGTCAGCTGTTGCTGATGTATACAGGCACCCTGTTTCTCAGCTGAGCCGCTTACTGGGCAATCAGCAGCAGGTAAATGAGCCCCTGGAGTTTGTCACAATACAGCAATTATTAGCCGTAAGCGAGCTGGTGGCTAAAGCCAAAGAAAGTGGGAAATCAGAACGGGAGCCTGTAATCCGTCATATCGGTAAAGTGGTCCGCTATAAGGAAGAAAGCGGCTATGGATTTATTGAGCAGGATGGCTTTGACGATGTATTTGTTCACGTTAACAGCGCTGCGCCCAACACACTTGAAACAGGGGCGTGGGTAGTCTTCACGCAATCGGTCAGCCCAAAGGACCCGGCCAAGCTACGAGCCACGAACGTGAAGGGGTTGGCCAGCGAGGTTGCCTACCTACGAGCAAACCTAAGGAGCTTCACAGAAGCGAAACTGCAGATATTGCTGGAACACGGTCCAGAAAGCTTACGCGCTGCAATCCTGAATCGCTGGTTTGAGCGCATTGACCATGATAGTACCTTTGAGCAAGCACAGCAGGTAATTGAGTTAGTACAGCAGTACCTGCCGCAGGACGTAGCACGCTATCAGGAAACTATCGGGCAGCGACTTGCCGGAGAAGCAGCCTGGTATTGGTGGCAGCGCCACGGGCTGGCCGAGGTCGTGCCGGAGGAGGTACTCAATTTCTATAAGGAGGCAGCGCCGGAATTGACGGGGAGTGCTGATTACGGTTTTGACCTGCGGGGCACACTACTGCTGAAGCATTTGCCCCTGCCCCATTTTAAAGGCTTTTTTTCAGCGCGGTGGTCATACGCAAGGGTATTAGAATCAGTTGAAACTGAGTCGGGGAAACGACTTTTGGACGATTGCCGGTACTTACCGGCGCTCGATGGCTTTGGCTATGAGGCGGCCATTTTAAACACGGGTGACGAAGAGTCCACACAGAAAGCAATGTGGCTGGTGCGCTACCTGGCTTCGCTAGAAATAACAGGACTGGCGGAGTTAGTATGGCAAGCGTTGCACCTCATTCTACCGATACCAGCATTCGTAGTATCCCTGAGCGCTGACACACCAGCCGACCACCTGATGCCTTTGCTGGCTTATGGCATTCCAGAGATAGATGCGGTGGTAGCCCCGCAACTGTTTCAAGAGCTAGGGACTGTAGATACTGAGGACAATTTCGTGCAGTTGGTTAAGCTTCTCAAGCTATGTCAGAAAACAAGCAACGAAGCCTTGGCAGCACTGGCTACAGAGCTTGCTTTGCATGGGTGTAGCACATTTTTCCAGGTCAAGCTGTGGACTTTGGGGCTGATTCCAAGCGCGGATATTCGTCAATTACTGGAGGCTCTGCCATCATCAGAAATTACTCTTTACCTGCAGGATGCCTATGCGCCAGTGCGGCTGCCGGCAGCATTTGTCTTGATGCTCCGCATAGCCGAAACGGGAGACGATGCCAGCATACGCCAGGGTGTAGGTGTACTAAGAAAAAGCCGTCAGCTACTAACTGACGAGGATTTTGAACAGTTACTACAAGTTTATCCGGCAGTTGGCGGCCTCTACCTGGAAGTTAACGGTTGGCTTGAGAACCAACAACTACGGCCGGCATACACTTTCTTGCTGGCTTGGCTTTTGGTACTGCGTGAACAGGCACCGGCCGAAATGATGCCCCTTATCGCGCTTCTTGCTCAAGCAGAAAAAGCAGAGATGTTGCACCACGTGGTTGACATAGATCCAGCTCGGCTACTGGGACTGGATAGCGCCTTTTTAAGTTATTTTTGTTTTCTCTTCGTGCCTCTTCCCCTTTTTCGTATGAAACCCCTGTTTTACCTAGGCCTGGCCCTGAGCTTGGCAGCCTGCTCCACGCCCTCTTCCGAAACCGCCGCCGACGCCGGCGTGCTTGCCCACAACGATTTCGAGTCGCTGGCCGGTTGGCTGCCCGACGATATGGCCCTGACCAAGGACCAGGCGCACTCAGGCAAATATGCCACTATGGTAGACCAGAACCACGAGTTCAGCCTCACCTACAACACCCTGCTGGGCAACCTGAGCGAGCATAAGCCGCGGGGCCTGATGGTGGAAGCCTGGGTATACCTGCCCGATGATAAGGCCACGGCCAGCTGGGAATGCAAGTAATAGACCCCGATAAGAACAACGAGCCGATTTTCAGCGACGGTGTTGCGCTGGCCGATGTGGTGAAGGACTACAAGCAATGGACGAAGGTGAGCAAGGAAATCGTTCTGCCCCCCAACGCGACGTACAACCAGCGCATCAAAGTTTTCCTCTGGCGCTCCGGCGCCGCTTCGCCGGTGTATCTCGACGATCTGACGATTAAGGTGCTTGAGTAGGCTGCGCGGCTGGCCCGGGGCTGTTGGGCTGGCCAGCCTTTTACTACTCCCTTCCCGTCATTCTTCCTTCGCATTTATGAAGCCACTGCTTTCCAGCCTGCTGTTGCTACTGCTCGCGGCTGCCTGCTCCTCCGAAAAAAAGCCGCCGCGGCCGACCCTAACCTCATCACCCACAACGATTTTGAGGCTGCCCTGGGCTGGGCCGGAGACCCGGAGGCCGTGAGCAAGGTGCAGGCCCATTCGGGTAGGTATTCCATCTTCGTCGACCGCACGCGCGAGTTCAGCCTGACGTTCAACGCGCCCCTGTACCGGACCGTCTCATTCCGGCCGCACAGCGTGGAAGTGGAGGCGTGGGTGTACCTGACCGACGACAACTCGACCGCCGAGCTGGGTGTGCAGCTAGTCAATTCTGCCACTGATAATACGGAGCTGTTCGGCGACGGCATCAAGCTGCAGGAGGCGGCCAAGGTGCATAAGAAATGGGTGAAAGTTGCCAAAACCATCGTACTGCCCGACAGTGTAAAGCCCACCCAGCACCTGAAAGTATTTCTGTGGCGCTCCAACGCCACCTCTCCGGTCTACGTCGATGACATTACCATAAAGGCTATCGAGTAAAGGCAGTCATAATCGGCTAAACACAAAGGCAACAGGCCGTTATGCAGTGCATAACGGCCTGTTGCCTTGTCGAGCGGTCGGGCCCTGCTTACGGTGTCACCTCCACCGGAAAGCGCAGCGTCACCGGCCAGTCGCGGTAGTTCTGGCTGATCAGGCTGACTTCGAAGGTGTAGCGGCCGGGTCGGGTCGGAGTCTGCAACGCCAGCGTCTGGGTCCAGGGCTGCCAGACGTCGAGTTCCAGTGGCGTGGGCACCGGCATGGCATCGGCCGGCCAGTCGCCATTGCGGTAGAAGGCGGTGCGCAACATTGTGGGGTGCTCAACCCAGATTGCCGAGTGCAGCGGCCGGTTGGCCGGCGGCACGGAAACGCGCACCCGAATGGTGTGCTGCTCGCCGGCCGTCCAGCGGGCCGGCGCTGTATCGGGCAGGCTGAGCGTTACGCTGCGGTTGGCCTCGATGTAGGCAGCCAGCTCGGCCGGCTCCTGCGGCGGTGCGGAGTTGAGCCGGCGGTAGATAGTGGTGGACGGAAACCGCACGTAGCGGGTGGGCATTTCGGCCGCGGGCAGCGCCTCGAAGGGCCCCAGCAGCACCCCGGGTTGGCTGCCCTGCTGCGCCAGCCCATCAATATCCCAGCCCACGCGGATAGTCTGCACCGAATCGGGGCTTTGCTGGGCGCTGCGAATCAGCGTTTCGCTGGCCAGGGCCCACCAAGGCCAGCCCGCCCGAATCTGGTGCGGGTCGATGTTATCGGGGTAGAGCAGAAACTTGCCCTCGGGAAACTGCCTGGTGTAGGCCAACACGTGCGTAATCCACTGCTGATAAGCAGTGTAAGGCGGGTGGCGCTGCCAGACAAGGCTTACCCGGGCCACCAGTACCACCGCCAGCAGCCCCGCCACCGCTACCGGCGCCCAGCGGGGCCAGCGGCCTTCCAGGGCGGGCAGCAACTCCAGCGCCAGCGGTATAGCCACGAATAGCGTGAGGGGCATGTAGAAGTTTTCCAGGTAAGACAGCTCCGTGTACTCGGCGCGGGTTACGCTGATAATGAACACGTAGCCCACCACGAAGCCCCACATCAGCAGCAGCCGCAGCAGCGCCAGAAGGGTGCCTTTTCGCAGGTAAAACACCGTTAGCACCAGCAGCAGCACCGGCAGGGCCACGAACTCGGTGCGGCACAGCTCCCAGAACGTATCGAAGCTATTCAGCGAGAAGTAGTCGGGGAAGTACCGCTTCAGGTTGGGGCCGAAGGTCATCTGCGTGGTTTCGTACGAGCCAGGCGGCGTAAGCAGCACCCGCAGCGCATAGCTGGCCAGCCCCACCACCAACAGGCCGTAATAGAGCGGGTCGCGGAAGCGCTGATTCAGCAACCAGTCGTAGCTCCACATAAACAGGAAGCCCAGCAGCAGCAGCGGGTGGGCGAAAATGGCCACCGGAATAAGCGTGGCCAGCGCCAGGGTACTGAAGCGCCGCTGCAGCGGCAGCTGCCGCGAAATACCGGCGTAGTAGAGCAGCAGCGCTGCCAGCCCCTGCGGCAGCTCCGACTGCGCCCAATAGAATGTGTGCGAAGTCAGCAATACGTAGCACAGCGCCATTACCAGCGCCACCTGCTCATTGCGCAGCCAGTAGGCGCAGGCCAGCAGCACGGCCAGATAGTAGCCGATAAACGCCACCGAGTACAGCCGCATCACCACATCGAGCGGCAACCCAGCCTTAATGGCCAGCAGCGTGGGCAGCTGCGTGACAATGGCCGCGAAGCGCCGGTTCTGCACGAACAGCGCCTTGTCCTTCAGGTAGTAGAACAGGTGGTAGGCCAGGTCGTAGTAGGCCGTGCGCTCCACATAAAAATGCCAGGCCAGGGCCAGCAGGGCAAGCATGGTGGCAATGGCCAGGTACAGCGGCAGGCGCGTAGCGTAGCGTTTCGATAGCAGCATAGAGAAGATGGAGCGACAGAGGGAAGCCGCCTGATGCGGCCGCTTAAACCAGGGCGGCCGGCGGCCGGGCCGCGGGATTACCCGCCCAGCAGCCCGTACTTAATAATGCAGTAGATGGCGCGAAATCCGTCGCGCCACCCGATTTTCTTGCCCTCGGCGTAGGTGCGGCCGTAGTAGCTGATGCCCACCTCGTAGATGCGGACGTTGGGCACGCGGGCCACTTTGGCCGTTACTTCGGGTTCGAAGCCGAAACGCTGCTCCTCCAACTGCAGCCCCTGCACGATGTCGCGCCGGAACAGTTTGTAGCACGTTTCCATATCCGTCAGGTTCAGGTCGGTGCAGGCGTTTGACAGGAAAGTGAGCACGGCGTTGCCGATGCTGTGCCAGAAAAACAGGATGCGGTGGGGGTTGCCGCCCATAAAGCGCGAGCCGTACACCACGTCGGCAAAGCCGCGCAGCACGGGCTTGATGAGCAGGTTGTATTCCTCCGGGTCGTATTCGAGGTCGGCGTCCTGAATGATAACGTAGTCGCCGGTAGCCTCGCGGATGCCCGTGTGCAGGGCCGCGCCCTTGCCCTTGTTCACGGTGTGGCGAAGCAGCCGCAGCGCCAGCTCGGGGTATTTGGCCGCGTAGGCCTCAATTGTGCTCACCGACTGGTCGGAAGAGCAATCATCCACCAGAATTATCTCCTTGGCAATATCGTTCACCAGGCGCAGGTCGCGCAGCAGATCCAAGATCTGATGAATGGTACGGGCCTCATTATAGACGGGAATAATAATAGAGAGCGTGCGAAACTGGACCAAAGCAGGAGCGGATAGGTGGCTAATTGGCCAAAGATAGCGGGGGCGAAGAAAAGGCCGCTTATTATTTTGCTGCCGCGGCGTAAGCGGCCGGTTGCGCCGCGGGCCGGGGGCCACAGCTGCCCCAACGCCGTATAAAGCCCGAACCGCGGGCGGCCCCACCGGCCGGAATTTCGTTATTTGCCGGCCGTGGATTCTTTGGCCCCGAACGAAAGCGTACCATCTTCCCCATCATTCGCCTCATGCCCATCGCCCGTCCGTTCAACTTTCAGCAGTGGATTGATGACCACCGCCACCTGCTGAAGCCCCCCGTGGGCAACCAGCAGGTGTTCAAAGACAACAAGGATTTCATTGTGATGGTAGTGGGCGGCCCCAATGCCCGCAAGGATTACCACGTGGATGAGGGCGAGGAGCTGTTTCTGCAGCTTGAAGGCGACATGGTAGTGAAAATAATAGAGGATGGCCGGCCGGTGGACATCGAGATAAAAGCAGGCAGCATGTTCCTGCTGCCGGGCGGCGTGCCCCACTCGCCCCGGCGGCGGCCGGCTCGATAGGCCTGGTGCTGGAGCGCTATCGCACGGCCGGAGAGCTCGACGGCTTCCAGTGGTACTGCGAAAACTGCGGCCACCAGCTTCACGAGGAGTACGTCGAAATCACCGACATCGTGGCCCAGCTACCACCCGTCATGGACCGGTTCTGGGCCTCCGATGCGCTGCGCACCTGCACGGTATGCGGCACCTACATGGAAGCGCCCGCCACCGCACCGTAGTATGCACCTCCTGTTTGGCTCACTTCACCTGGATAAACCCGGGCCACCAGGAGGCCATAATCATGCGGGCAGGTGGCTAGGCGGGCGGGGCTAAGGGTGGTATCTTTGCCGGGATGACGTTTGAACCCACCCTCGCTTTCGCCCGCCAGCTCGACGCCCAGGACCCACTGCGCGACTTCCGGCAGCAGTTCCTGATTCCACCTGGCCCCGACGGGCAGGGCGAGTGCCTGTATTTCTGCGGCAACTCGCTGGGCCTGCAGCCGCGCACGGCCCGCGCCGCCGCCGAAGTGCAGTTTGCGAACTGGCAGAATCTGGCCGTAGAGGGCCACTTTAAGGGCGATACGCCCTGGATGCCTTTCCACGAGCGGCTGCAGGGCCCCTCGGCCCGCATTGTGGGCGCCAAGCCCCACGAGGTGGTGGTGATGAACAACCTCAGCACCAACCTGCACCTGCTGCTCATCAGCTTCTACCAGCCCACCGCCACCCGCTACAAGGTGCTCATGGAGGGCGGCGCATTTCCGTCTGACCAGTACGCGCTCGAAACCCAGGTGAAGCTACGCGGCTTTGCGCCCGACGACGCCATTGTGGAGCTGCAGCCCCGCCCCGGCGAGCACACGCTGCGCACCGAAGACATTGTGGCCAAAATTGAGGAACTGGGCGATTCGCTCTGCACCATCATCATGGGCGGCATCAACTACTACACCGGCCAGGTGTTCGATATGCCAGACATTACCCGCGCCGGCCACGCCGCCGGGGCCATGGTGGGCTTCGACCTAGCCCACGCCGCCGGCAACGTGCCCCTGCAGCTGCACGACTGGGACGTGGATTTTGCCTGCTGGTGTTCCTACAAGTACCTCAACTCGGGGCCCGGCGGGGTAGCCGGTGCCTACGTGCACGAGCGGTTTGCCGACCAGCCCGAGCTGCTGCGCCTGGCTGGCTGGTGGGGCCACGACGAGAAGGAGCGCTTTCAGATGAAAAAGGGCTTTAAGCCCATGCACGGCGCGGCCGGCTGGCAGCTTTCCAACGGTACCATTCTGGCGCTGGCGGTGCATGAGGCCGCCCTCAAAATCCACGACGAAGCCGGCGGCATGCCCGCGCTGCGCCGCAAAAGCGAGCTGCTGACGGGCTACCTGGAGTTCTTCATCCGGCGCCTGGGCCTGGGCCCCGACCGGCTCGAAATCATTACGCCCCAGGACCCTGCCCAGCGCGGCTGCCAGCTCTCGTTGCTGGTGCACCAGGGCGGCCGCGACCTGTTCGAGCACCTGATGGCCGTGGGCGTTATCGGCGACTGGCGCGAGCCCAACGTCATCCGCCTGGCCCCTACCCCGCTCTACAACACCTTCGAAGACGTGTGCCGGGTAGGCGAGGTGCTGACCGAATGGGCGAAGTAGTTGTTAGTTGTCAGTTGCCAGTTGTCAGGCGGTTCTATAGAACGACAACTGCAACTGACAACCAGCAGCTGACAACTCATCACTGACAACGAGCAATTATTAACTGAATCATGGCGGAAGATTTCCTGGCGAAGATGAGCCGCAAAACGGTGGCTGAGCTGCACGAATACGTGGAGCAGCGCTACCAGTACCGCGAGGAGGCCGTGCTGGCCGCTCTCGCGGAGCTGGAGCGCCGCGGCCTGCCCGAGCCCAACGCCGAGGCCTTGATGGCCGAGCTGCGCCTGGGCCAGGAGCAGACCGAGCGCCGTGATGCCGTAGTGCGGGCCGAGGCTGACGAGCAGGCCCAGGCCCGCCGCGTATCGCGCGGCGAGGCCCTGCCCGAGGTAGCCGAAGCCACCGGCCCCAAGCTATTTTCGCTGGGGGCTATTACCATCTTCTCGGTTCTTTTCAGCATGATTGCCGGGGGCGTGATGCTGGTGCTGAACCTGCGCGCACTGCAGCGCAACCGGGCCGCGCTGCTCGTAATTGCTTTTGTAGTGGCCTATGTGTTTGGCGGCGGCTACCTGGTACTGTGGCTGAAAAGCCTGTATGGCGAGCAGGTAAACTGGCTGGGCTCGTTCTTCAACCTACCGGCCATTCTGGTGTACAACCTGTTTTTCTGGCCGCGTTACATCGGGCGGCAACCTTACCGCAGCCGCTCGTGGGTGGCTCCCCTGCTTATCTGCGGGCTATTGCTGCTGGGCCTTTACTACCTGTTTGCCCAGATACAGGGGGCCCTGCCCGCCGGAATGCCCAACGCGCTGTAGGCCCGGCCGCCGCTCCTATGCCCCTGCAACCACTGCTCCTGCCGGCCGCCGAAGTGCTGCTGGATACCGGCTTTCTGGCCCCGACCGAAGCGGCGGCCTTGCTGGCCGAGCTGACAGCTGCCGTGCTCTGGCAGCAGCAGCCCATCCGGCTGTTTGGCAAAGAGGTGATGCAGCCCCGGATGACGGCCTGGTACGGCGACCCCGAGGCTACTTACCGCTACTCGGGCCTGCGCCTGGACCCGCTGCCGTGGCTGCCGGCCCTGCAGCAGTTGCGGGCGCGGGTAGAAGCGGCCACCGGGGCCCGCTTTAATAGTGTGCTGCTAAACCTCTACCGCTCGGGCCACGACAGCATGGGCTACCACGCCGACAACGAACCCGAGCTGGGCCCCGCGCCCGTTATTGCCTCCCTCACGCTGGGCGCCACCCGCACCTTCCGGCTGCGGCCCCGCCCCGGCGTGCCGGCCCACGGCCTCAGCCTGCCCCTTACCGCCGGCAGCCTGCTGCTGATGCGCGGCCCCACCCAGCAAAACTGGCTGCACGCGCTGCCCAAAACAGCCCGTCCTGTTGGACCACGGCTGAATCTCACATTTCGGCTGGTGGTTGGCCGCTAACGGGCAATGGCCGGGCAATGCGGTAATCCGTCTCTTCTCACAACGAAAAAACGCCCCCGCAACGATTGTTGCG
Organism: Hymenobacter lapidiphilus; assembly: GCF_003417065.2. GTDB lineage: Bacteria > Bacteroidota > Bacteroidia > Cytophagales > Hymenobacteraceae > Hymenobacter. Next base: position 191,646 of record NZ_QVLT01000002.1, on the reverse strand, counting down.
GGGGCGTTTAGTATAGAAGCTGTCGACCTCTTACTTCACGTCAAGCTGCAGGCCCAGGTATAATAGGCGACCAATCTGTGGGCCGCCATACACCTGAATGTTGTTGGCATTGAAGATGTTGGAACCTCCACCCTGGAGCGTGAGCCCCAATTTGGCGAAGTTGTAGCCCAGGTAGGCATCGGTTACGCTATAGTCGGCGAGCTGGCCCACCGCGAAGGGCGTGCCGTACTCGTGGCCCTGTGCCCAGCGGTAGTTGAGGGCGTAGCTCAGGTTGCTGATGACGGTGCCGCTGGCGCCTACGTTGTACTTGTGCTTGGGCGTGTTGAAATAGGTCTGGAAGTCGGCGTTCTGTACGTCGGTATCGTCCTGCACGTTAAGCGTGTAGTTGGCGGCCAGTTTCAGCGCGGGCGCGAAAGCGTAGGTCAGGCCCAGGGCTGCACCCTGCGTGTTCACCTGCTGGTTGGCATTGGTCCACACCTGCAATATGCGGCTGCCCGCTGCGCCAAACGTGGCCGGACGGCTGCCATCGGGGTTGCCGTTGAAGCGCTGGGCACCGATAAAGTCGTTGTAGGAGTTGCGGTAATAGTTCACATCTACGGCCAGCTTCTCGCCGATGGCTCCTTTGTAGCCTACTTCATACGTGCTCAGGCGCTCCAGCTTCAGCGAGGCAATATCAATAGCCAATGGTCCGGCAGCGCCCACTCTGGTCAGGCTGTAGCCCTGGAAACCGTTGTCCACGTTGCCCAGCAGTAGCAGCTGGCCCACATCGAGCCGAATGTACTGGTCGAGCTGGGTGGGCGAACGGAAGGCGCGGCCGAAGCTGGCCCGGAAGTTATGCTGGCGCGTAGCCCCCACCGAGTACACCACCGAAGCCCGGGGCGAGAAGGCCGGCTTGAAGTTCTTGAAAGCATCGATCCGGCCAGCCAACGCCACTTTCAGGCGCTCGTCGAGCAGCTTCTTGGTTAGCTGTGCGTAGCCCCCGAATTCGTTGTTCTGAATCCGGTTCTCAATGTCGCTGAACAGGTTGCCGTTGGAGCCCAGACGGAACTTGCGGTAGGCCGCGCCCACAATCAGGTCAGCCGTTTCGGCCAGCCGGAAGTTGTACTGGGCGTTGCCTTCGTTGAGCAGCGAGCTGGGGTTGAGCCGGGCTCCACGACCGGGCGTCGCGTCGCTGATGATCTGGCTGCGCAGGTTGCGGAACTCGGCCGAGTTGGGGTCGAGCTGGAAAGCGCCCTGGCTCACCAGCGAAAAAGCCGTCTGCTGGGCCTGTTCGTTGGTCTGGCCCTTGCCGCGTGACACGGCATACTCATTCAGATAGGCCCCAAAGTAGCGCTGGGCGTAGGTGGTGCCGCCACCCGTGGCAATGGGCGAATTCTGGATAAACGAGCCCAGCAGGTTCAAATCGTACGAGTTGGCCCCGAAATCCTGCACCGACTGCCCGCGCACAAACCAGCGGCTACCCTTAATTTCGCCGTGGTACTGGTTGGTGCCATAGTCCTTGAACCGGTAACGGCTGGAGCTCTGGTAGCTGGCCGTGCCGCGGCTGTAGCTGCGCCTACGGTTACTTTTATGGTGTTAGTAAGCAGGTACGACAACGACGGCTGCACTTTCAGCGACTTGGCCCGCTCGTCGGTTCCTACCAGCGCTTGCTCGGCAAAACCGGGCATAAACAGCGTTTTACCCCGCAAATCGGCAATCGGATAGCTATCCGGCACCCGGAAGGCCACGTCGCCGTAGTTGTTCACCGCATCGTACCCCAGCGTCGAGCCCTGGTCATTGTTGCGGCTCTCCACCCGCCGGTCGGTAGCCGAGTAGTTTTCGGCCAACCAGTCGTCGGCCGTCAGGTAGGCACCCGTAACCTTGAAGGCGAACTTCTGGCCGATACGCTTGGCGTAGCGGAGCTGGCCGTCGAAAAGGGCACGCCCGCCGCCGCGCACACGCAGCGTCAGGCCCTCGGTTACGAAGGGGTCTTTCGAGTTCTGGAGCAGCACCCCGTTGAAGGCGTTGGCACCGTACAGGGCCGAGGCCGGCCCGTGGATAATTTCGATGCTTTCTATATCGATTTCGGGCAGGCCCTGGAGGTTGCCCGAGTTGATGTTGAGCGACGGCGACTGGGTGTCGAAATAGTCGGTCAGTTGAATCAGGCGCTCCGATTTGGGCGAGTTGAAGCCCCGGGTACTGAGCGAGTTCATCAGCATGCTCGTGCCGTTCACATCAATACCCTTGAACTGGTTCAGGCCCACCTGCACATCGGGCGGAGGCAGGCGCAATACCTGCTCCGAGGTCACCTTTTCCACCGTTACGGGGGCCTGCAGAATGTTCTCCTCTTTCCGCGAGGCCGAAGCAATTACTTCCGCAGCTTGAATGGGGTTGGGCTTGAGCGTCACCTTGATACCGTTATCGGGCTTGCTCAGCGTCAGCTCCTGGGTTACGTAGCCCACAAACGAAACGCTCAGTATTACGGGGCCATTGCTGAAATCGGTTCGCAACAGAAAGCCGCCGTCGCGGCTGGTGCTCGTACCAATGAAGGTGCCCTTGATGAATATGGTTGCTCCGGGCAGCGGTTGTCCGGTATCGGTAAGTACTGACCCGGTTACGGGTACCGCTTCCTGCGCCCAACCGGCCAGGCTCTGTCCCATCAGAAGTAGTAATAAGAGCAATAAACAGTAAGGTTTTCGCATGTAAAAAGAGGAAATGAAAAAATACAAAAAAGCCCCTTCTGCCAGAAGGGGCTGCAAATATATAGTAGGCATACCGCATATCCTACCTACAAGTAATTGATTACAAAAAGGTTGAGCTTTGAAAATTGGTATTTATATGGGATTTTTTATGCAGAAATAATTTTACCGACCCGAAACTAGTAGCGCACATCGGCTGGGCCATACAGCCACGGGCAATCCTCATCGCCCACCACATAGTCGCCGATGCGTACTACCCTACCAATGCCCTTCGCAGATGCCAGCAGCCGCTGCTGGCGCGGCTGCCGCGCCATATCATAGACAAACGTGAGCCGCACCAGATGCCGCCGCTGCCGGGCCCGCCGATGACGGGCGGATTTCGGTTGTATTCCGCATAAAACTAAAGTGGGGGCAGCTAGCATCGGGGGGCAATCTGTGGTCAAGTGGTTCTGTTTATAGTGCAAAGTACGGCACGCATCAGATGAGCGGATTTGCAAAAAAGCCGCGTCGGGGAACTTTCTCGTCCAACACCCCGAATGCCTCGGCCAACGTCTGGCATGCTACTGTTCTGCGCCCCTATACCAGCGCAATAGAGTACCTTCGGGGCCTCGTTCCGCTTTTTCCGCCTACCCTTTTGCTCATGCTTACTTCCTCCCCCGCCAACCCGCAGCCACCGGCCGAAACCCTCACCGTAATGGGCGCGGGGCTGGTGGGCTGTTTGCTGGCGCTGTACTTAGCCCGGCACGGCCACACGGTCGAGTTGTTTGAGCGCCGGCCCGACATCCGGGGCGAGGCCAAAGTGGAGGCCCGCTCCATCAATCTGGCCCTCTCCGACCGGGGCTGGCGGGCCCTGGAGGGCGTAGGCATTGCCGAGGCCGTGCGCGAGGTGGCCATTGCCATGCGCGGCCGCATGATGCACGGCGTGGATGGACAGCTCACGTTTCAGCCCTACGGCCACGACGGGCAGGCCATCTACTCGGTGTCGCGGGCCGGCCTGAACCGGCGGATGCTGGACTTGGTGGAGGAGCAGCCCGGCATCCGGGTGCAGTTTGAGCAGCACTGCCAGCGCGTGGATCTGCGCCGGAGCCAGCTGGAAATGCGCGACGAAACCACCGGCCAGACCCGCACCCAGCCCTATCAGCGCCTGTTTGGGGCCGATGGGGCCTACTCGGCCGTACGCGGGGCCATGCAGCGCACCGACCGGTTCAACTACTCGCAGCAGTACCTCGATTACGGCTACAAGGAGCTGACCATTGCTGCGGCCCCCGACGGCAGCTGGCCCCTCGACAAGCACGCGCTGCACATCTGGCCCCGGGCCAGTACATGATGATTGCGCTGCCCAACCTCGACGGCTCGTTCAACTGCACCCTGTTTTTTCCCTATGAGGGGGCCAAATCCTTTGCGGCCCTGCAAACCCCAGCCCAGGTACGCACCTTTTTTGCCGAGCACTTCGCCGATGCGCTGCCGCTGATGCCGGACCTGGAAACGGAGTTCTTCGCCAACCCTACCAGCTCGCTCGTTACCGTGCGCTGCTTTCCGTGGAGCTACAACGACGACGTGCTGCTACTCGGCGACGCCTCACACGCCATTGTGCCCTTCTATGGCCAGGGCATGAACTCGGGCTTCGAAGACTGCGCCGTGCTGGCCGAGCTGCTGGAAGAGCATGGCGCCGACTGGCCGCACATTATGCGCCGGTTTGAAGCCATGCGCAAGCCCAATACCGACGCCATGGCCGACCTGGCCGTGTACAATTTCTACGAAATGCGCGACCGGGTAGCCGACCCGCGCTTCCTGCTCCAGAAAAAGATTGAGGGCCGGCTGGCTGCCCAGTTCCCGGCGCAATGGCAGCCCCTCTACTCGCAGGTTACGTTTTCGCACCTGCCCTATGCCGAGGCCCTGGCCAACGGGCAGGCACAGGAGCAGGTAATGCAGCGCCTGATGCCGCACATCCAGTCCGAGGCCGATTATGAGCGGCCCGAGGTGCAGGCACTGGTAGCCGCCGAGATGGCGCTCCGCAGCTAATGCCGGTGCCATTGCACAGCTTGGCCGATTAATCCAAAAAGGTTAGCTTAGCCACTCCACTATTACGCTGCGCCCCCAGATAAGTCCCTTTTCGGGGCAGCTCCGATGGCGTGGGTTGGGGCCGCGGCCCAGCTTTCTTCACCCTTATCCCTACGCTACCATGGCCAGTATCCTCACCTGCGCTATTATCGATGATGAAGAAATCAACCGGCTGACACTGGAGCATTATATTTCGCTCACCAGCTCCCTGAAGCTGGTCGAATCGATGGACGACGCGCTACAGGGCCTGAACTACTTCCGGGCCGGAAACCGCGTGGATGTGCTGTTTCTGGATGTGCAGATGCCCCAGCTCAACGGCCTCGACTTGCTGCGCATTCTGCCCGACCCACCCATCGTCATCCTCACCACGGCCCACGAAGACTTTGCCGTCGATGCCTTCGACCTGCGCGTAACCGATTACCTGGTTAAGCCCTTCGATTATGCCCGCTTCAGCCGGGCGGTGCAGCGGGCCCTGCTACAGCACGAAACGCCGGCTGCCGCCGCTGCGGTACCGGCCACTTCCATGGTCGCCCCCGATAATGACCTGTTCGTGAAAGTGAACAGTAAAATGGTGCGCATCAACTTCGACGAGGTGCTCTACATCGAAGCCCTGTCTGATTACGTGGTAATCGTTACCGAAAAGCAGAAGTACATCGTGTATACCACCATGAAGTCGCTGGATGCGCGCCTGCCCTTCGAGCATTTCGTACGCGTACACCGCTCCTACATTCTCAACCTCAAGCGCATCGAGGCCATCGAGGACGGGGCGGCTGTGGTACCCGGTGGCCAGCACGTACCCATTGGCAAATCCTACCAGGAGGCCTTTTTCAGCAAACTGAACCGTATATAGAGTTGCGCTTAGTGCTCGGGGCGTAGTGCGTAGGCCGTTCTGAACAGCTTACGCCCTACGCCCCAAGCACTAAGCGCAACTACTATTCCACCCGCACCGTACCGAGTTGCTCGACGGCGGCGGTGAGCGTTTCGGCCAGCGCAAAGGTGGCGCTCAGCAAGATATCGGAGTCGGGCAGGGCATAGGTAGTGGGGCGCGAGAGAGGTTCGAGCAGGGCAATGGCCTCCTCGGTACTACCGATGCTCAGCAGCTGCAGCGAGGGGCGTAGCTTGTGGGCCAGCATGCCCACGGCGGGCCAGTCGGCGGCAGCGGCGGCTTCGCGCAGCTGGCTCACGACCAGCGGCGTGTGCGTGCGAAACGAGCCAATAATTTTCTGCATGAAAATGCTGCTGCCGTGGGCCGTATCGCGCAGCCGGGTGAGGTCGAACAGGGTTGGAACGGACCCGGGCAGTACCGCTGCCTCTGGCTCGGCCGCGACTACGGGCAGAGGCGGAACAGGCTGAATTTCCAGAACGGCAACCGCCACGGGCCGCAGGTTGGCTTCGAGCTTATGAAACAGCTCATCTTCCTCAAACGGTTTCGACAGATAATCGAGGCCGGCGGCGCGGTAGGCGTCGTTATCGGAGCGCATCACGTTGGCTGTGAGGGCAATTACGGGCGTATTAGCCCGGTGGGGGTCGGGGTGGCGGCGCAGCTCGTGGGCTACATCGAGGCCGCTCATGCCGGGCATCTGGATATCCATCAGCACCACATCGTAGAGGCGGGCTTCGAGTTGGTGCAGGGCCTCGGGGCCGTCGGAAGCTACGTGCGCTTCCACGGCCCAGCCTTCCAGCATCAGCAGGGCCAGCTGCTGATTGACGGGGTGGTCTTCGACCAGTAGTACCCGCCGGCCCCGGAGCCGGCCATAGTCGGGCAGGGGTCGGGGTGCGGGGGCCGGGGCCAGCTTGCCCGCCTTGGGGAGCGTGAGCGTGAAATAGAACGCACTGCCCTGCCCCTCGGCGCTTTCCACCCACATGCGGCCGCCCAGCTGCTCCACCAGCCGCCGGCTGATGGTCAGGCCCAGGCCCGTGCCCCCGAAGCGCCGCGAAATATCAGCGTAGGCCTGGGCAAAGTTTTCGAAGATGCTTTCCTGCTTGTCGGGCGCAATGCCAATGCCGGTGTCGCGTACGCAGAACTCCAGGGCCAGCTCCGTATCGGTTTCGTGCAGCAGGCGGCCGCCGAGCTCCACGCAGCCCTGGTGGGTGAACTTGAGGGCGTTGCTGAGCAGATTGAGCAGGATCTGGTTGAGCCGGCCGGGGTCGCCCACCACCAGCGAAAGGGGCAGCTCGAGGGGCTTTACCCGGAAATCAAGGCCCTTCTCCTCGGCCCGGTAAGCCAGGGTCTGCACGGCTTCCTTAACCGACTGGCAGATATCGAACGGCACCCGTTCGAGCTCCAGCTGGCCGGCTTCCATTTTCGCTACGTCGAGCACATCGTTGATAACGGTGAGCAAATGGCGGCCCGAGCTGCGCAGAATCCGCAGGTGTTCCTGCTGGGTTTCGTTGAGCGGCGTTTTGGCCAGCAGCCCGGCCATCCCCAAAATGCCGTTGATGGGTGTGCGGATTTCGTGACTCATGTTGGCCAGGAAATTTTCCTTGGCCTGGGCGGTGTTTTCTGCTTCCTCCTTAGCCCGAATCAGCTCTTTTTCGGCCAGCAGGCGCTCGGTTATTTCCTGGCCATAGGCAATTACGTAGGGTTTCTCGCCGGGCTCCTCTACCCGGTAGTTGTCGTAGATGAGGTGATGGAGCCGGCCGTCGGGGCCGCTGAGCGTGAGCAGGCCCGTAAGCTGCTGCTGCTCGTGGGCCTGGCGCAGGTACTTCCCGAGCTCGTCGTGGAAGCCCGGGTCGAGAATTTCGCGCAGCATGCGGCCCACCAGTCGTTCGGGCGCGGCGCCTACCAGCTGGGCCGCGGCCGGGTTCACCGACAAAATCCGGCCGGTCAGGTCGTGGGTGCAGATCAGGGCCTGGGAGTACTGCATCAGGTCGCGGTACTGCTTGGTGCTTTTCTCCAGGGTCTGCCGGGCATTTTTCATCTCCGTGATGTCGGTACTTACTCCCAGCACGTTCACGCTGCCATCGGCCCGCACCAGCGGGCGCTTCACGGTTTGCAGCCACATGGTGGTGCCATTGCGCAGCGTGAAGGTGTTTTCGTGCACCAGCTCCTGCCCCGTGCGCAGCACAAACTCATCGGAGGCAGTAAATTCTTCCAACTCCCGGGCAGCCATACTGCCGGGCTCGGGGCTCTGGCGGTGGCTGCTGAGTTCGAGCAGCTCGTTGAAGGTGCGGTTGCTGAACAGCACGTTTGCCCGGCCATCAGTAGCCCAGATAGCGCTGGGCGTTGTATCGACTACGGCCCGGATGAACGCCTGGTTTTCTCGCAGCTCGGCTTCGCGCTGGCGCAGCAGCTCTTCGGCGTTGTAGCGGTCGGTTATGTCGATGCCGTAGCCAATAACCATGCGCAGCTCGCCGGCCGGCGTAAACACGGGGGCCATGTGGCGCAGGGCCAGCCGCGCACCATCATGACCCATCAGATGCTCCTCCCAGGCCAGCGTAACGCGCTGGCTTACCACCTGCTCGAACTGCTGGCGGCGGTGCCGGGCCTGCTTGTCGGAGCGCCGGCGGTAGGCGGCATACTCAAAGTCGTCGTGGCCGATAATCCAGTGGCGCAGCTTGTCGTTGCGGATAGCGGCCGGGTTAACGAACTGGTAGCGGTGCCGGGCATCAAACACAGCCACATCGGCGGGCAGCTGGTTGAGCACAGTTTCGTAGAACTCCTGCTGCTCGGCCAAGCGCTTTTCGGCTTCCTTGAGCGGGGTAATATCGGTCAGGTAGAGGTTGGCGTACTGGTCGTCGGGGAAGGGCGTGATGGCCAGCTGAAAGCAGCGCGGCCCGAAATCGACTTCCAGCTGCACCAGCTCCTGCGTGCCGAGGGCCTGGCAGGCGGCCGCGTACAACTGCCCGGCCAGCGCCGGCTCGGCCTCCGGCTGCAGGTATTCGAGGCGCAACGCCTCGGCCGCCGGGTTGCTGTACAGCAGCCGGCCATCGGCGTGCAGCCGCAGAATCAGGTTGGGGTCCTGGCCCGGAATGCGCGAGAGTGAGTGCAGGTACTGCTCGGCCCGGCGGGCCTGCGTTACGTCGCGAAACGAGAGCAGATAGCCGGCCGCCACCAGCTCGTCGGGGCCGCTGAGGGGTACAAAGTCCAGTTCAAGCACCGTTCCGTCGGCCAGCTCCAGATCCTGACCCAGCACCCGCTGGTTGGCCTGGCGCAGCGCATCGAGGCGCTGGCGGGCCAGTTCGGGCCGGGCGGTGTGGGCCTGCAGGGTTTCCAGCAGCGGCTCTACCGGGCAGTCGAGCTGGCCCAGCGGCAGGGCTTCACTGATGCCAAACAGGTCGCAAAACTCCTGGTTAAGCAGCGCAACTGTACCGTTCTGGTGGGCCACCAGCACGGCCACGCGCAGGTTTTGGGTCAGGCGCGTAATACTGTCGGTGAGCCGGCCAACAGTGCGCTGCGTGGAGGCCAGGTGGCGGCGCAGGCCAGCCACCTGGCCTTCGGCCGCCTGTCGGAGCCGGCGTTCCTGGGCCAGCTCGGCAGCCAGGCTTTCGGGGGTGGGAGCAGAAGCGGGAGTAGCAGCCATGGCACGAATAAACAGACCCCGAAGATACGCCGGATTCGCAACCGGCACCGGGCCGGGCCACCAAAGCAGCCGGCCAGTGGCTGCTGCTGCTGCTACTGCTTACCGAAGCAGGTACGGTACATGTAGCCCGACTCGGTTTTGCCGGCCGCCGTTACGCGCACTTTCACAAAGTAGGCACTCACCGTGTCCATTACCTGCACTTCGCTGCCGGCAGCCAGGGTCGTCAGCTGCTTGGAGGTCTTGGTCATGCCGTCGTAGAGAATGCACTCGACTACCGATGTATGGGCTACCGGGGCGGCGTCGGGGCGGCGCGAGCGGGAGTCGTCGCGCGAGGAGCTGCAGGAGGCAGATAGCAGAGCCAAAGTGCCCAGATAGAGTACGGTTTTCTTCATGAGTATCAAATCAGGAAACGACAATTTCGACAAAAGATAACCACAATTATAGTCGCGGGGCAACTTCGGGCGTTTATAATTCTACTACCCCACCCCGGGAGGCTGCACTGCGTTGCGGGAACGTCTGGGTAGCCGGGGCTGTTGTTTACCTGTACCGGTACGCGGCCTTAGTATAGCCCGCAAATGGTTTTTCTACCGCCTTTTTTACTCCTATGAATCGTATATCCCGCTTTCTGCTCCGCCCGTTGGCTTACTCTGTGCTGGGCTTTGGCTTGCTGCTGGGTGCCACCAGCTGCACCACTGCCGCCCGCGTAGGCGTCACCTCCGACTACGACCACTCCGTCAACTTCCGGGCCTACCGCACCTGGGCCTGGTATCCGCAGCAGCGCACCGACACGGAGGGTGGCCCGGCGCGGGGGTACGAGTCGTTTCTGGATAAGCGTATCCGGACGGCTGTGGAGCAGCAGCTCGGCGCGAAAGGCATGACGATGGTAGAGGCCACGGCCACGCCCGATGTGTACGTAGCCTACAGTGCCCGCGTAGAGGACAAGCAGCGGGCCGTAAGCTCGCCCTATGGCCCTTATGGCAACCCCTACTATGGGTATGGCTACGGCTATGGCAGCCTCTACAACCGCGGCTACGTAACCGAGTACAAAGCCGGCACGCTCATTCTGGATTTCGTGGATGCCAGCCGCAAAGAGCTGGCGTGGCGCGGCCAGGGCCAGGCCCAGGTCGATAACCAGACTATTTCGGAGGTCGAGGTGCAGCGCATCGTCACCAGCATTCTGGGCAACTACCCTCCCCAGGACGGCCGACCTACCAATTCGCAGGCATACCGCGAGTAAGCGGCCTCATCTAAATACAAAAACCCCCGCCAGCAAATCTGGCGGGGGTTTTTGCGTTTGAATAGCGGTGTTGTAATGCCCTTGTGAGGGCAGTCAGCCGGCCTTTTCGGACAGTAGCGGTGCCGCTGTGGTTGCCGCCGGGCCGGCAACCGCAATGGGTCGCAGCCCCAGCGCGGCGGCGGCCTGCTCATGGTCGAGGGCGCCTTCATGGTGGGCCAGAAAAATGGTAGCCACGCCGTTGCCGATGAAGTTGGTGATGGAGCGGGCCTCCGACATAAACCTATCCACGCCCAGCAGCAGCGCCAGGCCTGCGACCGGAATAACTTTAAGTGCGGTGAGCGTGCTGGCCAGCACCACAAAGCCGCTGCCCGTTACGCCGGCCGCACCTTTACTAGTCACCATCAGAATGCCCACCATCGTCAGCAGCTGCATTACCGATAGCTCGACGTGGAATACCTGAGCCAGGAAAATAGTGGCCAGCGAGAGGTAAATGGTCGTGCCATCGAGGTTGAAGGAGTAGCCGGTGGGCACTACCAGCCCCACCACCGGCCGGGCGCAGCCCATGCCCACGAGCTTCTCCATGAGCCCCGGCAAACCGGCCTCCGATGAGGACGTGCCCAGCACAATAAGCAGCTCGGCCCGGATGTAGCGCAGAAAGGCCCACAGGCTTACCCGGCAATAGCGCATGATGGCCCCCAGCACTACAAAAATGAACAGGGCCATGGTCAGGTACACCGTTATCATCAGCTTGCCCAGCGGCAGCAGCGTACTCAGGCCGTATTTGCCAATGGTAAAAGCCATACCCCCAAATGCGCCGACAGGGGCCAGCATCATCACCCAGCGCAGCCCCCGAAACACATAAACCGAGGCTGTTTTCAGCCGGTCGATAAGGGGTTGACGGCCCGCGTACCGGCTCAGCAGCATGCCCAGCACAATGGCAATCAGCAATACCTGCAGCGTGAGGTTATCGGCCAGAAAGTGGCTCCACGAGAAGCCGGCAGCCCGCTCGGTGTACTCGCCTACGCTGGCGGTAGCCGGGCTGCCAACCATTGCCACGCCGTCGCCGGGGCGTACCAGGGCCGCCACGCCTACGCCAATGAGCAAGGCCAGCGTGGTTATCACCTCAAAGTACAGCAGGGCCTTACCCCCAATGCGCCCCACCTTTTTAAGGTCGCCCATCGAGCTGATGCCCACCGTAATGGTGAGGAAGATAATGGGATTGATAAACAGCTTGACCACATTGATGAAGTGCCGGCCCAGCGGCTCCATCTGCACGGCCACGGCGGGCCGGAAGTGGCCGAGCAGAACCCCGGCCACGATGGAAAACAGCACCCAGAACGTGAGGTTGCGGGAAAGTTTACGAAGGATCATAGCAGAAACAAGCAGCCTTATAAAGGAGAACTGAGAGGTGGCTGGCCTTCAGCCAAGACCACTCTGGCCAGCCACTCCCCCTAGCAGCTACCGCCGAAATTACCGACCCTACCGGCTCTCACCAAAAAGCTTTCCGGTTTGCGGAAAGGTCTTTTTGTTGAAATAAGCCTTTTGGTAGCTCGAAAGCGGGTCGCGTGGCCAGTCAGGCCGTCTAGAGCCTGTTATAGACTGGTGGCGCGGAAAACGTCTTTTGCCAGCAAGAGTGTAGCGAAGGCCAGGAAGTGGAATTGCTGCATGGTCAGGGCCAGGCGTTCGTAGTCGCGAGCCAGACGGCGGAAGCGGGCGGCCCAGCCGAAGCTGCGCTCGACGACCCAGCGGCGGGGCAGCAGCACAAAGCCGGGTTGGCCTTCGGGCTTGGCAATAACCTGTAAGTCAATATCGTGCACGGCCGCGGCGTACGCGGCGTCTTCGCCCGTGTAGCCCTGATCTATATACGCCACCTGCACTTTTTGGCCTGTGACCTGCTGCACCCGCTCACAGAGCGCATCAACCTGCCCGCGGTCGGTCACGTTGGCTGGCGTGACGACCGCGGCCAGCAGGTGACCCAGCGTGTCGACGGCCACGTGTACCTTGCTACCCTTGCGTCGTTTGGCCCCGTCGTAACCGGCGCGGGCGCCGCTTTCGGGCGTGCTTTGCAGGGTGCGCGAGTCCAAAATGACGGCCGTGGGCTCGGCCTCACGTCCGGCCAGCACGCGGGCCAACTCGCGCAAATCGGCCATCATGTGCTCAAAACACCGGTTATCGCGCCAGCGCGCCCATTGCTGGTAGACTGCCGGCCAGGGCGGCAGGTCGTGGGGCAGGTAGCGCCAGCCGCAGCCGGTTTTGACCAGGTAGCGCAGGGCGTTGAACACGGCCCGGAGCGCGTGCTGCCGTTGCGAGGCGTCTTCGCGCACCAGGGACAAGTAAGGCGCTACAAATGTCCATTCGTCATCCGTTACGTCGCTGGGGTAACCACTTCGCTGTGCCATACCCCAAATTACGCTACCAGTGCATAACAGGCCGTCTAGATAGGCACGTTCACGTGGCGCTCGGCGTGGTAGCTGGAGCGCACCAGCGGGCCGCTTTCCACATACTTTAAGCCCCGGCGCAGGCCCTCCTCGCGGTAGTGGGCAAACAGGTCGGGGTGGATGAACTCGGCTACCTCAATGTGGCGCTTGGTAGGCTGCAAGTATTGGCCCAGCGTGAGGATATCGAGGCCGTGGGCCACGAGGTCGTCCATAGCCTGGTACATCTCGTCCTTGGTTTCGCCCAGGCCCAGCATAATGCCCGACTTGGTGCGTTTACCGGCCTGCTTGGTCCGCCGGATTTGCTCCAGGCTCCGGTCGTACTTGCCCTGGGGGCGCACGAGGCGGTAGAGGCTGCCCACAGTTTCCATGTTGTGCGACACCACTTCCTGGCCGCCGGCAATCATGGTATCGAGTGCGGCCCAGTTGGCCTTCACGTCCGGAATCAGGGTTTCGATGGTGGTGGCGGGGCTGAGCTGCTTGGTTTGCACCACGGTTTCGTACCACACGCTGGCCCCGCGGTCCTTCAGCTCGTCGCGGTTCACGCTGGTAAGCACGGCGTGCTTTACGCCCATCAGCTGAATGGCCTCGGCCACGCGGCGGGGCTCATCCAGGTCGAGCTCGGAGGGCCGGCCGGTGGCCACGGCGCAGAACGAGCATGAACGGGTGCAGATGTTGCCCAGAATCATGAACGTGGCCGTGCCCGCGCCCCAGCACTCGCCCATATTAGGGCAGTTGCCGCTTTCGCAGATGGTGTGCAGCTTGTGCTCGTCGACGAGGCGGCGCACGTTGGCATAAGCCGGGCCTACCGGCAGCTTCACGCGCAGCCAGTCGGGCTTGCGGGCCTTGGCAGGGGCGGCCGCTTCGGGCTGAATAATGGGCAGAGTCAGCAACAAATCATCCATAGCACAAAGGTACGAGGAATGGGGATGAGGATAAGGCATGAATGATAAAAGCATAAGGGATAAAAGGCCGGGTTGTTTTGGCCTTTCTCCCTTATGCTCTTTACATAACCCGCCAAAAGGAGCGCTTAGTGGCGGCTGCCTATGTAAACTGTGAGGTACACCGAGGGCAGAAAACGGTCGTTGATGGCGCTGTCCTCCGTCAGCTGGTTGCGGATAATGACCGGGGTTTTGGCGTAGGCCTCCGCCAGCACGCCCACCTCAACGCCGGTTACCGCGTCGCGGTAACGGCCGAATTCAAAGCTGAGCGCCCCGCGTATGTGGGCTCCCACCAGGGGCTTGGTTTCGCCCACGCCGGCAAATAGCGGGGCGCGGTCCAGAATGCTGCCACCCGGGCCCGTGTGTTTGGCCGGGTCGTACTGCTCGGCCCGCACATCGAGCGGGCCACCGTTGGGGTCCTGGTAGTTGTAGTTGATGTAATAAGGCATCAGAAGGCCAATTGAGGGGCCGCCGCCCAGCAGGCCGTTTACCTGTACACCCGCGTCGGGCGCTTTACGAAACAGCACGCGCTGCAAGCCTATGCTGGGCCGCGCCACAAAAAAGTAGTTGCTTTTCCCCGGCACTATGGTTCCCGTTATGCCAGCTGTGCGGCTGGATATGGTGGCCTTCTCCTCTTTCGGGTGCTTTACCTCTACCAGCTCCAGGCTCCAGAACCGGGCCCAGTCTTGGTTGAGCAGGCGCGTGGAGCGCACGGCTACACCGCCCAACAGGCCACCGCGGGTATTAAAGTTGACGCCGTACGTAAACTCTTTGCTATAGGAGGGCTGGTCGTTGCTGATGCTAGGCCGGGCCGGGGCAACAGGCCGCGGCTTGCGCTGTGCCTGTGCCTGCGGGGCTGCCAGCAGGGCCAGCAGCAACGTGCTGCCCAGGCTGGCAACTGTGCGTACGGGTCGGGAATACATAGAGAGTCGGTTGAAAAACGACGGGGCCGGCTGCCGCTGGCTGCCAACCCCTCCGAAAGTACGTAAATTAGCCCGCATACTTCGCCTGTTTACCTGTTTCTTATGAGCACCATTTCCGCCCGCTACGCCGGCCAGCTGCGCACCGAAGCCACCCACGTCGCCTCGGGCAACACCATTCTGACCGATGCCCCTACCGATAACCAAGGAAGAGGCGAAGCGTTTTCGCCCACCGACCTGGTGTGCTCGGCCCTGGGCTCGTGCATGATGACCATTATGGGCATCGTGGCCGAGCGGCATGGCCTCGACCTGAGCAGTGCCAGCTGGGACACCACCAAGCACATGCTCAGCGACCCACGCCGCATCGGGCAGATTGACCTGACGTTCCGGCTGCCGGCGTCGCTACCCGAAAAGGAGCGCACCCTGCTTGAGCGGGCCGCCAAAACCTGCCCGGTAGCACTCAGCCTGAACCCCGAGATAAAGCAGCAGGTTCAGTTTGACTACAACGCTTAGCGGCTGTTGTTTTGTGCTTAGCTCGTTCCATCATACCCTTACCGGATCTTCTGGCCGACTTAAGCACAAAGCACTAGCAAGCACTACGTTACTTTGCCGCCGCCTGCTTCACGTCGCTCAGGCGGATGCCGTTGTGGGAAGCGTGGTAGGTGCATGCGCCATCCTGAATCAGCAACAGCTGGGGCGACTCGTGCTGCACCTTAAACTGCTGAGCCAGCTCCTGCGAAATGGGCCGGTAATTGAGCAGATCGAGGTAGTAGAGTTTGGCATTTTCGAGGCCGGCATCGGCCCACTGTCGCTCAATCTTGCTCTTGGCCATAGCGCTGATGGAGCAAGTGGTGCTGTGCTTGAACACGATAACCGGCTGCCCGGCCGATTCGCGGACGATTTCGGAAAGCTGCTCGGCTTGGGTGAGGGGTTGCCAGGGAGTCATACAGGGTGGGGAAGTGAAACTTGAAAAGAATCGGTACTACTGTACCGGAGCCGCGTTGGGCTTCTTACGACGAAGACGCAAATGCATCTTTGTTGGTTCGCTTACGCGGGGTGTGCCGTCGCGGCTGAACTTGTAGTCGGGCTGCCCGGCCGGGGGCGGCAGCGTGGCCAGCCGGCCGGCCGCCTTCATCCGCAGCTCCTTCTTGCTCACGGCCAGGTGCGACTCTTTGTAGCGCGCCTCTACTTTGCGGGCATCGCGCAGCGCCTTCCGGCTGGCCGTCCGCTGGCTGGCCGGGCTGCTCGACTCCAGTTGCGCCTGCGCCTCGGTGGCCGACAAAGCCAGCAACAAGGCGCCAATAAATAGATAACGCATAGTTTTCGGACGATAAGGAGTAAGCAGATAATCCAGACTGCAGGGCGGTAAGCGCTACGGAAAGCTACGCATTCCGGACCATACCATGGCCAGGCGGCATGTAGTAGGGGCGGGCAGCCGGCAGGGCCACTCAGAAGGGCATGCTAATGCCCAGAAACCGGCGGCGCTCATGGCGGGGCTTCAGCCGCCGCTGGTCGTGCTTGGGCTTTTTCACCAGTCCCTGCTTATCGAGGCGGTTTTTTGGCATTTTCACGGCTTCGCGCTCCACATCCAGCACCCGCCCGTCGGCCGCCTCGTTGCCGGGGGTGCGGTTGCGCTTCACCTTGGCTATGGGCGGGCCTTTGGGGTCGGGGATGCGGTAAGGATGGCGCTGGCAGGCCGGGGTAGCCAGCAGCAGCGCGGCCACTATTACCATACTCAGCCACCGGCCGCTGTTGCAGATACGCTTCATGCTGTCAACAAATCAATAACTGCGCATTTTCTCTACCGCT
This sequence comes from Hymenobacter lapidiphilus, assembly GCF_003417065.2. GTDB lineage: Bacteria > Bacteroidota > Bacteroidia > Cytophagales > Hymenobacteraceae > Hymenobacter. The sequence continues at coordinate 175,042 of NZ_QVLT01000002.1, read as the reverse complement.
TCGCGCAGGCGCTGGCGGGGCAGGAAATCCTGCTCCAGCGTGGGTGCAAAGGGCACGGCCGTATCGAGCGAGGCCACCCGCACAATGGGCGCATCGAGGCTGCGGAAGCAATTTTCGGCCACCCAGGCCCCTATTTCACCGCCCAGTCCGCCAATCATCGTGTCTTCGTGCAGCAGGATGAGGCGGCCGGTTTTCTCGACGGTGCGGCGCACGGCCTGCTCATCCCAGGGCAACAGCGTGCGCAGGTCCAGCACGTCGCAGTCGAGGTTGAGCTCCTCGGCTAGCGCCAGGGCCCAGTGTACGCCGGCACCGTAGGTTACGATGCTCAGCTCGTGGCCTTCGCGGGCCAGCGCGGCCTTGCCAATGGGCGTGGTATAATAGGCATCGGGCACCGGGCCCGAGAGGCTGCGGTAGAGCAGCTTGTGCTCGAAGAACAGCACCGGATTGGGGTCGGCCAGCGCGGCGCAGAGCAAGCCCTTGGCATCGACTGGGTTGCTGGGGAACACCACCTTCAGGCCGGGCGTGTGGGTAAACCACGCCTCGTTGCTCTGGCTGTGGAAGGGTCCGGCGGCGCTGCCAGCCCCGGTGGGCATGCGCACCACCACATCGGCGTTCTGGCCCCAGCGGTAGTGGCTTTTCGCCAGGTTGTTGATGATCTGGTTGAAGCCGCAGGTCACGAAATCGGCGAACTGCATTTCCACCATGGCCTTTTTACCCCGGATACTCAGCCCCAGCCCGGCGCCCACAATGGCCGACTCGCAGAGCGGCGTGTTGCGCACCCGCCCCTTGCCGAACTGCGCCACAAAGCCGTCGGTGATTTTGAACACGCCCCCGTACTCAGCAATGTCCTGCCCCATCAGCACCAGCTCCGGATACCGCTCCATGCTCTGCCGCAACCCATCAGAAATGGCATCGATGTAACGCTTTTCTGTTTTAGAGCCTAGTGCATCGGGCTTAGCGCTTAGGTTTTCGTTCTGATGCTCGTTTTCGTCTCCCTCCTTATCTGAAACCTCCTCGTCTTTAACGTCCGAACCATTGGCTCTAAGCGCTAAGCTCAATGCACTAGGCTCTACCGAAGCGTACATATCGGCCAGCTCGCGGGCGGCGTCGGGGGTGGGTACGGGGGCGGCGTCGGCTTCTTTGAGGCCTTCCTCGATTTCGCGCTTGATGGTTTCGCGGTAGCGCATACGGGCTTCCTCATCGAGGATTCCCTCCTGGAGCAGCCACTTCTCGTAGTTTTCCACCGGGTCTTTAGCGGCCCACTCCGTGAACAGCTCCTGGGGCACATACTTGGTGCCGCTGGCCTCCTCGTGGCCACGCATGCGGAACGTGAGGGCCTCCAGCAGCACCGGGCGCGGGTTCTGGCGCAGGTCTTCGGCGAGGCGCTTTACCGTGTCGTACACTTCGAGCACGTTATTGCCATCCACCTGCACGGCCTCCATGCCGTAGGCGGGTCCTTTATCCACGAAGTAGCGGAAGCGGAACTGCTCGTTGGAAGGCGTGCTGAGGCCGTAGCCGTTGTTTTCGATGATGAAGATAACCGGCAGCTGCCACACGGCGGCCACGTTCAGGGCCTCGTGGAAGTCGCCCTCCGAGGCGCCGCCGTCGCCGCTGTACGTGACGGTTACGCGGGGCTTCTCGTCGAGCACATCGGCTAAGGCAATGCCACCGGCCACGGCCAGCTGGGGCCCGAGGTGCGAAATCATGCCCACAATGTGGTGCTCGTTGGTGCCGAAGTGGAAGCTTCGGTCGCGGCCCTTGGTAAAGCCGGTGGTTTTGCCCTGCCACTGCCCGAAGAGCCGGCCCATGGGCACATCGCGGCCCGTGAACACGCCCAGGTTGCGGTGCAGGGGCAGAATGTACTCGTCGGGCTCCAGCGCCAGCGTGCTGCCCACCGAAATAGCCTCCTGCCCGATACCCGAAAACCATTTACTGACCTTGCCCTGGCGCAGCAGAATCAGCATTTTCTCCTCAATCATCCGAGGCTTGAGCAGGTGATGATAGAGGTGCAGCAGAGTGTCGTTGGAGTAGTCCTTGCGGTCGAATTGCATAGCGAAGAGGCCAGTAACAGGTGGGGGAAGCCAAAAGTACGGGTTTGGGTTGGAAGGGAAATATTTAGGGCTGGTTTATGAAATCTGCCCGTCCCACGCATCTACCTTTAGGGTCGCCTTTATCCCCTCGGTATTCCTTTATGATTCGACTCCTACCCTTCGGTCTCCTTTTCTCGCTCCCAATTACCGCCCTGGCCCAGCAGCCCGATACCCTCCGCCCACGCCCGGTGGCCGTGCAGGTGCCGGTGGCGGATTCGTTAGGCAGAATTCCTGGTATGGGATTTATGACTTCCTGCCCCTCGATGGTCGTCATTCTCCGTTCAAATTCACCCTCCTCCCTCCTCCCCCTCCAGGAGCAGCTCCGGCAGGTGGCCGGAGTGCAGGCCACGCCCTACTCGGGGGCGCCGGGGGCCCAGGTGGCAGTCCGGATTCGGGGCGCGGCGAGCCTATCGGGCAACGCGCAGCCGCTATATGTGGTCGATGGCGTGCCGGTGTTTCAGCACACGTTTCGGCAGCCCCAAATTGGTAATTCAGGTTTTGGATTTGAACCGGCCGAAACGCGGGAGCTGGACCAGAATCCGCTACTCAGCATTCCTACGCAGGACATTGAAAGCGTGGAGGTGCTGAAAGGGGCCTACGAAACTGCCCAATATGGCTCGCAGGGCCTTAATGGCGTCATCCGTATTACCACCCGCCGGGGCCAAGTGGACAAGCCGCGCCTGAGCTACCAAGGTTACGGCGGCGTGCAGCGCGTGGGCCGCCGCTACGAGCTGCTTGATGCCCGCCAGTACGCCGAGCTGCGCAACGATATGCTGGCCACTTATGGAAGACCGCCCGCGTTTTCGGCGGCCGAGTTGGCTGCCCTGGGCCGGGGCACCGACTGGCAAAGTGAGGTACTACGCACGGCCGCCGTGCAGGAGCACTACGTGGGCCTGCGCGGCGGCACGGCCGCTACCCGCTACTACGTGGGGGCCGATTACCTAGGCCAGCAGGGTGTGGTGATCAACTCGCGCCTGCGCCGCTACGCCTTACGGGCCGCCCTCGACCAGCGCGTTGGCGAGCGGCTGCAGCTGGCAGTTACCGGCGGCTTCAGCCAGAGCGAGCAGCGGCTTTCGCGCTACCCGTTTGAGGCGGCGCTGCTGGCGTTGCCCACCAATTCGCCGGACACCCCGCCCGCCTCAGAATTCATCAACAACCCGATGCGGGAACTGAACGATAACTACCAGACGCCTGAGCAGAGCCGGTTGCTGGGCCAAGCCGAGGCCCGCTACACCCTGCCGGCAGGCTTTACGCTGCACCTGCGCGGCGGCTTCGAGCAAGCCATTCTCCAAAGCCAAGCTTACCGGACACTTTTCAGCCAGACTGTCTACACTAAAAATGCTAACCTCACCAATACGTATCGTCAGTGGGTGCTGAACCCGGCCGTGCGCTACGCCGGCAGCTTCGGGGCCGAGCAGCACGTGGTAACGGCCAGCCTAGAAGGCCAGTTACAGCAGCGAAGCGAAACCGGGAAGTTCGAAGAAGTCGCCTATTTCAATGGTTCTCCTTCTACTTCATCGAAAGCCACCTTCGAAACCACCGGTACATTTCAGGCCCTGCAATTAACCGCCGACTACACCTTCGCCGGCCGCTACCAGCTGCGCGGCACGCTGCGCCGCGACGCCGGCAGCACGTTTACAACGGTCGATGAGCAGCAATGGCTGCCGGGGGCGCAACTGGTGTGGCATGCTTCAGAAGAAAGCTTCTGGAACTTGAACGATACCCGGCTGAAGGCCTGGGCCGGCTGGGGCCGCACGTCGGGCATGGGGATGGCGGGCCGCAACTACATCGAGTTGTCACTACCTACGGGCGGCAACCTGACGCAACGCGTACCAGCCTTTTTGCCCGACCGCACCCAGCAGTTCGATACAGGTCTAGAGGGTGGTTTTTTCAACGACAAGCTCACGGCCACGCTCCAGGCCTACTCCCGCAACACCCGTCAGCAGCTGGTACTGTTCGGCCCGGCCGGCGACGAATTCGGCCGCGTCCGCAACGCAGGGTTGGAGCTGACGCTTGGCAGCAACTGGCAGGCGGGCCAGCTACGGGGCAACAGCGTGCTGGCGGCGGCGTTCAACCGCAACCGCTTTACATCGGAGCGGCCGCTGCTGCTGGGCACGTCGTACCAGCAGCTGCGCGATGGCCAGCCGCTGAGCACGTTTTTCGGGCCGCGCTACCTGGGCGTAGACCCCGCCAATGGCCGCCCCCTACTGACCGACACGAATGGCGACGGGCAGGTAAATTATGTCGATAATGTACCGCTGGGCAGCGGCCTGCCCAAGCAGCTACTTAGCTTCCGGCAGCAGCTCACGCTGGGCCGCTGCGAGCTGCAGCTGCAGGCCGACGGTATGTTCGGTTACCAAGTGCTGAATACTGCTTTACAGTACCTCGACAGCCCGTCTTTCTTCCCCGCTAATGCCTCTACCCGGGTGCTGGACCGCTGGACTCCGACCAACCCCCACGGCAGTACGCCGGGCGCGGGCTACGAACTGCCTTTTTCTAGCAGCTACACCCTGCAGTCGGGCAACCACGTGCGCCTCTCGGCCCTCAGCCTAAGCTACAAAGTGTGGGAGCGGGAGGCCCGAAACGTCAGCTTATGGCTGGGCGGCCAGAACCTGTTGGTGCTGAGCGGCTACCGGGGCTTCGACCCCAACGTCAGCTCGGCCGGCTCCGACAACCGCCAGGCCGGCATCGATGCCAGCACCTATCCTATTGCCCGCACCATGCTGCTGGGCGTGCGGGCCACGCTGTAGCCGCGGCGCGCCCGAAACTTCTGTTTCGGGCGGCCGGTTTGTAGCACAAACAAGGCCTTACCTTGTGAGTTGTTGAACGATTGTAGCGCGAAGCTCCAGCTTCGCAGCTCGTTGGATTACCAATGGCGCGGCCGTCAGCAACGACCCACGAAGCTGGAGCTTCGCGCTACATTTTTCCCTATGATTCAGTTCGAAGAATTTACCCTCGATAACGGCCTGCGCTGCATTGTGCACGAAGACCACACCACGCCGCTGGCCGTGCTCAACGTGCTCTACAACGTGGGTTCGCGCGACGAAACGCCCGACCAGACTGGCTTTGCCCACCTGTTCGAGCACCTCATGTTCTCGGGCTCGGTCAACATCCCCAGCTACGACGAGCCCCTGCAGCTGGTGGGCGGCGAGAACAACGCCTTCACCTCGCCCGACATCACCAACTACTACCTCACGCTGCCCGCCGCCAACCTCGAAACCGGTTTCTGGCTCGAATCGGACCGGATGCTGAACCTGGCTTTTTCGGATAACGGACTGGAGGTGCAGCGTAAGGTGGTGGTCGAGGAGTTCAAGCAGAACTACCTCAACCAGCCCTACGGCGACGTCTGGTTAAAGCTGCGGCCCTTAGCCTACCAGCACCATCCCTACCAGTGGGCCACCATCGGCAAGGAAATCAGCCACATCGAAGACGCTACCATGGAGCAGGTGCGGGCATTTTTCGCCAAGCACTACGCCCCCGCCAACGCCATTCTGGTAGTAGCCGGCGACGTAACCGTGGCCGAGGCCCGGCGGCTGGCCGAGAAGTGGTTCGGCCCCATTGCCGGCGGCACCCGCTACGACCGGCAACTGCCTGCCGAGCCCCGCCAGGAGGAGGCCCGCTTCCTCGAAATAAAGGCCGAAGTGCCACTGTCGGCCCTCTACAAAGTGTACCACATGCCCGGCCGGGGCGAAAACGGCTACTACCCCGCCGATTTGTTATCCGATGTGCTGGGCCGGGGCAAGTCGAGCCGGCTGTACCAGCGGCTGGTGAAGGAGCAGGAGCTATTCAACTCGCTTTCCGCCTCCGTGATGGGCTCAATGGAACCGGGCCTGCTCGTCATCAGCGGCAAGCTCAATGCCGACATCACACTGGAGCAGGCCGATATGGCCCTGGAAGCTGCAGTGGCCGAGTTGCTAATTACCGAAGTACCCACCGAGGAACTGGAAAAAGTAAAAAACCAGGCCGAAGTAAGCATCGTATTCGGCGAAATCGAGCTACTGAACCGGGCCATGAGCCTGGCTTTCAGCAAGCTGCTGGGCGATGCCAACCTGGTAAACGAGGAAAGCGCGAAAATTCAGGCGGTAACGCCCGCTCAGGTTCAGGCCGCCGCCCGCGAGGTACTGCGCCCCGAGAACTGCAGCACTCTTTACTACCGCGCTACGCCCATTGCCGAGCCAGTGCTGGTAGAGGTGGCCGGAGAGAAGGGCTAGATTCGGAAGTAGCAAAAGCCAACCACATAAAAAGCCCGCTCGGCAGCTGCCGAGCGTTTTTATGTGGTTGGCTTGGCCGAAACGGCACTAAAAGCTAAGTTGGCGGGTGTTACCAGCCGCTACCACCGCCGCCCCAACCGTCGTCGGCTTTTTTGGCGGGCGCTTTTTTGGCAGGAGCGGCCTTTTTAGTGGCAGCGGCACCACCGTTTTTCGTGCCGGCTGCCGAGGCAGCCTGGCCCGCAGCGGGCTTGGCGGTAGGCATGGGCGCCGGGGCGGCAGCTATTGGCTCGGGCTCGGGCACCAGAATAGGCGCGGGGGCAGCCATAACGGGCGGCGCAATTTCGGCCGAGCGCACCGAACGGCGCACATAAGGCGCCAGCGGGCGGCCCCGGTAATCGGTTGTTACACGGCGCGAGGGAGCAGCCGTGAAGCCCGGGGCAATGCTGGCCCCAATGGGCTGCTCTTCGTACACGGGTCCGGCAGCGGCAGTACCGGCGGCACCAGCAGCGCCACCCCACTCGCTGCCGGCCGAGGCGGCTGCCTCAGTAGGAGCAGGAGCAGCAGGCGTGGCCATAGCCGGAGCAGCCTTCGTCGTTTTGGCCGGCGCAGCTTTAGCAGCGGCTTTCTTCGGAGCCGGAGTGCCCCAGCCGTCGCCGGCATCACCCCAGCCACCCGACGATTTTTTTTGCGCTACGGCCGGTGCGGCCAAAAATATGCCGCCGAGCAGCAACAGCGGAACTAATTGACGATTCGTCATGAAACAGATACTAAACAGGTTGTTAGCGCAAAGATACAGTGCCTTGCGCGGGTCCGAAATACTCTACTCACATTTCAGCGGCCAAAACAGTAACAGCTACCGAATCCGGTGGTCAGATTTACGGATAACGCGCACGTTGTCCGGATGTTGCCTAACGGAGGAGCCCCGTTTATCGTTCCACTTTTCTTTGTCGCAAATAGCTGGTTCGGCCATTACGGCTACTGGGAAGCTGATTTTGCTGCCGAAAGCGCGGCTGTTTACCAGCCGTCGGCAACCATCGTGGCGTCGGTGGCCGGGGCAGTGGTGGCTAGGGTAGTAGGGGCAGGCTGCGGCTGTTGCAGCGGGCGGCCGTGGTAGTCGGTGCTGGCGGCCCGATGCGGGGCCGTGTTCATGCCCGGAGCCAGCATCACACCCGAGGAAGCCATCAGCGGATCGGCGGAAGTGGTGCGTACCGAGCGCGGCCGGAACGATTTGCGACGGGCCACCGGGCGACCGTTGTAGTCGGTGCTGGTGCCGCGGTAGGGCGAGGATCTCATGCCCGGGGCTACCTGTACGCCCAAGGAGCGCATCATAGCAGCATCAGCATCATTGGCGGCGGGGGCAGCAGCACCTGCCGCAGCAGCAGTAGGAGTCGGGGCAGGCCAGTCCCAGCCATCGGTGGCGGGCGCCATGCTCGTGCTTTCTATGGGATAAGTGGTTGTGGTTTGGGCCTGGGCCAGGGGCGCACTCAGGAAGGCAACGGCCGCAGCGGCCGCGAAAAACAACTTTTTCATCGGAAAGGAAATTAGGAGTGAAACAACCAGCCCGGGGCGAAGATGTGCTGAAGCGGGTTGGCGGGTAACATCTGTGGGGCCTGTAAAGCGAGTACCTCCGGCTGCCTGCCGGTTTTGCAGCAACCGTACCAACTACGCCCGCATCGGACATCAGCCAGCCTTACAGCACGTTTATGTAGTTGATTATCAACACAAAAAATTTACCAACTAGGCAAGCCCAAACACACAATCGTCAATCAGGCTACCTTTGCCCCATGCTACAGGAAACCATTGCCCGGGTGCGGGCGGAAATTGAGGCCGCCGACCTTTCCACGGCCGAACAACTCGACCAGTTCCGCATTGCCTACACCGGCCGCAAAGGCCAGCTGGCCGACCTGTTCGACCAGCTTAAAAGCGTAGAGCCCGCCGACCGCCGGGCCGTGGGCCAAGACCTCAACCAGCTCAAGCAACTGGCCCAGGCCCGTTTCGATGAGCGCCGTGAGCAGCTGGAAGCCGGCGCGGCCAACGCCCCCTCCAACCCCACCTTCGACTACACGCTGCCGCCCGTGCCCCAGGCCCTGGGCACGCGCCACCCGCTGAGCCTGGTGCGCGAGGAAATCGTGCGCATTCTGGCCCGCATCGGCTTCAACGTAGCCGAGGGGCCCGAAATTGAAGACGACTGGCACAACTTTACGGCCCTCAACTTCCCCGAAAACCACCCCGCCCGCGACATGCAGGACACGTTTTTCGTGAAGAGCGGAGGGTCGGATTCGGAAGATTCGGATACGGAAGCCAAGGCCCCCGCCAGCTACCTGCTGCGCACCCATACCAGTCCGGTGCAGGTGCGGGTGATGCAGTCGCAAAAGCCACCTATCCGGAGTATTATGCCAGGGCGGGTGTACCGCAACGAGGCCATTTCGGCCCGCGCCCACATGATGTTTCATCAGGTAGAAGCGCTTTTCATTGATGAGAACGTGAGCTTCGCCGACCTCAAGCAGACGGTGTACTACTTTGTGCAGGAGCTGTTCGGCGACGACGTGCAGGTGCGTTTCCGGCCCTCGTTCTTCCCCTTCACCGAGCCTTCGGCCGAAATCGACATCACCTGCCTGATTTGCAAAGGCGCGGGCTGCAACATCTGCAAGGGCACCGGGTGGGTGGAAATCGGGGGCGCCGGCATGGTCGATCCGGCCGTGCTGGAGCAGTCGGGCATCGATGCCGAGCGCTATTCGGGCTACGCCTGGGGCATGGGCATTGAGCGCATCACGATGCTCAAATACCAGATCAAAGACCTGCGCCTGTTCACCGAAAACGATATGCGCTTTCTGCGGCAGTTCGAATCCCTGATTTAAACTACTCAACCTGATTACGCCGTTTTTCTGCTGCGCTGATTCGCCCTTTTACACTCGCCACCTATGACCTCCCCCACCCTTTCTGCTGCCACCAGCCAGCCTATTTCCATAGAAACTGTGGCCATTGTGGGCGCTGGCACCATGGGGCTGGGCATTGCGCAGGTGTGCCTGCAACACGGGCTACCCACCATTCTGTTCGATATAAACGCCGACATGCTGCCCAAGGCCCGGCAGGCCATTGCGGCAGGATTGGGTAAGCTGGTGGAAAAGCAGAAGCTGAGCCCCGAGGAGCGCGATGCCGCGCTGGCCCGCCTCACCCTCACCGACGAGTTGGCGCAGGTGCGTGCTGACCTGATTGTGGAGGCCGTGGTAGAGCGGCTCGACGTGAAGCAACAGTTGTTCCGGCAGCTGGCCGGGCAGAATCCGGAGACGAGCATTTTTGCCTCCAATACGTCTTCGCTCCCCATTACGCGGCTGGCCGCAGGCATTCCGCATCCCGAGCGGGTGGTGGGCATGCACTTCTTCAACCCGGCTCCCATTATGAAGCTGGTGGAAGTTATCAGCGGCGTGGCTACCGCACCGGCCGTGGCCGCGGCGGTATTTGCGCTGGCCGGGCGGCTGGGTAAGCGCCCCGTGCGGGCGGCCGATGCGCCGGGCTTTATTGTGAACCGGGTAGCACGGCACTACTATGTGGAAGGCCTGAAGCTGGCCGAGGAGCAGGTAGCACCGGTAGAGGTAATTGATGAGCTGCTGGAATCGGCCGGTTTCCGCATGGGCCCATTCCGCCTCATGGACCTGATTGGGGTGGACAGCAATTACCTGGTCACATCGGCCATGTACGAGGCCTTTCATTTCGACGCTAAGTTCCGGCCCAGCCGCCTGCAGCAGCAGAAGGTGGATGCCGGCCACCACGGCCGCAAATCGGGCCGGGGCTTTTACGAATATCCTGCCACCGGGCCAGCCAAGGGCTGAGACGCCATCCGCGCACTATTCGGGCCACGGGCACGTTGGCAGAACCAAAGGCTTCTCTTTTCCGCTTGCTGTATGGGTTTCATTCTGCTTTCCCCGCGCTTCGCCGGGTTCCTGCTACTTGCCACCGCCGCGTTGAGCATTGCTGCCTGTAACTCGGGCACCAACGCCCAGCCCCAGATTCCGCTGGCCATCGTAAACGAGGTGCTATTCCTGACCGACCAGCAGAACAGCGCCCTGCGCTTCGATAACGGGGCCGTGTATACCAAGGGCGGCCTGCGGGGCCTTATTGTGGTGCGCCAGAACGCAGGAACCTACCTGGCTTTCGACCGCACCTGCCCCTACCAGCCCCAGGATACATGCGCCCGGGTGCGCATTGAGCCCCTTTTTCGGCTCTTCGACCCCTGCTGCCAGTCACAATTCGGCTTCACGGGCCAGCCGCAGGGCGGCCCGGCCACGCTACCGATGCGGCGCTACAGCACGGCCCTCTCGGGCAATACCCTGACAATCACGAACTAGAAAAATAACCTGTTATTTTTTGAAAGCCGGGTTTGGTGCTTCCCGATCTTTACCTTAATATTGCACCAGCAACGGCAAAAACTGCCGCCATAACCGCTTCCTTAGCTCAGCCGGTTAGAGCATCTGACTGTTAATCAGAGGGTCCCTGGTTCGAGCCCAGGAGGGAGCGCCAAGCCAAGTGGGCCGCTTATCTACGGATAGGCGGTCCGCTTGGCTTTTTACGTATCGCTAAACCAACCTTTTGCCAGTCGGCACAGTACATCAGCCTAGCCCGAATAGTCGGGAACCAACCGTTTACTCTCTCCCCTGGCTTATGAATACGTACCGTTTCCCCCTTACTGCCGCCTTACTAGTATTTCTGACTTTCTCCCTTAGCAGCTGCGACGCCATCGGCACCATCTTCAAGGCTGGGGCCTGGACGGGCCTTATTGGCGTGTTTCTGTTGGTAGTACTACTTTGGTTCATTGTGCGCAAGATGCGCGGCTAATCCATTCGCTCCAGACCATAAGCAAAAGAGCCACTCCTCGCGGAGTGGCTCTTTTGGCCTTTAACTATTGGCGACCAAATTAACTTATTTGGCCTTCTTACTGGGCATGGTGCCGACGATATGGTCCCAGAGAGTGGTGCTTACGCCGAAAGCAATTTCCTCCTGCTTGTAGTGGTGCATGGCGTGGTGATGCCACCAGAACTTGAGGAAGTTTTTTGGTGGGGCATATACGTGCAGGGCGTAGTGCACAAACAGGTAGAGCGCATAGCCAAACACGAAACCGGCTAGTACCCCGAAACCGGCGTTGCCGAAGGTGAATCGGAAAATAAAGAACAGCAGCGAGGCTACGAACACCGTCAGGATAGGCGGCATGGCCAGGCGGGTCTTGTCTTTCGGGAACTCGTGGTGCACTCCATGCATGGTGTACTGAAACTTGGCGCGGGCCGGGGTGCTGGCATCGAGATGGTACACATAGCGGTGCATCAGGTACTCGGCCAGCGTGAAGAGTAGCCAACCAGCCAGGAACAACCCGAAGGCCGACAGGCCCGTCAGCAGGCCACGGCTCAGGCTGTAGTACAGGCTCACGGCCGCCACCGAAAAGAAAATGGTGAGCGGGCCTGCAATATGCGTGTGCGTGAGCCGCTCCAGCGTGGGGTTTTTGAATAGGCGGGCAGAACCCTTATGCTTGGGCTTGATGGCGTCGGGCGTTTTGACCGGCGTTACCAACGGGGCATTAACTTCCGCGGTTTCGGGGGCAGTATTCATACCAGTAAGCAATAGTGAAGCGCAAAAATACACAAACCCCACGCAAAGACGGGTTTCGCATACCTAAGCAGTAGTAGAATAGCGCGCTACCAGCCGCCGAACGGCTTCGGGCGAGCAGGTGGGCGCGGTGCAACGCAACGGAGCGCGGTCGTAGAACCGCTGCCGGGCGGCTAAGGTTTCACGCAGGCGCACTTCGAGGGCGGCCGCATCGGGGGCAGCCAGCAGCGGACGAACTGAAGCCGCATGCTGGAGGCGGCGCACCAGCTCGGGCACCGGTACGGCCAGATAAAGTGTCAGGCCGGTTTCGAGCAGCACCTCCAGGTTGTGGTGGAAGCAGGGCGTGCCGCCGCCGGTGGCCAGCACCAGGGCCGGGTAGCGGGCTACTACGGCACGCAGCGCATCGGCCTCACGCTGGCGGAAGTACTCCTCGCCTTCCTGGGCAAACAACTCCGAAATGCTGCGCTGCTCCCGCTCCACGATTTCCGCATCCAGGTCAACAAACGGCACCCCGTAGCTCTGGGCCAGGCTCCGCCCCAAAGTGGTTTTACCTGCCCCCGGCATGCCAATCAGGTAAAGCTTCATGGGGCTGCGGTATTGATGGGTTGCTGTATTAGTGTGCTTGAAAGAACGCGCTTACTTCCGCTGTCTGTGGCTCCTTACGGCAGTCAAAATCATCCCAGCTTCACCCGCGGGTCGAGCAGGGCGTAGAATATATCGACCACGATATTGACTACCACGAACAGTGCGGCAATGAATACCGTGGCGCCCATGACCACCGGGAAATCGAGGTTTTCGACGGCCCGGAGCGTAACGGTGCCCAAGCCCTTCCAGTTGAAGATGTATTCGATGAAAAAGGCGCCCGCCATGAGCGAGGCCAGCCAGCCCGATACGGCCGTTACGACCGGGTTCAGGGCATTTTTGAGCGCGTGGCCCATCACTACCCGGTATTCCGACAGCCCCTTGGCCCGCGCCGTGCGGATGTAGTCCTGGCTGAGCACGTCGAGCATAGACGAGCGGGTGAGCTGCACGATGATGGCCAGCGGCCGCACACCCAGCGCCAGGGCCGGCAGCAGCAGGTTTTTGAGCACCAGATGGCGGCCCGTGAAAGGGTCGGTTTCGTAGAGCTGGCCCGTGAGGTTGAGGCCGGTGTAGCTGCTCCAGTAGTAGCCAAACGTGATGGCCACCAGAATACCGGCCACGAACGAAGGCACTGATATGCCCAGAATGGAGGTCGAAACCAGCGTCCGGTCGAGCCAGGTGTGGGCCCGCAGCGCGGCCACCATGCCCAGCGCTATGCCCACCACCGTGGCCAGCAGCATGGCAGCCAGCGCCAGCCAGAGCGTGCCCGTAAAGTGGTCGAGCAGAATGCTGAGCACCTCCTTATTGCTCTGGAAAGAGCGGCGCAGGTAGGGTGCTTTTAGCACCACGGCCCGCTCGCCACCCACCGGCAGCAGCGCCCAGCCGCCGTAGCGGGCCACGCCGGCCGAGTCGCGCGGGTGCAGGCCCAGTGGCGACACGTCGTTGAGGTAGCCCAGCAGCTGGCCCGGCAGGGGGCTGGTCGAGGCCCAGGTCGGCGGCAATGGCGGCGCGGGTGGCGGCGTCGGAGCGTTGGCCGGCCAGCAGCGCCACCGGGTCGCCGGGCAGCACCTGAAACAGGAAAAACACTGTGCAGGCTACGCCCGCCAGCACCAGTACCCCCTGCCACAGCCTGCTCAGGATAAAACGAATCATTGGTTGGTGCTTAGTTGGTAGCGCATAGTGCTTAGCCTGTTCCAAGTACCAAGCACTATAAACCAAGCACTAAGCACTACCAACTAAGCACTAATCTCTATAAAGCCTCTTCCAGCTTACTGGCATCCGGAATGTCGTGGTAGTGGTATTTGCTCAGCACCACGCCGTTTTGCAGCAATATCAGGCCGGGATTGGAGCGGATCATGGACTTAAGCACGGTGGCGTCGGCAAAGTAGTAGGTGCCGGGCAGGTTCACATCGTGGCGGAAGGCATCGAACTGCTGGGGGCTGCTGCTGGTGATGATGAGGGGCTTGATCTGGCTGCGCGACTTAGCCGCGGCTTCGAGCAGCAGATTAAGTTCCTGGAATCGGTCACGGTCGGCAGCGACCACACCCTGCACAATCAGCAGCAGCTTGTTGCCGGTGAGCACCTCCTGGGTGTGGTCGGTGCCCTCCGCGTCGAAGATGGCAAAATCGGTGATGACGGGGCGGCTGGCTTCGGCATTGAGCACTTCCATGCTCTTGTATTTCCAGGTCGAGTCGGTGGGGTAGTCGGCAAAGACTTTGCTTTCGCCGTTGCGCTCCATCACGTACTGGTAACGGGCCTGCTCGCGGGGCTTCATCAGCTGCCCGATGTCGTTACCCACCTTGTAGGGCAGGAAATCGAAGTAGGGCAGATGGCCTAACGACCGCACCCCGATGCCGATGGCCACGGCCGAGGCAATCGTAATGTACATCACGCCCAGTGTGCCCTTGGCGAACACCCGGCGCAGGTACCGCTCATTAAAAAATACCACGGCCCACAGGCCCAGCAGCAGCATGTCCTTGGCAAACGACTGCCAGGGCGTGAGCTTGATGAAGTCGCCAAAGCAGCCACAGTCGGTTACCTTGTTAAAGGCGGCCGAGTAGAAGGTGAGGAAGCCAAAGAATACGAGCAGCCCCAGCAGCACCCGCAGCGTGGGCCGCAGCATCCAGCGCAGCAGCACGGCCACGCCCAGCACCACTTCCAACGAGCTCAGAAAGATGCTCAAAAAGCGCGTGTAGGGCAGAAACAGCTTGAAAAACGAGCCAAAGTCGCGCGAGAAAACCTCGAAGTACTCCTCCAGCTTAAGCGCCGTGCCCACCGGGTCGTTGAGCTTGATGAGGCCCGAGAAAATAAATACCGCGCCCAACAGCAGCCAGCAGATTCGGGTAAGTTGTTTCATGATGGGGTATTGGGTTCTTAGAATTCTGGCAACCGTTCCGGGAGGTCGGTCGACAACCGAAGTAGTTGGTAACCGCGCCGGGGCTAGTACGCAAAGATGCGGCTTAGATTCGGGTTTGGCAGATAACGTTATAGCGACGCGACAGTTGGCGTCAGCAACGATGCCATTGGTTGTTCAACCACAAAACGCCAACCGTTGCGTCGCACCGTCGCTCAGCTTTGGCTTTCAGCTCCAAAGCCCATCTTAATGAGCACAAATACGGCGTAGTTGAGCATGTCGCGGTAATTGGCCTCCACGCCTTCCGACACTTTGGTCAGGCCGCCCAGGTCCTCAATCTGCTTGGTGCGGTGCAGCTTCATGAGGATGATATCGGTGATGCTTTCGATGCGCATCTGCCGCCAGGCCTCGCCGTAGTCGTGGTTCTTGGCGAACAGCAGCAGCCGGTTTTCCGCCACCTGCTCGTCGTAGGCGCTGCCCACGGCGGCGGCCTCCAGGTCCAGCGGTGCGTCGGATGGCAGCCGTTGCTGCATCAGGGCAATAACGCAGTAGTTGACGATGGCCACGAACTCCTCCTCCACGCCGTCGGCTACCAGCTGGGTGCCTTTTTCCTGGATGCTGCGGATGCGCTGGGCCTTGATGTAGAGCTGGTCGGTGATGCTGGGCAACCGCAGGATGCGCCAGGCCGTCCCGTAGTCGTGGGTCTTGGCCAGAAACAGCGTCCGGCACTGCGCAATCACCCGGTCGTATTGCTGCTGAGTTTGATTCTCCAAGTTTTTGCGGCTATTTTGTTGCTGGTGGCCTTGGGAAAATTACGATTTCGCCTAAACGATGTCATGCTGAGCGAAGTCGAAGCATCTCTACCTCTGGCTAATCAATACTATTGCACCAAAGCAGTAGAGATGCTTCGACTTCGCTCAGCATGACGCCCTTTTTTATCCCTCGCTCTGCCCCCAATTCTATGCAAGATATATGCTTTTCGCCGGCCCAAACCCTGCGCTGCCCCGGTGGGCGGGTGCTCGATTTGCGCCACCCACGGGTGATGGGCATCCTCAACCTGACGCCCGACTCGTTCTATGAAGGCAGCCGCGTGGCTTCCGAAGCCGACCTGCTGCGCCGGGCCGAAGCCATGCTGCGCGCCGGAGCCGCCGTGCTCGACTTAGGCAGCTACTCCTCGCGCCCCGGCGCCGACGATATTTCAGTGGACGAAGAAAAGCGCCGCCTGCTGCCGGCTCTGGAGGCCGTGCGGCGCGCATTTCCCGAGGCTTTTCTGTCGGTCGATACGTTCCGGGCGGCAGTGGCCGTTGAAGCGGTAGCCGCCGGCGCCGACGTCCTCAACGACATCAGCGGCGGCACGCTCGACGCCGATATGCTGCCCACTGCCGGCCGCCTGGGTGTACCCTACATTCTGATGCACCTGCGCGGCACGCCCCAGACCATGACCCAGCATACCCACTACGAAGGCGACCTGGTGCTGGAGCTGATTCGTTATTTTCGCGATAAGCTGACCACGCTGCGTACCCACGGCGTAACCGACGTAGTGCTCGACCCTGGTTTTGGGTTTGCCAAAACGCCGGCCCAAAGCCACGAGCTGCTGCGGCGGCTGCACGAACTGAGCCTGCTGAACCTGCCTGTTCTGGCGGGCATGTCGCGCAAAAGCATGGTGTACAAGCCGCTGGGCCTGCAGCCCGAAGCGGCGCTGGCCGGCACTATTGCCCTCAACACCCTGGCCCTGCGCGGCGGGGCGCGGCTACTGCGCGTCCACGACGTGGCCGAAGCCGTACAAACTATTCAGCTCGTGTCGAACACCTTTCCGCCCACCTCTACCCCAATTTCCCCGTGATTGGCTCCTTCTCCGTTGGCTTCCTGAGCATCGGCTGGATTGACGTCGTGGACGTACTGCTGGTCACGACGCTGTTCTATCAGCTTTATAAGCTGCTCAGGGGCAGTGTTGCGCTCAAGGTTTTCCTGGGCTTTATGTCGCTCTACCTGTTTTATTTGGTAGTGAAAGCGGCCGGTATGGAACTGCTCACCAGCATTCTGGGGCAGTTTATGAGCGTGGGGGTGCTGGCCGGTATTATTCTGTTTCAGCAGGAAATCCGGCGCTTTCTGCTCAGCGTGGGCAAGGCTACTTCGTTCGGCAGCCGGCTGCGCATGTTTCCGTGGCGGCGCGAAACCGGAGCCGACCGCATGAACGTGACGCCCTTCATCGAGGCCGCCAAAAGCATGGCCGGCAAGGAAACTGGTGCCCTGATTGCCTTTAGCATGGCTTCCGACCTCAAGTTCTTCGCCGATTCGGGCGACCTGCTCGATGCGGCCGTGAGCAAGCGCCTGCTACTGAGTATTTTCAACAAAACCAGCCCCCTGCACGACGGCGCGGTTATCATCGCCAACGGCCGCATAAAGGCGGCCCGCTGCATTCTGCCGGTAAGCGAAAACCCCGATGTGCCTGCCTCTATGGGACTGCGCCACCGCGCCGCCATCGGCCTGACGGAGGTAACCGACGCCGTAGTGCTGGTAGTGAGCGAGGAAACGGGCCAGATTTCGGTGGTCCGTGGCGGCGAAGTATTCCGCAACCTGTCGGGGGCCGACCTGCGCGCCCGCCTCAACGAACTGCTCTTCGACGCCGAAGCCCGGCAAGCCGCCGCACCCGCCGCTGCGGCCGATGTAGCAGCCTAGCCCCCAGGTTGCACGCCTTCGGTGCTCTAACAGTCAGGATTGGTAATAATGGCCCCGTTCTTCAGCCAGTTGTAGGCGGCTTCGGCATCCACAAAAGTGTCGATGAGCGGGCAATTGACCTGGGCCAGCACTTTATGCACATCGGCGCGGGCCTGCAGGTTTTCGGGCAGCACCCAGGCCACGGCCACCACGCCGGCTTCGGCCACCTGGTGCATCAGATCCTGGGCAATCCAGCGCGTCAGCTCGCCCCAGCCATCCTCGTCGAGCGTGGCATCGTTGAAAACCCGCGTTGCCCGTGTCAGCCGGATTTTCTCCAGTATTTCCAGATAATAGGCTTTCGAGTCGACCTCTTCGTGGTGCCCCTGCCAGAGCAGGTGCAGCCAGCCATTGGCCGCATCGTAGTTGATAATAAGGTGAGGACTTTCGAACAGGGTTTCCATAGAGAGGCAGGCGGGCAGAGAGCGGATGACTGTTCTAAATGTAGCATTCATCCAGCCGAATGTTTACTGCCCCGCTTATCCGCCAAAAAGCAAGCGGGCCCACCGGCTGGTAGCCGATGAGCCCGCTTGCTTTTTTAGTGGCCGGGTAGTGCCCGGGCCTATTTGATCACCTCCAGCTCCTTGCCCACCGCAATAAAGGCGGCAATGGCCTGGTCGAGCTGGGCGCGGGTGTGGGCGGCGCTCAGCTGCACCCGGATGCGGGCCTGGCCCTTGGGCACTACCGGGAAGTAGAAGCCTATCACGTAGATGCCGTTTTCCAGCATTTTGGCCGCGAATTCCTGGCTCAGCTTGGCATCATACAGCATCACGGGCACGATGGGGTGCTCGCCGGGCTTGATGTCGAAGCCGGCGGCCGTCATCTGCTCGCGGAAATACCTGGTGTTCTCCTCCAGCTGGTCGCGCAGCGCGGTGCTTTCGGTGAGTAGCTCCAGCACCCGCAGGCTGGCGCCCACAATGGCCGGGGCCAGCGTGTTGCTGAATAGGTAGGGGCGGCTGCGCTGGCGCAGCATCTCGATGATTTCCTTGCGGCCCGTCGTGAAGCCGCCCATGGCCCCGCCCAAGGCCTTGCCCAGCGTGCCGGTGATGATATCAACGCGGCCCATCACGCCCCGCATTTCGTGGGCGCCACGGCCGGT
Organism: Hymenobacter lapidiphilus; assembly: GCF_003417065.2. GTDB lineage: Bacteria > Bacteroidota > Bacteroidia > Cytophagales > Hymenobacteraceae > Hymenobacter. Next base: position 156,397 of record NZ_QVLT01000002.1, on the reverse strand, counting down.
TTTGCCCAGGAAGCCGGTGCTGTGGCACTCGTCCACCATCACCAGGGCCTCGTACTTGTCGGCCAGGTCGCAGATTTTATCGAGTTGGGCAATGGTGCCATCCATCGAGAACGAGCCGTCGGTGACGATGATGCGGTGGCGGCTGCCCTTGGCTACGGCGTCCTGGAGCTGCTTTTCCAGGTCGGCCATGTCGTTGTGGGCGTAGCGGTAGCGCTGGGCCTTGCACAAGCGCACGCCATCGATAATGGAGGCGTGGTTAAGGGCATCGGAAATGATAGCGTCCTGCTCGTTGAACAGGGGCTCGAACACGCCGCCGTTGGCATCGAAGGCCGCCGCGTACAGAATCGTGTCTTCGGTGCCCAGAAACTCGGCCAGCTTGGCTTCGAGCTGCTTATGAATATCCTGGGTGCCGCAGATAAAGCGCACCGACGACAGGCCGTAGCCGTGCGAATCGATGGTCTGCTTGGCCGCCTCAATCACGGCCGGGTGCGACGACAGGCCCAGGTAGTTGTTGGCGCAGAAGTTCAGGACGTCGTCGGCCTCTTGGGTGTCAATCTCGGCGCCCTGGGGCGAGGTAATCACGCGCTCCTGCTTGTAAAGGCCGGCGTCTTTGATTTCCTGAAGCTGCTGCTGAAGGTCGGGCTGAAGAGTAGTATACATGCGGTGGGATGGTAGAATGAATGAGTGGCCGTAAAGATACGGAAGGCGCGGGGCAGTCTGTCGGCACGCTGTAGGGGCGGGGCTTGTCCCCGCCCGCCATGCGCATCGTTTCAACGGTTCCGTTCAACGGCTTAACGGCGGGCGGGGACAAGCCCCGCCCCTACAACGTGCCAATAGCCTCACTTTCCCCTATCCAGAAACTCCCGCACACCTTCCCGGCCGCTGTCCATGAGCTGCTGCTTCTGGCCGGCCGACAGCCGCTTGATTTTCGGGTTGAAGCCCACCGTACTAATGCTGACGGTGCGGGGCCAGTCGGAGGCGTGGGTGGGGTTAAGGTTTTCGAGGGCTACCGTGTAGAGTGCCCCAATGTAGGAGCCCAAATCCTGGATGGCGTAGGGAGCCAGCCGGGCCCGGCCGCCGGGCTGGGTGTCTAGGCCCACCTGCTCGGGTCGGTCGAGGCGCAGGCCCAGCGTTTCGGAGTTGCGGAAGGCGGCGGAATCCGGGCGGGGTACGGCTGGCCCGGCCGCCGCGGGCGTCAGGTAGCGTGGGTGGTCGAACAGGTCGAGCGGGTAGTTGGCCAGCAGGCCGCCATCAACCTGCACCTCCACGGCCTGGCCTTTGGCGGGCTGGGCCACCACCTGGCCGGTGGCGGCATCGAGCAACACAGCCCTAAAGTAGAGTGGGATACTCATGCTGATGCGCACGGCATCGGCCACGCGCAGGTTGGGGTGGGTTTCGTAGCTGAACACCTGCCGGCACTGGCGCGTGAGGTTGGTGCCGGTGGTGTACAGGTCGCGGTAGCGGGTGGGCTGCTGCTGAGCCAGGGCGTGCAGCTCGCCCAGCGTGAGGTTGGGGCGCTGGGTCTGGCGGGCCACCAGCCCGGCCAGCAGCCGCGTGAAAGCGTCGCCGCGGTACCAACCGTACTGTTTCAGCAGCCGGGCGCCGCCCCCAAAAAAGATGTACTGCCCGTCGTTGAGCCGCTGAACTGGCAGCTCATTCACGATGCGGATAATATCGGCCGGCGCGTAGCCCACGGCCAGCAGTGCCGCCTGAATAGCCCCCGCCGACGTGCCCCCAACCCGCCGCAGCTCGCTCAGCCGGCCCTGGCGCTCCAGCTCGGCCAGCGCCCCACCGTAGGCAATGCCCCGAATGCCGCCGCCCTCCATCACGAGGTTGCGGTACACGGCCGGCCGAGTCGGCGCCACCTGGGCCCGGGCGGCCAGACTACCAGTACTCAGCAGCAAAAGCAGCACCAGCCGCTGCGGGTTCACAAGCATCATCCGGCCAGAATAAAGTGAGAGCAGGAGCCCGAAAATAGCCTTTCTGCCCTATTTATCTACGGGTACGCCCCGCGAGAAGCCGCGCAGCAGCTCCCACAGCTCGGCCGGCGGGTGGGCCGCGAAGCCGGGCGACTGGGCCAGGAACAGAAAGCCGGTAGCCTGCCGCAGCTCGGCCGGAGTCACCATTGCGTAGCCCATGCGCCAGTCGGGAAAAGCGCGGGCGGCTTCGGCCCATAGCTGATGGTGCGCACCTCCATATGCAACTGGTCCCGCTGAATGAGACCATAGAGATGATTTAGGGCGGGTTCGGGCCCCTCAATAACCTGCAAAAACCGGCCTTCCACGTACAGCAGCATTCCCGTGAGGTGGTGGGCCTGGTTGTAAATACGGGCCTTGCGCAGCAGCGCTTCCAGGGCGGCTTCGGCAAATGGAGGCGTAGCTTGGCTTTGATAAACCAGCTGAAATAGAGAGATAGGGGAAGGTATGGACGGTAAAATCTTATTTTTCAGTCGATAGCTCCAAACCCGGCGCAAACTGCCCGCCGCACCAAAGCCGGGCCGGGGCCGCGGCGGTTCGTGCGGCCCGCAAAGCCCTTATCTTTGCGGCACTTCCCACCCCGGATTCTTCCGTTTCCCACCCGCTTCTCTATTATGACGACACCTGCCACTACCAGCGGCGACACCATCCTCGTTATCGGTGCCGGCGGCCAGCTGGGCCTCGAACTCACCCAGGAGCTACGCCGCCTCTACGGCGCCTCCAACGTAGTGGCCGCCGACGTGCGCCAGCCCAAAGATGCCGAGCTGACCGAGGCCGGCCCCTTCGAGCTGCTCGACGTACTCGACCAGCCGCGCCTGACTGAGGTGATGCGCCGCTATAAGCCCACCCAGGTGTACCACCTGGCGGCCCTGCTTTCGGCCACGGCCGAGCAGCAGCCCAAATTCGGGTGGCGGCTGAACATGGACGGCCTGTTCAACGTGCTCGATGCTTCCGTGGACCTGGGCGTGCGCCAAGTGTACTGGCCCAGCAGCATTGCCGTGTTCGGGCCCGACACCCCGCGCGAACACACACCCCAGCTCACCACCATGAATCCCAACACGGTGTATGGCATCAGCAAGCTGGCCGGCGAGCAGTGGGGCGAGTGGTATTTCCGCAAGCACGGCCTCGATATCCGCAGCCTGCGCTACCCCGGCCTGATTGGCTACAAGAGCCTGCCCGGCGGCGGCACCACCGACTACGCCGTGGACATTTACCACAAAGCCGTGGCCGGTGAGGCGTTCGAGTGCTTCCTGAAAGAGGACACGTATCTGCCGATGATGTACATGCCCGACGCGCTCAAGGCCACGCTCGACCTCATGCACGCCCCCGCCGACCAGCTGACGGTGCGCAGCTCCTACAACCTGGGCGCCATGAGCTTCAGCCCCGCCGAAATCGTGGCCAGCATCCGCCGCCACTACCCCGATTTCCAGGTGAGCTACCGCCCCGACCAGCGCCAAGCCATTGCCGACTCCTGGCCCGCCAGCATCGACGATACCCAGGCCCGCCGCGACTGGAACTGGCAGCCCGACTTCGACCTTGATAAGATGACCGACGACATGCTACTGCACCTCAAGCAGATGCAGCCAGCGGCGCTGTAGAGGATGCTCCAGCTTCTCGGCGGCTCATATGGACTTTGAAACTATCGGCGGTTGGCTGCTCAACCTGCTCATTTTGGCCATTCAGGGGGTTATGGTGTACGGCTTTGGCCGGCTGCTGTACGTGGGGGGCGGTATCACCATTCCCAACCCGTTTCAGCCCGGCTGGCCTACCCTGTACGCGGCTTACCGGGTCGAGCAGGGCATCCCCCGCATGGAATCCATTTCAACCCTCATCGGAATGGTTACCTACCGCGACCTGGTGGATATTGGCTTTGATGAGCACGATCTGCTGCTGCGCAAGAATTTTATGGGCACCAAAATCGTCCGCATTCCTTACGCTGACATCCGCGTGGTTCGGCTCCCGGGCGAGAATACGGTGTTGCGCATTAAAGTGCGGACCGACGGCATTTTTACGATGGGGGGCGTGAAAGTTTCGCTGCAAAATAAGCAGGCAACGAAGCTGATTGCCCGCCTGGGGCAGTAAGCGAGCCGGCAGCCCAACCCGCTGCCGGCTGTTGCGTTCTGAAGCGGAGGCCAACCATCCCTAACTTCCGCTTTCTGCCCCGATGATTGTCAATTACGTACCCGAGGGCTGGCAGATTATCTACCAGCAGGCCCACGCGCTGCTGGCGGCCCAGCTGCTGCACCATTGGCCCGCCAACCTGCTGCCGCCCGACCAATGGGTGGGCCTGCTGGCCGCTGCCGCCCAGCACGACGACGAGCAGCCCACCTGGACCGGCCACTACGGCCTAACACCCGCCGGGGCCCCCGCCAACTTCACGATGCAGCCTTTCTCATTGGAACAGGCCACTGGCGTGCTGCGGGCCGCCCGCTTCCAGGGCCGCTGGCGCAGCCTGCTCACGAGCCTGCACCTGAGCACGCTTTATGAGGAGCTACGCGGCCAGAGCCAGGAAATCGACAACTTTTTGGATGAGCAGAAAGCCAACCAGCAGCGGTGGCGGCGCGAACTGAAACTCAAAAAGGCGGACACCGACCGCGCCTACGCCCTGCTGCACTGGTGCGACCGGCTGAGCCTGATTCTGTGCCGCCACGAAATCCCGGAGATGGGCCGGGCCCTCGAAATCTACCAGGGCCCCAATGGCCACACCCACACCGTTTCCCAGCCCACCCCGGCCGGCCCGCTGCACGTCAGCCCCTGGCCCTTCCGCGACCCACAGTTCGAGGTGAGCGTGGAAATCAGCACCCTCAACCAGCTCCAGTTTAAAACCGACGCCGAGCTGTCGGACGCTCTGAACACAGCCCCGGTTACCACGTTGCGCTGGGAGCTGGCGAATGGGTAAGGATTTACAGCTTCTCTACCGGTTTTGGGTTCTGCATGAGGCCGGCGGGCACGGTGGTCGAGGCCGAAACGTGGCCCAGGCCGCGGCCATCTTTGCCGTCCGAGCGGTCGGTGGCCAGCATAATGGGGCCGTACTGCTGGTAGCCTGTCCAGCGGCGGCGGAAGGCGGGCTGCGCGTCGGTGGCTTTGGGGAAGTAGGCCCACTCCTCCACCAGCTTGGTTTGGGGGTCGATGAGCACTTCATACTTGTTGTCCGGCGTTACGCCCACGTTTTTGAACGTCATATTGAGCACCTCGGCGGGCTGGCCGCTCATGAGCTGGCCGGAGCCTTTGTAGGTGAGCGTCACGCCCGAATCCTTGAGCTTGAAGGGCATCAGCAGCCACCACGAGTTGTTCACCCAAATCGGGTACATGCGGCTGAGCAGTTTCTGGCCCTCGGGCGAAGCCGAAATATCCTGGCCGGCGCGGTACACCTGGCCCTGCTTGGTACCGAGGTTGTAAAGGGCCACGGTGCTATCCTTCTGCCAGCGGAAGTCGCCCGTCTGCTTGTCCCAGAGTTGGTACGAGCCGTCGAGGAAGTCCCAGCCCAGCAGGCGGGTTTGCTGCCAAGCCGCGTAGCCGCCCATTTTCTCCATCACCTGGTCGGCCAGGGCCAGGGCGCGGGCGTCGGAGCCGGCCGCATCGAAGCCCTCGGCGGCCGGATACGCGCCGTTGGCCGCAACCGTAGGCAGCGGCGAGCCGGATTTGGCGCCCGCAGTGGTAGCCGTGGTGGCCGACTGGGGCTGGCAGGCGGTGACGGCCGCGCCCAGGGTCAGCAGCAGAAGTATGGAAACGTTACGCATGGTTTTGGATGGTTAACAACTGACGAAGATATTGAAACAGCCCGCACCGACACACCGGTTGCGGCCGGCTGGCCGGGCAGAACAGCACGCTTTCGGCTAGGTCTGCCGAACGTACGGCCGAAAGCTGCCGTACTAGCAAGCTGCACGCACTTTTTGTTTTTCTGTTTACATGGCCTATCACTACCGTTTTTCCGACGTCATTGGCATACTCAAGTCGTCAGCCAGTGCTTTTATAGCAAACAACTCCTTCCGCCACGCGGCGGCGTTGTCTTACTATACCATCTTTTCCCTGCCGCCACTGCTCCTCATTGTCATTACGGTGGCTAGCGCCGCTTACGGCGGCGAGGCCGTAACAGGCCAAATTTACGGGCAGCTACGCGGCATGATCGGGCCCGAATCGGCAAAGTTTCTGCAAGACAGCATTGCCGAGTTCACCATCAAGCAGAAGGGCCTGGTTTCGACTGTTATCGGAATCGGGACACTGCTGTTTGCGGCTACCACGTTTTTTGTAACGCTCCAGGAAAGTATCAACGATATTTGGAACCTGCGCGTGCAAACCAAGGGAGTGGGCATCGGGCAGTTTCTTAAGCAACGCTTCCTTTCCTTCGGCCTTATTCTGAGCGTAGCGCTGCTGCTGCTGGTTTCGTTTGTTATCAGTGCCGTACTCAGCGTTTTCACCGACCAGCTGCAGCAATGGTTTCCGGCCATTGGCGTGTTTGCCCTCAAAATGGTCGATCTGCTGCTCTCAGTTGGCGTCACCACCCTGCTTTTCGCCCTCATCTACCGCTTCCTGCCCGATGCCATCGTCCGCTGGCAGGATGTGGGCGTAGGCGCCTTCATTACCGCCCTGCTCTTCGTGCTGGGTAAGTTTCTCATTGCCTTCTACATCTCCAAAGCCAGCCCCGGCTCGGCCTTCGGAGCAGCCGGCTCGGCCATTGTGCTGCTTATCTGGATCAACTATTCCTCGCTGATAGTTTTCTTCGGGGCCGAGTTTACGCAGGAATTCGCCGACGCCTTCGGCCAGAAAGTGCAGCCCAAGGCCCACGCCGTGCGCATAGAAACCCGCGAAATTCCCAAGGGTGAAAGCGCGGCCGAAAGAGCCACCGGCCGACCGCCCGCCGAGGGCAAGTGGCGGGGATAATCGGGACCCGCCCCCCCCTGCGCACCGCCAGTATTTTAGCGTACTTTCGGCACCATGAAAAATGCTATACGCCGGGTTATTGTCCTGTTTATCTTCGCCGCCGCACCTTTGTTCGGTCGCGCCCAAACCACCCCTCCAGCCGCCGCCGATAGCGTAACGCAGCAGCGACTGGTTCAGCAGGTCAGCGCCGATATGTGCCGGCGGCTGGAGCTGGAAAACCAGAAAAGCGCCCTCACCAACCTGTCGAAAGCCGAAGCCGAGCAGCTGTTTTCCCGGCTGTTTTTGCAGGCAGCAGCCAGCAACGACGAGCTGGCCACGTTCCTGACCAAGATAGGCGAGCAAGGAGCGCGGGAACAGGGCGAGCAGCTGGGCCGACGCGTGGGCTTGGTTATGATGCGCGAGTGCCCCGTGGGCCAGCAGCTGTTTATGCGCCTGGGCGGCGAGCAGGTGAGCCAGCAGCAAGGAATGCGCCCCGAGGAAACCACCCTGCTGCAACCCATTGCCACGGCCATGTGCCGCGACTTGACTCCCCGGGTTGCCGAGCTTCGGAAGCTTCCCCTGCCCAAGCGCATGAGTATACTCACCGAGGTTCTGAGCAAAAACCTCAAACCATACGCCAAGCAACTCGGCCAACTATACGGGGCCGATATTTTCCTCAACAAGGAAGGCATGGAAAAGCTGGGTGCCAAAATTGCGGCCCTAATGGCTCCGAAGTGCCCCGAGGTGCTGGTGCTCTTCACTGACTTCGATAAAATCGACCGCTAACAAACTATAGCCACCAAAAAAAGCGCCGGGGCTGATGCATATGCATCGGCCCCGGCGCTTTTTTTTCCTGAAGCACTATTCAGCGCGCCCGGCTATGCAGCCGGCTCCTGGGGCTGCTTGATGGCCAGCTGTCCGCAGGCGGCGTCGATATCCTTGCCGCGGCTGCGGCGCAGGTTGGTTTGCACGCCCCGGTCGGCCAGGTACTTGTGGAAGGCCAGCAGCTTGGCCTCGCCAGTGTTGCGGTAATCGGCGTTTTCGATGGGGTTATACTCGATGAGGTTGACTTTGCAGGGCAGCCACTTCGAAATCTGAAACAGCTCTTCAGCGTCCTGCATGGTGTCGTTGAAGCTCTCGAACACGATGTACTCGTAGGTGACCTTGCGGCCGGTGGCTTGATGATAATACTTGAGGGCCTCCTCCAGCGCCGCCAGCGAGTTGGCCTCGTTGATGGGCATAATTTCGTTGCGCTTCGTGTCATTGGGCGCGTGCAGGCTCAGGGCCAGGTTGGCCTTCACGCCGTCGTCGGCCAGCTTCTTAATCATTTTAGCAATGCCGGCCGTGCTGATGGTGATGCGGCGCGGGGCCATGTTCAGGCCATCGGGCGCCGTGATGCGCTCAATGCTTTTGACCACGTTGGCGTAGTTAAGCAGCGGCTCGCCCATACCCATATACACGATGTTGGTAAGTGGCGTGCCATACTGGGCCTCGCACTGCTCGCGGATACGTACCACCTGGTCGTAAATCTCGGCCGCATCGAGGTTGCGCTTACGGTCCATGTAGCCGGTCGCGCAGAACTTGCATGTGAGCGAGCAGCCCACCTGCGACGAGATGCAGGCCGTCATGCGCGTGTCGTGCGGGATAAGCACGCCCTCCACAATGTTGCCATCATACAGCCGGAAGGCCGATTTGATGGTGCCATCGTTGCTGACCTGCTGGTTCTGCACCTGCACGCCGTTGATGACGAAGTGACGCGCCAGTAGCTCGCGGGTGGCGAGGCTAATGTTGTTCATTTCCTCGAACGAGCCGGCCGTATTCTTCCACAGCCACTCGCTTACCTGCTTGGCCCGGAAGGGTTTCTCGCCGTTCTCCACCATAAACGTCTTCAGCTCGTCGGGGCTGAGTTTACGGATGTCGCGCTTGGAAATTACGGGCAGGTCTAACATCATCATAGCGCAAAGATACAACGCCCGAGGCAGTTGGGTTCCTACGCCGAGGCAGTTTTGCGGACCTCACGCAGTTGAAAAAGTGTCCTAGCCAGTGGAGGGCGTACCTTGGCAGTGGATATAGCTGGCCGCAGACTGGCCTGAACGATAAGCGCAGAAGCCACTGCCCGCAGTGGCTGCGCTGTTTTTAGCGGCTTATTTTTCAGGACCAACGCCCGGGACGGGCGGCCTGGGGCGTGGCTGAGGGCCTAAGCACCCAATTATCAATAAACTATTTGTCAATGCCGATTTCCCTTGTACCTTTGCAGTCCTTAATCCAAAAACCCCGTCGAGATGGCTAAGAAAGGCAACCGGGTGCAGGTAATCCTTGAATGCACTGAGCATAAGAACTCGGGGCAGCCGGGCACCTCGCGCTACATCACCACCAAGAACCGTAAGAACACGCCCGAGCGCATCGAGTTGAAGAAATTCAACAATGTGCTGCGTAAGATGACCGTTCACAAGGAAATTAAGTAACCCGCGTCATGGCAAAGAAAGTAGTAGCAACCCTGAAGACCGCTACCGGCAAAGACTGGGCGAAGGTAATTCGCGCGGTGAAGTCGGAGAAAACTGGTGCCTACACCTTCCGCGAGGAAATGGTGCCCGTTGACAAAGTACAGGATTACATCACGACCGGCGTTAAGTAGCCGGTTGCCCTCTGGGGCTACCTGATACGAAGTGAAGAAGTCCCGCCAGCGTGGGACTTTTTTGCATTTGGGGCTTTTGAAGTCCGAACGTCATTCTGAGCGGAGCGAAGAATCGCGTGTGCTGATGTTGCAATGGCAACTCTAAGCCAGCACGCGCGATTCTTCGCTCCGCTCAGAATGACGTTCTTTGCGCTAAACCAGTCCCCCGGACCACCACAAATCCATACCTCACAACTCACATGGGCCTCTTCGACTTTTTCAAGAAGGACAAGGAAAACAAGGAGCAGCAGCAGGCCCTCGATGAGGGGTTGCAGAAGACGAAAACCAGCTTCTTCGACCAGCTCAGCAAGGCCGTAGCCGGCCGCAGCACCGTGGATGAGGCGGTACTCGACGACCTCGAAACCATGCTCGTGCACGCCGATGTGGGCATCGACACGACGGTGAAAGTGATTGAGCGCATCGAGAAGCGCGTGGCCCGCGACAAGTACGTGAGCACCTCCGACCTCGACCGCATCCTGCGGGAGGAAATCGTGGAGCTGCTCGACGCCAACAGCAGTGCCACCGGCTCGCGCGCCATCCTGGACAGGCCCGACAGCCCCGGCTCGCCCTTCGTGATTATGGTGGTGGGTGTGAACGGGGTGGGCAAAACCACTACTATCGGCAAGCTGGCCCACCGTTTTCATAGTGCGGGCAAAAAGGTCGTGCTGGGTGCCGCCGACACGTTCCGGGCCGCCGCCGTCGACCAGCTTATCATCTGGGGTGAGCGGGTGGGCGTGCCCGTCATTTCGCACGGCATGAACACCGATCCGGCCGCCGTGGCCTACGATGCGGTGCAGAAGGGCGTGGAAATGGGCGCCGACGTAGTGATTATCGACACGGCGGGCCGCCTGCATAACAAGGTGAACCTGATGAACGAGCTGAGCAAAATCAAGCGCGTGATGCAGAAGGTGATTCCCGGCGCGCCCCACGAGGTGTTGCTCGTGCTCGACGGCAGCACCGGCCAGAACGCCTTCCTGCAGGCCCAGGAGTTCACCAAGGCCACCGAAGTATCGGCCCTGGCCATCACCAAGCTCGACGGCACGGCCAAGGGCGGCGTGGTTATCGGCATCTCGGCCCAGCTGCAAGTGCCGGTGCGCTACATCGGCGTCGGCGAGAAGATGACCGATTTGCAGCTGTTTGACCGGACCACGTTCGTCAATTCGCTGTTTAAAAAGTAGATGAAGTAGCTACGTAGGGGCGGCTTTTCCCCGCCCGCCGTTGAACGGACTCAGGCGGTAACGTTTAACGGCGGGCGGGGGCAAGCCCCGCCCCTACCAGTTCAGCCTAAAGAAACCATCCGGATAGGAAAAGGCGTTGCCGGGTGCGTACCTTTGCGGTCCGAATTTCGCCGCGGGCTAAATGCGGGCAAGTTTCTCACTGAGAAAGAATTGCCCGACCACCCGCCTACCCTTCCCAGCATGAAAGTAAGAAGCCAGCAGGCCAATAAAGTCAACGTCATCACCCTCGGCTGCTCCAAGAACATCGTGGATTCCGAGGTGCTCATGGGCCAGCTCCGGGCCAACCAGTTCGACGTAACCCACGAGGCCGAGCAGAGCGACGCCAACATCGTCATCATCAACACCTGCGGCTTCATTGATAATGCCAAGCAGGAAAGCATCGACACCATTCTGCGCTACGCCGAAGAGAAGGAGGCCGGCCGCCTGGAGAAGCTCTACGTAACGGGCTGCCTCTCGCAGCGCTACAAGGACGATCTGGAGCGCGAGATTCCGCAGGTCGATGCTTATTTCGGCACCCTGGAGCTGCCCCAGCTAATGAAGAAGCTGGAGGCCAACTACCAGCACGAGCTGGTGGGCGAGCGGCTGCTGACCACACCCGCGCACTACGCCTACTTCAAGATTGCCGAGGGCTGCAACCGGCCCTGCTCGTTCTGCGCCATCCCGCTGATGCGCGGCAAGCACACCGACCGCTCGATTCCGGATCTCGTGAAAGAGGCCAAGCGCCTGGCCAGCATGGGCACTAAGGAGCTGATTCTCATCGCCCAGGACCTGACATATTACGGTTTGGAGCACTACGGCGAGCGGAAGCTGGCCGACCTAGTGCGCCACCTTTCCGACGTGGAGGGCATCGACTGGATTCGGATGCAGTACGCCTACCCCTCGCAATTCCCGCTCGACGTGCTCGACGTGATGAACGAGCGCGACAACGTGTGCAAGTACCTCGATATGCCCCTGCAGCACATCTCCGATAACATGCTCAAGAGCATGCGCCGGGGCATCAGCCAGCGCCGTACCCGCGAGCTGGTCGATACCATCCGCCAGCGCGTGCCCGATATTGCCCTGCGCACCACCCTCATTGCCGGCCACCCCGGCGAAACCCAGCAGGATTTCGAGGACCTCTACCGCTTCGTGGAAGACACCCGCTTCGACCGCTTGGGCATCTTCACCTACTCGCACGAGGACAACACGCACTCCTACACGCTCGAAGATGACGTGCCGGCCGAGGTTAAGCAGGACCGCGCCGACCAGATTATGGAGCTGCAGCAGGGCATTTCGATGGAGCTCAACGAGCAGAAAATCGGCCAGACCTACAAGGTGCTCTTCGACCGCAAGGAAAGCGGCTACTTCGTGGGCCGTACCCAGTACGACTCGCCCGAAGTGGACAACGAAGTACTGGTGCCCGCCAACAACGACACGTTTGTACGCCTCGGCGACTTCGCCCAGGTGGAAATCACCGAAGCCTCGGATTTCGACCTGTACGGCCGGCTGGTTTAGGCTCGACTTTGTATAGAAAGAACGTCATGCTGAGCGGAGCCGAAGCATCTCTACCGCATTGCTAATCAAAAGAGGTTAGCAATGCGGTAGAGATGCTTCGGCTCCGCTCAGCATGACGTTCTTTTTGCTCACAGCTATTCTCTCTCAACTGCCCACTGACGAAATACCCCGTTACTTTGTGGCGTCTGGCCGGTTGTAGCCGGATTACCTCTCCCGTCCATGACTGTAACCACGCTCCCCTACGCCGAAACCGGCGCGTTTTCTTCTTTGCTGGTTGATTATCTGGCCCGTAAAGAAGCCCTGCAGCCCTTCTACCACCGCTTTTCGGAACTGTCGGCTTTCGCGGAGCAGATAAAGGAGAAGCAGGCGTCCTACGCGCCCGAGGCCCGGCAGCGACTGGTGGCCGCCCTGCAGCGACAGTACGCCAATCTGCCCGAAGCCCCGGCGGCCGTGCAGGCCAACGTGGCGCTGCTGACCAAAGACACCACGTTTACCGTGACGACCGGCCACCAGCTCAACCTGTTTACCGGCCCGCTGTATTTCATCTACAAGATTGTATCGGCCATTAAACTGGCCCGGCAGCTCAGGGAAGCGTACCCACAGTACGATTTCGTGCCGGTGTACTGGCTGGCTACCGAGGACCATGACTTCGCCGAAATCAATAATTTCAGCCTGTTCGGCAAGACGTACGAGTGGCAGATAGCCCAGACTGGCGCCCCAGTAGGCCGCATTGCGCTGGATGGCCTGGCCGAGCAGGTACTCGACCAGCTGCCCGCCGACGTACCGGCCCTGTTCCGCGAGGCGTATGCGCAGTCGGCGACGCTGGCCGAGGCTACTCACCGGCTGGCAATGAGCCTGTTTGGCGAGTACGGGCTGGTGAGCCTCGATGCCGATGTGCCGGAGCTGAAGCAGGCGCTGGCCCCGGTGCTGGCGCGCGAGCTGCGCGACCAATCCTCCTACCAGGCCGTGCAGGCCGCCGACGCCCGGCTGGAGGCTGCCGGCTATAAGCCCCAAGTGTATGCCCGGCCCTTTAACCTGTTCTTTATTACAGCCGAAGGCCAGCGCGAACGGCTGGAATACGACCAGGCCAACGACTCGGTAACGCTGACCGTGGACGGTTCTCCTAAAGTTCTCGGGCGGCCCGAACTGCTGGCGCTGGCCGCCGCGCACCCGGAGCAGTTCAGCCCCAATGTGGTGCTGCGGCCGTTGTATCAGGAGCTGCTGCTGCCCAACCTGTGCTACATCGGAGGCGGGGCCGAGGTGGCGTACTGGTTCCAGTTGAAGGGCGTGTTCGAGGAAAACGGCGTGCCCTTCCCCATGGTGCTGCTACGTAATTCAGCCCAGTTCATCAGCAAGGCCAATGCCGCCAAGCTGCGCAAGCTGGGGCTGGATAGCACGGCGGTGTTTGAGAAAATGCCGGCGTTGAAGCAGCAGCTGGCCGCGCACTTAGGGCAGGAGGAAGTAAACCTGAGCGAGCAGCAGCAGCAGCTGGCCGCCGCTTTCGAGCAGGTGGCCGCGCTGGCCCAGCGCCTCGACCCCTCGCTGGTGAAGACCGTGGCCGCCGAGCAGCAGAAAGCCAGCGGCATCCTCGGTAATCTGGAAAAGCGCCTCAGCAAAGCCGCCGAAGCCAAGCACGAGACGGCCTACCAGCAGCTCGATGGCCTGTTGGGCAAGCTGCTGCCCGGCGGCGGCCTCCAGGAGCGCTCCGACAACGTGCTCAACATCCTCATCAACAACCCCGACTTCATCGCCCAACTGCTCGACGCCTTCGACCCGCTGGCGCTGAAGTTTACGCTGCTGGAAGAGGAGTAAGGCAACCACTGGATTGGTTTTAGTATCCGGGAGGGTGAACCTACCTCTCTCCCTCATGCGCGTAGCCAGCCCGTTTAAAACCGTTGTATTCTTCTTGCTGACCATGCTGACCTTTGGGTCGACGGCCCAGGCCCAAACATTGGTGGGCACCATTAGGGAAGCTTCTACAAGCCAGCCGGTGCCCTACGCTAACATTGGGATTCCAGGTAAGGATGTGGGCACTGTAGCCGACGCGCAGGGGCATTACCAACTTTCCTATACCGCCGCCAATCTGGCCGACACAGTGCGCCTCTCAAGCATTGGCTACGAGCCGCGACGGGTGCTTCTGCGGGAGCTACTGGCGAAACCGGACGTGGTTTTAGCATCCGTGGCCGTGGCGCTGGCCGATGTGCGGGTACAGGCCCCAGGGCTTTTCAAGCGCCGCCTGACGCTGGGCAACACGAGCCACTCAGAAGTGATAATTGCCGGCATGGCAGCGGAAGGCCATGGGGCCGAAGTGGGCGTGATTATCAGCCTGCGCCATCAGCCGACCAAAGTCCAGCAGGCCCGATTCAACCTGCTGTACACAGATAGCACGGACCTTACGTTTCGCGTGAATCTGTACCGGCTGCTGCCCGACGGCCAGCCATCCAACGAGAAGCTCAACCGCCGCGACATTATCGTGCACAGCAACAGCCGCCCCAACCACGCCGGCCCGCTGGTGGTAGACCTGACGCCGGACAATCTGGTGCTGGATGAGGATTTTCTGCTGACGCTGGAATGGGTGGCCGGCGGGACGGCACATAAGTTCCAGGAAGTGCATGAGTTGCGTAAAAACGTCTATTTTTCCGCGGCGCTGGGCTATTTTGGCCAGCCTCCATACATTCGCAAAACCAGCCAAGGTAAATGGGAGAAGATGTCGCTCGGCGCCAGGCTGGCTGGTATGCAGTTTAAAGTAGGCTTCAACGTAACCGCCTTGGACTAACCGACGCCGACCCAGGCACAAACAATCAGCGTAATCGGCGAAAAATCAGTAGTAATCTGTGACGAAGCAAGACCTCCGCCGCGAAGCCCTAACCCGTCGCCGGGCACTGCCCGAAACCGAAGTAGCCCGCCGGAGCGCCGCGCTGTGGCCGCGGTTGCTGGCCGGCTTCCCGATAGATGAGTGGCGCGGGTTGCACCTGTTTCTGCCGATTGCCCGCCAGCACGAGCCCGATACCTGGCCGCTCATCCGCCAACTGTGGGCCGAGTACCCCGCCTTGCAGCTGGCCGTGCCCGTGGTGCAGCCCGACGGCTGCAGCCTGCGCCACTACGCCCTCGGCCCCGAAACCCCGCTGACGCCCAACCGCTGGGACATTCCGGAGCCCACCGCCGACGCGCCAGCCGTGGCTCCCGAAACTTTCGACGCGGTGCTGGTGCCGCTGCTGGCCTTCGACGAAACGGGCCACCGCGTAGGCTACGGCAAGGGTTTCTACGACCAATTCCTGCGCGAGTGCCGCCCCGATACACTCCGGATTGGCGTGAGTCTGGAGTCGCCGGGGCCCCGCATTGCCGACGCCTGGGCGGGCGACGTGCGCCTGCACGCCTGCATCACGCCCGAGCAGCTGTGGCGGTTCGGGCAGTAGAAAGGCTCTGCGTACCTCCGCGAAAACCTCGGCGCTCCTCTGCGGGAAACCGGGCTCGCGCAATACTGTGCCCCTTGGTATCGTTGAAAGGCTATGTTCCACTAAAGCCCCGTCCGCATGGCCAGCATCCAACCTACCGCCGCCCCCAAATCCGGAAAGCCCCGGGCTAAAAAACGCTCCTTCCACCCCGACATGACGCCGATGGTGGACCTGGCTTTTCTGCTGCTGACGTTCTTCATGCTCACGACCACCTTCAATAAGCCCAGCGTGATGGAGCTGGCCATGCCCGCGCCGGGGCCGGAAAGTCCGGTGGACCCCAAAAAAGCCCTGACGTTGCTACTGGACAGAAACAGCGAGGTACGCTACTTCTTCGGCCTCAACCCCGGCCCCGACGCCAGCCAGCTGCACACTACTACCCTGGCCGCCGACGGCCTACGACAGGTGCTGCTCCGGTTTCAGCAGCAGCCCGGTGGTGTGGTGCTCATCAAGCCCAGCAACCAGGCCAGCTACCAGAGCCTGGTGGATGTGCTGGACGAAATGAACATCACCGGCCAGCGCAAATACGCACTGGTTGATTTGAACGAAGCCGATAGAAAGCTACTGGCAGTCCGGTAAAAAACCTGCCTGTCATCCTGAGCGAAGATGACAGGCAGGTTTTTATTACTTCCCCGCTTTCATCGAACTACTCCCAGCGTATCGACCTGGGTAATGCGGGCCTGGCCCCAGGGGGCGATGCTGATTTGCACGCGCAGGCGGCGGCGGTGGCGCATCTGGCGGGTCATGGTTTCGGGCACGTAGTAGCGCTCCAGGCCGTAGCGCAGGCGCAGGCCGCGCCGCCATACGTCCTGCACCGAGCCGCGCAGCACTACCTGCTGGCCGGTGGTGGCGGGAGCAGCGGGGTAGATACCCACGGCCGCGTAGTCGCCCGGCGATTGGGGTTCGAGCAGCACGTAGGCGGCATCTTTGCGGCGGGGCAGGGTGGCACCGCGCCACAGGCTGCCCGGTAGCTCACTGATTTGGTAGTGCAGGCGCAGATGGTCGCCGTAGAGCAAATCACGCGGGTCGACGGGCTCGGTTTGCAGCGTGATGCTACGGCCCAGTGCGGCGGTGGCGTAGCCGGCCGCGGCCACGCCCAGCACGAAAAGCACCTGCGCCGCCACCAGCCACAGCAGCCAACGGCGGTGATGGGCCGGCAGGGCCGGCGCGGCAGCCGGCACCGGGTTCAGGGGAGAAACAAGCGGCTCGGTCATGGCTTGGGGGCGGCAGAAGCGTTGAGGGCACTGGCGGCGTTGGCAGTGGCCTGGGTGCGGGCGGCGCGGCGTTGTAGCCACCAGCTCAGGCCCAGCAGCAGCAGCCCGCCCAGCAGGAAAAACAACGACTTATCGAAGAAGCCCCACGTCAGCTTGAAGTAGGCGACGGCCGTGGTGAGCACGAACAGCACCGTTCCCAGCGTTACGCGGTCGGGGTTTTGCTCCTGATGGGCGCGCAGCAGCACGCTGCCCGAGTAGGCGTACAGTACCACCAGCGTAGCCACGGCCAGCGGCAAGCCGCCCGTGAAATAGAAGCCCGGCAGCAGCAGCAGCCAGTCGGTGGCGCCACTGAGGCGGCCCCGGCGCTGCTTGCCCACCAACGACAAAGCCAGCACGGCCCCCAGCGCCGCCAGGTACGGCACCGGCGGCGCCCGCAGCTGCCCGGCGTAGAAATCCGATTCGCCAAACAGAGCCAGCCCCAGCGTGAACAGGAAGGCGGCCGCCAGCGGCGGGCCCTGCAGGGCCCGGCCGGCGGGGCGGTCGGCCTGCCAGTCGCCGAGGGCGTACACGAGCATGGCCGGAATGAAGAACCAGGTGATTTTGACGTGCAGGTGGTTTATCAGTAGCGCCGCCTGCCAGAGCAGGCCGCCGGCCAGCACCCCGCCCAGCAGCGCATCGGGCCGGCGCCACCAGTAGTAGCCCAGTCCCAGGGCCGTGCCGGCGGCCGTCAGGTAGCTAAAGACGCCGAGTTGCCCGGTGTTGTAGCCCTGCACGATGCCGCTGATAATAACGGTGAGCAGAAACAGCAGCCGGCTCCGGTACAGCCACGTCAGGCCCATGCCGGCCACGGCCCAGGCCAGCAGCCCGGTCAGGTCGTAGCCGACGAGCTGGTAAAGCTGGCCGGTGAGCACGATGCTAACCCCGAATACCACGAGCCCCAGCGCCACCAGGCCCATGCCGAGGTTGGTATTGCCGCGCCGCCGGAAATACTCACCGCCCGCGTAGGCAGCCACCAGCGTGGCCAGCAGCAGCCCCAGCCGCAGCAGCTCGGGCAGACTCTGCCAGTTGGCCGCCACCACGCTCAACGCGCTCAGTAGCACCAGCAGGCTGCCCAGCAGCGGCAGCAGCCCGATGGCATTGGCCTCGGGCGGATACAGGGCCAGCAGCTGCTCGCGCTGGACTTCTGTAATTACGCCCCGCCGCACCCACTCCGGCCCGTCGGTTTCCAGTATATTTCGACTCATATAGACGAAGATAGCCCCAAGGGAATCTTTGGCTTCCACGCCCGCGTCATCTCGCGCTTGCCAAGCGGGCCGGGGATGCCCTCCGTCTGCCAGCCCGCGGCCCGCAGGCTGCGCTTGAAGCTGCCCTTGGCGCAGTAGCTCACCAGGCAGCCGCCCGGCGCGGTGGCTTCATAGAGCTGCCCGAACACGGCGTCGGTCCACATATCGGGCTGCTTGTCGGGGGCGAAGGCGTCGAAGTAGATGACTTGGTAAGTCGCAGGGCTCAGTTGCCTATTCTGCAGCTCGCCGGCCAGCTTGCGCAGCGTGAAAGTGGGCGTGAGGGCCACCGGCTGCTCCCAGACCGCCTCGTGCAGTTGCTGCCGAAACGCCGGTAGCGACGCCTCTTGCAACTCGGGAGCCGTGGCCAGCTCGCGCACCAGCTCCCAGGGCAGCGGGTGCTTCTCCAAGGTGTCGTAACTGATGAGCACTGCGGCCGTGAGGCTGCGCTCCAGCGTCAGCAGCGCGTTCAGCCCCGTGCCGAAGCCCACTTCCAGCACCCGCACCGGGCCGGTGGCGGCGGCCAGCGCAGGCTCGAGGCCGGCCGCCAGGTATACGTGCCGGGCCTCGCGCACGGCCCCGTGAGTGCTGTGGTAGTGCTCATCAAGGGCCGGTACGTAGAGCGTGCCGGAGCCGTCGGCGGTGGCGCGGAATTGCACTTCGGGGTGCATATTATTAGAGCTTGGTGCTTTGTGGGTAGTGCTTAGGCACTGACAAAGAACGTCATTCAGCGCATGTGGCGCATAGAGCCAGGGTCGAAGAATCTCGCGTGAAATCGTTGCGAAGCTTGTACGAAGCCGTTTGACAGCCGTTATAACGTCAGCACGCGAGATTCTTCGACCCTGGCTCTATGCGCCACATGCGCTGAATGACGTTCTTTGTCAGTGCCTAAGCACTACCCACAAAGCACCAAGCTCTAATCCATGCCCCGCGTCAAGGTCAATCTGCCCGAAAGCTTTCTGTTCACTGTCGAGCTGCCCATCCGCATCACCAACCTCAACTACGGAGCCCATTTGGGCAACGATGCCCTGCTGAGTTTGCTCCACGAGGCCCGGGTGCAGTTTCTGGCCCACCTCGGCCAGCCCGAGTTCGACCCCGCCACCGGCCTGGGCCACATCATGGCCGACGTAGCCATTGAGTACAAAGGCGAGGGTTTCCACGGCGACGTGCTGCGCATCCAGATGGCCGCCGCCGACCTCAACAAGTACGGTTTCGACCTCATGTACGCCGTAGCCACCACCAGCGGCCGCGAAATCGCGCGGGCCAAAACCGGCATGCTCTGCTTCGATTACAACACCCGCAAGCTGCGCCTGCTGCCCGAGGACTACGCTGCCCGCCTGCGCGGCGAATAGCGTATCTGTCCCCTCTGCCGCCCCAACACCAGCTTTGGGCAGCTTAGAGTTGCGGCAGCTTGAACCCGTCCAGGGCGCTGGGCTTGGCCATTAGGGCCTCAATGTCGGCAACGGTGCGGGGGGCTTCGCGCGAGAGGTTTTCGTAGCCAGTGGGCGTAATGAGCAGGTCATCTTCGATGCGCACGCCGATGTTCCACCACTTCTGGTCGCAGGGGCTGCCTGCGGGGATGTAGATGCCGGGCTCGACTGTTATTACGTTGCCGGCCACCAGCGGGCCGTAGCTGCCCCGGTCGTGCACATCGAGGCCCAGGTAGTGGCTGGTGCCGTGCGGGAAGTAGCGCCGCGCTTCCTCGGGCTGCTTGATGATGCCGAGCTTCAGCAGCCCCTCGGTTACCACTTTGCGGGCGGCCTGGTCGGGGGCCTGGAAAGCCGCGCCGGGCTGGCTGGCGGCGAAACCGGCCTCCTGAGCAGCCAGCACCAGCTCGTAAATCTGGCGCTGGGCGGGGCTGAACTTGCCGCTGGGCGGGATAGTGCGCGTCACGTCGGCCGAGTAGCCACGGTATTCGGCCCCGCAGTCCATCAGCACCAAATCGTTGCCAACCAAGGGCTTGTTATTGGTCTCGTAGTGCAGAATGCAGCCGTTGGCCCCGGCGCCCACAATGCTGGGGTAGCCCTCGAACTCGGCGTCGTACTTGCGGTACACAAACTCGTGGATGCCCTGTAGCTCCCGCTCGCCCAGGCCGGCGTGGGCCGCCTTCATCACCTCCTGCTGGCCCACGGCACTGATGCGCACGGCGCGCCGGAGCAGCACGATTTCTTCGGGCGTTTTCACGGCCCGCAGCTCATTAAGCGCGTCATCAAGCGGACCAGAATCGAAGCGCAGGCGGGGCCGGGCGGCTAGGGTCTGCTGCCGCTCGGCGTCGGTAGTGGCTTTCAGGTAGCGCTGCACGTAGGCGTCCTGGGCTACGGATGAGGTCTGCCGGCTCAGGTTTTCGAGGTAGGGCCTCAGGCGGGCCGCGTTGGCAACGCCCTGCTGCTGCATCCGGCGGTGCAGGGCAGCCTGCTGGGGGTTGAAGTTGGCCGGGATGGCGGCTTGCCTGCGAAACGTGGCCAGCAGGTCGTAGAGGTCGGCCGGATCTGAGGGGTTGTCGCGCACATCGGCGGGCAGGTCCAGGAACAGCACGCTGCTGAAATCGGCCCAGCGGATGCCGGCTTTGGCGAATTCTGCGTTATCGGCCGCGAACTGCAGCTGTAGTTGCTGCTTTGCGCCCTCGGTGCCCAGGCGGCGGCCGGTCCACTGCTCGCGCCGGGCGTCGCGGGGCTGTACGAACAGGGCCTCGGTAACGCCTGGCTGCCCGCTCAGCGCCTGGGGCTCTTTGAAGAGCACCAGCACGGCATCGGGCTCCTGGTAGCCGGTGAGGTAGTAGAAATCGGGGTTCTGGTGGTAGATGTAGTCGACGTCGTTGGCCCGGTTGCGCACGGGCGCGGCAAACAGCACGGCTACGGCCCCCGGCGGCAGCGCCTGCCGCAGCAGCTCGCGCCGCTGCTTATGGAAGGCCGGGCTGAGCGCATCGACGGGCCGGACGAGGCCGGGAGCAGTAGCAGCAACAGCAGTCGGCTGGGCAAAGGCCGGGCCGGCGCCCAGCAACAGGCCAGCCACCACGCACAGCGACCTCAAACTCGAAGGAAAGCGAAAAACGGGCATAATGGCCGAAGCAGACAGGCCGCCGCGGAGTGCGGTAGCGGGGCCGGAAGTTACGGCTTCGGCTTGGTTGGCCAAGCCAGGGCAGCCAGCTAGCTGGCCCCGACCAACCCAAAGCCACAACTGCTAACCCCAACTTCCCACCCGCAACGACACAAAGCTTCCGCGCAGTCCGATTGAAATTCAATCGGGACCTGCCGCGGAAGCTTTGTGCTAACCAGTCAACTTATTTCTCTAGAAGAGAAACGGGGAAGCTAGTAGGTGATGAAGCCCTGCTCCTTCGCCTTCTTCAGCACGGCCATGATGCCGTTTTTGTTGATGGTGCGGATGGTGCTGGTTGCTACTTTCAGGGTAACCCAGGCATCCTGCTCGGGGATGTAGAAACGCTTCTTCTGCAGGTTCGGGTAGAACTTGCGCTTGGTTTTGTTGTTGGCGTGCGAAACGTTGTTGCCTACGCGGGTACGCTTGCCGGTCAGATCACAAACTCGGGCCATGATATCAGGAACTTAGTGGTTTCAATTCGGAAAAACAGGGCCGCAAAGATCGGAATATTCCGGCAGGAACAAAACCTGCGCCCTGAAAAATAGCAGATTAGCCACCGGATTTCTTATTTAAACCCGGCTTTTTGCCTTTTGCCCCTTGCCAGGGGCAGTGTCGGCAGTCGTTGCCGCAGCAGAAGCCCCGGCGACGGTGGTACTGCTCGGTGAACACCATGTATCCCTCCGGCGTCAGGTAAAAGTCGCCGGCCAGCAGGGGTTTGGTCAGGAAAGCGGCCAGGCGGGCGGCGCTCATCGGGCGGCGGGCAGCACGGCCACGCACTCAATCTCGACCAGCGCATCGAGCGGCAGCCGCGACACTTCGACGGTGCTGCGGGCCGGCCGGTGCTCGCCGAAACAGGCGGCGTACATGCCGTTCATGCGCTGGAAGTCGGCGAAGTTTTTCAGGAAGACGGTCGTTTTTACGATATCGGCCAAGCCCAGGCCGCGGGCCGACAGCACGGTAGTCAGGTTGTCGAGCACCTGGCGGGTCTGGTCTTCGATGGTCAGCGCTTCGACTCGGCCTGAGGCGGGCACGATAGGCGTCTGGCCCGAGCAGAACACGAAACCATTGGCTTCGATGGCCTGGGCGTAGGGCCCCACGGCCGCGGGGGCATCCGGATGATGAACGATTTGCATGGGGCAAAGGTACGGCCGGCTGCCGTATCTTGCCTTGGCCAGGCATCATCGCCCGGCCATTCCCTGGTTCCATTTTATGCCTGCCTTCCGCCCAAGCGCCCTCCTGCTGATTTTGCTGCCGCTGGCCTTGCCCCTTACGGTTTGCGGCCAAACCGCCACGGTAGCTGCGCCTACCGATCAACCCCTAACGGTGACCGGAACCGACGCGGAGCGGTCGTTGCGGGAGTTTGACAAGTTGATTACCCCGGCCGTGAAGCAGGCCCGCAGGACGCTGCCCGCGGCCAAAAAGCGGTTTCTGGCCGGCTTACCCGCGGGCCAGGCGTTCTACCTTACCACCCGCATTTTCGATGCCGATGGCAAGTACGAGCAGGTGTTTATTCGGGTGCAGGAGTGGACGGGAGCCACGGCGCGGGGCCTCATCAGCAACGAGTTGAACCTGGTGCAGCAATACCAGACCGGCCAGTCCATCTCCTTTCCCGAATCGGCGGTGCTCGATTGGACCATCACCACGCCCGATGGCCGCGAAGAGGGTAATTTCGTGGGCAAGTTCATCGACTCGCTGCAAAACTGAGCTGGCGGCCCGGCCGGGTTTTCCGTAACTTTGGGCAGATCATGCTTTAACCCTCGTTCTGCTTATGTCCGTTACTGCCCACCCTACCGCCACCGCCCAGCCCACCGCCACGCTCACCCGCAGCCAGGAAATCATGGCGCTGGAAGACCAGTATGGCGCCCACAACTACCACCCGCTGCCCGTGGTGCTGAGCCGGGGCGAGGGCGTGCACCTGTGGGACGTGGAGGGCAAACACTACTTCGACTTCCTGTCAGCCTACTCGGCCGTAAACCAGGGCCATTGCCACCCGCGCATCATCGGGGCTCTCACCGAGCAGGCCCAGCGGCTCACGCTCACGAGCCGGGCGTTCTTCAACGACCAGCTCGGGGCGGCCGAAAAGCAGCTCTGCGACATTTTTAACTACGACAAGGCCTTACTAATGAACTCCGGGGCCGAGGCCGTGGAAACGGCCCTCAAACTGGCCCGCAAGTGGGGCTACCAGGAGAAGGGGATTGCGCCCAACCAAGCGCGCATTCTGGTGGCTGAAAGCAACTTCCACGGCCGTACCACCGGCATCATCTCCTTCAGCACCGACCCCGACTCGACCACCGGCTTCGGCCCCTACGTGCCCGGCTACCAGGTAGTGCCCTACGACGACCTGGAGGCCCTGGCTGAAGCCTTGCAGGACCCGCAGGTCTGCGCCTTTATGGTCGAGCCTATTCAGGGCGAGGCCGGCGTTATGGTGCCTTCGGAAGGCTACCTGTTCAAGGCCGCCGCGCTGTGCCGCGCGCACAACGTGCTGTTTATTGCCGATGAAATTCAGACTGGCCTGGGCCGCACTGGCGAGTTGCTGGCCATCTGCTACGAGGGCGTGCACGCCGATATTCTGATTCTGGGCAAGGCCCTGAGCGGGGGCGTGCTGCCAGTGTCGGCGGTGCTGGCCCGCGACGAAATCATGCTCACCATTCAGCCCGGCCAGCACGGCTCCACGTTCGGCGGCAACCCGCTGGCCGCCGTGGTTATGCGCGCCGCTCTGGATGTGCTCATCGACGAGAAGCTAACCGAAAACGCCCGCGCTTTGGGCGAAGTATTCCGCGAGCGGATGCGCCAGATACAGGCCAAGCGCCCCGAAGTAGTACAGCTCGTGCGCGGTAAGGGCCTGCTGAACGCGGTGGTGATTACGCCCGCCACCGACGGCCGCACGGCCTGGGACGTGTGCGTGAGCCTGATGGAGCGCGGCGTGCTGGCCAAGCCCACCCACGGCGACATCATCCGCTTCGCCCCACCGCTGGTCATCAATGAAGAGCAGCTCCATGAAGCCTGCGACGTGATTGAAGAAGTAATCCTGGCTTTCTAACAGCAACAGTAACTAAGCCGGGCTGTCGCGCAACACAGAGTTGCGCGGCAGCCCGGGCTGCTTACCACACAGGCCCGCCAGCAGGTGGGCCGTTCGTCGTGGTAAGCAGTCTGTTCATCGGACGGGCAGAACCGCCACCGACAATTTCGGGAAATTGGTGGTGCACAACCTAATGTTGAACGAAGAAGCCGGCAAGCAGCCTGTGGGGCCAGTACTTTTGTCTCACTACCCTCCCAAACAACTACTGCTATGCGTTCTTTCCGCCTGTTACTGCTTGCTGGTATTGCTGCTGCTACCTCGTTGGCCAGCTGCCAAACCAGCCGCCTGGCCCTGGCGGCCCAGCCGGCCGGTACGTTTGTTTTGCTGCCTGAGTACACGCCCGCCGATTCGGCCGGAACGGTGGTATTGCTGCATGATTCGCAGGGGCCACAGGCCACCCGGGCAGTACTGCCGGCCGGAGAGGCGGCCCTGTTTGGCCGGTAGCAGGCGCAGGCTGGCGCTGCTGAGTTATTGAACCGCGGCGGCGGCTTCTGGAAACGGGGGCCGCCGCGGTTTGTTTTTATCTTGCGGCCATGCACAAACTCCTTCGTGGGCGCTGGTGGGTGGCCGGGCTGCTGCTGGCCGCAGGCTGCCGCAGCGAGCAGGCCGTATTTTCGTTTCGGCCGGCAGCGGCGGAGCCTGTTTCGACGGCGGCTCCGGTTTCTCCCGTTTCACCGGCAGAAAGGCCGCTGGTGGCTCCGGCAGGACCCGTTGCACTGGCCGCCAGCCCGCTTGCGGCACCAGTATCCAACGCCGCAGTTGCGCCCGCAGAAGCGCCCGCTCGGCCCGCGGGGCGGCGGTTGAAGCGGGCAGCTGCCCGGCTCGGGTCATTGACTTCCGTGCGGACTAGCCGGCCCGAAACTACCACCCACGCCGCCCACCGCGACACGCTGCACTGGCTGCTGGGCGCGGCGCTGGTGGTGGCAGGCGTGGTGGGCGGCATCCTGCTCGGCGGCTGGCTGGGGCTGGGCGTGGGGGCGGTGCTGGTGCTGCTGGGCTACTATTTCGTGGTGCTGGGCCTGGGCGGGCGGCAGGCTTGGCTAGAGGTGTTTCAGGAGTTCTTTAATATGTGAGCCGCCACTGAAGCCCGGCCATTGGGTATGGGGGCTCGCGCAACCTTACCTTTGCGGCGGTTGTTCTATCCGGTCTTATCAAGTGAAAATGTCCATGCCCCAAGTACCCACCCACCGTCCGCGCCGCAACCGCAAGTCGCAGGTAATCCGCGACATGGTGCAGGAAACCCGCCTTACCACCCACGATTTCATCTTCCCACTCTTTCTCATTGAAGGCCAGAACCAGCACGTGGAAGTGAAGTCGATGCCCGGTATTTTCCGGTTTTCGGCCGACCGCATCATCGATGAAATCGGGCAGTGCGTAGAGCTGGGCATCAACTCGTTCGCCCCGTTTCCGAGCATCAACGACGGGCTGAAGGACCGGCTGGCCCGCGAGTCGGCCAACCCCGAGGGGCTCTACTTGAAAACGGTGGCCGACATCCGGCGGCAATTTCCCGACGTCGTGCTGATGACCGATGTGGCCATGGACCCCTACTCTTCCGACGGCCACGACGGCGTGGTGGATGCCGAGTCGGGCGAAATTCTCAATGACGCCTCGCTGGAAGTGCTCGGCCAGATGGCCCTGGCCCAGGCCCGCGCTGGCGCCGACATCATCGGCCCGAGCGATATGATGGACGGCCGCGTGGCCTGGATTCGGGAGGTGCTCGATAGCAACGCGTTTTCGCACGTGAGCATCATGAGCTACACGGCCAAGTACGCCTCGGCCTTCTACGGCCCCTTCCGCGACGCGCTGGATTCGGCCCCCAAAAAAGGCGATAAGAAAAGCTACCAGATGAACCCGGCCAACCGCCGCGAAGCCCTGCGCGAGTTAGCTCTCGACGAGCAGGAAGGCGCTGATATGGTGATGGTAAAGCCCGCCCTGAGCTACCTCGACGTGATTATGGATGTAAAAAACAATACGAACCTGCCCGTCACGGCCTACAACGTGAGCGGCGAGTACGCCATGGTGAAAGCCGCCGCCCAGCAGGGCTGGCTCGACGGCGAAAAGACCATGATGGAAGTGCTGCTCAGCATCAAGCGCGCCGGCGCCGACGCCATCCTGACCTACTTCGCCAAGGAAGCCGCCGAGGTGCTACGCCGGGGATAATTCTGCCGGTTTTCTGTTGTCGCTCCCATGAACGTACCCTTTGGTACGTTCATTTTTTTGTGCTTTCAGGCCGGCGAACCGGCCGATGCGGAGCGCCTTGGGGGTTGGCTGTCCAGCCGCCCGTGGCGGGGTCGGGGCTGCGGGTTTTGTTTAGGTATCTTCCCTAAGAAACTCCTTCAATAGGGCTTTAAGCTCATCATTGACAGCGGCTTACCCTGCAGGTACGGGCAATGCGTTGCCGGCCGGGGCCACTGAGGTCCGGCCGGGATTATACGGCCGGGCTTTCCTTCTTCTGCTTTTCATTCTTCCTTTTTATGCTCCACTCTTACTTCCATCACCATGAAAACAGCTGCAACTATTCTGCGGACGGGCCACCGTTCGCGCCCCTCGACGGGTGAGCGTTTTTTTCTGCTCCTGCTTTTAGGTTTGCTACTGGCCTTCACCGGGTGGGGGCAGTCGTTTCCAACAGGTTTCAACCAAGTAGCAGTTAGCAGCGGCATCAGCAACCCCACCGCACTGACTTTCGCCCCCGACGGGCGCATTTTCGTGGCCGAGCAGGGCGGCAAGCTGCGCGTTATTAAGAACGGAGGGCTGCTGCCCATGCCCTTCGTGCAGTTGAGCGTGAATTCGAGCGGCGAGCGGGGCCTGATTGGCGTGGAGCTCGACCCGAATTTTGCCGTCAACCAGTACGTGTACCTCTACTACACGGTGAGCACCGCCCCGCTGCATAACCGCATCAGCCGCTTCACGGCCGTCGGCGACGTGGCTGTGGCCGGCAGCGAAACCGTGGTGCTCGACCTCGACCCGCTCAGCTCGGCCACCAACCACAACGGCGGGGCCATGCACTTCGGCCTCGATGGCAAGCTCTATGTGGCGGTGGGCGAAAACGCCACGCCCAGCAACGCCCAAAACCTCGACACCTACCACGGCAAAATCCTGCGCCTCAACCCCGATGGCAGCGTGCCGGCCGGCAACCCCTTTGCCAGCGGCAGCGAACAGAAAAAGCGGGTGTGGAGCTACGGCCTGCGCAACCCCTACACCTTCGCGGTGCAGCCCGGTACGGGGCGCATTTTCGTGAACGACGTGGGCCAGAACACCTGGGAGGAAATCAATGATGCCAGCACGAGCGGGGTGAATTTTGGCTGGCCCGCTACCGAGGGAGCCACCACGGCGGCCGGAGTAACGGGGCCGGTATTTGCCTATCCCCACGGCTCGGGCGACGGCAAGGGCTGCGCTATTACGGGCGGCACCTTCTTCAACCCGGCCACCACTACCTACCCGGCTCAGCTGCAGGGCAAGTACTTCTACCAGGACCTGTGCAACCAGTGGATTAATTACATTGACCTGTCGGGCGGCGCGGCGGTGCGCTCGGCCTTCGCCACCGGCCTGCCCGGCAACGCCCTCGCCCTGACTACCGGACCGGATGGCAACCTCTACTACCTGAGCCGGAGCGCGGGTACGCTCTATAAAGTAGTGTACTCGGTGGCCGCGGCCCCGGCCATTACCGGCCAGCCCGCCAACGTAAGCGTGGCCCCGGGCCAGACGGCCAGCTTCACGGTCAGCGCCTCGGGCACGGGCCCGCTGGGCTACCAGTGGCAGAAGAACGGCGTGAATATTGGCGGGGCCACGGCCGCTACCTACATCATTGCCAGCGTGGTGGCCGCCGACTCGGGCCAGTACCGGGCCGTGGTGAGCAACGCGGCCGGTAGCGCCACCAGCGCGGCGGCCCGGCTCCGCGTTACGGCCCCCAACTTGGCCCCCACGGCCCAAATCCTGACGCCCGCCGATTCGGTTACCTACGTGGCCGGTACCACCCTCGCTTTTTCGGGTGCGGCCACCGACGCCGAGGATGGCGCGCTGCCGGCCAGCGCCTTTAGCTGGCGGGTTGATTTTCACCATGACCAGCACGTACACGACGGTACGCCCTTCAACCAGGGAGCCAAAACGGGCACCTTCGCTATTCCCAACACCGGCGAAACGGCCGCCAACGTCTGGTACCGCCTCTACCTCACCGTTACCGATTCCCGGGGCCTGAGCACCACCGTGCAGCGCGACATCTACCCGCGCACCAGCACCTTCACGCTGGCTACCAGCCCCGCCGGCCTGCGGCTAACCTTGGATGGGCAACCCGTTACGGCCCCCGTGGCGGTGCTGGGCGTGCAGGGCGTGTTGCGGACATTAGGCGTGGTTTCGCCCCAGACCGTGAATGGCGTAACGTATGAGTTTACGGGCTGGAGCCAGGGCGGCAGCGCCACCCAGACCCTTCCCACGCCCGCTGCCAACACCACCTTCACGGCCAGCTTCCGGGTGGTGCCCACTTTGCGCGCCGCCGACATGCCCGCCGCTACCGTAGCCGGCCTCCAGTATGCTTACTATGAAGGCAGCTGGAACGCGCTGCCCACTTTCAGCAGCCTCACGCCCGTAAAATCGGGCACCGTGGCCGAAGTAACGCTGGCCCCGCGCAACCGCAACGACAACTTCGCGCTACGCTACAGCGGCTACGTGCGCGTGCCCACCGACGGGCAGTACACCTTCTACCTCAACTCCGACGACGGCTCCCAGCTGCTGATTGGCTCCACGCTGGTGGTGAACAACGACGGGCTGCACGCGGCCCGGGAACAATCGGGCACGATTGGGCTGAAAGCCGGCCTGCACGCGCTGACCATTACGTTCTTTGAGAAAACCGGCCAGCAGGTGCTGGTGGCCAGCTACGCCGGGCCGGGCCTGAGCAAGCAGGTACTGCCGGCCGCCTCCCTGGCACGGGCCGCCGATGCACCCACCGGGCCGGTAGCGGCGGGCGTATATCAACTGGTGGTCCGCCACAGCGGCAAAGCCCTCGATGTGCCGGGCGGCACCTCGGCCGAAGGAGCCCTGCTGCAACAGTACACCATCAATACCAGCAGCGGCCAGGCCTGGAACCTGCAATTCGTGGCCAACAACACCTACACGCTGGTTAGCCAGGCCAGCGGCAAAGCCCTGACCGTGCCCGGTTCCACAACCACGGCCGGCACCCAACTCCAGCAGCAAACCCTGATGAGCGGGGCCCTGAATCAGCAGTGGCGGCTAGAGGCGGCTTCTGACGGCTATTTCCTGCTGCTGAATGTGGCCACCGGCCAGGCAATTGACGTGAATGGCGTAAGCACGGCCGACGGTGCGGCCGTTATTCAATGGACCAGACACGGCAACCCCAACCAGCAGTGGCTGCTACAGCCGAGCAGCGTAACGGCCGGCGGCCGGCTGACCGCGGCCCCGGCGGCCGCCCAAACTGCTGCGCGGGAGTTGACCGTGTACCCCAACCCGGCCCGTGGCTCCCGGGTAACGCTGTCGGTGGAGGCTTCGGCGGCCCGGCAGGTGCGCCTGGAAGTGCTCGACGGCCTGGGCCGGCGCGTGGGGACGGTGCTGGACTGGAACCTCAGCCCCGGCCACAACGAAACGGAACTCCCCACGGCGGCGCTGCCGGCCGGCCTCTACACCATCCGGCTACTTGCTGAGGGTATGCTGCTGAGCCGCCGGCTGGTGGTAGAGTAAACCGTGCGGAACTGAGAAGTCCGGAAAAGTGCTGGTTCGTTGAATCAGCACTCTTCCGGACTTCTTTGTTTTTTCAGGCTGAACGAAATCGGGAGCAAAGGGCGAAACTACCGCTTCTGAGGCCACTTTCGCTCCTCACGCACAGCGCCGACTTAGTGGCTACCAAAAGCGCGGGGTAGCTTCTGCAGGAAAACGAGCTCATCCGCAAGTTTTAATACGTTCAAACCGTTTGTTTTGCCCGGTGTGCCGTGCTTCCCAGACTTGGAAGCTTTTCAAACTATAACCGCCTTTTAGCTATGCTGCTTCGCTTAGCCACAACCGTCGACCTGCCGGCTATGCTCAGCCTGCTGGCCCAGGTGGTACCCCTGATGCAGGCCGCCGGCAACCGCCAGTGGTCGGCCGACTACCCCAACGAGGCCGTGCTGCGGACCGATATGGAAGCGGGCCATTTGTGGGTGGCGGAGCTGGATGGGCGGCTGGCGGGCTTCGCGGCCCTCACCCACAACCACCAGGATGCTGAGTACGCCCAGGCCGACTGGGACTTCGCCGAGCCGGCCCTCGTAACGCACCGGCTGGCTGTAGCTCCGGCAGCCCAGGGCCACGGCGTGGCGGCCGCCCTACTAACCCAGGCCGAAACCCTGGCCCGGCAGCAGGGCCTGTGCGTGCTACGAGTGGACACCAACTCTGAAAACGCTGCCACGCAGGGCCTGTTCCCGAAGCTGGGCTACCGGTTCGCGGGCGAAATCACGCTGGCCTTCCGGCCGGGGCTGCGTTTTTTCTGCTACGAGAAGTGGCTGAATTAAATAGCTCCGGCAGCCCCCGCTTGAAACAGCGTTAGTCCAAAGCCTGCTCACGCATCTCCGCAAAAGGCCAGCGCCGGAGCTTGCGGCTCCAGAGCAAAAAGGCACCCACGCCGGCAGCCGTAACGGCCAGGCCCGACACCACGAAAACCCAGCCCGTACTCACGAGCACCCACAGCCACACCACCACGGCCAGCACCACGGGCAGCGGATACAGCGGCATTTTGAAGGGCAGGTGCGCCGTGCCGTTGCGGCGGCGCAGCAGCACCAGCCCTACGGCTTGCCCCACGAACTGCACCAGAATACGCATGGCCAGGATGGCACTGATAACCTCGCCCAGCCGGAACAGCAGGCTGAACACGAAGCCAACGCCCCCGAGCAGCAGCAGCGACACGTGCGGGAAGTGCTTGGTGGGATGGGTGCGGGCGAAAAGGGGCAGAAACTCGCCGTCGGCGGCGGCCGCGTAGGGGATACGCGAGTAGCCCAGCAGCACCGCAAACAGCGAAGCGAAGGCCACCCACAGCACCAGCGCCGTGGCCATTTTGGCGGCCGTGGCCCCATAGAGCTTCTCGATGAACAGGCTCACGATAAACTCGGAGTGCCGCGCCTCCTGCCACGGAATAACCGAGGCCACGCTCCAGTTCATGAGCAGATACAGCGTCATGATGCCCACTATACTCAGGAAGATGCTGCGCGGAATGAGTTTCTGGGGCTCCTTCACCTCGCCGCCCAAATGGCACACGTTGTAGTAGCCCAGGTACGAGTAGATGGTTTTGACCGTGGCCTGGCCCATGGCCACCGACAGCAGCGCGCCCGGCAGCGCCCCAATGCCGCCCTCGGGCAGCCAGTTGACGGGAATATGGGCGTTGGTGAGGCCGCCAAAAATCAGCCAGCCCAGCAGTGCCAGCACGCCCACCCAAAGCGCCACACCCAGCCGGCCCACGTCTTCGATGCGGCGGTAGAGCAGCCCGATGAGTAGTAAGACCACCGCGCCGGCCACCAGCTTGGGCTGCCACCACTCGGGCAGCGGCACGAGGTAGGCGAAGTACTGGGCGAAGCCAATGGCGCCCGAGGCCACCACCAGCGGGGCCTGCACCAGCGTCTGCCACACATACAGAAACGACATCAGCCTACCCCACTTATGCTCGCCGTAGGCCAGCTTGAGGAAGCGGTAGGAGCCACCGGCCTCGGGGTGGGCCGCCCCCAGCTCGCTCCAGATAAAGCCGTCGGCCAGGCTCAGGACCGCGCCCACCATCCAGGCCAGCAGAAAGTTGGGGCCCATGAAACCCATCACGAGCGGCAGTGTCACGAAGGGCCCGATGCCCACCATGTCAATCATGTTGAGGGCCGTGGCCTGCACTAGCCCGAGGCGGCGGCTCAGTGGGGCGGAAGCAGTGGCAGCGGCGGGTTCGGGCATAGGAGCAAGATAGGGCCGATAAAGCCGGATTTGCGCGGATTGTTTGAGCGGGGCGCTAACTTCTGCTCAACGCGCCCCGTACCAACCAACCGGCAGCCAGCCAGCGGCCGGTTCGTGCTCCTGCGCATCCACTTACCACTACCCTATTCCCCCCCACCACATATGGCCGGAGGCTCTTCCAAATCAGCTTTGTACGGCGGTCTGGCGGCCAATGTGGGCATTGCCATCAGCAAGTTTGTGGCGGCATTTATTACCGGTTCCTCGGCCATGATGTCCGAGGGCATCCATTCGCTGGTAGATAGCGGCAATGCCGTGCTGCTGCTCTATGGTATGAAGCAGAGCCAGCGCCCGGCCGATGCACACCACCCCTTCGGGCGCTCCAAGGAGCTGTATTTCTGGGGCCTGATTGTGGCCGTGCTGATTTTTGCTATCGGCGGGGGCATGTCGTTCTACGAAGGCATCAAGCACATCGAGCACCCCGAGCCGCTCACCGATCCGCTCTGGAATTACGTGGTACTGGGAGTGGCCGTGGCCTTCGAGGGTTGGGCCTTCTGGCTCTCAATGCGGGCCCTGTACGCGGGCAAAAGCGACGAAACGGCCAGCTTCTGGAAGATGTTGAGCACCAGCCGCGACCCGGCGGTGTACGCCTCTGTGCTCGAAAACCTGGCCGCGCTGATAGGCTTGGTACTGGCGCTGGCGGGCGTATTCTTCGGCCACATGCTCAATAACCCCTTCCTCGACGGTGCCGCTTCCATTGCCATTGGCCTGCTGCTGATGCTGGTAGCCGTGTTTCTGGTGAGCCGCACCCGCGCGCTGCTGGTGGGCGAGGGCGTGAGCGACGAAGTGCTGGCCGACCTGCAGGCCATTGGCCGCCAGCAGGCGGGCGTGCAGAACCTGCGCCCCCCGCTCACGATGTACCTGGGCCCCACCGACGTAATGCTGGCTCTCGATGTAGACTTCGAAGACCAGCTTTCGGCCCAGGAAGTGGAGGTGGCCATCGACCAGCTGCAGAACGCCATCCGGGCCAAGTATCCGGACTTCCAGCGCATTTTCATCGAGGCCAAATCCATCACCAAAAAGTAGCGCCCCCTGGCTGGCCCGGCCGCGTTTAGGCCCCCGCTTTAAGCACAACTGTAGCAAGGACTGCCTTAACCCTGGGCGTTTTTTGGGGTATAGAGGATGACGAAATACCGGCAGGCCAACTGTTTTATCGTCCTTTATTCTTTCACCAACGCGCTATCAATGCCCTTTACCACTACCGCCGATTCGCCCTTCGCCTCGTTCTGGATGGCTGGTTTCGAGTGCACCGACCAGCTTAATGCCTTCGGCAACCGGGTTGATTTTCTGAACCTGACCGGTCATTTGCAACTGCTCGATGCCGATTACGAGCTTATCCGGCAGCATCAGCTGGGCACTGTGCGCGAGGGCATCCGCTGGAGCCAGGTGGAGCGCCGGCCCTACGAGTACGACTGGACTACCGTGCAGGTGCTGCTCGACGCGGGCCGCCGCCACGGCATCCAGCAGGTCTGGGACCTGTGCCATTTCGGCTACCCCGACGACCTGACGCCGCTGCATCCGCTGTTTGCCCGCCGCTTCGCCGCCCTGTGCCGCGCCTTCGTGAACTTCTACCGCCAGCAGCGGCCCTACGACGTGCTCATCATCACGCCCATCAACGAGGTGAGCTTTATGAGTTGGCTGGGCGGCGACGTGCGCGGCACCGCGCCCTATTGCGTGGGGCAGGGCTGGGAAGTGAAGCGGGGCCTGATGCGGGCCTACATTGAAGGCGTAGCGGCCCTGCGCGAAACCGACCCCACCGTGCGGATTCTCACTACCGAACCGCTACTCAACATTGTACCGCGCCACGGGGCCGGGCCGGCCGAAGTGCGCCGGGCCCGCGAGGCCCACCGCAACCAGTTTCAGAGTGTTGATATGCTGGCGGGCCGGCTCTGCCCCGAGCTAGGCGGCCACCCCGACTACCTCGACCTGCTGGGCTTCAACTTTTACTATGATAATGAGTGGCAGCTGGAGCCTTACCAGACGCTGCCCTGGGCCAACGAGCACCACGACCCGCGCTTCCGGCCCCTCAGCTCGCTACTCGCCGAAGCCTACCAGCGCTACGGCCGCCCCGTAGTGCTCACCGAAACCAGCCACCCCGGCCAGGACCGCCCGCACTGGCTGCATATGGTAGCCCACGAAGCCGTACAAACCCTACGCGCCGGGGTACCACTGCTGGGCGTGTGCCTGTACCCCATTATCGACCGTCCCGACTGGGACTACCTTACGCCCTGGCACCACGCGGGCCTCTGGGACGCCGACCCGGCTGCGGCAACACCCGGCCTCACCCGCCACCTGCACGAACCCTCGGCCCATGCCCTGGCCGATGCCCAGGCCCTGGTAGCCCGGCAACTGGCCCGGACGGAGCTGATGGCCATGGGCTAGGACCGCCGACAGTTTACCGTACCTTCCGGCATGGCCTACTCCACTACCCCACCCGTATCCGAGCTGCTGAACCAGTTCCGCCAGGCTTTTGCCGATGTCAACCTGTCGGCTGCTGAAGCGGACGAGCTGCGCGACCGGCTGGCTGATTTCCAGCAGCAGCACGGCGACCTTGAGGCATTGCGCCGCCAGCTGTTCGGGTTGGCTAAAAACCACTTTAACACCTTCAAAGACAAGGCAGTAGTAGAGTGGCTGGAAACGGCCAGTGCCCTGCTGCCCGCCTCTGTGGAAGAACCGCTGGCGCCGGCGGCCAGACCAGCTGCTTTCCCAGCAGCAGCTTCCACGGAGGCGGCCCGGGTGTACTTCAGCCCCCACGACGACTGTGTGGCCGCCATTCAGGGCTTTATCCGGCAGGCCCGGCAGACGCTGGACGTGTGCGTGTTTACCGTGGCCGACAACCGCCTGAGCGACGAGTTGGTAGCTGCCCACCAGCGGGGCGTGCGCGTACGCCTGCTCACCGATAACGAAAAGCTCTTCGACCGGGGCTCCGATGTGCGGGCCCTACACTCGGCTGGCCTGGCAGTACACGTAGATGAGAGCCGCAACCACATGCACCACAAGTTTGCCCTCGCCGATAATAGCCGGGTGCTTACCGGCAGCTATAACTGGACCCGCTCGGCGGCCGAACTCAATCTCGAAAATCTGCTCATCAGCCACGACCAGACGCTTATTGCCGCCTACGCCGCGGAGTTTGCCCGCTTGTGGGCCGAGCTGCCGGCATTTGCCGGATAAGCTGACTGGCTTACGGTTTTCATAAGGCCTGATAAAGCAAGAAGCCCCGTTCCGACTGCCGGAACGGGGCTTCTTCTTCTTCTTCTTCTTCTTGCGCGCTATTTACGGCCGCTCGGCCGCGTCGCGGCCTATCTCGGGAGCATCAGCCCCAGGGCGACGGATGGACACCACCTGGCGGGTGTTGCTGGCCCCTACGGTCAGGCTCAGGTAGTAGTCGCCGGCGGGCAGGCTGCTGAAGTTGAGGGTTTGGTGGTGCGAGCCGGCGGGCTGCTTGCGGTAGTCGGATACGCGCACGGCTACGCCGTTCTGGTTGTAGAGCACCCAGCCCAGCGGCTTGGCTTCGCTGAGGCTGTAGGCCATCTGCATCACGCCGTTGGAGGGGTTGGGGTACACGCTCATGCTGTTGGAACCAACTTTGCGGGCGGCGTTGGCTCCGGCCAGTATGGGCTCTTCGGAGGCTTTGGCCGGCGTCAGCTTCCACTGCTGCGTGAGTTTGCCCGTGTAGCGCCACTGCTGAATGCCACCATCGACGGAGTCCTTGTCGGTGAGGGCTTTGTTGCGGCCGTTTTTCGAAATCAGCTTGAAATAGCCGTCGCCGGTAGGCTCCACTTTCCACTGCTGGTTATAGCCGCTGTAGTAAGTCCAGAGGCTAGCCGGGGCGCCGTTGGAAGTGGAGCTACCCAGTACCTCCAGTACTTTGTTGCTGCCGGGCACCACTATGCGGTACAGACCGCTGCCAGTGGGTTCGAGCCGCCACTGCGGGTCGGCAGCGGGCGGCGCACCGGCCGTTGCCAGCTGCTCGGCAAGTGTTGCCGGACGGTCCTGGGTTACTTCGAGCGGCTTACCGGTCGAGCGAACCGTAATAACATAGAGTCCCGACAAGTCGCCAACGGGGGTTACCTCGTCCTCAACTGCCGGTTTCTTGGCTGGGGCTGCGGCTACGGCCGGGGCGGGCTTGGCGGCTGCCGGAGCAGGTTTGGCGGCTGTAGGAGCGGGTGCAGGCTTGGGGGCAGCGGCAACTACCGGGGCCGGCTTGGGAGCGGCCACCGGAGCCGGCTCGGGCCGGGGTGCGGGTGCTACGGCAGCTTTGGCCACGGGCGGTGTACCGGCCGGGTCGGGCGTGGTGGGCGAACCCAGCGGGTAGAGGTTGCCGGTCGGAATCAGCTGCTGGCCCTGGCCGGGGGCTACCCAATGCAGCTGAATACCGGCCATACCGGCCGCGTTGTTGTATTCGAGCTTGATGGTGGCTTTCTCGCCGGCAGCCAGCGAAACGCCATTATCAAGCTTGCTGCTTGCCTTTTTTCCATCCCAGGTATCAAGCACCATCCGGCCGTTCACCCACAGGCGCACCTCGTCGGTGGTTACGGCCACAAAGCGGTAACGACCAGTACCCGGCGCGGCAATCAGGCCTTCCCAGCGCACCGAAAAATTATCAGCGGGCAGGCCGGGCGCGGGCGAGTTCAGGCCCCAGCGGAAATCCACTACCTCATCCTGGCGCTTGAGCACGGGCTGGCCCGCCAGCGAGCCATTGCTGAAGTAGTAAGCCGTAAGGCCCGTGCCCCAGCCCTGAGCGGGCTGCGTTTCGGTGGGCGCGAGGGCAGCCATGTACGCGGGCGCCGCCGCGGCTACCGGCAACTGGCCGAGCAGGCCCAAACCGAGCGCAGAGCAAAGAATTAAACGTCGCACGATAGAGGTGGCTTTGGAAGTGGAGACGGTGTAAAAGGAGCGCAAATAAGCAACAGTCAAAAATCTACGCGTAGATTTATATTTTCCTGCTTCGCTCCTACTAATATACAGGATTTTCTCAGGCAGTTGCAGCCTCATGCACTTTCCGGGCCCCGGCATACTACAACAAACAGGCAGCAAATGGCCCTGAAACCGCGTTTTTATCTAATTCACCCCCAATGCCTAAACTGCCCGCTACCCTGCCCGCTACCAGCTCCCTGGCCCGGGCGCTGCTGGCCACGCCACTGGGCCTGCTGGAATTGCGGGGTACCGACGCGGGCCTGAGCGAAGTAGGTTTTCTGGCTACCGGCAGCCCGGACGCAGCCACTTTGACCAAGGCAGTGCCCGCCTGCCTGCAGCCGGCCCACGAGCAGCTACAGGCTTATTTTGGGGGCGAGCTGCGCGAGTTCACCGTACGCACGGACGTAGCAGCCGGCACCGAATTTCAGCGGCAGGTGTGGGCGGCGCTGCCGGCCGTGGCCTATGGCCGCACGGCCTCCTACCTCGACCTGGCCCGGCAACTGGCTAACCCCGGCGCGGTGCGGGCCGTGGGCGCGGCCAATGGCCAGAATCCGCTGGCTATTATCTGGCCCTGCCACCGCATTATTGGGGCCAGCGGCCAGCTAACGGGCTATGCCGGCGGGCTGGCCCGAAAAAAGTGGCTGCTGGAGTTAGAAAGCCCCACGCTGCAATTGGGGCTGTTTTAGCTGAAGTAGCGTATCACTCCTTCGCCCCCACAAACGGCAGCAGCTTCTGGTAGATGATATTGTGCTGCCAATACAGCTGCAGCACCATCGGTATGTGGTTTTTACCGGGCTGCACCTGATAGTAGGGCGTGTGGCCCAGGCTCACCAGCGCCTTACGAAACTCGGCGCTGCTGCTGCTGATGGAGGGGTAGGTTTCGCCGCCCACGAAGATGAGAAAAGGGGGCGTTTGGGGCGTGAGGTGGTGGCGGGCCGACACCTCGCGCCAGCTGGCCGGGTCGGGGCCAAAGGATACGATGTACTGGTTGTCGCCGGGGTAAGCTTTCTTTTTCAGGTAGTCATACATATCGAGGCCGGCGGCGTCGTCGAGCACCACGCCGCGTACCGGGTTGGTGGTTTCGCCCCAGCGCCGGAACCGGGCATCGTCGGTAGCCAGCAGCCCCGCCAAGCCGCCCCCAGACGAGTGGCCCATCAGAAACAGCCGGGCAGGGTCGCCACCGTACTCGGCAATGTGGCGGCGGGTCCAGATTACGGCCCGGGCGCAGTCGTCGGCCATTTGGGGCACGCGCACGGCGGGCGACAGCCGGGAGTTGATAACCACGGCCACCACGCCCTGCTTAGCCAGCCGCCGGCCCACGAAGGCGTACAGGGCTTTGCTGCCGCTGTTCCAGTTGCCGCCATGAATGAACACGACTACCGGATAGGGCTGGGCACCCGGTTTTTTGGGCGCATACACATCGAGCAGGTGGCGCCCGGCGCTGTAGGCTGAGTCGGTGGCCGGTACGTAGGCCACGTCGGAGGTACGGCGGCTGGGGCGGGCCACGCTGTACTCGGTGGCGGCAGCCAGCAGCAACACCGTAATCAGCAGGGCAGGCAGCAGGCGAAGGAATAGAAAGCGCATTCAGCAGGGAAAAGGGGAGCAGGGCGGGCGCCACCCAACGGGCCGCGCTACGACGCAGGTACGACAGGGGTGGCCGGCCGGATTGCGGCCGCTATGGCCACAACCGCCGAGCGGGGAACAGGTTGGCGGGAGCTGCCCGGCGGTAGGCACGGTTGGGGCGGCAGGCGTATATTTGGCAGCCCGCGGCCCGGCCAAGTGGGCGGCTGGCCTTTGTACTGCTACTTTATTACTCCATGAAACTCCCGATTCCTTTTTTTCTGCTGACTGCGCTGCTACTGGGTGCCGGACTGCAGCCAGCCCTGGCCCAACGGGGCGGCAAGGCGGCAAAAACCGCTACCGCCGACACCCGCGAAGCAGTGCTTGGCAGCCGCAGCCAACCGCTTTTTGGCGGCCTCTCGGCGGTGCAGGCCGAGCAGGCGCTGGGGCCGGCCACCGTGGCGGGGTTGGCCGGCAGCTTCCCCTCGCGGGCCGAAGCCAGCCAGTTTTTCAGCCGCAAAGGCTACGAGTACCTGGTGGAAAACCAGCGCGATACCGCTGCCTACCGCTTCAACCTGGCCTGGGTGCTCGACCCTACCAACGCCAACGCCTACCACGGCCTGGGCGTAATTGCCAGCAGCAACTCCACACCCGAACAGTCGATTGAGCTGCTGGAAAAGGGCCTGACGCTGGCTCCCACCAACTCGCCGCTACTCTCCGACCTGGGCACCAGCTACCTTATCCGCTACGAGCAGGGCAAGAAGAAAAAGGACCTGAAAACCGGCACCGAACTGCTCTTGAAGGCCACTACCCAGGACGCCACCAACGCCGACGCCTGGCAGCAGTTGGCCCGCGCCTATTATTACCAGGAGCAGTATGCCCAGGCCTGGGAAGCCGTGCACAAAGGCCAGAACACCAGCATTGCCTCCGTCGACTTCAACCTGATTGCCGACCTGCTGACCCACTTGCCCGACCCAAAAGGCACGTATAAATAAGCGCCCGGCTGCAAGTCCGCTCCGAAAGCCCGTGACCTGCAGCGCAAAGCCTGCCAGACAATCATTTGTCGCCGGTTTCCGTTAGAGCATCATCTGGCTGCCGGGCCTATGGCACGGCGGGCCCCTCATTTTGCTTTCTGACTTCGTGACCCTTCGCTCCTTTCTGCCTGCTGCGGCCCTGCTGCTCACCACGGCCGCTACGCATTCGGCGCTGGCCCAGTCGGCGGCCGGCCCCGAGCGCCGCCCCCGCCATTACGACAAGCAGGGCCGCCTGTACTACAAAGGCCCGGTGCGCTTTACCTTGGGCGGCGGCGTGGGCTACTACAACGGCGACCTGACCAGTAGCTTGGGCGACCAGTTTCTGGGGCCCAGCCTGAGCGCAGGCCTACTTTACCAATTTCATCCGCACTGGCAGGTGGGCAGCGAGGTATCATACCTTCAGCTGGGGGCTAAAGACTACTTGCCAGACCGTGGCCTGGCGTTTAGGGGCAATAATGCGGTGGGCACGGCCTTCGTGCGCTGGGAGCCGTTGCGCGACCCGGGCGCCTATTCGCTGCCCGCCGGCCAGTCGGCCATCATCAAACCCTATTTTAAAACAGGCGTTGGCCTGGCCCTGTACAGCCCGAAAGCATACCGCGGGACGCAACGGCCCAGCGGCAATTTCACGCCGGCCTACCTCGAGCCCGAACGCTTTGATTACCCGGCCCTGGCGCTGGTATTGCCGATAGGCGTGGGCGTCACTATCCGGCTTACCTCGCGGCTCAACGCGACCATAGAGGGCACGTACTCGCTCACCACCACCGACCAGCTCGACGACATCAGCACGGTTCCCAGCCCTGAATTCCCTATGGGCCGCTCAGCCTCGCCGCTCAACGATAACTACGGCCAGCTGGAGCTGAAGCTGGAATACGCGCCGTGGGCCCGGTAAGCCAGTTGCCATTATTCAGCTGACTAATACAGGTAGTAACAGTCCGAATTTTAGATTTTCAAGCTACACACATGGCGTCAGCCGTTAATCTTCATCTGGCCCGCTGGAGCCTCTCGGGCCAGACGGCCGTAGTAACGGGCGCTTCTAAAGGCATTGGGGCTGCGGTGGCAGCCGAGCTGCTGGCGCTGGGCGCCACCGTGGTAGCCGTGGCCCGCACCGCCACCGACTTGGAGCAGCAGGTAGCCGCCTGGCAGCAGCAGGGCCTGCCCGCCCACGCCCTGGCCGCCGACGTGAGCACACCCGCCGGCCGCACAGCGCTGCTGGCCCAAGTAGCCGAGCGCTGGCCCCAGGTGAACATCCTCATCAACAATGTGGGCACCAACATCCGCAAGCCCACCCTCGACTACACCGACGACGAGTACCGGCAGCTGCTGGCCACCAACCTCGATTCGGCCTGGGAACTGAGCCGGGGGCTGCACCCGCAGCTGGTGGCGGCCGGCGGTGGCAGCATCGTTAACATCTCGTCGGTGGCCGGCCTCACGCACGTGCGCACCGGCGCCATTTACGGCATGACCAAGGCCGCCCTGGTGCAGCTTACCCGCAACCTGGCCGTGGAGTGGGCCGGCCACAACATCCGCGTCAACTGCGTGGCGCCGTGGTATATCCGCACGCCGCTGGCCGAAACGGTGCTCAAAAACGAGGACTTCCGCCGCAGCGTTATCGACCGCACACCGCTGGGCCGCGTGGGCGAGCCCGAGGAAGTATCGGCTGCTGTGGCCTTCCTCTGCCTGCCCGCCGCCGCCTACATTACCGGCCAGACCCTAGCCGTGGATGGCGGCTTCACGGTAAACGGGTTTTCGTAGGGTGGGGAGCTAGCAGAACGGTAAAACAGAACGTGTTATGCTGTGCGAAGGCGGAGCCGCAGTCGAAGCATCTCTACCGCAATGGTAATTCCTGGCGTCAGGGTTAGCATTACAGTAGAGATGCCTCGACTGCGGCTCCGCTTCGGTCAGCATGACACGTTCTGGTTTTCCCTCAATTACTCACTCATCCGCCGCAGCGCCTGTTCGTAGCGGGGCAGGGCCTGGGGGTCAGAGGCCAGGTATAGAAAGGGCTCGATGAGCTCCAGCTCCATCAGCAGCAGCTCGCCATCCTGGTCGAGGCCATCGACGCGGGCGTAGAGACAGCCGGGCGCGAACTGCTGCACGATGCGGTCGGCGGCCTGACGCAGGTGGGCCGGGGCCTCGCGGGGGGCAATGGCACCGCCCAGGTAGTGCTGCACCCGGAAGTCGCCGGCCTTGGGCGTTTTCAGCACCGCGTGGCTGAATTCGCCGCCGTAATAGAGCAGCGACCATTCGCCTTCCTCCTGAATGCGCGACAGGAACGGCTGGGCCAGAAAATCCTCCTGCGCGACCAGCTCGGTTAGCTGGGGCTGGCGCACGGCCGTTTCGTGGCGGCTGATGATGAACGTATTTTTGGCCCCGCCGCTCACGGCCGGCTTCACCACAATCTGCTCCTGACCCATTTCTTCGAGCAGCGCGGCGGCATCCACGGCCTCGCCCCGGGGCAGCAGCCGGGTGGGCACGATGCGCACGCCAGCCTGCTCCATCTCCAGCAAATAGCGCTTGTTGGTGTTCCAGCGCACTACGCGCACGGGGTTAAGCAGGCGCACCTGCTCCCGCTCCATGGTATCGAGCCAGTGCATAAACTCCTCCACGCGGTCGAAATAATCCCAGGGCGACTTCAGCAGCACTACGTCGTAGCGGCCCCACTCCACCAGCGGATTGCTCCAGATGCGCGGCTCCACATCGTGGCCCTGCTCACGCAGGTAGCGCGTGAGTAGTGCATCTTCGTCGTCAACGTTGGGGGCACCGTATTGGGCCAGGCTTTCGCAGGTTACAAGGGCAATATTCATGTTTTTGAGCTGTTAGCTACTAGCTGTTAGCTATCAGCTTATGTTCAGGTTGATGGTAATTTACAATTGGCTTCGTCCCCGTTCAATGCCAAACGAACGAAAGCTGTCGGCTGAAAGCTATCAGTTGACGGCTTGAAAATTACTTTCCGTTCAAATAGTCGAGGGCGAGGGTGGCGAGGGTGCGCACGCCCAGCGTGAGGCCGCTTTCATCGACGAAAAAGCCGGCCGTGTGGTGAGGGGCGGTGGTGGCGGGGTCTTTACCCACGGGCATGCCGCCCACAAACACGAACAGGCCGGGCACTTTTTCCTGGTAGAAAGCGAAGTCTTCGGCCCCGGTTACGGCTTTTTGCACGGTTACGTTGGCCGGGCCGGCGGCGCGTTGCAGGCTGGGCACCATGCGGCTGGTCAGGGCCGGGTCGTTGTAGGTGATGGGGGCGTAGTTGGTGATGTCGACTTCGGCCGTGGCGCCGGCGCTTTCGGCAATGCCGTTGGCCGTGCGGCGCACTGCGGCCCACACCTTCTGCTGCATGCCTTTGTTGAGGCAACGGATGGTGCCGGTCAGCTCCACCTGCTCGGGGATGATGTTGTTGCGCACCCCGCCGTGCACCATGCCCACGGTCAGCACCACGGCATCCTCCGTCAGCTCGACCTGTCGGCTGACGATGGTTTGCAGCCCCAGAATAATCTGGGCCGCCGTTACCACCGGATCGACCGAGAGCCAGGGGTAGGCGCCGTGGGCCGATTTGCCTTTCACCTTGATGCTGAACACATCGGACGACGCCATTTCGCCGCCCGGCCGGTAGCTCAGCCGGCCCACCTCGGTCTGGGCCTGAATGTGGATACCGAAGATGGCATCGACCTTGGGGTTTTCGAGCACGCCCTCCTTCACCATGAGCCGCGCGCCGCCCTCGATGCCCGGGAGCGAGCCTTCCTCGGCAGGCTGAAAAATAAACTTTACGGTGCCCGGCAGGTCTTTCTTCATCTTGACCAGCACATCGGCCGCGCCGAGCAGCATGGCCACGTGGGTGTCGTGGCCGCAGGCGTGCATCACGCCCACCTGTTGGCCGTTGTAGTCGGTGCGCACTTTCGAGGCGAAGGGCAGGTCGGCGCTTTCGGTTACCGGCAGCGCGTCCATATCGGCCCGCAGGGCCACCACCGGGCCGGGGCGGCCGCCCTTCAGAATGCCCACCACGCCGGTGCGGGCCACGTCCGTCTGCACCTCCAGGCCCAGGCTGCGCAGGTGAGCGGCCACGAGGGCGGCCGTGCGGGTTTCCTGGTTGCCCAGTTCGGGGTGCTCGTGCAGGTCGCGCCGCCAGGCAATTACCTGGGCTTTTTCCTGCTCGGCTAGCTGGGCCACACGG
This sequence comes from Hymenobacter lapidiphilus, assembly GCF_003417065.2. Classification (GTDB taxonomy): domain Bacteria; phylum Bacteroidota; class Bacteroidia; order Cytophagales; family Hymenobacteraceae; genus Hymenobacter. The sequence continues at coordinate 112,396 of NZ_QVLT01000002.1, read as the reverse complement.
GCGGTCAGGTTGGGGGCGGCGGGTTTGCTTTTTTGGGCGCTGGCCGGGCCGGCAGCCGAAAGCGTGAGGGCCAGCGCGGCGGCCAGGGAGTAGCGGTTCTTCATGGGCAGCAAAATAAGAGCGTGGCAAATAGCCGGCGGTTACGGCCAATATACACCGCCCGGCGCGGCTCCCGCAACTACCAGACGTACCAACCCAACGCTGGCTGCTTTGCGCTACTTTTGCCGGCTATGCTCCCCCCCGATTTCCCCGGCGCTTCAGCCTATAATAAGGCCATTACCCCGGCTACCGCGCCGCTTACCTGGCCCGCCGCCTGGCGGCAACCGGCGTTCCGGGCGCGGCTGCTGCTAGTGCTGGCGCTGCTACTGGGGCTGGCCAGCCAACTGCCGCGCTACTTTGCCTGGGTGCAGGCGCGGCCCGGCTACCACCTCCCCGACCCGCTGCTGGCCTGGCTGCCGGCCCACGATGTTTCGGGGGCCACATTTGCGGTCATCTATCTGGGCATTGCGCTGGGAGTAGCCACACTGCTGCCGCGGCCGGCGCGGCTGTTGCGGGCACTCTGGGCTTACCTGTTGCTGCACCTGCTGCGTTGCGCCACCCTCTGGCTGCTGCCGCTGGAACCGCCGCCGGGCCTGGTGCTGCTGCAGGATCCGCTGGTGGACCTGTTCTTCTACGCCGCCCCCACGCCCATCACCAAAGACCTGTTCTTCTCGGGCCACACCGCCACGCTACTGCTGCTGGCCCTGGCTGTGCCCTCCGGCTGGCGCCGCCAACTGCTGCTATTTGGCACCGTAGCCGTGGGCACCTTGGTACTCATTCAGCACGCCCACTACACCTACGACGTGCTGGCCGCCCCGCTGTTTGTGTGGTTGGCGTGGAAGGAGAGCAAGAGGCTAGAAGTGAGAAGAACGTCATTCTGAGCAGCGCGAAGAATCTCTACTGCTTCGTTGAGGAGTTATTCCTACGAAGCAGTAGAGATTCTTCGCGCTGCTCAGAATGACGTTCTTCTAACCTTCTCCCAGCTCCTGTCTCCCGGCTCCTGTCTCCTTACAGATGCTTCTCGTAGATGCCGGCGGCGATGCGCTCGGTCAGGCTTTTGGGCACGAAGCGGGTGAGCGTGGCGGACACTTTGTTCAGGGCACCGGGAATGACTTCGGCCTCGCCGGCCAGCAGGGCCTGAATGCCGGCCTTGGCCACTGGCTCGGGCAGCATGGAAACCCGGTTGGCGGTGGCCTGCAGCTCGGCGCTCATGCCGGCGCGGTCGGTGAAGCTGGTATCGGTGGAGCCAGGGCTGAGGCAGCAGACCGAAACGCCCGTTTCGCGCAGCTCGTAGCGCAGGCCGCGGCTGAAACTGAGCAGAAACGCCTTGCTGGCCGCGTAGAGAGTGAACGTGGGCACCGCCTGGTAGGCGGCAGTGCTGGCCACGTTGAGAATGTAGGCCTTTTTGGTGCGGTGCAGCGCGGGCAGCAACCGGTGCGTGAGGGCCACCGGCAGCTGCATATTGAGTTGCAGCATGTTCATCTGGCTGGCCAGCGGCAGCTCCTCAAAGCGCCCCCAGATACCATAGCCAACGTTGTTTACCAGCACCGTCAGCTCGCCGGGCTGGGCCAGCGCCCAGGCGGCCAGCTCCTCGTCGGCATTGGGCGCGGCTAAATCGAGCGGCAGGGTACGGGCCTCGCGGCCGAGTTGACGGGCTTCGGCGGCTACCTGCTCCAGGTCGGCCGCTGAGCGGGCCGTGAGCAGCAAATCGTAGCCGCGGCGGGCCAGCTCCAGGGCCAGCGCCCGGCCAATGCCGCGCGAGCCACCAGTAACAAGGGCAGTTTTCATGTTTTGGATTGAGCGTAGTTAACTATAGGGACGGTCATGCTGAGCTTGCCGAAGCATCTCTCCCGCAGTGCTAATCCTTTCGGTGGGTTTACCCTTGCGGAAGAGATGCTTCGACAAGCTCAGCATGACTGTTCTTTCACCACTCCACCGTTTTACAACCCTACTTTACCAAGTGCAGAAAGCGCAGGTAGAAGGGTGTGGGGCTGTTATCGTGCTTGGGCTCGTACTTGCCGGCCAGAATGGGCACGTACATTACGCGGCGGCGCGAGGCCTCGCCTACCAGCGGCGAGCGGGCCACGCGGTGCCACATGCGGCCGTCGTGCACGGTCAGGTCGCCAGGCTCAGTTTCGATAACGACTTCATTCTCGTCAGGGCCTACGTCTTTGTAGTATTTCTTCCGGAACAGGATGTCGCGCAGGCTTTGGCGGTGGGTACCAGCCAGCACCCGCAGGCCGCCGTTGGTAGCCGGTGTACCGTCCAGATGCACGCCCACGTTCAGCATCGGCCCGATTTTCTTGCCGTAGAATACGTCGCGCAGCGAGTCAGTATGCCAGCCCATCTGCGAGAATTCTGAGCCTGTTACGTTCACATAGTGGTTGATAACAAGGCCATCCTTCTCATCTTCGCCCACCCGGCCCCCACTACTGGCTTCCAGCAGCGGAAACAGAGCCGTAAAGCGCGGGTCCTGCAAAAACTCATGCAGCACGGGGCTGTGGTGCGAGGCAAAGGCGAACCGCTGCACGATGGGCGCCCCGTCTACATCTTTACCGTACTTGATGGGCACGCCGTTCACTTTCTTTACCTCGTCGGCCAGCCAGCGCTGCTGCACCTGCTCGGAAGCCCGCAATAGTTCGGCTACGGTGTCGGAACCTACAAAGCCGCGGAAGTGCAGAAAGCCGTGTTCCTGAAAAAAGGCCAACTGCTCCGACGTCAGCCGATCGGCCAGCGTAAAGCGCGGATAAGGAACAGATAAAGACATAAGGTGAGAATAGTTGACGGCCGCCCGGTTAAGCGGGTGCAAAGATACGCCGACCGGCAGCTTAGTTGTAACACACGCTACGAATACCGGCCCGCCGCAAGCCGGCAGGCTGGCGAGCAACAGGCGAAGAGCGCGTAAATCAACCGGTTGGGCGGGCTTTGGTTTTAGCCAAAGTGCCTACCTTCGCCAAGCCAGGCTTCGGCCTGCTCTACTTCCCCTACCCATGAGACAAGTGCTGCTTTTGCTGCTGGTATCGACGCTGCTGGCATCGGCGCTGCCGCTGGCGGCCTGGGCTCAGGCGGCCGAAGCCCGGCTGGTACCCTTCCGGCAGGGCAGCCAGTGGGGCTACGCCGACCGCCGGGGCCGGCTGGTGCTGCCCGTCCGCTACGACGAGGCCGGCCCCTTCGCCGACGAGCTGGCCTGGGTGCGAGTAGGCACCCGGTACGGCTACATTGATGGCAGCGGCAGCCCTGTTACGCCAGTGCAGTACGAGCGGGCCGGCAATTTCCAGAACAACCAGGCCACCGTAACGCTCAATACCGAAACCTTTGCCATCAACCCCGCCGGCCGCCGGCTCCCCCCCGCCGAAGTGGCGGAGGCAGCCGATGAGGACCCCCTTGAACAGGGCGACCTGTTGCGCGGCCCCGACGGGAAGGTGGGCTTTCGCTTTACTATTGGCACGGCCCGCGTACCGGCCATCTACGACGAAATAAAGGACAACTACAACGGCCTGCTGCTGGTGCGCCTGGGCCCCAAGTGGGGCGTGCTTGATAACCGGGGCAAGCTAGTGCAGCCCGTGCAGTACGACTCGGTGCGCCGGGGCGGCAGCTCGCTGCTGGTGGCCGTGCGCCAGAATGGCCGCTGGGGCTACCTCGGCCCCGAAGGACGCCGCCTCGTAGAGCCGCGCTACCTGCAGGCCGCGCCCTTTTTCGGCGGTGTAGCCCGCGTACAAACACCCGCGGGCTCTTTCGGCTACATCGACACGGAGGGCCGCGAGTTCTGGAGCGACACTGAAACAACTAGCTCAAAATAGGCCAGCGCGAAAAAGTACCGCTGGCCGTGAGGGCAGCGTTGTATATTGGTTAGCTGATGCTATGCTTTCACTTCCCCTGCTTGGCCGTTGGACTCCCGGCAGCCAAAACGGCCAGCCCGTAGCGGTTGAGTCTAACCTCCCTATCACCTTTAGCGCCGACTAAGATGACCGTCCAGCTCCTCCTGTGCCTGTTGCTGCTGAGTAGCATATCTGCCGCCGCTCAGAAAGCTATGGGGGTATTTGGACCAGTGGATACGGTAGTGCTGCGCAACAGGCCAGCAGCAACTCTTTCAGATGAAAAGGATGGCCTGTACGAGGTTATTACGTCTGAGTCCTATCAGGCAATAGTTAGTGGTGGGGCAGGGTTAGTTATCTGCGACGAGTTACCCACTTATCAGAAACGCAACCGCAAGGACAACTTAGCGCTATTCATCCAGCAGAACTTGCGCTACCCCAGCCCGCGGATATGTGTCGACGGTCGGGTATTCGTCTCCTTTATCGTAGGTAATGATGGTCGGGTATACCGGGCAAAGGTTTTGAAAGGGCTGCACCCTCTTTTTGATACGGAAGCATTGCGCGTAATACAACTCCTGAGTGGCCATTTTACCCCGGCAGTCTGCGGAGGCCGAGCCCGGCCCCACGAGATGGTGTTGCCAGTTGTTTTTGGCTTTGCTGATTGACATAGTCCGATTTCTGCCCACCGCTCAACTTCTATCCGAAAACATTCCTACTTTACCCTTTGCAAATCCCAACTCCCTAACGGCCGCCCCTATGGTTTTTACGCCCAGCCCCATGCTGCTGAAGCTGCTCTACACTCGCGGCAGCCTGCGCAACACGCCCGAGGGCGTAGCCTTCAGCATCAAAAACCGCCTTGATACGGTGCGCATTACCCGCATCGACCACGTGCAGATTGACGACGTGCGGCTGGGCATCAGCGAAATTGCCATTGATTTGGGTGAGGGCGACATCCGGCCGGCCGTGGTATTCAATGCCGACAGCACTGGCTTTACGCTGCCAGTGGGCCAGTCGGCTACGTTCTATCTGGCCACCAGCCAGTTGGCCGAGGGCCTGCACACCATTCAGGTGCAGTTCGCCTCCGACCCTTTTGGCGATTTGAACGTGGAAGTGGAGGACAGCATCACCCTCACGCCCGACAACCGCCCCCGCATCCCGCGCGATGCTCACGACGACTACTCCGATGAGGCCATCCGCAAGCGCCAGGAGTTTGCCGAGGAGTTCTCGGGCCAGCAGTTCGAGCACCTCAAGCAGTACTCCTTCGATGCCCACGCGCTGCAGGGTAACTGCGAGCATTTTACGGGCGTGGCCCAGATTCCGGTGGGGCTGGCCGGGCCGCTGCACGTAAACGGCGAGCACGCCCAGGGCGACTTTCTGATTCCGCTGGCCACCACCGAGGGCACGCTGGTCGCCAGCTACAACCGCGGCATTCAGCTGCTCAACCTCAGCGGCGGCGTCAAGTGCACTGTCATCGGCGACGCCATGCAGCGGGCCCCGGTATTCGTGTTCGATGATGCCCGCGGGGCCCGCGACTTCGGGCGCTGGGTGGAGGAGGAAATCGGCCGCATCCGGCCCGAGGCCGAAAGCACGTCCAGCATCGCCAAGCTCCAGTACATCGACACCTACCTGAGCAACAAGTTCGCTTTCCTGCGCTTCAATTACAGCACCGGCGACGCGGCCGGCCAGAATATGGTGGGCCGCGCCACCTTCGCCGCCTGCTCCTGGATTCTGGAGCACTACAAGGGCGCTCCAGTGCGCCACTTCTACCTCGAATCCAACTTCGCCACCGACAAAAAAGCGTCCCAAATAAATGTGATGCGCACCCGCGGCAAGCGCGTGGTGGCCGAAGCTGTTATTCCGCGCAACCTGCTGCAGCAGCGCATGCGCGTAACGCCCGAGCAGCTGGCCTATCACGGGCAGGTGAGTAACGTGGGCGCGTTTATGTCGGGGGCCAACAACAACGGGGCGCATTCGGCCAACGGCATCACGGCCCTGTTCATCGCCACCGGCCAGGATGTAGCCAACGTCTCGGAGTCGTCGGCGGGCGTATTCTACTCCGAAATCACGCCGGAGAAAGACCTCTATATCAGCATCACCATTCCGAGCCTGATTGTGGCCACCCACGGCGGTGGCACCGGCCTGGCCACCCAAAACGAGTACCTGCGGATGCTGGGCTGCGTGGGCCGCGGTACCGTCAATAAGTTCGCCGAAATAGTAGCCGGCGTGGTGCTGGCCGGCGAGCTAAGCCTGGGCTCGGCCATCAGCAGCTCCGACTGGGTGAGCAGCCATGAGCAGTACGGCCGCAACCGGTAAGCCAGACAACAGCAGAACACCGGCTACATACAACAGCCTCCCCTGCTTGCAGTAGCTGCAAAGCGGGGGAGGCTGTTGTATGTAGCCGGTGTACCGGCATTTCTTACCGCTGTGCTACAGCGGATCGGCGGTTACCTTGAACTTGGAGTCGGAGCGCAGCGTGATTTCGCGGGCCACGTTGCCACGCAGTGTTACCTCGGTGTAGAGCGTGTAGCTATCCGCTTTCAGGTATTTGTCGAGCTTGGTGTTGCTGGACTTTAGCTCGATGCTTGACACGCCGGTCGGGACATCATCTAAGGAAGCCAAAGGCACTTTGTCGTTTTGGTCAGTGCCTATGGAGATTTTGATGCTGCGCAGGAAGTTGAAGTTTTCGGCGGCAGGGTCGGTGATAGTGAGCGTGAGCTTCGTGAGGCTGACATCCTTCACCAGGTCGGCGCGGGTGTTGTTGTTTTTGAAGTTTTCCTCTGAGCGCACCGGCACGGCTATCGGCAAGATGAAAGGAGGCGTAACCAGGCCACTGGCCGGAATTTTAATGTTCTGCGAATCCGAGATTTCGAAAGTCAGCAACTCATTAATCTTCTTACAGCCTGAAAAGATCAGGAAGCCCAACAGGGGCAGCAGAAACAGTATTTTTTTCATGGTCGTTGAATTTTACCCGCAAATATACGGCCTGCGAATTAGCCCGGATTTCGCGTAGACTACCGCGTTTTTACAGCCGAAACCAATTCACCTACTATTTTATCAATAAATTGAAAATCAGTACATTAATCCCATTCTTCCAATTGCAAACAGTTGAAGGCTGTTCAGAAAATCTGTGCTATTTGAAGTGATAAGTTACCTGTAAAGCACCTGCTTGCGAACTTCGACATCATAAAAAACGCCGGCTATTACGACCGGCGTTTTTTGTGATATACAGTATGGGGTATAGCGGCAGAACAGTTCACGCATTCCCGTGTTCGCGCAGCCAACGCTACGGCTTGCGGGCTTTTACCCTAAACCGCTCATCGGCCCGAATAGTCACGTCCTGAGCCAGTAGGGTGTTGAGCTGCACTTTAGTGGTGAGCGTGTAGAAGTCTTTACTCAGAAACAGATCAAGCTTCTGGTCGGCGGGTTTCAGCGAGATAGTGCTGACGTTGGCCGGTACCTGATCAAGCGAGGCCAGCAGAAACTGGTCGGGGCTGTTGGCATCGGTGCTGATGTAAATTTCGATGCGCTTGAGGAAGTTGAAATTTTGGCTCGCCGGGCTGGTAATAGTGAGCGTGAGCTTGTCGAGCGTCACGTCCTGCACGTAGTCGGCATTGGTGCCGTTGTTGGCGTAGGTCGATTTGCTGCTCGACGACACTGAAACCGGCGTTAGCGGCGTCAGGGGGCCCAGCGGGGAGCTTTTGGGCACCACTACAGTCTGCGAATCCTCCACGTTAAATTCAAACAGATCAAGGATTTTCTTGCAGCTGCCCAGCAATGCAATGGCCACGAGCAGCGGCGCGAGAAACAGGAGCTTTTTCATGGCATCAATAGTTTAGGGCAACTCTACGAAAATCATGCCTTGGTCAGAAGTGATTAGAAAGAAGCAAGAGGCGAGACTTTCGTTCTACAGACCCTGCTTTGTTGGCTGTCAGCACGAAAATCTTGCCTCTTACTTCTTCTCACCCACTTCTAAAAACTACATCAGCAGCTGCTCGGGCAGGCGCATGAGGTAGTCGCCGTAGCCGCTTTTGCGCAACGGCTCGGCAATGGTACGCAGCTGGTCGGCGTCGATGAAGCCCTGGCGGTACGCCACCTCTTCAATCGAGCCCACCTTCAGGCCCTGACGCTGCTCCAGCACGCGCACGAACTCGCCGGCCTGCATCAGGCTCTCAAAAGTGCCCGTATCGAGCCAGGCGGTGCCGCGGCCCAGAATGCCCACTTTCAGCTTGCCCCGGCGCAGGTACTCCTGGTTGACGTCGGTGATTTCGTACTCGCCGCGCGGGCTGGGCTTCAGGTCGCGGGCAATCTGCACCACGTCGTTGTCGTAAAAGTACAGGCCCGGTACGGCGTAGTTGCTCTTGGGCTTTTCCGGCTTCTCCTCGATGCTGAGGGCCTTGTTGTTGGCATCAAACTCCACCACACCGTAACGCTCGGGGTCGTGTACATGGTAGGCGTACACCACGCCGCCCTGGGGGTCGTTGTTGCTCTTGAGCAGCTCCTCCATGCCTTCGCCGTGGAAGATGTTGTCGCCGAGCACCAGCGCCACCTTATCGGTACCGATGAAATCAGCACCCAGCACGAACGCCTGGGCCAGCCCGTTGGGCACTTCCTGCACCACGTACTCGAAGCGGCAGCCCAGCTTCGAGCCGTCGCCGAGTAGCTTCTTGAACTGCTCCTGGTCGTGGGGCGTGGTGATGATGAGGATTTCGCGGATGCCCGCCATCATCAGAATCGACAGCGGGTAGTACACCATCGGCTTGTCGTACACGGGCATCATCTGCTTGGATACGGCCAACGTAAGCGGATGCAGTCGGGTGCCGGAGCCGCCGGCGAGGATAATACCTTTCATATCTGAGGTGTTAGAATCTTGTTTTTTGAATGAAAGAACGTCATGCTTCATCTGGCGTCCGCTTGCCGAAGCATGACGTTCTACTAATTGCGCTCCGCAATAAACTCCGGATGGGTCTTAAACCAGTCCAGCGTCTTCTGCAGGCCTTCCTGAATCCGCACTTTGGGCTCGTAGCCGAGCAGGTTTTTAGCTTTCGAGATGTCGGCCAGCGAGTCGCGGATATCACCGGCGCGGTCGGGGCCATACTCGGGCACGATGTCGGAGCCAGCTTCGGCTTTGAGGATATTGAACAGGTCGTTGAGCGAGGTGCGGTCGGCCACGGCCACGTTGTAGACTTGGTTCACCGCTTCCTTATTCTCAACCAGCGCCGCTTTTATGTTGGCTTGAACGCAGTTTTCCACGAATGTGAAGTCGCGGGTCTGGCCGCCGTCACCGTTCATGCGGGGCGGACGGCCTTCGAGCACCGCATCAATAAAGAGCGGAATAACGGCCGCATACGCCCCATTCGGGTCCTGGCGGGGGCCAAAGATATTGAAGTAGCGCAGGCCGATGATTTCCATGCCGTAGGTCTTGCCAAACACGTCGGCGTACAGCTCATTGGCGTACTTGGTTACGGCGTAGGGCGACAGCGGCTTGCCGATGCGGTCCTCCACCTTAGGCAGGGCCTGATGGTCGCCGTAGGTCGACGACGAGGCCGCGTACACGAACCGCTTCACGCCGGCTTCTTTGGCGCCCACCAGCATGTTCACGAAGCCGCCCACGTTCACGTCGTTGCTCGTAATCGGGTCGTTGATGGAGCGCGGCACGGAGCCCAGCGCGGCTTGGTGCAGCACCACATCCACGCCCTGGCAGGCGTCAATGCAAGTCTGCCGGTCCCGAATGTCGCCCTCAATAACGCGTAGCGCGGGGTTGCTTTCGAACAACGCCACGTTCTTACGGAACCCGTTGGAGAAGTTGTCGAGCACGCGCACCTCTTTCGCGCCATACTTGAGCAGATATTCCACCAGATTCGAGCCGATGAAGCCGGCCCCGCCGGTTACGAGGAAGCTCAGGTTATCGAGCGGCCGGTCGTGAAAAGGAGTTTCGTACATGGTTGATTTAAAACGTCATGCTGACGAAGGAAGCATCTCTACCGAGCAAGTAATTCAACCATTGCAACGAAGCGGTAGAGATGCTTCCTTCGTCAGCATGACGTTTTTTTTGACCTAGCGGTTGTACTGCTTTTGGTAGTAATCCTGGTAAGAGCCGCTGGTCACGTTGTCGAGCCACTGCTGGTTTTCGAGGTACCAGTCCACAGTAAGGCCCAGGCCCTGCTCGAACGTAACGGACGGTTTCCAGCCCAGCTCGTTCATGATTTTGCTGGAGTCGATAGCGTAGCGCAGGTCGTGGCCGGCGCGGTCGGTTACGAACTTGATAAGCTGGCGTGAGGTGCCCTGTGGCTTTCCGGTTTTCTCGTCGAGCGTATCGCAAAGCAAGTGAATCAGCTCCAGATTGGCCCACTCATTCACGCCGCCAATATTGTAGGTTTCGCCCACAGTGCCCTTGTGGAACACGGCGTCGATGGCGGTGGCGTGGTCCTTTACAAACAGCCAGTCGCGCACGTTCTCGCCCTTGCCGTACACCGGAATTGCCTCGCCGTTCTGGATGCGGTGCAGGGCCAGCGGGATGAGCTTCTCGGGGAAGTGATTGGGGCCGTAGTTGTTCGAGCAGTTGCTCAGCTTAATCGGCATGTGGTAGGTGTGGTACCAGGCCCGCACGAAATGGTCGGAGGCTGCTTTGGAGGCCGAGTAAGGCGAACGGGGGTCGTAGCTAGTGTCCTCGGTGAACATCTCGGGGCCGAAATCCAGCGAGCCGTACACTTCGTCGGTGCTCACGTGGTAGAACACCTTGCCCTCGTAGCCCAGCGGCTTCCACAGGTTTTTGGCCGCGTTCAGCAGGTGCACCGTGCCCAGCACGTTGGTCTTCACGAAGGCCAACGGGTCAGTAATGCTACGGTCGACGTGGCTTTCGGCAGCCAGGTGAATCACGGCGTCGGGCTCCTCGCGGGCAAACAGCTCATCTACGAAGGCCTGGTCCGTAATATCGCCCTTTACCAAGCGGTAGTTGGGCGCCGTTTCCACGTCGCGCAGGTTCTCCAGATTACCAGCGTACGTCAGCGCATCCAGGTTCAGAATCTGGTACTCCGGGTACTTGGTCACGAACAGGCGCACCACATGCGACCCAATGAAGCCGGCCCCGCCGGTGATGATGATTTTCATAGTTTTAACCTTTTAGCTGATAGCGGTTAGCTATCAGCTTTTTGAATGATACACTGGAACGCCAAGCTATCAGCCAACAGCTATTGGCTATTAACTAAAGAAAGCTGCCACTGCCAGGCGCTGGCCAACGCTTCTTCCAGCGAGGAAGACGTCTGGAAGCCCAATTCCTGCACCGACTTGGTTACGTCGGCGTAGATGGCAGGCACGTCGCCGGAGCGGGGCGGGCCGATGCGGTAGTTGAGCTTGACGCCGGTGGCGCGCTCGAAAGCCTGCACCACTTCAAGTACTGAATTGCCGCTACCGGTGCCTACGTTGAAGGTCTCCACCATGTCGCCGGTGCCGGCTAGCAGGCGCTGCACGGCCACTACGTGGGCCTTGGCCAGGTCCACTACGTGCACGTAGTCGCGGATGTTGGTGCCGTCGGGCGTGTCGTAGGTGTCGCCGTTGATGGTCAGCTGCTCACGGATGCCGGCGGCCGTCTGGGTTACGTATGGAATCAGGTTCTGGGGTACGCCCAACGGCAGCTCTCCAATTTTAGCCGAAGCGTGCGCCCCAATCGGATTGAAGTAGCGTAGCAGAATGGTACGCAGCGAGTTGCCCGGCGCAGCGGCTACGTCGCGCACGATATCCTCGCACATCTGCTTGGTGGCGCCGTAGGGCGAGCTGGCTATTTTGGTAGGTGTTTGTTCCGTTACCGGCAGCGCGTCGGGAATACCGTACACGGTGCACGACGACGAGAATACCAACGCCTCCACCCCAAATTCGCGCATCACCGTTAGCAGCGTTAAGAGCGAGCCGACGTTGTTCTGGTAGTACTCCAGCGGCTTTTCCATCGACTCGCCCACGGCTTTGTAGGCCGCGAAGTGAATCACACCGCGCAGGCTACCTTCCTCGGCAAACACGGCCCGCAGCGCCTCGGCGTCGTTGCAATCGATGCGGTGCAGCGGCACCTTCACCCCCAGGATACTTTCCACCCCGGCCAGCGCCGATTCCTGTGAGTTCACAAAGTTATCCACGATAACCGGCTGAAAACCGGCCTGATACAACTCCACCACCGCGTGCGAGCCAATGTAGCCCGCTCCGCCCGTTACCAGTATCTTCTGCATCTTTTTAGCTGTTAGCTGAATATTTACAGGCTCCAGTACTGCATCTCCTGCACCTTGCCGCGGAACAGGCCCTTGATATCGACCAACACCGCGTCGTCGTTGGTGATGGACTGGAAGTAGGCTTCGTCGTGCTCGGTATAAGGCTGGTGACCAACGGCTACCACCACGGCGTCGTAGTCGGTGCGCACCTCGGCGGCGGGCGTCAGGCGGAACCCGTACTCGTGGAACAGTTCGTCGGAATCGGCGTGCGGGTCCACGATGTCCACGTTCACCGAGTAGTTTTTCAGCTCCTGAATCACGTCGGCGACTTTGGAGTTGCGGATGTCCTCCACGTTTTCCTTGAAGGTCGCGCCCATCACCAGCACGCGGCTTTTGGCGACGTCCTTGCCCTTCTTGATGATCATCTGCACCGTTTTGCGGGCGATGTAGGCCCCCATGTTGTCGTTGGTGGTCCGCCCCGACAGAATCACCTTGGCATCGTAGCCCAGCTCCTTGGCCTTGTAGGTGAGGTAGTAGGGGTCGACGCCGATGCAATGGCCGCCCACCAGACCGGGCGAGAACTTGAGGAAGTTCCACTTCGTACCGGCCGCTTCCAGCACCTCATAGGTGTTGATGTTCATGCGGTCGAAAATCATCGACAGCTCGTTCATCAGCGCAATATTCACGTCGCGCTGAGTGTTTTCGATGATTTTGGCGGCCTCGGCCACCTTAATAGAGCTGGCCCGATGCACGCCGGCCTTCACTACCAGCTCGTAAGTTTTGGCAATGTCTTCCAGCGACTCCGCGTCGCAGCCAGCCACCACTTTTATAATGCTGCTGAGCGTGTGCTCCTTGTCGCCGGGGTTGATGCGCTCGGGCGAGTAGCCCACCTTGAAGTCGCCATTGGCGAAGCTCAGGCCCGAGTGCTTTTCCATCACCGGAATGCAGTCGTCTTCGGTGCAGCCGGGGTACACGGTGCTTTCAAACACCACGTAGTCGCCCTTCTTGAGCACTTTGCCTACCGACGACGACGCGCCGAGTAACGGCCGCAAATCGGGCTGGGCGTGCTCGTCGATGGGCGTGGGCACGGCCACGATGAAGAACGTGGCCTCGCGCAGCACGTCGAGCGAGTCAGTGAACTTGATGTCGCAACCGTCGAAGTCGGCGGCCACCAGCTCGCCGCTCGGGTCCACGTGGTTGCGCATCATCTCAACCCGCTTGGCATTGATATCGAAACCGATGACCTCGATTCTGCGGGCGAATTCGAGGGCAATGGGCAGGCCCACGTAGCCGAGGCCGATAACGGCCAGCTTGGCCTGCTTGTTAACTAGTTGGTCGTACACGGTATAGGGTCTTGGGGACTTGAGGTCTGGGAGGCTGGAATGACGGGCTGTCTGCTTTTCTGACAACTGCGCTACTATCAACTGAGCAATGAAACGTGGCCGTTGGTAAGCTGGTATTGCTGGCCGCTTTCGGGGCAAGTGGCGCGGCCGGCGGCGTCGAAGGCCAGCCGGTGGCCGTGAGTGCTCATCCAGCCGCGGGGGCGGGCGGGGTTGCCGTACACCAGAGCGTAGGGCAGCACGTCGCGCGTTACCACCGAGCCGGCCCCCACGAAGGCGTACTCGCCCAAGGCAACGCCGCACACCACGGTGCTGTTGGCCCCAACGCTCACGCCCCGTCCGAGACGGGTGGGTAGGTAGTGGTCGTCGCCCCGGCGGGGCACGGCGGCGCGGGGGTTGCGCACGTTGGTGAACACTACGGAAGGGCCCACGAACACGTCGTCGGCGCACTCTACGCCGGCGTAGAGGCTCACATTGTTCTGCACTTTCACGTTGCGGCCTAAACTCACGCCATCGGCTACGAAAACGTTCTGGCCCAGGTTACAGCCTTCGCCCAGCACCGCGCCGGCGCTTACGTGGCAGAAGTGCCAGATGCGGCACCCCGCCCCAATCCGGCACCCCTCGTCGATGACGGCAGTCGGGTGGGCGTAATAGGCAGGTAGCGTTTCGGTCATACGGGCAGGCGGGGCCGGCAATAATTGAGCCGGCAAAGGTAAGGCTTTGGGCGGGGAAGTTTTAGCGCAGCGAGTTGAGTTGCTGGGAAGTCACCTTTTGAAAGGTGGCAGGCAGCAGTTGAAAAAGCCCGCCCGCTTTCCAGATGCACGGCTTTTCACTCTCAGAATACCTTGCCTTCCCAGGTAGCCCGCACTAGGCGGGGCCGATCGAAAATATCTTGGTGGCTCGCTACGGCCGCGTACCCCAGCTCGCGCAACAGCTCCTCCGTTTCAGCGGCAAACTGCTCATTGATTTCGAAGTATAGCACGCCGCCGACCGCCAGCAGCTCCTGGCCCAGTTGGGCGATGCGGCGGTAGAACAGCAGCGGGTCGTGGTTGAGCACGAACAGGGCGGTGGCGGGCTCGTAGGCCAGCACATTGGGCCGCATCAGGGGCCGCTCGTTCTCCATTACGTAAGGCGGGTTGCTCACCAGCACATCCAGCGGCCCGGCCAGCCGGGGGCTTGCCTGCAGGATATCCACCTGTTGAAAATCCACTGCTACCCCGCAACGAACCGCATTGCGCCGGGCCACCGCCAAGGCTTCGGCCGACACATCAACGGCCGTGAACTGAGCACCTGGTAGCCGCTCGGCCAGCGCCAGCGGGATGCAGCCCGAGCCGGTGCCCACATCCAACACACGTAGCCCTGAGCGGCCGCGCTGCTCGCGGGCAATCAGCTCTACCAGCTCCTCGGTTTCGGGGCGCGGAATGAGCGTGGCGGGCGTTACTTCCAGTTCCAGCCCGGCGAAATGAGCCGTGCCCAGCACGTACTGTAACGGCTCATGGCACAATAGCCGGACCTGAATTCCGGGCAGCGCGGCCAGGCGTTCATCTGCTCCCACTTCCTCCGCGGCACGCATCCGCCGGTGCAGGGGCGTCAGGTCCAACAGATGTTCCAGCACCTGCGCGGCCATGGCCTCGGCTTCGGGCACTTCGTAGAGAGCTTGCAGGGCGGTGCTGAGGTCGGTAGCGAGTTGGTGGAGCGTGGGCATGCCCCAAAAGTACGGCCGAAAGCCGGGGCCTGGCCACCAGTCAGGTTCGGGTGGGGCACGTATCTTCACCGCCCCGACCCTGCCTCTACCTTACCCGCTTGCTCATGCCGTTTACTGCTTCCGAATTCGACCTGCTGATGATGCGCCGCGCCCTCGACCTAGCCCGGCTGGGCACCGGCTACGCCCGCCCCAACCCGCTGGTAGGCTGCGTTATCACCCACGAAGGCCGCATTATTGGGGAGGGCTGGCACCGGCAGTACGGCGGCCCCCACGCCGAGGTAAACGCTATCAACAGCGTTACGGAGCCCGAGTTGCTGCCCCAGAGCCGGGTGTACGTCACGCTCGAACCCTGCGCCCACCACGGCAAAACGCCGCCCTGCGCCGACCTGCTCATCGAGAAGCGGGTGGCCGAAGTAATCATCTGCAGCCCTGACCCCAACCCGCTGGTATCCGGCCGGGGCATCGCGAAGCTGCGCGAGGCCGGCATCAAAGTAGAAACCGGCGTGCTGGAGGCCGAGGGCCGCTGGCTGAACCGGCGCTTCTTCATGGCCCAGGAGCAGCAGCGGCCCTACGTGGTGCTCAAGTGGGCCGAAACCGCCGATGGCTACCTGGCAGGGCCCTACTACCAGTCGGTGGCCATTAGTGGCGAGCAGAGCCGGGTGGCGGTGCACCAGTGGCGGGCTGAGGAGCAGGCCATTCTGGTGGGCACCCGCACGGCTCTGCACGACAACCCCCGCCTGAATGTGCGCGAGTGGCCCGGCCAGAATCCGCTCCGCCTGGTCATCGACAAAAACCTGAGCCTACCGCCCACGCATTATTTGTTCGATGGGACCCAGCCCACGCTGGTGTTCACCTACCGCGAGCGGACCAGCCGCCCCAACGTGGAATATGTGGTGCTCTCGGAGGCTGAAGATCTGTTTCCGCAGATGCTGCAGCAGCTGCACAAGCGGCAGGTACAATCGGTGCTGGTGGAGGGCGGAACTACGGTACTCAACTCGCTGCTCAAAGATGGACTCTGGGACGAAGCCCGCGTCATCCGGGCCCGCAAGCGGCTCGGCGGTGGTGTGCCCGCGCCCAAGCTGGGCCTGTGCGGCCTGCACGAGCAGTTCCGGCTGGGCGAGGATGAGGTATTTGTGTTTTTGCGAGCTGTTGACTGATTGGAATTTGCTACTCATGTAGGGGCGGGCTTTCCCCGCCCGCCGTTGAACGGTTATCGGTGGAATTGCGCGCATGGCGGGCGGGGACAAGCCCCGCCCCTGCACCGTTCCTGACCAGTCAGTTCAACACCTAACTCTGAAAGCCTCTGCCGGCCCTCCTCCTTGGAAAGAGAAGAGCCGGCAGGGGCTTTGCTTTTTGAACGGAAGCTAACAGCTATAAGCCATCAGCTTACAGTTCAGAAACTATGCGTTGTCGTGCGCTTCGGCCGAAGCAGGAGCCGAGGTGTGAACCTCCGAAGCAACTACGTCGCCGGCTACTACCGACACGAACGAACGGTCTTTGCGGCCCTTGCGGAACTGCACGGTGCCGTCGATCATAGCGAACAGGGTGTGGTCCTTGCCCATGCCCACGTTCTGACCGGGGTGGTGCTTGGTGCCGCGCTGACGCACGATGATGTTGCCGGAAATGATTGACTGACCGCCGAAGATCTTAACGCCCAAGCGCTTGGATTCCGATTCGCGGCCGTTATTGGAGCTACCTACGCCTTTCTTATGTGCCATTTTTTTGGAGCTTAGTGCTTAGATAATGGAGCTTAGTTTTTGTCGGCATGCGTTGCTCAACCTTACGGCCTAAGCACTATGCGCTAACAACTAAGCTCTAAACTAGGCGATGCTGTTGATCATTACTTTGGTGAACTGCTGACGGTGACCGTTCAGCTTCTTGTAGCCCTTACGGCGCTTCTTCTTGAATACGAGCACCTTATCACCCTTTACGTGGGCGAGGATGGTGCCGGTTACGGTCACGTCCAGCAGCGGCGAGCCGATGGTGAGGGTTCCGTTATCATCGGTCAGGAGGGCTTTGCCCAGCTGCACCTCGTCGCCAATGTTGCCAGCCAAACGGTGGGCGTATACAAATTTATTGGCTTCGACCTTGGTCTGCTTCCCGGCTATGTTGACAATTGCGTACATCGGCGTCTTGGTGTTTCTGAAAATTGGAAGGCAAAAGTACCCGTAACGTTTCACATATCCAAACTCTAACTAACTAAACCTCATCCCCCCTATCCTGGCAGCCGCCAAACGCACTTCTCCAACGAACGCGCCGACGGGTACGCGAATAACTTTTTGTGGATAACTATCATTGTCCACAGGGCAAATGTGGATAACTATTTCCGCTTTTCTCACTCCCACCCTACCGTAAAGCCTGATTCGGGCCTCTTTACCCCGTAACTGCCCCGGTGGCCCCAGTTCGGAGCGGGTTCGCGGCCGACCAGCGGCGGGGTGGCGAAAAATAGTGGTGCGGGGTCGCCTTTCCCAAAGTGTCGGGCTATCTTTGGTTTCGAGCCGCGCGGAGAAGCAGTCAAACATTGCCTTCGATGCCGGGTTAGCCAAACGTAACCCTCCCGGCACCGCCATTTTCCGCCTTTCACCCCGTCTGCATGGAACCTCTACTCACCGAAAACCCCAACCGTTTCGTTCTTTTTCCCATTCAGCACGATGATGTGTGGCAGTTCTACAAGAAGGCCGAGGCCTCTTTCTGGACCGCTGAGGAGATTGATCTGAGCCAGGACCAGAAGGACTGGGAAAACCTCAACGACGGCGAGCGGCACTTTATCTCGCACGTGCTGGCCTTCTTCGCGGCCTCCGACGGCATCGTGAACGAGAACCTAGCCATCAACTTCATGCAGGAAGTGCAGATGGCTGAGGCCCGCTGCTTCTACGGGTTCCAGGTGATGATGGAAAACATCCACTCCGAAACCTACTCGCTGCTGATTGACACCTACATCAAAGACCCCAAGCAGAAGGATTACCTCTTCAACGCCCTCGAAACGGTGCCTTGCGTGAAGAAAAAGGGCGACTGGGCCATTAAGTGGATCAACTCGGAGAATTTCACCGAGCGCCTGATTGCCTTTGCCGCCGTGGAGGGCATCTTCTTCTCGGGCTCGTTCTGCTCCATCTTCTGGTTGAAGAAGCGGGGCCTGATGCCCGGCCTCACGTTCAGCAACGAGCTGATTTCGCGCGACGAGGGCCTGCACTGCGACTTCGCCTGCCTGCTCTACAAAGACCACCTGCAGAACAAGCTGCCCGAGGCCCGCGTGCAGGAAATCATCCGCGACGCGGTGCAGATTGAGCAGGAGTTCGTGACCGACGCGCTGCCGGTGAACCTGATTGGCATGAACGCCAAGAGCATGAACCAGTACATCGAGTTTGTGGCCGACCGCCTGCTCGAATCGTTGGGCTACAGCCGGATTTACAACGCTACCAACCCGTTCGATTTCATGGAAATGATTTCGCTGCAGGGCAAAACCAACTTCTTCGAGAAGCGCGTGGCCGAGTACCAGAAGGCCGGCGTGATGAGCGAGCGGACCGAAAACGCCTTCTCGCTCGACGAGGACTTTTAAATAGTCGGTTTTTTCTTCTTACCAGTTTCTATTTCGCAACTGCCCTCAATCACTAGTGTTTGAGGGCAGTTGCTTCATTTATTCCTATCTGACACACATGAAAAAAATCACCAGCCTGCTTGTTACCCTTTTGTTATTCAGTAACTCGCTGCTTGCCCAAGATGCATTCTCCAGTCTCAGTAAGCAGGCTCAAGCAGCCTACGAAGTCAAAAATTATTTATCATCCGGCCAATTATTTGAGCAGGCATTTCAGCAATATCCTGCCCGTATCACTAGGTGGGATTTCTACAATGCTGCTTGCTCTTGGGCGCTGGCAGGCGACAACAATAAAGCATTTCAGAATCTCGACAAAGCAATATCCGCTGGTTGGCGTAACTCCGAGAAACTGCAATATGATAAGGACCTGCAGACCCTACGTTCTGATCAGCGCTGGCCGGCACTTGTGGCCGCCGCCCGCCAGGAGTCTGCACCCGCCCAAGCTGGACTTAAAAACCCGATGCAACAACAACTGGAGGAAGTTTTTGCAACACACCAGCGCCTGCGCGCGCAAAAGGATTCGATTGAGCTATCTGCCGGTGCAAAGTCACCACAGTTTAAAAAGATAATCCAGCAAATTGAGGAGGCCAATGCGCGCCATCTTCAAGTGGTTAGTGGCATCCTGGATGAACAAGGCTAGCCCTCAAAGCAGAAGGTGGGTCATTTTGGAAGTTTGGCCGCATTCTTAACTATTCAGCAGGCTCCCCTACCCATACAGGAAAAATATCTGCCTATGATAAGGCAAGCCACACTGCAGGGCGACCTGTCGCCGATGGGGTATGTGTACATGCAGGATAATTTGCTTGTGTTGATAAATAAACCCCAGATGTTCGGGACGCAGATACGCTTAAACACAACAACCAAGAAAAAGGAGGTAGCACCTATCGACGACGAGGCCCACGTGGATGAACGCCGCGCCGAGTTCGGCTTAGGCCCCTTGGCAGACTATCTTAAGCGGCTTGATGTCAATTATAAGCCCTCTGTGAAATAACCAAGAATCGTCCCTTCTATTTGGTGCAGCCACGTCTGCACTTCCAGTTAGGCTAGTTTGTGCGTATCTCTACCCTCCACCCACAGACAACACCATATCGACCCCAATTCGCCAATTCCAGCTTTCGGCTGGCGGCCATAGTAATGGAGCCACTGCCCAGCTACGTTAAGCGGCCCGGTCTCTATTTACAAGGTACCGGCCAAGTAGAATTAGCGTAAAATTGACCTATCAAAAATCCCCGCTTCCAAATTCGGAAGCGGGGATTTTTGATAGGTTACAATTAGGTCAGCGGCAGTATCAAGCGGCATGAGCTACTCCCTTGAACCCCGCGACCAGTGGCCCCTGCCGGGCCAGCTAGACCCCAGCCTGACGCCCTGCGCCTTCTGCCGCCGCCGGCTGCGCATCAACGGCCGGCCCGTTTTCCAGAGTTGTTCCTGCAAGGCTTTCGGGCCGGACGTAACGATAGGGGCGCTGGCAGTTGGGGCGCTGCTGGTGCTGGCCGGCGCAGTTTGGCTGGGGCGGCGGGGCCGGTAGCACTATCGATGCCGGCCGGCACCCTACTGCACCACGAAGCGGTTGGTTTGGGCGAAGCGGTTGCTGCGGAGCTGCACGAAGTACAGGCCCGGGGCCAAACCGGCGGCCTGCAGCGGGAGGCGGTGCCAGCCCGTGCGGGCCGGGCCGTCGTGCAGGCGGGCCACTTCGCGGCCGAGGGCGTCGAGCACCCGTAGCTGCACCGGGGCGGCGGCGGGCAGGTAGAACTCTACCAGACTTTCGGGCCGCACCGGGTTCGGACTGATGGGGTACAGCGCCGGCGCAGGGCCACCCTCGCGGCGTAGCACGTAGGTGTCAACCAGCTGCCGGGTGCGGGTGATGAACTGTAGCGTCAGGCTATCGGGAGTGGCGTTGAGCAGCATGGCCCCGTAGTTGGCGTTGAACAGCGCCTGGCTTTCGGGCCGCCGCACGGGCTGCACGCCGTGGATATTCCGGCCGCCCAGCCCGTTCACGAAATAGGGCAGTCCGTCCACCAGCAGCCGCTCATAGATGTGGTCGTGGCCGCTGAGCACCACCGAGGCGCCCCACTCGCGGAAGGGCCACTGCAGGTCGGCATCGGGACCGTGCCGGCCCGAGGTGTAGGGGGAATGGTGGAAGTACACCACTTTCCAGCGGGCCCGCGAAGCGGCCAGCCGCTCCTTCAGCCACCGGGCCTGATCCGAGGTGGCCTTGATGCCGTCGGGCTCGGCCGGGTCGCTGTTGAGGGCGAACAGATGCACGTCGCCGCGCACCAGCTCGTAGTAGCGGCCGTTGCCGGGCAGCGTGAAGTAGTCGCGGTAGGCCTGGCCGTTGCGGGTGTAATAGTCGTGGTTACCCAGGGCCGGGAAAAACCGGTCGGTGGACGTGCGCGGGCCGTAGCGGCCCTTGTAGTTGTGGATGTAGGCGTGGTAGTACTGGCCGATATTCTGGTCGATGGTGGTCGAGTCGCCAAAATCGTAGTTGTTGTCGCCCAGCGTGATGATGAATTCCGGGTCCCAGCTTTTCACCAGATCCGCGACGTCTCGCTCGGCCGGGCCGGTGAAACCGTAGTCGCCGATGGCAGCGAAGCGCTGGGCGGCCAGCGGGCCAGCCGCCAGTAGCAGGCCGCTCAACAGCAGGAATCGGCCCGACCAGCGGCAGCCTAAGCGGAAGAAATGGGCAGTAGTGATACTTAGCAAAGCAGCAGTTGAATTGACGATGGGCAGCCATAGGGCTGATTGAGTAATACAAATATCCTTCTAATCCGCCTTTTTCCGGGATTCGTTCCGTTTCCGAATCAAATACCGAAGAAGCTTTTTATTATTCAATTTTCGAATCTCCTTCAGTCCCCATTTGGGAAATCACTCCAACTACGCAACTATTGGCTTAATAGTGCCTTAATCGTCTTGAGAATGGGTCTAAATTATCAACAACAAGAGCTTACTTCAAAAAAATAATTATTTGATGCAACTTGGCTAATCTTTATTTAATCTTACTTTTGCAGTCCATTTTAAAATTACTCGGATGATTAAAACGCTTACTTCCCTTATATTCTTAGTGTTGAGTGGGCTGCTGGCCGCCCGGCCGGGCCAAGCCGATACGCTGACGCTGGCCGCGGCCTTCTATAACGTCGATGTGCAGAAGCATCTGATTCTGCTCAACAAGAAACCGGCGGAACTGCAGATTGCTGCCGGGGAGCAGAACAGCCACCTGAACCTGGACCAGACTTACACGTTCACGAAGCCGCTGGGAAACCTGACGACCACAACGGGCTACGAGGCCGAGTACGACGGCACCCGGTACGCGGTGTACTTCACCGACCTGCCCATTCTGAGCATCACGACCCGCGACTCCATCCGGGACGCGCCCAGCGTGGCCGCCCAGTTGACGCTGGTAGACGGGCAGGGCCAGATGCTGACCGCCAACCTGGGCATTGAGTACCGCGGCGGCTTCTCGCAAACCTACCCCAAGAAATCATACGAGCTGAGCTTCTGGCAGGACAGCACCGGGGCCAAGTCGCGCGATGTGCGGCTGCTGAACATGCGCTCCGACAACAAGTACAACCTGCAGGCCATGTATAACGAGCCGCTGCGGGTGCGCAACATGAGCAGCCACGCGCTGTGGCAGGAAATCCATCAGCCTACCTACCTGGCGCAGGAGCCGGACGCCAAAAGCGGCATTGCCCTGCAGTACGTGGAGGTGTTCGTGAACGGGACCTACCGGGGCGTGTACGCCCTCACCGAGCGCATCGACCGGAAGCAGCTCAAGCTGAAAAAATACAGCAAAGACATTACGGGCGAGCTGTACAAGGGCGACAGCTGGGGCCCGGCTACGGTGTTCAGCGGCCTGCCCGACTTCGACAACGGCTCCGAAACCTGGGGCGGCTTCGAGTACAAGCACCCCGAAGAGAAAATCGACTGGACCAGGCTGCACGATTTCGTGGGCTTCGTGCGCAACAGCTCCGAGCAGGAGTTTCTGGCCACCTACCGGCAGAAATTCGACCTGAAAAACGCGGTAGATTATTACCTGTTTCTGAACCTGACGCGGGCCACCGACAATACGGGCAAGAACCTCTACATCGCCAAGTACAAGCAGGGCGAACCCTACTTCTACGTGCCCTGGGACCTCGACGGCGTGTTTGGCACCGACTGGAAGGCCGACAACATCAATATAACCAACGACCTGCTCTCCAACGGCTTCTACGACCGGCTGTGGCAGGACCGCTCGGCCACCGGCTTCCGGGCCACGCTACGGGCGCGCTGGACCGAGCTGCGCCAGACCATCATAACGGAGGAGCACATTATGGGCAAGTTCCGGGCAAACCTGGACCAGCTGCAGCGCAACGCCGTGTATGAGCGCGAGCAGCTGGCCTGGGCAGGCTTCGAGCCGGCCGCCATGAGCACGCAGCTCGACTACACCGCTACCTGGCTGGCCAACCGGCTGCGCTTCCTCGATGCCACCTTTGGGGCACCCTTCGGAATCGTGACGACGGCCCCGGTGGCCGCTGCCGGCCGCCTCACGCTCTACCCCAACCCCAGCAACGACTTTATTACGGTTGAAACCGGCGCTGCCGGCGCTACCGAGCTGATGCTGCGCGACCTGACCGGCCGGGTGGTGCTGCAAACCACGCTGCACGGCCCCCAGCCCCGCCTCGATGTGCGCCAGCTGCCCAAGGGCCTGTACGTGGCCACGCTGCACGCCGGCGGCCAGCCAGCGCCCCGCACGGCCCGGGTAGTTATCAACTAACGCCGATTAGACCGGTGTAGAGATGCACCTCGCGGCGTCTCCGCAGCCGGCACCAAAACCAACAAGCCAACGCCCGGATTCTGCCTGAACCTAGTGTTCGGTCAGAATCCGGGCGTTGGCTTGTTGCGCTATGCCTGCTGGCCGGCGCGGGCCGCTGCTCCGATACCACATCGAAACCAATCCGCCAACTCAAAATTCCGGCCGATGCTATTCTATATAGCAAAAGCCAAACGCCAAAAACCGGCTGAACAGTACCGTTTTAGGCGTATGTGGAAAACTTCTGAAAAGAAGGTTTGCCCTAGCCGCCAGATAGGAATATCTTCCGGTATCAATGCCTGCGTCCCAACCCTTCGCCAAGCTTGTTCAACCTGACTCCATGCCTCGGCTAACTGCCAGTAGCAATTAGCCGGGGCCTATTTCTACTACCTACACCACCTCAACCTGCACCGCATATGTTGGTACTCAAACGCGACGGCCGCCGCGAATCCGTGAAGTTCGACAAGGTTACGGCCCGCATCGAAAAGCTCTGCTACGGCCTGAACATGAACTTCGTGTCGCCGATTGAGGTGGCCAAGAAGGTGATTGACGGCATCTACGATGGCGTAACCACCATTGAGCTCGACAACCTGGCCGCCGAAACGGCCGCCTCGCTCACCACCAAGCACCCCGACTATGCTATTCTGGCCGCCCGCATTGCCGTGAGCAACCTGCACAAGGTCACGAGCAAGTCGTTCAGCAGCACTATGAAGCGGCTGCACACCTACGAGGACCCCAAAACGGGCGAAAACGCCTCGCTCGTGGCTCAGGACGTGTGGGACATCGTGCACGCCAACGCGGCGACGCTCGATTCGGCCATTATTTATGACCGCGACTACAACTACGACTACTTCGGCTTCAAGACGCTGGAGCGCAGCTACCTGCTGCGCCTCGATGGCAAGGTGGTGGAGCGGCCCCAGCACATGCTCATGCGCGTGGCCGTGGGCATTCATAAGCAGGATATTGCCGCCGCCATTGAAACCTACGAGCTGATGAGCGAGCGGTGGTTTACCCACGCCACGCCCACACTCTTCAACGCCGGTACGCCCAAACCCCAGCTCAGCTCCTGCTTCCTGCTCACGATGAAGGACGACTCCATCGAAGGCATCTACGACACGCTAAAGAACTGCGCCCTGATTTCGCAGAGCGCCGGCGGCATCGGGCTGGCGGTGCACAACGTGCGCGCCACCGGCACCTACATCAAAGGCACCAACGGCACCTCCAACGGCTTGGTGCCCATGCTGAAGGTGTTCAACGACACGGCCCGCTACGTGGACCAGGGCGGCGGGAAGCGCAAGGGCGCTTTCGCCATTTACCTGGAGCCCTGGCACGCCGACATCTTCGACTTCCTCGATCTGAAAAAGAACCACGGCAAGGAGGAGATGCGCGCCCGCGACCTGTTTTTCGCCCTCTGGACGCCCGATTTGTTCATGAAGCGCGTGGAAGCCAACGGCGACTGGACGCTGATGTGCCCCCACGAGTGCCCGGGCCTCGACACCAGCCACGGTGCCGAGTTCGAGAAGCTCTACCAGAAATACGAGCGCGAAGGCAAGGGCCGCAAGACCATTAAGGCCCAGGAGCTATGGTTCGCCATTCTGGAAAGCCAGACCGAGACCGGCACGCCCTACATGCTGTTCAAGGATGCCGCCAACGGCAAGAGCAACCAGCAGAACCTCGGTACCATCAAGAGCTCCAACCTCTGCACCGAGATTATGGAGTACACCGACGAGAACGAAATTGCGGTCTGCAACCTCGCCTCGCTGGCCCTCCCCCGCTACGTGCGCCCCGACGAGGCCGGTAACCTGTTCTTCGACCACCAGAAGCTCTACGACGTTACCTACCACGCCACGGTGAACCTGAACAAGGTTATCGATATCAACTACTACCCCGTTATCGAGGCCGAGCGCAGCAACCGCCGCCACCGCCCCATCGGGCTGGGCGTGCAGGGGCTGGCCGATACGTTCATTGCCCTGCGCATGCCCTTCGAGAGCGACGAAGCCAGCGGCCTGAACAAGGACATCTTCGAGACGCTGTACTTCGCGGCCATGACGGCCTCCAAGGACCTGGCCCAGCGCGACGGCCACTACGAAACCTTCCCCGGCTCGCCCCTGAGCGAGGGCAAGTTCCAGTTCGACCTCTGGGGCGTAACGCCCGACTCGGGCCGCTGGGACTGGGACACGCTGCGGGCGCAGGTAATGGAGCACGGCGCGCGCAACTCGCTGCTGGTGGCCCCCATGCCCACGGCCAGCACCGCCCAGATTCTGGGCAACAACGAGTCGTTTGAGCCCTACACGAGCAACATTTACGTGCGCCGGGTACTCAGCGGCGAGTTCATGGTAGTGAACAAGCACCTGCTCAAGGACCTCATCAAGCTCGGCCTCTGGAACGAGCAAATGAAAACGGCCATCATTGCCGCCAACGGCTCGGTGCAGGACATTGCCAGCATCCCGCAGAACATCAAGGACCTGTATAAAACGGTGTGGGAGATTTCCCAGCGCCGCATCATCGACATGTCGGCCGATCGGGGCGCGTACATCTGCCAGAGCCAGAGCCTGAACCTGCACGTGCTGAACGTGAACTTCGGCAAGCTCACCAGCATGCACTTCCACAGCTGGAAGCGCGGCCTGAAGACGGGCATGTACTACCTGCGCACCAAAGCCGCCGCCGACGCCATCAAGTTCACGGTGCAGAAGCAAGCCGCCGAAACCCTGGAGCCGCTCAACGTATCGGCCCAGAATGCCTCGGACATGTCCTGCTCGCTGGACGACCCGGAAGGCTGTGAGGCCTGCGGTTCGTAAGGAAAAGAGTAATTAACAAGATTTGAAAAGGGGAGCCTGATAGGCTCCCCTTTTTTTGTAAAAAAATATACTACCTTCCACACCCTTATGTAAAGCATAGCGAAAGTATAATATTTTATGACCGAACAGCAGATTAAGGAGAAGCTTTCCAAAAATTACCTCGAGCTTCTAATTCACAATGGTGGCCACAAACATATGAAGCCTGAAGACGACCATGGAGTGGATTTATACATAATGCGTGTGCAACGTATAGAAAGAGCTGATGGTATTAGGTACGTTGATTCAACGGATTTTATAGGCGTACAGTTGAAATGCACTTGCGTTGCATCAATTGATGAAGACGAAGATTATATAAAATATGATTTGGAGGTAAAAACATATAATGACTTAGTAGACAGAGTAAGATATAATGCTACCGTGCCCCTGCTTTTGGTTCTAATGATATTACCTGATGAGATTAGCACGTGGGTTGAAGTTCGCGACAACGAAATTGCGTTAGCAAAATGCGCATATTGGTATGAACCTGATTCTTCAGAAATTTACACAGGAAATAGATCGACAAAAAGAATTTATATACCAAAAACAAATAAATTAGATATGGACTCTATTAGAAGAAAATTCATCGCACTTTACGATTAGTTATGTTAGCACCTCTTTCACTTCGTGCAATTATTCAATTCCTTTACAAAAAGGGATGGCATGACTATAAAATCACAAACCGATTTCACAAAATGTCGGCCCCCGAATCTATAAGTAGTTCGGTAAAAATCACACTGCCTCTCACAGATAATAATGAATTTGACAATTCATTATTGCATAAAGTAGTTGATTTTATTTCTGAATTCTATGAATTTCCATCAGGAGAATTAATATCATCATTTATAAAAAATTCAGCAATTTTCTCCACCCAGCTGATAGATGAAAGCACAACTCATGGCAATGTTCCATTTCTCAGGTATGAGCACCACCTTCAAGAACTGAAAAACCTCTTGTTAAATAATGCTTCATTCGGTGTTTCAGGAAAGCATTATGTTAAGGATATTCCAGAAGAGGCGAATACTTATCTAAACTTATGTAGTTTTTTGCAGACAGAAAGAGGAAGCTTTATTTCAAAGATTCAGCTTCCAAGCTCTATAGATTTATCTGTCAATCTATTTGAAGAGTATTCCGTTCAGTCTGATTCAATAAACAATAAACTTGGTAGTGTTTTAAAATTTGTTGTTGACGATATATACAAGTCGCCGGCCAATGATATATATAGCGTAGAACATGTAAAGCAAAATGCACAATTAATAAATATAGATGTTTTTGAAAATATTAATAATATTTTCAAAAGAACAGGAGTAGGAGAAATAAATTTTGCCTTACTGGGAGCAGATTTTGATCTAAAAATAGAATCAGGAGTAGTTGGAGTAGATGAATTTAAACAATTGGAAAATTATATAGACCTTGCCTCCACAGTTTTTGCCAATCATGTTGAAATTGATTCTCGCGGGCGAGTGATTCAGCTAAGGTCTTCGCACGCAAAAGGAAGCAAGAATCTTGTTATTATAAGTCGTTCACAAAGCAACCTAAAGCCGATACATGTTGAACTAGAAAACAATCAATACGACCTTGCAATAACAGCTCACAAGGCTAAAAGCAACGTTTTCATAAAGGGTACTGCGCTAGAGACAAAGCAGTATCTGAGAATTGTGAGGCTTATGGACTTTCACGTTGTTTAGAAAAGTCAGCTTCCCCAGCCGCTGCCGCCCCCGGTAGCGGCTGGTTGGCTTTTGGGGTCTTGGAGGCAATGCCTTTTGTAATCAGTTTTCCTCCTGCTATACTAAAACCGTTCATTTCCCTCGCCATAGGCCGCCTACCTGCCCGAAACCATTTGGTTTTGGCTAGGTAGGCGGCCTGGTTGCTTTCCAACGTTTGGTTTTGGCGAGGTAGGGCGCCTACCGGCCTACCAACAATTGGTTTTGACGAGGTAGGTGGCTTACCGGCTTCCAACTAACTGCTTAGGAGCAGGTAAGGACGGTTGTACTATCAAATAATCAATATATTAGGCTCCTCATCCACCCTTAATCCTATTTATATGCTTACCCCCACGCCTGAGGCGCCGCTGGCTCCTATTCCTAAATCCCGTACCGGGCAGTTGCCGACTAGCGCCGTGCCGTTGGCCGCGCTGGCCACCAACGTCGCCCGCGCCTGGGCCGATTCGGAGCTGCCGGCGCTGCTCTGGCTTTCCAAGGCCGACCTGACGGCGCTGGCCGCCACCTTTGCCCAAGGTCGGGATGCGGCCGAGGCGGCCGGCGACCAGCGCACCCCCCAGTCGCGCCGGCTCCAGGAGCTGGATGAGCAGCTTGACCGGAACCTCAAATACGTGAAAGCCTACCTGGCCGAGGAGCACGAGGAGGACCAGGGCCGCGCCTTCTACCCCGAGTTTGGCATTGTGCGCGAGAACAAAACCTACCGCTTGCCCGCCGCCCGCTCCGAGCGCGTAAAGGCGCTGCAGAAGCTGCCCGTCGCCCTCAAGGCGCACGCGCTTGATAAGAAGAAGTACGGCGCCGCCTACTGGCAGCCCCTGGCCAACGAGTACGCCATACTGGTGCAGCAAAGCGCCGATACCGCCGGCCAGCGCAGCAGCAAAGTCGGCCAGAAAGACCAGACCGAGAAGCAGGTGCGCCGGGCCTTGCGCGCCCTCGTCCATCACCTCAAGGCCAACTACCCCGACACCACCGAGGCCCGGCGGCGCGAGTTCGGCTTCCAGAAAGAAGGCTACTAGCGCGGGGTATTCTCACGGTTGCTAACAAAGACGATGCTCCCACAGCCGCTGCCGCCCCCGGTAGCGGCTGGTGGGCGTTTGGGGCCGTTGCACCGGATAACGTCAGGCGCATATCCAGCTAGAATCAGTACTTCAGTTCTATGCCTGACCTTCTCGCCCGCATCACCATCAATCCTGCTATTTGCCACGGCCAGCCGACCGTGCGGGGGCTGCGCTACCCGGTGCAAATCGTGCTGGAACTACTGGCTTCCGGGATGACGGACGCGGAGATTCTGGCGGATTATGAGGACCTGGAAGCCGCCGACCTCCGCGCCTGCCAGGCCTACGCGGCGGAGCTAATATGACGCTGCACGATAAGGCGCTATCCGTGGCTCCGAACAAGGTACAGGACTACTTGCTGAACCCCCACCATCCTATTGGTGGGGCCAAAGCCCGGTTCTTTCTCAGCATTGGGTACTTGCGGGAGCATTACGAACTGTTGATTGCGGATTTGATAGCGCACGGCCACGACGCCACCGTAACTGAGAAGAAACAGTCGCCTTACGGGACTAAATTTGTGGTAGATGGGCCCTTGCTGGCTCCCAACGGCCGGCAGTACCCCATCCGGACCGTATGGATGGAACAAAGCCCTGGCGTCCTGGTCTTATTAATCACTGCTCACTTACTCGACCGCCCATGAAAACCTATGCTGAGTTAGATGTTGTCCAGTTGCAGAAAGCCCATCCGGAATGCGGGTTGGCGGCGGGTGCCCAGGGAATCGTTGTGCTGGTACACGCGCTGGGCGAAGCCTATGAGGTCGAGTTTTTGTCGCCTGACGGTACCACCCAGGCCATACTGACCCTGCCCGCAGCCGAAGTAGCTGCTCCCCGGCAACAAACCCGGCACGCTGCTTAAAAGCAACCCACACCCGCGCCGCCTGGAGGAATCCGGGCGGGGTATTTTGTTCGGGTGAAGATGGAATTATACGCGCCAGCAGTAACCAAATAAGCTGCTGGAGCACTAAACCATTCGTTTCAGCTCCCACCAGCCGCTGCCGCCCCCGGTAGCGGCTGGTTGGCGTTTGGGGCGGTTGCCGCTACCTTGCCGCCGTGCGCTACCGAACTGCTTCCGCTCCGTCTTACCCCTGGCCCGTGCGGGTAGTGCTGGCCATCTACTCCGCGTGCTTCCTGATTGGCACTTACACCCACGCGGCGGGCATTTTGCGGCGGGGGCTACTGGCCTCGCCGGTGCCGGTGGGTATCGGGGTGTTTTGGGATGCGCTGACGCTGCTCGACCCCTTGGCGGCGGTGCTGGTGTGGTGGCGGCCCCGAATAGGCGTACCGCTGGCAGTTGCCATTATGGCGGTTGATATCAGCGTGAACAGCTACGTATATGTGGCGGGCTACTTTGGGCCGCCGGTAGCGGGGCTGGTGCCGCTGAGCTTATTGGAGCAGGCCCTGTTCGGGTTGTTCGTGTTCGTGACGGCCCCAATGGTGTATCGGCAGGCGGCGCGCCCGACAAGCGGCGGAACATAAGGGAAAGCCGTATGTTGGTTTCGGTACGCTCCCACTTACTTCCTGCGCCATGAAAGCCCTGCTCCCGCCCACCAGCTACGAATACGCCACCGTGCGGCAGGTGCGCGGCGAGCAGGTGCAGGACGCCACCGATGTGCTGGCCGCCGAGGAGCCGCTCGAAATTCGGGTGGGCTACGGTCCGGTGGGGCAGCGCGAGCACCGCACGCTGGCCATCACCATGCGCACGCCCGGCCACGATTTCGAGCTGGCCGCCGGCTTCCTGCTCACCGAAGGCCTGCTCACCGGCCCCCAGGATTTGCAGGGCATCCTCTACTGCCCCGACGTAACCAAAGACGAGGAGCGCGAAAACGTGGTGCGGGCCGAGCTGACCCCCAGCGTGCAGCCCGATTTGCCGCGGCTGGAGCGCCACTTCTACACCAGCAGCAGCTGCGGCGTGTGCGGCAAAACCAGCATTGCCGCCGTGCACGCCGCCGGCTGTCCGCGCCTGCCCATGGGCACGGTGCAGGTGCCGGTCGCCGTGATTCACCAGCTGCCCGAGCGTCAGCGCCAGGCCCAGGAGCTGTTCGAGCAAACCGGCGGCCTGCACGCGGCGGCCCTGTTTTCGCCCGCCGGCGAGCTGCTGCTGCTGCGCGAAGACGTGGGCCGCCACAACGCCCTCGACAAAGTGATTGGTGCCGCGCTGCTCGCCGGCCAGCTGCCGCTGCACGGGTCCGTGCTGCTCGTTAGCGGCCGGGCCTCGTTCGAGCTGGTGCAAAAGGCCGCCGTGGCCGGCATCCCCGTCATGGCCGCCGTGGGCGCGCCCTCCTCACTAGCCGTTTCCGCCGCCCGCGACTTCGGCCTCACGCTCTGCGGCTTCGTGCGCCAGCAGCGGTTCAACATCTACACCCACCCCGAGCGGATTGGGTGACCCCACCCCCGGCCCCTCCCCGGTGGGGAGGGGTGCCAAACGCGAGTTCAAGGATTCGTTGAACGCACCCCCTCCCCACCGGGGAGGGGGCCGGGGGGTGGGATCAGCGGCAGAAATGTATCACCCCAGCCCCCACAAACCTCCCGCCCATGAAGCTCCGCCTCGATGAAACCTCCCTGCGCCTGCGCCTCGATCCGGAGGAAGCTGCGGAATTTGGCCGGACCGGGCTCTTGGAAACGGCCGTGCCGCTGGGGCCGGGCGCGGCCGGGCAGCTGCGCTACTCGCTGGAGCGCGACGGTGAAGTGCCGGTGCTGACGGTGCGCCACGAGCCGGGCCGCATCCGGGTGCTGGTACCGGCGGCGCAGGCCACGGCTTGGGCGGGGTCGGATGAAGTCAGTTTACGCACTCAACTGGAAGTGGCTGAAAACCAATTCCTGCTTATCTTGGTAGAGAAGGACCTGGGCTGCGCGCACTGATTGCGACGCTACTGCCCGGCTTGCCTACCCATCCCACCTTTGCTATCTGCCTTCCCATGGAAAATTCTCCCGCCACCGACCCAACCAAAACCGGCCATTCCAACGAACAACAGGCCGACCACGCGCCTAAAAGCGGCGAGCGGCCCGACCAGGGCGCGGCCCCGGTGGCCGATAACTACAACCCCACCAACCGCAATACCGTGCCTGACCCTATAAAAGCGCCCGACGTAGTCAACGCCAAATACCAGCACCCCATTCTGGCCCAGCCGCCCGAAGCCCTGACCGGCCTGCGCCTGGAGCCGCGCCAGACGGTGGCCGCCGGCGTAACGGCAGTTATCAAAAGCATGTCGTTTAGCTGGGGTGAGGGTGGCCTCGACCGCGGCACCCGGGGCCTGCTGAACATGAACCAGAAGGAAGGCTTCGACTGCTCGAGCTGCGCCTGGCCCGACCCCGATGGGCACCGCTCGTTTGCCGAGTTCTGCGAGAACGGCGCCAAGGCCACCGCCTCTGATGCCGACGACAAGGCCTGCGGACCCGAGTTCTTCGCCCGCCACAGCCTGGCCCAGCTCTCGCAGATGACCGACCGCGACCAGAACAACGCCGGCCGCCTCACCCACCCGATGGTGCTGCGCCCCGGCGACAACCACTACAAGCCCATCGAGTGGGCCGATGCCTTCCAGCTGATTGCGACCGAGCTGAACGCGCTGGCTTCGCCCAACGAGGCGGCGTTCTACACCTCGGGCAAGGTGCCCAACGAGCCGGCCTTCTTGTTCCAGCTCTTCGTGCGGCAGTTCGGC
Source organism: Hymenobacter lapidiphilus (assembly GCF_003417065.2). Lineage (GTDB taxonomy): Bacteria > Bacteroidota > Bacteroidia > Cytophagales > Hymenobacteraceae > Hymenobacter. The sequence goes on along the minus strand of NZ_QVLT01000002.1, from coordinate 79,668 downwards.
ACCAACAACCTGCCCGACTGTTCCAACATGTGCCACGAAAGCAGCGGCGCGGCCCTGAGTACCACCCTCGGGCTGGGCAAAGGCTCGGTTACGCTCAACGACATTCACGAGGCCGAGGTCATTATGATTATCGGCCAGAACCCGGGCACCAACCACCCGCGGATGCTGAGCGCGCTACAGCTGGCCAAGCAGAACGGGGCCAAAATCATCAGCGTAAACCCGCTGATTGAGGCCGGCCTGAATCACTTCAAGAATCCCCAGGATTTCATGAATCCGCTGAAGGCCCTGGGTGCGCTGCTGGGCAACGGCACCGTAATTACCGATGTGTACCTGCAGGTGCGGGTAGATGGCGACATGGCCCTGCTACGGGGCATCATGAAGCATCTGCTGGTGGCTGAGGAGCTGAACCCCGGCCAGGTGTTCGACTTCGACTTCATCAACCAGTACACCAAGGGCTACGAGTCGGCCATTGCCAACATTAAGGCTACGAGCTGGGAGGATATTGAGACGGTGAGCGGCGTATCGCGCGCCGAGCTGCTGGAGGCGGCCAACCTGCTGGCCAACAAGAAGAAGATTATCATCTGCTGGGCCATGGGCCTGACGCAGCAGCGCCAGGGCGTCCAGACGATTCAGGAGCTGGTGAATTTGCTGCTGCTGAAGGGGGCCATCGGTAAGCCGGGGGCCGGCACCTGTCCGGTGCGGGGCCACTCCAACGTGCAGGGCGACCGCACGATGGGTATCTGGGAGCAGATGCCGCAGAGCTTCCTCGACAAGCTGGGCGCGGAGTTCAACTTCACCGCGCCCACCGAGCACGGCCTCGACGTGGTGGATACCATTAAGGCCATGCACCGCGAGGAAATAAAGGTGTACTTCGGGCTGGGCGGCAACCTGCTGGGTGCCGGCCCCGATACCGAGTACATTGCCGAGGCCATGCGCAAGCAGAACCTGACCGTATTCGTGGGTACCAAGCTCAACCGCGGCCACCTGACGACCGGCAAAACCAGCCTGCTGCTGCCCTGCTTCACGCACTCCGACATCGACATGCAGAAAGGTGGCCACCAGATGACCTCGTGCGAAAACTCGATGGGCGTGGTGAGCCAAAACAAGGGCGTGCTGGAGCCGTTGCGCGGCCAGATGCTGAGCGAAGTGGCCATTCTGGCCGGCGTGGCCATTGCCACGCTGGGCGAGAAGATTAACATTGCCGACTGGGTGGCCATGACGGAGAACTACGACGTCATCCGCGAACATATTGCGCGGGTGATTCCGGGCTTCGAAGGCTTCAACGAGAAGCTGCGGCGGCCCGGTGGTTTCTACCTGCCCAACGGCCCCCGCGACCGGAACTTCACCACCAAGGACGGCATGGCGCACTTCACGACTACCGAGTTGGAGCGCTACGAAGTAGGGGCCGACGAGCTGATTATGATGACCGTACGCAGCCACGACCAGTTCAACACCACCATCTACGACTACAACGACCGGTACCGGGGCGTGCATAACGAGCGGCGCGTGCTGTTTATGCACGAGCAGGATATGGCCGACCGCGGCCTCAAGGCCAAGGACCTCATCGATATTACCAGCCACTTCGAAGGCCAAGACCGCACGGTGGAGAAGTTCGTGGCCGTACCCTACGACATTCCGCGCGGCAACGTGTCGGCCTACTTCCCCGAGGCCAACCCGCTCATCCCCATCGGCAGCGTGGCCAAAAAGAGCAATACGCCCACCTCAAAATACGTGCGCGTAACCGTAGTGCCCACCCGCAAAATCACCGGCGCCCCGGTAGAGATGCGTCTGGAAGCGGAAGCGGAAGCGAAAGCCTGAGCTGTTAGCTGAAAAACGAAGAAGGTCCCGCACTTGGTTGAGTGCGGGACCTTCTTCGTTTAGGGGATGATGAGTCTGCCTGAACGAGAGTTGTTTAGAAAGTCAAGTTGCGAAGGACAGTGTAGGGTGCGGGGCTTGCCTCCGCCCGCCATTGAACGGTGCGCCTGAACATTCGGGTCTGGTCTTCAACTGCTGTGGTCGGATTCATTCAACGGTTCCGGGCAACGGCGGGCGGGGACAAGCCCCGCCCCTACACCGGGCTAGCAGACTACTCCGCAACTTGGGTTAGCAAGCCAACAACTCTCAGCCAAGAGCTCAGATTAGAATGGGTAACCGATGCCGATGTTCAGGCGGACGGATTTCAACTTATCCTCGGAAAACGTCGGACTCTTCCTGAACTCGAAGTTGTAGCCCGGGGGCACCGGAATTTCCGGATTCTTCCGGACGTCGAAATCGGTGTTGGCGTAGGGGTAGCGGATGGGCACGGCGGCGTCGAGGCGGATGACGAAGAACTGCACGTCGATGCGCAGGCCCACGCCCGCGCCCACCGCCAGCTCCTTTAAGAAGGAGTTGATCTTAAACTGCCCGTTTTTGCCGTCGGGGTTGCCGTTGGCATCGTAAGTGGCGCGGGCTGGGTCGGGGTTCACCAGCCAGATGTTGCCCGCATCCACGAACACGGCCCCTTTCACGTACGGAAACAGATCCTGACGGTACTCCACATTGCCTTCAATCCGGATGTCGCCTACCTGGTCGTAGAAGCCACCGTTGGAGTCGTTTGCGGGCGTGCGGTAGGTACCGGGGCCGATGCCGCGGGCGGCAAAGGCCCGCACGCTGTTGGGGCCGCCGATGCCGTACTGCTTCAGGTAGGGCAGCACGCTGGAGTTGAGGTAGGGAATACCCGAGCCAATGAGCAGGCGGGCCGCTATTTTGTTGCCGCTGGCCGGGTTGACGGACGTGCGGTAGTAATTGCGCAGCTCCAGGTTTACCTTGGAGTACTGCGAAAACTCCCGCCCAAACAATTTGTAGGCCTGCTCGCCCGTATCGGTGTCTTCCTTGGGCGCCCCGCTCAGGTTTTTGAACAGGTAGGCCAGGTTACCCGACAGCTCTAGGCCGCCACTGAAGTAGATCTGGTTGCGGCGCTGCTCCAGCACCTGCTGGTTGTAGGTGTAGGTGTAATTGCTGCCCAGAATAAACTGCTGGCGGAAGCTCTGGCGCAGGAAGGGCTTATCGTTAAGCAGCTGCTCGAACACGCTTTCGGTGTTGCTCAGGCGCACGTACTGCAGGTCGATGGGCTGCAGGCGCTGCTCGTTGGTGAGCTTGATTTTCCAGGTGTAACCGTAGCCCAGGTTGAAGACGTTCTGCTGGAAATACTGAGTGCGCAGCACGTATTTCGCGCCCGCCTCGAAAAAGGTGCGGGGCTGGAAATCGGAGTTGCGCAGCCGGATATCAAAGGGCGGCGTAATCAGGCGGGGCACCAGCAGCTGGGCGTCGATGCCGTACTGGGTGGAGGTAACGCCCGACAGGGCACCTTTGCCCGTTTCGGCCGAGGCCTGGACGTTGATAAGTAGCTGCTCGGCCCCGCGCAGCGCCGAGCGGTTGCGGTACTGCACCACCACGGCCGGCCCGGTAAACAGGTTGGAGGTGTTCATCTGCACCTCGGCCCGAATCGACTTCTTGGGCACCTGCGTCATGCGCACAATGGCGTTCAGAAAGCCGTACTGCAGTGAATCGGGCTTGTTGCGGGCGGGCCGGAACTGCTGGTCGACGAAGCGGAACGTGCCCAGGCTCATCAGGCGGCTCAGCGTCTGGTCGGCGCGGCGGCGGCGGTAGAGGCTGTCGGGGTACAGGAACACGGCATTGGCAATGGCCTTGGCCTTGAACATCGACTCGTCGGGGTAGTAGCGGTAGCCCCGGTAGTTGATGGGCGTCTGGTTGGTGGTCGTGTCCTGCAGGGTGTAGTCGGTGTTGAGCACGATGCGGTTGAGCACGTAGGGCTGGGCCGCATTGGCCGGGATGCTGCCCTTCACCTTCAGGTACACATTCAGCTGGTTATCCAAGGTGCTGTCTACCTGAAACAGCAGGTAATCGGGCGCGAAATAGTAGTAGCCCCGGTTCTTGAGCTCGTTGTCAATCCGCACCCGCTCGTTCACGAACGTCTGCAGGTTGTAAGGGTCGCCCACTTTCAGCAGCGAGCCAGCCTGCGTGGCCCGAATGTCGCGGTCGAGCAGCGTGTCGCGCTCGGGAAAGAAGATTTCCTTGATGCGGTACACCTGGTTCACGCGGGCCTCGTAATCGACCGAGGCCGTGCGCGTTTCCAGCTTGATGTTGGCGCGCACCTCGGGCTTGAAGAAGCCGTCGTTATTGAGCCGGTTGAGCATCAGGCCGGCCACCTTGGCCGTATCTACCGCGCTGAACAGGACCGGCTCCTCGCCGTACTTGTTGGCCAGCCAGTGGCCCAGGCCCTTGGTTTTGCCCACGCCCATGTTCCAGAAATACAGCTTAGGCCGCATCCCCAGAATGGAGGCATTGGGCTTGGGTGCAATTACGGCCTCCAGCTCGGCCTGCACCACCGCCTCATTCGGAATCGGGGTTCCGGTATTGGATTTGAGTGTAACTGTGCTGCCGGTGTACAGGCGGGCATCGTCGGGAATAAACTTAAGGCCGCTGCACCCGGCCAGCCCGGCCAGCAGCAGCCCCGCCGCCAGCCGGCGACCGGTGCGGATAAGGCGGGAGAATGAGGGGCGGTGAGGTTGAAGTTGAGGCACGGGTGGGAAATTCGTTATCACAAGAAACGTCATGCTGAGCGGAGCGAAGCGGAGTCAGGCATCTCTGTCGCGATGCTAATCCTGTCTTATGGATTTACTTGTTGCGGTAGAGCTGCTTCGACTCCGCTCCGCTTCGCTCAGCATGACGTTCTTTTTGGTTCGCTATTTAGTGCTTGTTGCCGGCCGGCCACCCGCGCCGAGTCACGGCGCGGTAGGGCGGTGGTGGTTTTAACCGAGTCGGCAGCGGCTTTCTCTTCTTCTTTCTGCTCTTTACGAATTACCTTATTGCGCTGCTTCACGTCTTTGTCGATGCCTTTGAACAGGTCGGCAAAGTTCTGGTAGTCGCGCTGATAAATCAGGGAAGCACCGTTGCGCACGTATTGCCCGTCAATGTCGCCGTAGGCGTTGTTGCGGTAGGCGCGCAGGCGCAGGCGGCCATTGGCCAAGATGTCGTACTCGACGCTCACGTCACCGGAAAACTCGCTGGTCTTCTGCCCGGCTCCGCCCGCCGTACGGTTGCCGTTAGCCAGCGGCACATCGGTACCCAGGCGCACGGTTACGCGGTCGTTGAACAGCTGGCGGCGCACGGCCACGTTCAGGTCGGTGCGGGTTTTTTCGGAGCCCGACGAGAAGTCGGCCTGCGAGTTCACGCCCAGCTCGATGCCCAGGTTGGAGAGGTAGGAGCCGGTGAGCTTGTTGAGCTGCTCGGTGAGTACCTGGCTGGCGCTGCCCCGTAGCTGCTCGGCCACAATGCTGCCGCCGCTGCTGGCAAACGGGTTTTCGGCCAGGAAGCGGTTGAGCACCAGCAACGAGAACACCTGCTTGTTCAGCTCGTCGGTCTGGCTGGGCTGGCGCAGCTGGGCCAGACGGTTTTCAATCTGCGTACGCAGCTCCGAGCGGGAATCTTCGGGCAACCGGATATCGAAGCTGATGGCCGGCTTGAGCAGCGAGCCGTCGACGTTCAGATACACGTTGAAAGGCAGCGTGTTGCGGGCCGTTGATTTCAGCGTTTCGTCGCTCATGCCCTGGCCGGCCAGCAGCTCGGCCGGCGCCGCCTTGGCCACATAAATGGCCGACACATCGGCAATGCCATTATACGGGTCGCCCGACCAGGTGATGGTGCTGCCCTCGGCAATCTGGAAGTCGCGTTCGGTTACGTCGTAGAGTGAGAGGTGGTAGCTGCCGCTTTTCACCGCCAGCCGGCCGCTGAGCGTAATGTTACCCGCCGGGTCGATGGCCGTGTTGAGCGTACCGTTGGCCCGCACTTTCAGGTTGTCGCCCGAGGCTTCATCAATAATAATGGTAAAGGGCGTCTCGTCGGTAACGGTGATGGTGGCGGCAATGTCGTAGCCGGCGGCCGTTTTAGCCGAATCCTTCAGGGCCAGCTGCCGCAGCAGCATGGTGTCAATTGGGGCGCTCTTGTCCACGAACTCCACGATGCCGTCGGTGCTTACCTTATCGGCCTCGTCATTGGGCACGGCCACGAAGAAGTTCGAGCCTTCCTCGACGCTGGCCGTAGTCCGGATTTTCATCAGGTTCAGGTCGCCGGTAATGCGCGACTTCGAATCGACGATGAGCTTGCCCCAGAACAGCGGGTTGTTGCGCTGGGTGCTCTGCACGGCAATGAAGTCCTCGGTAGTGGCATCGAGCCGGAAGCCGTAGTCCACGAAGTTCTGGGTGAGCACGTAGCCATCCACCACGGCCCGGTTCTGCAACGAGTCCAGAATCACGAAGTCGTTGAGGCGGATGCCCTGCTCATCAAACGTCAGATCCTGGCGGGGCAGCGTGAAGGGCGCGCCGAGCTGGCTGAGCGTGAAGCCGGCCTCGTTAGTAGTCAGCTTACCGCGCACCTCGGGGGCTGCGGCCGTGCCGGCAATGGCCAGCTGGCCGCTGAGGTAGCCGGTCGTTTCCCGAATCTCGCCCAGCGAAAACGGCTCGACAGTGCCCAGCGCAAAGCGCGCTACGTCGGCCTGCATATCCAGGGCGCCGCTGGCCAGGTAGTCGCCGCTCACGCGCACGTCGTTGTTGTTGGGGCCGCCCGTCAGGCGCAGGTCCACGTTGTAGCGGTCGGCGGCGGGGTTGCTGGCTTTCAGGGCGAGGTCGCCGAGAAGGGTTTTACTGTAGGCCAGCCCGCGCAGGCTGGCATCAGCCGTAAAGCCCATGTTTGGCTGGCCCAACGACTTTATCACGGCCTGGCCATTGAGCATGCCGCCCACCAGCGAGTCCTGGAGGCCGCCGGCAGTAGCCAGCGCGTTCAGGTCGAGGTTGCTGAACTGAGCCTGCAGCGGGTAGCCGGCCCCTTCCAGGGTCTGAAGGGCAACCAACTGGTCGCCCTGGCTCAGGCGCACGTTTTCGGCCCGAATGGCGCCGGTGTTCACGTTGTAGCGCACCTCGTTGCCGGGTTGCACGGCCCAGCGCTGGTTATTGAGCACCAGTTTAGGGTCGAAGCTGAACCCGTAGGTCGTGCCCCGCTCATACACCTGCAGCACGCCGCCCAAATCGAGGTTCACGGTGCTGTCGTTGCGGGCAATGCGCAGTTCGGTGCCCACCTTGTTGTCGGCAATGCTGCCCTTCAGGCTGGGGTTGGGCAGGTTGAGGGTGGTGTCCTGGGTAATCTGGTCGAGCCGTAGCGCATAGTCGAGCTTCTGGGGATCCGACGATACCGCGAAGCGCAGCGAATCGAGCTGGTAGCCGGCGTATTTGATGCGGCCAATGCGGGTATTCAGGCGCAGGTCGGCCTCGCGGCTGTCGAAGCCGCCGGTAAGGGTGAAGGGCGTGAGCTGCTGCAGATCGGGCACAAAGGCACTGAACACCTTGGGCTCCTTCACCTGGGCCTTGAACGTGAACTGCCGGTAGGGCCCGCCGGGGCGGTACTGCACGCCGGGCAGGGCGAAGTAGCGGTCGATGTGCTGCTCCAGGGCCGTTACAATATCGCCGAGGCGGGTGTTGCCGCGCAACGTCAGGTCGGCCACCGAGCTGGCGAAGTCCACCTCGGTGCGGCCGGTGCGCTGCACAATGCGCCCGCTCACCGAGTCGAGCACGAAGGGCTTACCGTCGCTGACAATGGCAATGCGGTTACCCGAGAACGTGCCGTTGATGGTGTTTAGGTCCGAGCCGCTTAGGCTGGCCTTTAGGTCGCCCTGCACGCTCAGGTTACCGCCGGTATAGAAGCCGAGGGCCGTGAGGTTGGCCCCGCGCAGGTTCAGCCGATCCACGGTATAGGTGGGGTTGGAGGCGTTGCGCAGGTCGATGGTAGCCAGCAAATCGAGGTTGAGGTTGGGGTCATCCTTGCTGCTGGCGTCCACCACGTAGCGGTTACGGTCGATGTCAACCTTGGCCACGATGCCGCGGTAGGTGTAACCGTTGTAGGTAGCGCGCTGCACTTTGGCGTTCAGCTGGCCGCGCAGCTGGTTGGGGTCGAGGCCGCCGCGGCCGTTGAGCGTGCCGCTGGCCGTTACGGTACCGATGCTGGGGTCGCCAATCAGCTTGCCCACGTTCAGCTGCTGGGTACTGAACACGGCCCTAATCGGCTCCTGGCCCACGGGGCCCGCGCCCACGTTCACCTGGGCGGCTAAGTTGCCGTAGGTGGTGGTGGCCTTCAGATTGGTATCGAACACCAGCGCCGTGGGCCGGCCCTTAAACGTGCCGCTCACCTTTATCAGGGGCGGCAGCGAGTAGCCAGCCGGAATCGTGCCGCGCGGTACCAGGCTCCGGATGTCGGCGTTGGTGGTGACGAACTTTTTAATGTCGAGGTTAGCGTAGAGGCGGCGGTCGGTTTCGGGCAGGCCCTGAATGCGGCCGCTGGCCACCAGCTGGGTATTGCGCAGGCCCACGACCTCCAGGCCCTGAATGCGCAGGTTGCCCACCCGGCCGCCTACTTTGCCGCTCAGCAGCACCGACTGGTTGGGACCAGTCGTGAAGGGCGGCGTGTCAATCAGTTCGGGCGCCAAATACAGAATGTCGCGGAAGCCGAGGCGAGTGTCGCGCAAATCGGCTTCCAGCTGCAGGTTGGCCAAGTCGTCGGTTAGGGCATCGAGGCTCTTGTACTGCATGGCCAGCGTGCGCCGGATGCGGGTGTGGGGCGTCACGAGGTCGAGGTTGTCGAGGCGGGTCTGGGTCGAATCGAACACCACATCGGCCTGGGCGCGGGTAACGGCAAAGCCGCTCTGTTCCTCGCCCGAAAGCTGCGTAATGCGGCCGGTGGTGCTGTTTTCCGAGTAGCGCAGGTTCTCGGTGTTCAGCGTGAGGTTGCTGAACTTGAGGTGGTTGTAGTCCATGCCCCGCACCCTGGTTTTCTGGCGCGGCTCGTCGAAGTTGTCAAACGCCACCTCCACCCCGCTGATGTCGGACTCCTTGAGCGTGACAATCCAGCTGGCCTCCTGGTTGGTGGCGTTTTCCACCGACTTATTGAGGTCGCGCACGGCTTCGGCAGGGTTGATAACGCGCTGCTCGGTAGGCACATCCTCGTTCTGGGCGTAGGCAAAGGTGGTGTTGCGCAGCGTGAGCTTGTTGAGGGCCACGCGGCTGTTAATCAGGTCGATATTGTCGGCCGTTATCTCGGCCTCGCCGATACGGGTGTTGATGTACTGGGCCGAGGGCTGGTTGCGGTAGGTGAGGGCCACGTTATCGAGCCGGGCCTTACGCAGGCCGAACTGTAGCGCCAGGGCCGCCGTGTCGGTGGGCGAATCGGGTGGCACCTTGGTTTGCACGAAGCGGATGGTCGTGTTCTTCAGGGCCACCTCGTTCACCTTGTAGATAGAGTTATCCACGTCTACCTCGTCCATGCTCAGGGCCAGCGCGCCCACTTTAGTACGCAGGTCGAGGCCGTCCACTGCATCCTTATAGGTAAGCAGGATGTTGGTCAGCTTGGCGTCGCCGATATCGTAGGTGAAGCCCGCGCCGGTAGTGTCGGCGGCCGTGGGGGTCACGTTGGCCGTGTCGCCGGTGGCGAAGGCGTTGAGGATGAAGTCGTAGTTGGAGATGCTGTCGGGCTCGGTGCGGCTGATGGCAATCCGGCCATCGTTCAGCTCCAGGCTGCTGATTTTGATTTTCGACTTGAGCAGCGCAAAGAGGTCAATGTTGACCCCCAGATGGCCCACCGACACGAGCGTGTCGCCTTTTTGGTCGGCCAGATACACATCGTCGAAGCTGATGGTATTGCGCAAATCGGAGCGAAACTTGCCGATGCGCACGTCGGTCTGCAACTTGTCGCGCAGATACTTCTGGGCCTGGTTGGCCACGAAATCCTGCCCTGAAGGCGTCTGAACATATAAAAACAGGCCGACCAGCAACAGCAGAATCAGCCCGACAAGCCCGAGCAGGGCATAGAGGATACGACGCAGGTAAACCGGCAAAGGACGAAAAGTAGAGGTCGGAGAAGATGCGAGGCCCGGAGAGGGCAGCAGATTGGAACCAGCCGGGGATTTTCCGCAGTTGGCCAGCCGTTAAGTCAGCCAAACGGGAAAAGCGGGCGTCGGGTTGGCCGGATTTGCCCGGTGGAAAGTTCAGTCTGGCATCGGTTTTGGCCTGGCCAGGAGAGCAAGGTAGCGGAACTTTGGTTGGCCACTTCGCCCCAGCCCACTATTGAGCGCGACCCGGCAACCCGGTATCGGCCCGTAATCCGGCAGTCTGCCTGCGCGGACCTCGGGCCGGCCGGAAGTCGCGGTTTTCCGGCCCCTGTCAACCGGGCACCGCCCGGCCGATAATGCGGCATTGGCGGGATGGGTCGCCGCACTTTTTCGGGGCACAATACGCGGATTTCCGGACCGAAAACCCGCCGCTCCAGCCTATTAACCTGTATCTTGCGGGCCGGTTTTTTACCTGACTACGCTATCCGATGATTCTTCGCTTTACCCTCCCTTACCGCACCGAACCGGGCCAGCGGCTGGTGGTCTGCGGCTCGCTGCCTGCCCTGGGCCAGTGGGCTCCCGAGGCCGCCCTGGCTTTGCACTACGATGCTGCCTCCGGCCACTGGAACCGGGAGCTGGAGGTATCTGCCGACCAGTTGGCCGGGGCTACCTATAAGTACCTGCTGCTCGATGAGCGCGACGGCGGTCGGCACTGGGAGTGGGGCCCTAACCGCGAACTGCCCACTGCCGTCGCCCCCTTCGGCCGGCTGGTGCTGGCCGACTGGTGGCGCGCCCCGGCCCAGCCCGAAAACGAGCTGTTCACGGCCGCCTTCACCGAAGCGCTGTTCCGCCGGCCGGCCCCGGCTGCCCCGGCTGCCCCCGGCTGCGGCCGGCCCGGCCGTGCGCTTCCGGCTGGCAGCCCCGCGCGTTGAGCCCGGGCAGCAGCTGTGCGTGCTGGGCTCCGATGCGGCCCTGGGCGCCTGGGACGCTGCCCGCGCCGTGGTGCTGTCGGATGCCGACTACCCTACCTGGACGGCCGACGTAAAGCTGACCACGCCCGCGGCCGAAACCCGCTACAAGTACGGCATCTGGGACGCCGGCACCGGCCAGGTCGTGGACCTGGAAGCCGGCGACGACCGGCTGCTGGCCCCCGAAACCAACCCGCAGACGCTGCGCGTACTCGCCGACAACCAGTACCGCCACCCAACCGCGCCCTGGCGCGGGGCCGGCGTGGCGCTACCCGTGTTTTCGCTCCGCAGCCGCCAGGGCCTGGGCGTGGGCGAGTTTCCCGACCTGAAGCTGCTGGTGGACTGGGCCGTGGCCACCGGCCTGCAGATGGTGCAGGTGCTGCCCATCAACGACACCGTGGCCACCCACACCTGGGTGGACAGCTACCCCTACGCCGCCATTTCGGTGTTTGCCCTGCATCCGCAGTACCTCAACCTGGAGGCCGTGGCCGAGCTGCTCGACCCGGCGGCCCGCCAGGAGCTGGCGCAGCTGCGCGATGAACTGAACGCCCGCGACTTCGTGGACTACGAGCCGATGATGGCCGCCAAGTGGCGCTTCATCCGCCAGCTGTACCAGCAGGAGAAAAAGGCTTTTCTGGCCGATGCTGACTTCCACGCCTTCCGCGCCGAGCAGGCGGCTTGGCTGGTGCCCTACGCGGCCTTCAGCGGCCTGCGCGACCGGTTCGGCACGGCCGATTTCAGCCAGTGGCCCGCCGAGTACCGCACCCCAGCCCAGGTGGAAGCCCTTACGGATGAGACCAGCGCCGATTTCGACGAGTTCGGGCTGTTCTTCTTCCTTCAGTTTCACCTTGATAAGCAGCTGCGCGAAGCCGTGGCTTACGCCCGCGAGCGGGGCGTGGTGGTGAAGGGCGACCTGCCCATCGGCATCTACCGCCACTCAGTGGACGCCTGGACCCAGCCCGAGCTGTACCACCTGCACCAGCAGGCCGGTGCCCCACCCGACGATTTCTCGACCACCGGCCAGAACTGGCGCTTCCCGACTTACAATTGGGAGCAGATGGCCCTCGACGGCTACCAGTGGTGGCAGCAGCGCATGGGCCACCTGGCCCGCTACTTCGACGCGCTGCGCATCGACCATATTCTGGGCTTCTTCCGCATCTGGGAAATCCCGGCCCACTCGGTGGAAGGACTGCTAGGCCACTTCTCGCCCGCGCTGCCCTTTTCGCAGCAGGAAATTGAGCAGCGCCTAGGCTGGTTCGATTACGGCCGGCTGTGCGAGCCCTACATCCGCTGGCACGTGGTGCAGGAGGTATTTGGCGGTCAGGCGCAGGCCGTATTCGACGAATTCATGGAGGAAGCCGGCCACGGCGCTATCCGCCTGCAGGAGTTTGTACGCACCCAGCGCCAGATGGAGGCCGTTATCAACGACAAGCTGGCTGCCGACCCGGCCCAGACGGAGTACTACCGCTGGCTGCGCGCCGGCCTGTTCGGGCTGGCCAACGAGGTGCTGTTCGTGCCCGACGACCAGCAGCCCGACCACTACCACCCGCGCATCACGCTGCCACTGAGCCGCTCGTTCCGGGAGCTGGACGAGGCCACCCGCCCGCGCCTGGAGGCCCTGTACCACGACTTTTTTTACCAGCGCCACGAGGGTTTCTGGCGCGAGCAGGGCCTCACTAAGCTGCCGCCGGTGCGCTGGGCCACCAACATGCTCATCTGCGGCGAAGACCTAGGCATGGTGCCCGCCTCGGTGCCCGGCGTAATGCGCGACCTGGGCATCCTGGGCCTGCACATCCAGCGCATGCCCGCCGACCCCACCACCGAGTTCGGCCACCCCGACACCGCGCCTTACCTGAGCGTAGTGAGCCCCGGCTCGCACGACATGAGCACGCTACGCGGCTGGTGGGAGGAAGACCCGGCCCGCACCCAGCACTTCTTCGAAACCACGCTGGGCCACCATGGCCAGCCGGCCCCGGCGTTCTGCGAGCCCTGGGTGGCCCGCGAAATACTGGAGCAACACCTGTACTCGCCATCCATGTGGGCCGTTTTCCCGCTCCAGGATGTGGTGGCCCTCAGCGCCGGGCTACGCCGCGAGGACCCGCTAGCCGAGCAGATCAACGTGCCCAGCAACCCCACCCACTTCTGGAAGTACCGCTTTCATCTGCCGCTGGAGGAGCTGGCCGCGCAGGCAGGGTTCAACGCCGAGGTGCGTGGGCTGGTAGAACGGAGCGGCCGGCAGCAGGGGTATTAACGCTGCCTAAGCAATCTGCTCGACGGAACATTAGCGCCGCGCAATTCACTCGCCCCCAACAAACCTCCTCCGGTTTTTTGGGGGCGAGTGTAAATAAAATAGCGGTCAGACTTGCACGTGCGATTATTTCAGAGGCTGGTAGAGGGCAGAGAAGAGGTGCGGGACAAGGAAGCCATACTTCGCAATCCGAATAGGATTATATAATTTTATGATTATAACTATATTAAATAAGATGTATCTAATTAAATGGTAGTCCTATCAAAATTTCGCCAAACTCCTCGCAACCTGACAGACTTGCTGGTTTTATGGGTTTCTACACTGCTCGGCGAAGCCCTTTAAGCGCAATGCGTTGAAATAGAAATTTTTTGATATAAAAAATTCATCCGCAAACGAGCCGATTCATCGAGCCAGACACTACGTTGACCGAATAAGAAGGTTACATTTGTCGCCTGTAGGGTACTTTTGTCCGGCTCAAATACTCGCCTTAGCCAACTGTTCTCCTGTGTCCTCCGAAACTTTCACTTCTTTTCGTTTCATGAAAACACTCTTACGATTAACATTGCTGCTACTGCTGTGGCTGACTGTAGCTCGGCCCGACGCTCTGGCCCAGAATGCCGGCACCGCTTTCTCCTGCGACGGCACGTTCTACCAAGTCCGGCAGATTGGCACCGGTGCCACAGCCTTTTCGGCCTTGTATGTAGTTGACCGATCCACTTCCACTTACACCACCAGTGTGTTCACTTTTGGCGGCACCCGTGCCAACGGCAGTTTGGGTGTGGTGGTAAACGCACTGGGCTACAACCCCCAGGACAGCTACCTATATGCTGTAACTTATCCAGCTGATAACGGGACGCCCGATCCGAACACTGGTATTCGCTTGTACCGCATTGGTCGGGGAGGTATTCAGGATTTGGGTAAAACCGACCTGCCACTGGCTCGCTATAACTCGGGCACTATCGACAAGCAGGGCAATATGTACCTGAACACGCGCGATGCGGTGGGTCGGGCCAACAATACCTTATTCCGCTTGCGGCTGTCTGATTTCAGCACTGTGCTTACCAGCCACGACGAGCTTCCGTTAGTACTGCCGAATGGCAGTCCGGCGACTGAAGAGTTTGCCGATTTTGCCCTCAACCCTAACGATAACAAGCTTTACGGCTCCAGTGAGTTGAACGACCTGTTCAGCATCGAAATTCGGGCGACAGATGCCGTACAAACTACCATTGCCCAACCCAATAGCTCCACTAAGATTGTCGGGTCGAATTTCTTCGACGTGGCTGGCAATCTGTATTCCTACGATAACGATGGCGGCATTTATTCCGTCAACATCGCTACTGGTGCCTTCACCCTGATCGGTACCGTAGACCCTGCCTCAAACAGTGACGGTGCCAGCTGCATTAACCCCAGCGAACGGGTGGATGTTGTGAAGGAGTTGACCGGCTTGGCGGTTAGCCAAAATGGCCGAACCGGCGGCAACCGCGAGACGTATTACGACATCTCCTTCGCCATACGGGTAAAAAACACGGGTACCTCCACGGCGACCAACGTACAGGTAACCGACTTCCTGGATAAAACCTTTGGCGCTCAGCCTTACACCATCCTGACGGGTCCAGCCGTAACGAACATCGGTATCAACGGTGGTCCCGCACCCACATTGGTTGCTAATGCCACTTTCGCCGGTGTTGCTCCTAACGCAAACCTGCTCACCGGTAATCGGTCGTTGACGGCCGGTCAGAGTGCCCTGATTACATTCACAGTACGCCTGACGTTTAGCGGTAACAACCCCACAATCCCTAGTACTGTTTACAACAATTCAGCCTATGCTTCCTCTACCAGCGGCTCGGGTAACCAAGGAAGTATCAAGCTGAGCAATGGCACTATCCTACCGCCCGGTAACCTGCTGGCCCAGGATGAGTCGACCAACTCGGGGGCTTTCCCAACTACGCCCAACGGCGATACGCCTTCGCCTACCCCATTTCGCCTCGCGCCAGTCATTCAGGGCACGGTGTTCGAAGATGTGAACTACGGTGGGGGCGCAGGGCGCAATCAGTCAACCAGCAATGGCCCAGGTGCCTCGGCTCGGGTAGAGTTGTACAGCGTGAGTACTACTGGTGGCGTAGACACGTACACGTTCGTGAACTCAACGACTACCGGCGATAATGGTGACTACATCTTCACAAATACTACTGGCACCAGTCTCATAGCGGCCAACACTACTTATGCTATCCGCGTGGTCAACAATTCGGTGCGGAGTACCCGGCCGGGTACCACTGCTGTTTTGCTACCAGTACAGACCTTCCGTACTGACGGTACCACGACTACATTGGTAGAGCTAACTAACCGTGTAGGCGGCGAACAGCCCAACGAAGCCGACTATGGCAACTTCACATCAGGTACCTTGCCTCTCTCGGTAGCCAGTGCCACCCAAGAGATTCAAAGTATTTCTAAGGTACTAACCCCTGATGGTGGTTCCCGTGTAGGCATAAACTTCGGCTTCAACTTCAGCACCGTTGTCAATACCAGAGACGCCGGGCAAGGCTCCTTACGGCAGTTCATCCTCAATAGCAATGCCCTGACCAACGCTGGGCTGGACCAAGATGACACCTTCCAGGCTGCAGCAGCAGGTGTCGAGTTTGCCAACTTTGTAATCCCTGACGGTACTACCACTACCAACGGTCTGCGTGCTGGGGTCGCTGCTCCCAGCGGTTACATTGCCGCCAACGGCTTTATCATCACCCTGGCGTCGGCTCTGCCGATCATTACGGATGCTAATACCAGAATAAATGGTAGCCGGATTGCCACGGGGGAGAAAGTAGCTGCGGTGGCTGGTGTTACCAAGGGCCCGGAAGTAACTATCAACTTCGCCACGTTTGGCGGCCTTGAGACAACGGCGGCCAATACCCGCTTTGTGAGTTTGGGACTGACTGGTGCCAGAGGCACGGGCGTTTCCACAACGGGTGACGTATCACAAGGAGCAGCCATCACGCTGAACGGCGCGGCCACTACTGGTTCTGTTGTGGACGACGTGACGGCCTATGAAAACGCCACCGCCGGGGTGCGGTTGGAGAATGGCGTGACGGGAGTTGAAGTCAAGAACAGCATCCTGCGTAACGGTACAAGCACAACTGGCGTGACGGGCAGCGTTACAGCTACTGACGGCTTCGGCATTGTGCTGGAAGGCGCTACTAACAATACGATAACCGGCAACACGATCAGCAATAATGCCGGCTCCGGTATTGCGCTGGGTACCGGTGGTGGCAATGGTACAGCCGTCACTAATACGGGCAACCGATTTGAGACCAATATAATTAGCGGTAACGGTGCTGGAGCAGCCACGCTAAACAACGCTGGCATCCGGATTCGCTTCGGGCAGGACAACTTGTTTTTGACCAACACGATTACCGGCAATGATTCCGACGGTATTATTGCTAACGGTGGAACCTCCGGTAACCGCTTCTCGCAAAACTCCTTCAGCGGCCATAGTGACAGCACAGACCCTGAGAA
The DNA here is from genome assembly GCF_003417065.2 of Hymenobacter lapidiphilus. Taxonomy (GTDB): domain Bacteria; phylum Bacteroidota; class Bacteroidia; order Cytophagales; family Hymenobacteraceae; genus Hymenobacter. The sequence continues at coordinate 63,014 of NZ_QVLT01000002.1, read as the reverse complement.
AGATCTTGGTATTGACTTGACAGCTGGACAAGGCTTCGACGGTGATGGCGTAACGCTGAATGCCAATGGTAAAACCGCCGCTTCCGGTGCCAATGGTATGCTTAACTTCCCGGTTATCTACCGGGCCTCTGTTTTCAACGGTAACCTGGAGGTAACGGGCTACGCACCCGCCGGCAGCACCATTGAGTTCTTTATTTCCGAGCAGAATCCCGCAACCTTTGGCGAAGGTGAGACTTTCCTGTTCACGCGTATCGAAGGTTCTGCAGACGACCTTACTGCCAGAACCGGTAGCTATAGCGGAAACGTAAATGGGATCAACCAAGGCAGTGAAACTAACGCGCCCATCTTCGTTTTCAGCGTCCCTATCAGCAGCTTGCCCGCCGCTCAACAGGCGGCAATAACTGCCGGTACCGTCCGCTTGACGGCCACCGCTACACTTTCTGCTCAAGGGACCTCGGAGTTCTCGGGCAATACGGCCATCCTGCCGAACACGAGGCCGCTGCCCGTAACGCTGGTAAGCTTCGGGGCCCAGGCCGCCGGCCTGAATGCCCGCCTGAACTGGAAGACGGCCCAGGAGCTCAACAACGACTACTTTGTAGTGGAGCGCAGCTTCGATGGCCGCGGCTTCGTGGCCGTGGGTGAGGTGAAAGGCCAGGGCTCGACCCAGGCAACCACTTCCTACGACTTCACCGATGCGCAGGTAGCTACCCAGGCCCCTGCCGGCCTGGTATACTATCGCCTGCGCCAGGTGGACACCGACGGTACCGCAGCCCTGAGCGAAGTGCAGGTCGTGCGCTTCCCCCTCACGGCCCGCACGCTGATTGACGTGTACCCAAGCCCTGCTACTGCTGCCCAGGATGCCAAGCTCGACCTGAGCGGAGCCCCGGCCGGCAGCTACCAGGTAACGCTGGTAGATATGACGGGCCGCGTACTGCGCACCTTCCGTCAGAACGGCGGCACCGTGCAGGAGCTGCAGCTGACCAACCTGCCCAACGGCACCTATCTGGTGCAGGTGAAGGGCAACGGCCAGTCGTTTAGCCGGCGCGTTGTCAAGCAATAGTCACTCGCTGATTATTTAGTAAGCAAGCGTCCTCCCGCCACCCGGCGGGGGGACGCTTGCTTTTTGGACTACCGCGTGCTGCCCCCCCCCCCACAACCAGCCGGCCGCTTTAGGGGTATAGGTTTCCCAGCCATACTGGCTGCTCGCGCGTTTCTCCTGTTCGCATCATCACCAGCCTGTCTTATGCCTTCTGCTTGCCGCTCCGTACCCGGCCGGGTGCCTACCGATGTCGATGTGGCCGTTGTGGGGGCCGGCAGTGCCGGGCTGAGCGCCGCGCTGGTGCTGGGCCGCTGCCTGCGCCGGGTGCTGGTGCTCGATGGCGGGCCGCCCCGCAACACGCCCTCACCGGCCGTGCAGGCTTCTTCACCCGCGACGGCACCCCGCCCGCTAAGCTCCTGAGCCTGGGCCGGGCCGAGCTGGAAACCTATAAGTCGGTGGAAATAAAGGAAGCGAAAGTGGTGGGCCTAGTGCGGTGCGGCAAGCATTTCGAGCTGACGCTGGAGGCGCCGACCGGCCACCGCAGCACCCGCACGGCCCGCAAGGTGCTGCTGGCTACCGGCGTTGAAGACGAGCTACCGCCGCTGCCGGGTATGCGCGAGCTGTGGGGAAGCGGGGTGCTGCACTGCCCCTACTGCCACGGCTGGGAACACCGCGACCAGCCGCTGGCCGTGTATGGGCGGGCTAAGCTGGTAACCGGGCTGGCGCTGCTGGTGAGCCGCTGGAGCACCGATGTGGTGGCGTGCGTAGAGGACGCGGCCAACCTGACCCAAAACGCCCGCCGCCGCCTGCGCCGCCAGGGCATTGCCGTGCGCGAAGAGCCGCTGGCCCGCCTCGAGGGCACGGCCAACGGCGAGCTGCGCCACCTCGTGTTCGAGTCGGGCGAGCCGCTAGCGCGCAAGGCGCTATTCATTCATGCCCACCAGCATCAGCGTAGTGGGCTGGCCGAAGAAATGGGCTGCCGGCTCAATGCCAAAGGGGCCGTTTGGGTGAGCAAGCAGCAGCAAACCACGGTGCCCGGCCTGTACGCGGCCGGCGACAACACGCCCGGCACCCAGCAGGCCCTGCTGGCCGCCGCCGAGGGTAGCGCCGCCGCCATCAGCATCAACGAAACCCTTACGCGGGAGGAGTGCCCCAGATAGGCCACGGCTCCCAGTACTCGCCGGGGCGGGTTGGGTTTTCCCGGCCAGGGAACCTATCTTACTGCGGCTAGCCTTATCCGGGGCCAGCTGTTTCGTTGCCTGCCTGTTTATGCGCTTTGTCATTCCGCCCGTTTTGCTGCTGCTCCTGCTTCTGATGGGGCCGGCGTGCTGGGCCCAGCGCATCAGCTTCAGTGGGCGCATTACCGAAACCAGCGGCCAGCCCGTGCCCTTTGCTTCGGTGTTTGTGCGCGGTACCAGCCAGGGCGCCACCGCCGATGAAAACGGGCGCTACCAGTTTACCCTAACGGGCGCAGCAGACACGCTGACGGCCTCGGCCATTGGCTTTGCACCGGTTGGGAAAGCCATTACCAGCGCCGCCCGCCAGACGCTCAACTTTGTGCTCGGCAGCGGCAGCGTGTCGTTGGGCGAGGTGGTGGTGCGGCCCTACGAGAACCCGGCCTACCGCATCATGCGCCGGGTAGATGCCAACCGCCGCCGCAACCAGAAAACCGAGCTTACGGCCTACGACTACGACAGCTACGCCCGCAACGAGCTGCTCATCAACAACCTGCCCGACCAGCTGAGCCGCCGCAAGCTGCTGCGCCAGATTACGGCCGTGGCCGATACGCTGGGCCTGGAGCGCGACGCGAATGGCCGGCCTGTCGTGCCCATCTTCGCCTCCGAAGTCCTCTCGCACTACTACCAGAACAACAACCCGCTGCGCCAGCGCGAGGAAGTGAGCAAAACCCAGATGCACGGCGCGGCTCCCCGCGAGGGCTCGGTGGTGTCGCAGATTATGGGCTCCTCGTTTCAGGACTGGGACTTTTACCGCAACTGGATTCGGATTGTGGGCAAGGACTTCATCTCGCCCATTGCCGAGGGCTGGAAGTTTTCCTACGAGTACGAGCTGCAGGATTCGCTTATGGTCGGCGACGACTACTGCTACCAACTGAAGGTAACGCCCCGCCGCCCCCAGGATCTGGCCTTTAAGGGCACTATCTGGATAACCACCGACACCTACGCGCTGCGCAAGCTCGATGTGGAAGTCAGCACCCAGGCCAACCTCAACTTCATCGAGCAGATTGCCGTGCGCCAGGAGCTGGCCCCCACCGAGGCCGGGCCCTGGCTGCCCACCGTCACCCGCTTCGTTATCGGCATCCGGCCCACCAAGGGCAGCACCGGCGTACTGGCCCGCATCAGCACGGTGTACTCCAATTTTCAGGTGAACCAGGCCCGGCCGCTGGCTTTCTACGACAAGCCCCTGGAGGTAGCCGCCGACGCCTACGACGTGCCGCCGGGCTACTTCGCCGCCAACCGGCCCGACTCGCTCAGCCGCCAGGAGCAGCTCACGCTGGTTGTGCTCGATACCGTGCGCCAGCTGCCGGCCGTGCGCTCGGTGATGGAGCTGGCCGATATTGTGGTGAACGGCTACTATCCGCTGGGTAAGGTTGATCTGGGACCGATTCTGGCCACGGTCGGCTACAACAACATCGAGGGCCTGCGCCTGCGCCTGGGCTTCCGCACCTCCACCGAGTGGAGCCGCGACTGGCAGCTGCGGCCGTACTTGGCCTACGGGACCCAGGACGGCCGCTTCAAGTACGGCCTGCGGGCCCAGCGCATCATCGACCGCCGACACTGGACGGTGGCCAACTTCGAGCACCGCCACGACATCGACCAGGTGGCGCTGCTCGATAACGACTACGCCCTCGAAAACCCGCTGTTCGAGGCCGCAGCCCGACTGGGCGACATCAGCAACAGCCGGCCGCTGCTGCGCGACTTAACCAGCGTGTCGGTGCAGTCCGATTTGTTTCGCGGCTTTACCCAGCGCGTGATGCTGCGCCGCCAGCAGTTCCAGCCGCTCTACCCCTTCCTCTACTACACCCAAGAGGCCCGCCCGGGCAGTCCCACCACCTCCGATTTTACGCTCTCGGAGGTGATACTGGAGTCGCGCTACGCCCGCGACGAGGTGCTGGTGGCCAACAACCAGAACCGCCGCACGGCCGTGGGCCTCAAGCGCTGGCCGGTGTTCACGGTGCGCTACACGCTGGGCCTCAACAACCTGCTGGGCTCCGATTTCCGCTACCAGAAGTTCAACCTGCTCATCGACCACAGCCTGCGCCTGGGCCAACTGGGCCGCACCACCTACCGCATTGATGCCGGCTACGTCCCGAGCACCGTGCCGTATCCGGTGCTCAAGAGCCACCTGGGCAACCAGTCGCCGTTCTACAACCCCGGCGCGTTTAACCTGATGCGGTTTTTCGAGTTCGTGAGCGACCGATATGCCGCCGTGCAGGTCGAGCACGAATTTGGCGGCTTCCTCACCAACTCGGTGCCCGCCATTAAGCAGCTCAACTGGCGGCTGGTAGCTACTACTAACCTGCTTTGGGGCAGCGTCAGTGAGGCTAACCGCAACATCATCCCCACCAACGACCCGGTTACCGGCGAGCCGCTACCGACCTTCCAGTCGCTGGGCCGCCTGCCCTATGCCGAGGTGGGCTACGGCATCGAGAACATTTTTAAAATCGTGCGGGTCGACTTCCTGCACCGCCTCACCTACCGCAACCGCCCCGACGCCCGCACGTTCGGGGTAAAGCTCAGTCTGAAATTCAGCCTGTAAGAACGACCCGCACGCCACCGTTCAATGGCGGGCGGGGGCAAGCCCCGCCCCTACGTCGTTCTATTACGCTCCCAATGCATACAACACCGGCTTGCTGGGGCTGGCATCCAGCTCCAGGCTGGTTATCTGCAGGTTGAGCAGGTAAAGGCCATCTTCAACGGCATCGGGCACGAAAATCAGTTCGGTAATAGTAGCCTGCTGGCGGGTAGCATGCGGGTATTGCCAGAACGCGTGATGGGACAGCAGCTCGCCCCCATCCTCTTCGCGGTCGACGCTGGGCAAATCCAGCAGCAGGTGCTCGATGTGGTGCTGGGCCAGGTACTCGGCCAGCGCGGGTTCGAGGTAAGTGGGGTTGGTGCCCGAGTACTGCCGGGTGCGCTTGGCGCGGTGGTTGGGCAACGTGCGTAGCACCAGGGCTTCAGGGCGCACGGCAGCATCGGGGCCACTTTCCAGCTCGCGGCGCACGTCGGCCAGCATCACCACCTCGTCGCCGTTGGGCTGGGGCCGCGGCTGCACCGATACCAGCCGGGCCACGAACATAAACCGGCGCAGGCAGCGGTTGAGCGTGGCCTCGGGCGCGGCCGAAATGTGGCCGTAGCACTCGGTATGCGTACCGTTGCCGTGGGGCGTAACGTGCACGCGCTGGTAGTTGGTGCTGCCACCCGCCGCCACGCTGCCCACGTAATCCCCCACCCGAATCACCTCAAACTGCACCGGCTCGGCCCAGAAGCAGCTCACCTGCCCCTCGCCCGGCGCCAGCGGCAGCGAAATATCCAGCGGGGCATTGGGGTCGAAGCTGAACGTGCGGCCGTGGTGCGGGTAGGTGGCAAGCATGAGTTTGGGGTGATGAAGTGGTGGGGTAAAGATACTGTCATCCTGAGCGGAGCGAAGGATCTCTACAGAAGACAACCCACACGTTAAGTCAGCTTCTGTTTAGGTCCTTCGCTCGCTCAGGATGACAGGCGGTTTCCCCTTCAACTCCTCACCCAGTCACCCCAAATCCAGCCCGTTCAGAATTCCAGCAATCTCGGGGGCGTGGCTGAGCACCATGAAGTGGCCGCCGCCTTGAATGAGGTGGTCGATGGGGCGGTTGCCGGGCGGAAACACCCGGTCGCGGGTGCCCAGCAGCTGCACGGCGGGCGCCACGCCGGTGCTATTCCAGTGCAGCAGGCTGTTGATGGCCCAGCGAGTGTAGCGCGGCTCCATATCGAGGAGGATGCGCCGGAACAGCTGGTACTCGGCCCCGTTGCGCACCCCGAAATACAGCTGCCCGGCCCTTGGAAATAGCTTCAGCCACTGCGGCGGCACCAGCCCGTATAGCCCCGAGGCCCGCACCAACCGCAGCAGCAACGGCAGACTCTGGGCATCGGGCAGGCTGCTGATGAGCACCGGCCGCAACCCTGGCCGCAGCCGCTGCATTTCCAGTGCCACCACTCCGCCAAACGATACGCATACCAGCCAGCCCGTCGCCCCGACTGGAATAGCCTCCGCCATCCGGGCCGCGTAGTGCGGCAGCGGCTCGTGGGCCGACTCGGGCGGCAGCCAGGGCAGCACCTGGCTGGCTGCGCGCAGCAGCGGCTGCAGCCGCTGAAACACCCGCTCGTCGGCTCCCAGCCCCGGTATCAGATAAAATACAGGCTTGTTCATATTGTATATGGGGTCGGATGAGGGCCGCCGACTGACGCCACTAAAATAAGCGCGCCCCCTACCAAACCGGCAGGGGGCGCGCTTATTCTGGGCAATCAGGTTAGTCCGAGGCAGGCTTACTGCAGCGGGGTGCTGCCGATGTCCGTCAGCTGGTCGTTGGTTACGGTGATGCCGGTACGGGTAACCTGCTTGTAGCTGCCCTGGTTGGCCGGCGCGGTAGTAGTGGGGAAGAACTCGACCCGGTAGGTGCCCGAGGGCAGGGCGCCCAGCTGGAAGGCTCCGGCCGCGTCGGCGGAGGTGCTGAACGTGTCGGCGGGCGTGATGGACGAGCGGATGGCCAGCACCTGGGGCAGCGCCGCGGCCGGGGTTACGGTGCCGCGCAGGCCGCCGCGAATATCCTGGGCCACTACCCGAATCACGGGCTTGAGCAGGTAGCGCTCCTTTTTGTCGTTGCCGGGCTTCCAGTTGCCGCGCTCCACAATGGATTTGGCCACGTCGAAATCGAGCAGGAGCTGGTAGTTACTGCTTTGCTGATACAGGTCCTTCTTGCTGAGCTTGAGCTTCACGCCCGACGACTGGCCGCTGGGCGTTTTCAGCTCGTAGCGCTGGCCGTCGCGGCCGGTTACGTAGCTGTCGGGGCCGAGAATCAGGCGGATTTCACGCAGATTACCCGGATCGAAATCGGAGCTTACCAGTAGCGCCGAGCGGCCGTTTACGTACTCCAGCACGTTGATGGGCTGGGCCTGGAAAGGCAGCAGCTGCCAGCCATCGGGGTTGCCTTCCTCCTTCAGATGAATCTCAATCTGGCGCACATCGAGTATTACCGCCCGAAAGTCGCCGGGCGCATCCGTCAGGCGCACTTCGAGGGTACCGGTAGATAGCGCATTGTCCGCTTTATCGTTGTCGCTACAAGAGGCCAGCGCCAGCGGCGCAGCCACGAGGGCATATAACAAAGTGCGTTTAAACAGCATGGCAGGAAAGAAAAAGATGAAACAGATGGCGTTGGTCTATGCCTACACAGGCTAGTTATTGCGGCCTTGCAACAATGTAACCAAAGTTTGCACTTCTATCAGATAGCCCGAATTAACTGCCGGCCTTGGCCGTATCGGCCGGGGCTTTGGGTTCGGCCGGCTTGGGCGTAGGAGCCGGCGCGGGAGTAGGCGCGGGGGCCGGAGCCGGCTTCGGCTTCCCGAAAAGGCTGTTAAGCCCTTTCTTAGCCTGTTCGCGCAGCCTGGCTTCGGCTTCGAGGCGACGTTTCTCCAGTTCCAGCTGGGCGCGGGCCTCCAGTTCCTGGCGCTTTACCAGGGCCTCTTTTTTGAGGCTGTCCTGGGAAAGCAGCAGTTTGGCGGCCAGCCCGGCCTTGGAGTCGTCGAGCTTGCTTTGCACAATGCCGCTAACCAGCTCCTTGGCAATGTCCTTGGCCTGGCCCTTCACGCTGCCACTGCTCAGCTTCACTTGGGGGTTGGTTATGGTGCCGCCAATGGTGAGGCCTAGCGTCACGCGCTCGGTACCCTTGAGGTTCGATACGCCTGTCAGGCGGGTGAGCTGGCTGCTGAGCGCGGTGCCGACTTGGCCCGTGGGCACATTGAGGGCCGCCACGTACTCCAGCCCGCCGCCGTCGATGTTGTTTGAGCCGCCCACCGTCATCTTAATCTGGCCTACGTTCAAATCAAACGGCTTCACCACGAAGTTGCCATTGATGATTTCGGCCGCCACATCCTTGTTGGTTACCACAAAGTTCTTCAACTCCTGCAGCTGCGTGAGGTTGCTGATTTTGGCCAGCACCGGCGAGCTGGTCACGGCCGCCCGCACAATATCGAACACGCCCTTGCCGGTGAGGGTGCTGTAGCGGGGCATCATGTCGGGGCCCATTTCGCCGCTCACGTTGAAGTTGGTCGAGAAGATGCCTTCCAGGTTGGCCGCCAGCGGCACCAGCTTTTTAATCGAGTTGAAGGCGGAAAAGGCCTGCTGGAAGTTCAGCTCCTTCACGTTCAGCCCGAAATCGAACTTGGGGTGCGCCAGGTTCTGGCTGCTGTACGAGCCGTTGGTGGCGAAGCTGCCGCCAAGCGTGTTGAAGGTGAGGTTGCGCAGCGTGGCCACCTGGTTGCGCACCGTCACGGTGCCTTTCACGTCGTTCAGCTTCAGGTTGTCATACAGCACCTGGCCTGCGGTGGTGTTCATCGTCAGGTCGAACTCCTTCGGAATCTGGAGTACACCGTCGGCCTGGGTGGTGGCGGCGGGAGCTTTGGTGGCGGCCTTGGCGCCGGCGGTGGGCTTGGCACTTACCTCGTCTACCATCCACTCGTTCAGATTAAAGCGGCGCGAGTTCACCGTCAGGTCGCCGCGCAACGGCTGGCCGGGCACGAACAGGTAGCCCAGGTAGTTGCTGATGGTACCCGAGGCCGCCACGTCCGACGAGCCCACGAAGCCCTGCATGTCGCGCAGCACAATCTGGTCGTTGTTGAACGTAGCCGTGGCCTGGCTCACCTTCATGCCCTGCGGAAAATCGGGGCTTTTGTAATCAATGTTGCGGGCATTCACCGTACCCAAAGCAACCACCGACTGGTAGCGGCCGGCCTCAATATCGGCCATGTTGCCCTTGGCGGCCACGTTGCCGCTCAGACGGCCCGCCACCGTCATGCCTTCGAGCGGGAATATTTTGGTGAGCTTGGTGAGGTCCACTGTGCCCTTCACGTCGGTGTCAAAAGCCAGCTTATCCACGCCCTGGGTGGCCACGCGGCCTTCCAGCGGCTCACCGTCGAGCAGCATTTTGAACTGTGGGATATTGACTTTGGTATCGTTGAGCTGGCCGGTGGGGTTGGTCACGGTGCCGGTCAGGGTCAGGTTTTCAATCGGGGCCGGAAACTGCTTGCTCTTCACGTAGCCGTTGGTCAGGTTCATTTTGGCCTGAATCACCGGCATTTGGGTAGCCGAATACACGCCCTTGGCGGTGGCATCCACGAACAGCTTGCCGCGCAACAGCAAATCCTTCACCGGATACACCTTCATCATTTCGGCTAGGTCCACGTTGGCTTTCACGCGGCCATCCACCTTCATCGGGGCCAGCCCATCGATGGCCACGTTGCCGTCAATCGGGTTCTTGCCCAGGTCCAGGTGAAACTGCTTCACGTTCACCTTCACGTTGTTGGTGAAGCCCGAAGGGTTATCCACCACCATATCCACGTTGATGTTGCGGGCGCGCTCGGGCAGGGCCGGGTACTGGAAGCTGCCGTCCTTGATCTGCAGGTTTACGCCGTAGCCGGGCATCTGCAGGTCGTTCTGCACACCCTTAAAGTACCCGTCGAAAGCCACCTTACCATCGGCCTTAATATCCTTGAACTGCTCGGTATACGCACCCGGCACCAGACTCAGGATGTTCTTGAAATCAGTTTCCAGCGCCTTAAAGGTGAGGTCGTACACAATATCAGTGGCGTTGGGCAGACCGATGGTGCCCTGGAAAGTGGCCGGGAAATCGTTCAGCTTCACCTTATTATCCTTGAAGGTGAAGAGCATCTTCTCCAGGTTCATGGCCATCGTCACGTCGGCGTCGAGCTTCTTGTTGCTCACGTACTGCACGCCGTCGTAGCTCAGCGAGGCCGACTGCGCTGTGGTCTGGCTCACCATATCGAAGATGTTCTGCTCGAAGTCGCCCGAGCCGGTGTGCTCAATGCCGCGCAGCTCCATCCCGAACGGGATGCTGCGGTCGTCGTAGCGCAGGCGGCCCTTGTTGATCTGCCAGCCCTTAATGGCCAGGCTAACCGCCGTGGTGTCCTGCCCCTTGGTAGCGGCAGCCGAGTCGGACACGAAGATGTCCCAGTTGGCGCGGCCGCTTTTGAGCACCTTTATATTAATGTCGGGCTCTTCGAGGGTGATGTCCTTGATTTTTATTTGGTCGCCGCTGATAACGCTCATCAGGTTCAGGCCGATGCGCGTCTGGGGCAGGTAGGCCAGCGTGTCGCGGGCAAACGAATCCTGGCCGATGATGCGTAGTTGGCTGATGCGCAGGGCCAGGTCGGGGAAAGTGCTCAGCAGCGTCACGTCGACGTTGGCCGGGTCGTACTGCACCTCGGCCCGCACCCGCTGGGCGAGCTGCTTATCGAAGGCGGCTTTAATTTTATCTTTGAACAGCAGCGGGGCCAGGGCCAGGAAGGCCACGACCACCACCAGGAAAATCCCGAGGCCGATAAAAAACTTACGCATAGAACGAATGCTTAAAAGAGGTAAATTCCGGCAGCCGAACTGACTATCAGAACCATCAGCCCGGTTGCCGACCCGGGCAAAAGTAAGGAGAAACTCAACCGGACTACGGTTGCAGTAAACGGTGTACAGGCGTACTATCTTGCCTCTCGTCATCGAACGCCTTGCCCGCCCGGTTCCCGTCAGCTACGTCAGCAATTATGAGACGCCCGATAGGACGTCTCCACATCCGCCATCACTTTTGCAGTTCTCTCCAGGTCTCAGGGTACCAAACCCGCCGGCCCGCTCGTTAGCAGCCCACGTATGCGAAGCACCAGGAATTCGGCGGCAGCAGCAACACCACCTACGGGGCGGCCCGGGCGGCGGTGGGCGGTTATGGCCGGGCTGGGCCTCGGGCTGGCCGGGCACGCCGCGCAGGCCCAGGACCTGTACTTCGCGCAGCCGTTCGCCAACCGCATGCAGCTCAACCCCGCCTACGCCGGCCTGCTCGACGACTATGGCGTGACGCTCAGCTACCGCAACCAGTTTCCCACCTTGGCCGGCACCTTCCAAACCACCCAGCTGGCCGCCGACTACCGCCTGCTCAACCAGCGCAGCGCCTTTGGCCTGCTCATCAACCAAGACCGCACGGGCGCCGTGGGCTACACCCGCCTGCAGGCGGGGGGCGTGTACGCTTACCATGTGCGCCTCAACCGCCAGCTTAGCCTCAGCGGTGGGGCCACGCTCAGCTACGGCCGCCAGCGCGTCGGCTACAGCAACCTCATCTTCGGCGACCAGCTTTCCGACGACGGCCAGGTGCGCGACCTGAGCCAGGAAGCCGCCGACTATGCGCCCGTCAACTACCTCACGGCCGGCGTGGGCGGGTTGCTGTTCGGGCCACAGTTCTGGCTGGGTGTGGCGGCCCACCACCTCAACCAGCCCGACCTGGGCTTCACTGGCCAGGGCAAGCTGCCCATGCGCCTGAACGTGCAGGGCGGCTACAAATTCTACTTCGCCAAAGTGAACACCGTGCGCGAGCAGCGCGAAGTCAGCCTGAGCCCCACGGCCGGCTACACCCGCCAGGGCGGCTCGGAGCGCACCGACCTTGGATTGTACTTTACCACGACGCCACTGACACTTGGGGCCGTATACCGGGGCCTGCCGCTGCCCGGCGCACCCCGGCCCCAGCAGGTGCTTACGGCCGTAGCCGGCATCAGTGCGGGCACTTTTCGGCTTGGTTATAGCTACGATGTCAGCCTCAGCCAGTTCAGCGCCGATTTAGGCGGAGCGCACGAGCTTTCGCTCACACTCCGCGAGTTCGACGCGCTGGAGGCGGCCTGGCGCCGACTGAAGCGACGCAATTACCCGAAAATTCCTTGCCCGGCTTTTTAAAATGTTGTATTATTGCACCCGACTTGCCTCGTCTAAACGCTTTTCAAACAGGTAGTTTCAACTTGATCATGAATATTTCCAAGTACCTGGGCCTGGCCCTCGTCGGAGTCTGCGCCCTGACTGCCTGTAACAAGGGCGGACGCTCGGCTACTAACCCCGGCAAATACAGCTCCACCACGGGCATCGAGTACAACACCGATGAGGGCATGAAGGTGTCTGATTATCAGGGCATCCCCGAAGGTCCGGGTTTGGTGTTTATCGAAGGCGGCCGTACCGTGCTGGGCTCGGCCGAAGAGGACGTAGCCATGAGCCACGACAACCTGGAGCGTACCGTTACGCTGGCCTCCTTCTACATGGATGAGGTGGAAGTAGCTAACATCCACTGGCTCGAATACCTGCACTACGTACGCAAGGACTCGGCCGAGGAATTCTATATGTCGGCCTTGCCCGACACCACGGTGTGGGCCCGCGAGCTGTCGTTCAACGACCCGTATGTGGATTATTATCTGCGTTACCCCGGCTTCCGCTACTTCCCGGTAGTGGGCGTAAGCTGGCTGCAGGCCAACGACTTCTGCACCTGGCGTACGGCCAAAGTGAACGAGCGGCTGGCCAGTGACGCATCTGAGAATGGCGGCGGCTCCCGCAAGGGTGGTCTGTTCGGCCGTAAGAAGAACAAGGGCGGCGACGCCGCTGAAGGTACTTCCGATAATGGCGGCGTGAAAATCGCCATCGAAAACGGCAACACGCTGCCCAACTACCGCCTGCCCACCGAGGCCGAGTGGGAGTACGCTGCGCAGGCCCTCATCGGCACCCAGGAAACTGGCAACGAAAACCAGGAGAACAAGCGCATTTACCCTTGGGACGGCCGCCAGGTACGGAACCCCTACGGTAAGAACCAGGGCCAGTTCCTCGCTAACTTCAAGCGTGGCCGCGGCGACTACGCTGGTATTGCCGGCTCGCTCAACGATGGCGCCATGATTACCGAGCAGGTGTTCTCGTACCCACCGAACGACTACGGCCTCTACAACATGGCCGGCAACGTAAACGAGTGGGTGCAGGATATCTACCGTCCGCTTTCCTATGAGGACGTGGAGGATCTGAACCCCTTCCGCCGCAACGGCTACCTCGACCCCTCGGAGAAGTACGACAAGAAAGGCTACCAGTCGCTCATCGACGACCACGTGCGCGTGTACAAAGGCGGCTCGTGGCGCGATGTAGCCTACTGGCTCTCGCCCGGCACCCGCCGCTTCATGGCCGAAGATTCGGCTACGGCCACTATCGGTTTCCGCTGCGCCATGATCAACGCCGGCTCGAACAAATAACATCACAGATGCTGCAGATGACGAGGATTCGTTCTGACTCAGCAACATGTAAGACACTCCAGTTACTAAAGCAGCCACCCCATACGGGGTGGCTGTTTTGCTGATTAAACGAACTGTCGTTCAGCACAAATCGACAACACCAGTAATTAATCTGCTACCAGAACAAATCCTTTTCATCTGCAGCATCTGCAGCATCTGTGGTTCTAGGCGACGGCGATGGTGGCTACGCTGACTTCGCGGGCCCCGGCGGCGAGCAGCACGGCGCAGCAGGCTTCGAGCGTGGCGCCGGTGGTCAGCACATCGTCGACTACCAGCACATGCTGACCTTCGATGAGGTCGGGGCGAGCTACTTCGAAAACGGCGGCTACGTTTTGCCAGCGCTGGAGGCGGTTTTTGCGGGTTTGTGATTCGGTGGCGGCGGTCCGGCACAGGGCCTCGGGATGCCAGGGGCAACTCAGGCCAGTGGCCAGGCCTTCGGCGAAACTATCGGCCTGGTTGTAGCCACGGCGGGCCAGCTTGCGCGGGTGCAGCGGTACGGGCACTACCAGCGCGAAGGTGTCGGCGTAGCTAGCCTCAGCCAGCTCCTGGCCGAAGTGGCGACCCAGCACCCTGCCTACCTGCTGCTGGTTGCGGTATTTGAGCTCGTGCAGCAGGTGTTGCACCCGGCCATGCTTCTGGAACGTGAGGTAGCCCAGCACGTGCGTAACCGGCAGCTTGCCCCAAAAGCGGCGGGCCAGCGGGTTATCGGCCGGGAGCAGGCGGTGGTAATCAGTGTAGGGCAACTGGGCGCGGCAGTCGGTGCACAGGTCGTCCTCGCCGCGGGCCAGCGGCTCCTGGCAGGCTAGGCACACCCGCGGAAACAGCAGGCTCACGAAATCGGAAAGCACAGTGGGCAGCGGCATAGCGGCGGGGCAACTGGTAGGCCTGGGGAAACTTCTCCTTAATTTTAGCGCTTAATGCTGAAATTTGCGCGCGCTTGTTTTTTTGGAGCGTTGGCTAAGCTTGTGCATACCGGCGAGCTACAGCCCGGCCCACCAGCAAAACAACGCCATCAGCACACCCGCCTATCCACTCATCAGCCCACCAGTCCATGAGCATCGTCACCGAATTTAACGATTACCGCCAGCGCATGAATGAGAAAATCTTGGCGGCCGACAACAAGGTCATCAAGCGTTTTTTCAACCTCGATACCAACACCTACCAGGATGGCGCGCTAGACGTGAAAACCAAGGAGCTGCTGGGCCTGGCCTGCTCCATGGTGCTGCGCTGCGACGACTGCATTAAGTACCACCTGGGCAAATGCTACGAGGAGAAGGTGAGCGAGGAGGAAATCTATGAGCTGTTCGCCATTGCCAACCTCATCGGGGGCAGCATCGTGATTCCGCACTTCCGGCGTGCCGTGGAGTACTGGGAGGCCCTCAAGGAAGAAACGGTAACCCCGCCGCCCGTTCATCCGCACGCCGCTTAAACATGCTCGATCCTCAGGAAACCGAAGCCCAGTTCGAGCACCGCTGGTGGGAGCTGATGACGGAGATGAAGACCCGCTTCGGTAAAAAGCCCGACATGAACGCTCTGCTGCTGCTTATTGGTGTGCAGGAACTGGGCCAGGGCGCAGGGCCTTTTACCAAGGAGCAGAAGCAGGACCTAATGCACATTGCCACCTGCCGGCTGTTCAGTATTTCGGGCTACTACGAGCGCGAAAACGTGGACGAGGAGGGCTGGCCCCACTACCGGCTGCTGCAGGCGCTGCCCTTCTCCAACCTCAAAGAGCAGGAGCGCATGCTGAAATGGCACGTGCTGGAATACTTCGACGAGCAGAATCAGGAGGAATAGAGAAGCAGTACGTTGTCATGCTGAGCGAAGGCGCAGCCGCAGTCAAGCATCTCTACTGCAATGCTAACCCTGACGTTAGAAATTGCTACTGCGGTAGAGATGCTTCGACTGCGGCTTCGACTGCGGCTGCGCCTTCGCTCAGCATGACACGGTTCTTTTCTGCCGTTCTACTTTCCATCTCCCCACACAAATCACTGCTTTGAACATCGTTTCTTACAACGTCAACGGCTTGCGCTCGGCCTTGAGCAAGGGCCTGGCCGACTGGATGGCCACGGCCCGGCCCGATGTGCTGTGCGTGCAGGAAATAAAGGCCGGCCGCGAGCCGCTCGACGTATCGCGGCTGACGGATTTGGGCTACCATGCCTACCTGCATCCGGCCCAGAAACCCGGCTACAGCGGCGTGGCCATCTTCTCCAAGGAAAAGCCGCTGGCGGTAACCGAAGGCTGCGGCCAGGAGCGCTACGACACCGAAGGCCGGGTGCTTCGGCTCGATTTCGAGCACTGCGCAGTGCTGAACACCTACATGCCCTCGGGCACGAGCGGGCCCGAGCGGCAGGCGTTTAAGGTGGAGTGGCTGCACTTTTTCCGGCGCTACGTGGCCGGGCTGCAAGCGGCCGGGGTACCACCGCTGGTTATTGCCGGCGACTTCAACTGCTGCCAGCGCGAGCTGGACCTGCACAACCCCAAGGCCAACCAGAAAAGCCCCGGCTTCACGCCCGAGGAGCGCCAGTGGTTCCGCGACTTCTTGGCCGACGGCTTTACCGACTCCTTCCGCCACCACCACGGCGACGCGCCGCAGCGCTACTCCTGGTGGAGCTACCGCGCCGGCTCGCGCGCCCGCAACGTCGGCTGGCGCCTCGACCACCTGCTGGTCGACAACCACCTCGTGCCTCACATCCGCCACGCCGACCTGCTGCCCGACGTCATCCACTCCGACCATTGCCCGGCTTCTTTAGTATTGGGTAATTGGTAGTGAGTAACCCAGGTCGCGCAGCACGGCGTAGGGTGCGGGGCTTGAGAATGCTAAATCAAAATCATTTCCGCTACCTCGCGGCCCGCAGCCAGGGCGGCGTTTAGCGAGGGGTAAGCAGCATAGTCGCCACAGCGGTAGAGGTGGGCACCGAGCCGCAGCGACTGGCGCGCCGGCTGGCCGGCGGGGTATTCGGGCAGGGCAAAGGGCAGATTATAGGTGCGCAGGTGGGGCCAGCCGGTGGCTTCGGGGCCGAACCAAATAGTCAGCTCCCGGCGCAGCTGGGCCGTCAGGCCGGCTTCCGAGAGGCCATGCTCGCCGTGGGTGCTCACCGATACTAGTCGCTGCCCGGCTGGGGCGTAGGCCGGGGCCACATCCGAAGGGAAGGCCACGTTGTGCGCCTGCCCGGTGGGCGAGGCGTTGAGCCGCAGCAGCCTATCGGGGCGGCTGGTTGAAGCCGGGGCGGCAAAATAGGTGCAGGTAGTGCGCCGCCACTGCAAAGACGCGGGGGTAGAAACGAGTGCCTCGTCGGTGGCGGTGGGCAGCAGGCGGCCGGCGGCTTCGCCATCGACGGCCACTACTACGGCGGCGGCTTCAATGGTTTCGCCACTGGCCAGCCGGACGGTGAGGCCCTCCACGGCGGCTACCGGGCTGTTCAGGCGGACGGTGCCGGCAGGCAGGCGAGCGGCCAGCTGCTCGGGTATCTGCTGCATGCCCAGAGCCGGCACCACGGCCTCACCTTGCACAAACTGCTGGAACACGAACTCGAAGAAGTTGGCCGCCGTGCTCAGACTCCGGTCGAGAAATACGCCCCCAAAGAAGGGCCGGAAGAAGTTGTCGATGATTTGCTCACTCCAGCCGTAATGGCGCAGAAATTCGAGCGTGCTTTGCCTGTTGGTGGAGTTGCGGCTTATCAGCTGCCCGCTGGTGTAGCCGTGTACGTGCTTCACCAGGCTCAGAATCCGCAGCTTGTCGGGCAGCGTGCCGATGCGCGAAGTGAGGGCCGAAAACGCAGCCATGGGCCGTTGCAGCGGGTTCTGCAGGGTCGTTTCCTTGCCGTCGGGCAGCCGGATAACGGCTCCCGAGCTAAAGGCCTTCAGGTCCAGCGCGCCATAGTCGATCAGCCGCTCGACCTCGGGGTAGCGCGTGAGCAGCACCTGAAAACCCCGGTCGAGGCGGAAGCCCTCGGGCGTTACGTCGGTACGCACGCGGCCACCAACGGCGTCGGCGGCTTCGAGCAGCAGCACGGGGCGGCCGGCGCGGTGCAGGTAGTTGGCGCAAGCCAGCCCGGCCATGCCGGCTCCAACAATGATAACGGGCAGTTGGGCGGAAGAAACGGTAGTCGTCATAGAAAAGGCAAACTGCAAAGACAGGCCGAAGGTTGTTTTTGAGAGGGTCAGAAGAGAACGTCATTCAGCGCGAAGCGAAGAATGACGTTCTCTTCTGACTTCTTGCTTCCCTAAAACAAAGGCTTGCGCGGCTTCATCACCTTCCGGGTTTTCATCGTCCAGAACTCGGCTGCGCCGCTGCGGCTGAGGCTGACGCGCCACACACCCATGGCCTGGCCCAACTGGTAGCCGGTAGCCTGGTCCTGCGGGTACTGCTGCCTGATGAGCGCGTAATCAGCGGCCGTAATGTCCTTGCCCACTTCGCCGTGGCAGCGCAGGCAAAGCTGGTCATTCAGCACCAGGGGGCGCTGGTAGGTGAACACCTCCTGGCTCGGGCGGGCCACCTGGCGGGCGGTGTCGGCCGGGTTCAGCTCGGCGGCACTCAGCGTGGCCTGGTTGAGGGGGTTGCGCGGGCGGTTGCTCACGCGGGTTAGCGTAGCCTGCAGCGTTTTAGCCAGCGAATCGGTGCGGGGCAGGCGCTCGGGATGGCAGAACGACAGGGCCGCCGCCACGCCGCCCGCGGCCAGCTTATCGGCCAGCGCCTGGCGCAACTCCCGCTCGGCGGTGCGCGTGAGCGAGTCGCCGGCCCAGGCCGTGGCCCGCAGCAAATCTTTGGGCATAATGCGCTTCACTTCCCAGTTAACGGCCTCCTTGGCCAGCTCCTTGGTGTTGCTCAGGTGCTCGACCTGATCGGGACGGCAGGCAGTGAGCAGAAGCAGCAGGGAAGCAAAAGGCAGGAGCGGGTGCATGAGTAAGGGGTATAAAGGCTAGGCAAACGAGGTAGGGGCGGCTGCCCCTGCCCGCCGCTTAAACGATATACATCCAACGCACCGCGTTGTTCCCGTTAAACGGCGGGCGGGGGCAAGCCCCGCCCCTACATCGTTCTTACGAACTGGCTAAAGGTACAGCCTGCCGGCGCCAAGAGAGGTATTTCCAGCCCGCTTCGTTTCCGTATCTTTGCAACCCTACTACAAATTTCAGAAGGCAAGATGCTAGATAAACTAGAGGCCATTCAACGGCGCTACGAGGACGTGAGCGAGGAGCTGACCCAGCCCGAAGCCATGAGCGACATGAAGCGCTTCAAGGCCCTCAACAAAGAATACAAAGACCTGGGCAAGATTATGGTCGAGTACAAGGCCTACCAGAACGTGCTGGCCAACATTGCCAGTTCCAAGCAGGTCATTTCTACCGAAAAGGACGAGGACTTCCGCCAGATGGCCAAGGACGAGCTCGAAGGGCTTTACCCCGAAGAGGAGCGCCTCGAAGCCGTTATCAAGGAGCTGCTGATTCCGAAGGACCCCAACGACAGCAAGGACGTTATCATGGAAATCCGGGCTGGGGCTGGGGGCGACGAGGCGGCTATTTTTGCCGGCGACCTGCAGCGCATGTACATGCGCTACGCCGAAAAGCACAACCTCAAAATGGATCTGATTGACGCCACCGAAGGCACTTCGGGCGGCTACAAAGAAATCATTCTGGCCATGAAAGGTGAGGACGTGTACGGCAAACTCAAGTTTGAGAGCGGCGTGCACCGGGTGCAGCGGGTGCCGGCCACCGAAACCCAGGGCCGCATCCACACCTCCGTGGCTTCCATTGTGGTGATGCCCGAAGCCGAGGAGCTCGACGTACAGATCGACATGAACGACGTGCGCAAGGACCTGTTCATGTCGTCGGGCCCCGGCGGACAGTCGGTAAACACGACCTACTCGGCCGTGCGCCTCACCCACCTGCCCACCGGCCTCGTGGCCCAGTGCCAGGACCAGAAGTCGCAGCTCAAGAACTTCGATAAGGCCCTCGGCGTGCTTCGCTCGCGGATTTACGAAATCGAGCTGGCCAAAAAGAACGAAGCTGAAGGTGCCCAGCGCAAGAGCATGATTGGCAGCGGCGACCGGTCGGACAAAATCCGCACCTACAACTACCCCCAGGGCCGCGTAACCGACCACCGCATTGGCTTCACGGTGCATAACCTGGCCAGCGTGATGGACGGCAACATCGACGATTTCGTGGAGCAGCTCCGCCTCGCCGAAAGCGCCGCGCGCCTGCAGGAAGGCGTCGGATAATTTTCGGAGTGGCTTGGACGTTGGGTGAAGAAAGCAGAACGTCATGCTGAGCGAAGCCGGAGGCGTAGTCGAAGCATCCCTACCGCAGTAGCAATCCTGACATCGGGTTAGTTTAGCAACGAAGCGGTAGAGATGCTTCGACTATGCCTCCGGCTTCGCTCAGCATGACGCTCTTTTTCTTCTAAAACCACTAACCAATGCGCTTCCTGCTTCCGCTGCTGCTCCTGCTTTCAGCCCTGACCACAACGGTGCTGCTGCCAGGCTGTGAGCCGAAGGAGGATTTGATAACGACCGACAGCAGTGCCCGGCTGGAATTCTCGCTCGACACGGTGAAGTTCGATACGGTGTTTGTGGCCACTGGCACCGTAACCAAGCGCCTGTGGGTGTACAACCGCAACGCCCGGGCCGTGCGGGTGGCCGAAATAAGCCTGCAAAGCCGGCCGGCCGTAACCTACAACCTGCTGATAAACGGCGACGCCGGCCCCAGCGCCCGCAATGTGGAAATCAGGGGTAAAGACAGCCTGCTGGTACTGGTGCGGGCCACCATCGACCCCACGCCGGCCGATGGCAAGCCGTTTCTGGTAGAAGACGACCTGCGTTTTGTAACCAATGGCAACGCGCAGGCCGTGAAGGTGCTCAGCTACGGCCAGAACGCCTACTTCCACGATGCCGAAACCATCACCAGTAACACCGTCTGGAAGGCCGACAAGCCGCACGTTATCTACAACTCGGTGCTCGTGAAGCCGGGCATCACACTGACTATTGCGGCCGGCGCACGCATCTACTCGCACTTCCGCTCCTATCTGGTGGTAAAAGGCCGCCTGCTGTGCAACCCCGATTATCAGCCTACCGGCCCCATCAAGCCCACCGACCCCAACATCGTGCGCTTCCAGGGCGACCGGCGCGAGGCCGAGTACGCCGAGCGGCCCGGCCAATGGGGCGGTATCGAGTTCGACCTGGGCAGCCAGGGCAACGTGCTGCGCTACACCGAAATAAAGAACAGCACGCTGGGCATCTACCTCTTCAATCCTTTTGATGAGCAGCCGCGCCCGCAGGTGCGAATCGAGAATGTGGAGCTGCGCAATATTTCTACCCTCAACAGCGGCCTGGGTTTCGATGGGGCCGCGCTGCTGAGCCTGAGCGGCGACCTGACGGCCAGCAACACGCTCATCAGCAATTGCGAGCAGTACGCGGTATACGCCGTGCAAAGCAGCCAGGTCCGGCTCGACTACTGCACCATCGCCAACTACAGCCTCGGCACCCGCGACCAGCCCTCGGTCCTGATTTCGCCCCGGGCACCCTTTGAAACCATTAATGACCAGCCACTGCCCGCAGTTGCGCCTCGTGGCCTGACGGTGCGCAACTCCATTATCTGGGGCAGTATCCGCGACGGGGATGAGCTGGAGTTCGTGGCCGGTGAGCAGTATGCGGGCAATATCAGCATCCGCAACAGCCTGCTCAAAACCAAGAAGTACGACAACACGGGGCCACTGGGCCAGCAGAAAAACGGCAACGTACTCAACCCCGACGAGTTTGCCGCCTCGATCTTCAAAAGCACGCCTCTGCGCTTTCGGGGCACTTCGCTTAGCTTTGAATTAGATAGCCTCTCGTCGGCCAGCAACCGGGCCCTGCCCCTGCTGGGCCTGCCCACCGACCTGCTCAACCGCCCCCGCAACCCCACCACGCCCGACATCGGCGCCTACGAGCGGGTGAATCCCTAATAGGGAATTCAAAGCGAAAAAGTCAAAAGTAAAAGTGCGCTCCGGTATCCTGAGCGTACTTTTACTTTTGACTTTTTCGCTTTGAATTCCCTTTCTATGCACTGCTTCCAGAAACGGCTGCGGCTGCCGGCACTTAGCCGGGGCTTTCATCTGATTACCGATTTGCTGGTGGCCGAGCTACCCGAGCTGGAGCAGCTGCAGGTGGGCACGGCGCACTTCTTCATCCAGCACACCTCCGCCAGCCTCAGCCTCAACGAAAACGCCGACCCCACCGTACGGGCCGATTTCGAGCATTTCTTCCGCCGGCTGGTGCCCGAAAACGCCCCCTACTTCCAGCACACCCAGGAAGGCCCCGACGATATGCCGGCTCACCTCAAAGCCAGCCTGCTGGGCCACGCCGTCAGCATCCCCATCAGCCGGGGCGAACTGCTGCTGGGCACCTGGCAGGGCATTTATTTAGGTGAGCACCGCACCCACGGCGGCCGCCGCTGGGTAGTAGCCACGTTGATGGGCAGTTAAGGATTAGGCAGTAGTACAGAACGTCATTCAGAGCGAAGCGAAGAATCTCGCATGAATCGTTGAACAACAACTGTTGTAACGATTCACGCGAGATTCTTCGCTTCGCTCTGAATGACGTTCTGCGCTACTGCCCTATCGTTCCACGAACCGCGTAGCGCACCGAGTCGAACAAAATCAGCTTCTGTACGCCCTGCACGCGGTAGGTGCTAAGCTGGCCGTTCGGGCTATCGAGCTCCAGGGTTTTGGAGGAGTACACCAACGGGTTGTCCTGCGAAACGGTGGCGCGCACCTGCTGCACCTGCCCGTTGCGGCTGACGACCAAGAGCTGGCGCACCGGCTGCTCCACGCCGGGGCGGCGGCGGTAGGTGCGCCGCAACAGCCCGTCGGGCGTGGCCACCGAATCTACCAGGTAGAGGCCGCGCAGGGCGGGCTTGTCGATATCGGCCTGCTGGAAAATCTGGAGCTCCCTGGCCCAGTCGGTGGGCGTGAGGCGTTCGGTTTCCAGGCCGCCATCGCGTAGCAGCACCTGCTTTTCCACGGCAGGCTTGCGGCGGTTGAGTTCGGTGCTCTGCTCGCTCAGGAAAGCCGGCAGGTTGAAGTAGCTGGTATGCTGGCGCAGGGCCTCGTTGGGCGCCGGCACATCGTTCTCCGGTCCGCAGGCCGTGAGCAGCATAGCCAGGGCAACCGGCAACACGAGCCCACGCTTACGCATTCGGGGCGAGGATTGGGGGCCGCAACAGGCTCAGGCTGGTCATGATGACGGGCTGGGGCAGGCCCATCAGTTCGAGCACGGTGGGTGCAATGTCGGCGAGCTTGCCGTCGGCCAGCAGGCCGTGGTAGTCGTTGCTGGCCAGAATGCAGGGCACCAGGTTGGTGGTGTGGGCCGTGTTGGGCGAGCCGTCGGGGTTCACCATCATGTCGGCGTTGCCGTGGTCGGCAATGATGATGCAGGCGTAATCGGCGGCCAGCGCGGCTTCCACTACGCCGCGGGTGCACTCGTCGGCGGCTTCGGCGGCCTTCACGGCGGCGGCAAAGATGCCAGTGTGGCCCACCATGTCGGTGTTGGCGAAGTTGAGCACTACAAAATCGGCCGACTTGGCCAGCAGCTCCGGTACCAGCGCGTCGCGCAGCTCGTAGGCGCTCATTTCGGGCTGCAGGTCGTAGGTGGCCACCTTGGGCGAGTTGCGCATAATGCGGCTTTCACCGGGAAACTCCACTTCCTGCCCGCCCGAAAAGAAAAACGTGACGTGCGGGTACTTCTCGGTCTCGGCAATGCGAATCTGCCGCTTGCCGTGCTCGGCCAGCACCTGGCCCAGCGTGTGCTCCAGGTTGTCCTTCTCGAAGATGGGAATGACGCCGGTGAAGGTGGCGTCGTAGTTGGTCATGGTCAGGTAATGCAGGTTCAGGCGCTGCATCTGGAAGGCGTGGAAATCCTGCTGAGTGAGGGCCTCGGTTATTTCGCGGCCCCGGTCGGTGCGGAAGTTAAAGCAGATAACCACGTCGCCCTCACGAATGGTGGCCAGCGGCGTGCCATCGGCGTCCACCTTCACGATGGGCTTCATGAACTCATCCGTAGCGCCCTCCTTATACGAGTCGAGCATGCTCTGAATCAGGTTCTGCGAGGGCGTGCCGATGCCGTTCACCAGCACGTCGTACGCCACCTTCACCCGCTCCCAGCGGTTGTCGCGGTCCATGGCAAAGTAGCGGCCCACCACGGAGGCAATTTTGCCGCTGGCGCCGCGCTGCAGATGCTGCTCCAGGTCGTTCACGTAGCTCACTCCCCCCTTGGGGTCGGTGTCGCGGCCGTCGGTGAAGGCGTGGATAAACACGTTGTGCACGTCCTCATCGTGGGCGATGGAGCACAGGGCCTTGAGGTGGTCGATGTGGGAATGCACGCCGCCATCGGAGAGCAGACCCATCAGGTGCACGGGCTTGCGGTGCTCGCGAGCGTAGGCAAAGGCTTGCTGCAGGGCGGGCACGGCGGTCAGTTTCCGCTCGCGCACGGCCTTGTTGATGCGCACCAGGTCCTGGTACACCACCCGGCCGGCGCCGATGTTCATGTGGCCGACCTCCGAATTGCCCATCTGCCCATCGGGCAGGCCCACGGCCTCGCCCGAGGCCTGGAGCTTGCTATGCGGAAAACGCGCGAACAACGAATCAACATAGGGGGTGTGCGCCTGGTCAATGGCCGAAACCGTCTTATCCTGAGCCAGGCCCCACCCGTCCAGAATCACCAGCAGTACCTGTTTGTTCATGCCCGCAAAGATACGGCAGCCCCGGCATAAAGGCCGGCTCATCCGTAACTTACCGGCCGGCCGGGCCATTTAGTTAAATCGGGCTTCGCATGGCGGCACCTTGGCACTATTTTCGCACCTTGCCGACCAAACTCTTTCTGTTTTTACATGAAACGTCTTATTTCTTTTGCTTCGGTGCTGGTACTGGGGTTGCTGCTGGCTGTCGGTGTGATGGCCCAGGCCGATTCATTCGGGCCGGTGCGCAGCGCTATTCGGAACAGCAATGCCCGAGAGTTGGCCCAGCTTTTTGCGCCCAGCGTGGAGTTGAGCTTCAACGGCGACAAGCAGACCTATAGCGCCACCCAGGCCGAATTCGTGATGAAGGATTTCTTCGCCAAGCACCCGCCCACGTCCTTCGATTTCAACCATTACGGCGGCAGCAACCAGGGCACCCCCTATGCCGCCGGCCTTTACACCGACAAAGAAGGCGTCTACTCTATGTTTGTGAAGATGAAAACAGCAGACGGCGGCCTCAAAATTGCCACCATCGACTTCAAGAAGGAATAACGCCCGGCTCCGGCCGCCTCACCTACTCATACCGTGCCTTGGGGCGCGGTATTTTTTTGTGCGATAAGCAACGCAATATGGTAAGCCAATAGGCTCTATTCGGGCGGAATCGTAGAGACTTCAACTATAAGGCCCGGAACCGGGCCGTTTTTGCTATTTTTGTCCCGTGCAAACGCCTTCCTACCTTACTCCTGAAGCCCTGACGGCCTTCATCCAAGCGGCCCTGGCTGAAGACGTGGGCGACGGCGACCATTCGGCGCTTTCGTCCATTCCGGCCGAAGCCCGCAACCGGGCCCACCTGCTCATCAAAGATGCCGGCGTGCTGGCCGGGGTGGAGCTGGCCCGCCACATTTTCACCTTTGTGGATGCCGACCTAGTGCTGGACGTGCGCCTCCAGGACGGCACCCGCGTAAGCTACGGCGACGTGGCCCTCATAGTAGAAGGCCGGGCGCGCAGCATCCTCACGGCCGAGCGGCTGGTGCTCAACTGTATGCAGCGCATGAGTGGCATTGCCACCCACACGGCCCACCTCGTGAGTTTGCTGGCCGGCACCAAGGCCCGCCTGCTTGACACCCGTAAAACCACGCCCAACTTCCGGCTGCCCGAAAAATGGGCCGTGCTGATTGGCGGCGGCGTTAACCACCGCTACGGCCTCTTCGACATGATTATCCTCAAGGACAACCATGTGGATTACGCCGGGGGTGTGCGCCAAGCCATCGAAGCCTCGCGGGCTTACCTGGCCCAAACGGGCCGGCAGCTGCCCATCGAAATTGAAACCCGCTCGCTGGCCGAAGTGCAGCAGGCCCTCGACGCCGGCGGCATCGACCGCATCATGCTCGACAACATGGCGCCGGCCCAGCTTCGCGAGGCCGTAGCCCTGGTGGCAGGCCGCTTCCCGCTCGAAGCCAGCGGCGGCATCACCGAGGAAACCATTGCCGATGTAGCCGCCACCGGCGTCGACTACATCTCAGTCGGGGCCCTCACCCACTCCGTCCGCAGCCTGGACATGAGCCTGAAAGCATTTTAAATGAGGTCTTAGCTGTTAGGACGCAGGTTTTTGGGCTCGTCGGTTGTTCTGCACAAGCAAGCTGATAGTGGAAAGAATCCCGGTAAGCCTTAAACTCCAAGCCCTGAGCACTTAAGACCTAAGACCTGACAACCAATGCAACAACCCAACCAGCGCGGGAGCTACCGGCAGCAACAGCAGGGCCCCTCACCGATGGCCATCCGTACCAAAAAGCACCAGCTCGATACCAACACCTACACCCGCATAGCCATGGGCCGGGTGTGGCGGCGCGAGTGGTGGTATGCCCTTATTCCGTTTGCGGTGGGGCTGCTGCCGGCCATTATCTGGCATTCGTGGTGGTGGCTGGCCCTTTCGGTGGGCCTCACGCTGCTTTACGTTCTCTTCCGCTCGGCCCAGGTAACGGGCATGACGCAGGTGGAGCAGAGCAAGCCGCTGTTCGAGAAGATGGCTTACGAATTCGATAACAAGCAGATTGTGCTGCGGCGCAACGAAAAGGAGGGCATGCGCCTGACCTGGGACATGATTGGCGAGGTGAAGCGCGAGCCGGCCGGCTACCTGCTGCTGCTCAAGACGCCCGAACTACCGGACGAAATCAAAGGATTTAAGCGTTGGATGGCCCGCACCTTTGATGCGCCTATCTTTGTGGAAGTACCCGACCGTATTTTCAACTCCGGCAACGACCAGAAGCTGTTCGAAGCCATGCTACGCCGTAAAAGCCTCTTGGTATAGCTGTTTAGCAGAGGTGAGATGCTAGGGGTGAGAAGTGAGCCAACTGCTGCCGTCCGGCTAACGTTTTGCTCATTCCTTATTCCGCCCGTCTCACTTCTCATCTCCCCCATCTCACCTCTAAGTTTTCCTTTATGAGCAAGCAACTCGTTATTTCCGCTTTTGCCCTGGCTGCGCTGGCCCTGGGTGGATGCAGCGCCGAACCGTCGGATTGGCGGCCCGACAAGAAAGTGTCGCTGGACATGGTAGCCCCCGGCAGCCGCTCCAGCGAGAACTACGACCATGATGAGCTGGTGAACAACGAAAAAAGTGGTGCCATTGCCGAACCCGTTAGCTCGGGCGTAACGCTCGACGAGCCCAACATCCGCAAACGGACCAACGCCGAAGAGTCGCGCACTGCCAACGACCCTACTGCCCCGCTCACCAACAGCCCCGAGGCAATGCAGAGCGTGAAAAAGGCCTCTGACACCACGGCGACCAAGGCCCTGAAGGGCCCTAAGAAGTAATTGCCCGCTACCTGTAAGCTCATGACCTATTTCAAGCAAGTTGCCCTGGCATTGTGCCTGTTGCCCGTGCTGGCCTTAACCAGCTGCGAGCAGAAGGCCGCTACGACCGAGGCCACGGCCACCGAAGCGCCCGCCGCAACCGAAGCCCCCGCCGCTGCCGGTACCGAAGCGACGCCCGTGGCCACCGCCGCCTACATCTGCCCCATGAAATGCGAGGGCAGCGCCAGCGACAAGCCCGGCAAGTGCCCGGTCTGCAATATGGATCTGGAGCCTAACCCCGCGGCCCAGCCGGCCACCACGCTGTAACGACCGGCCCGTACCCCGCCTGCGGGCGGCGGCCAATCTGCTTTCCCGAATGCGAAAAAGGGCGTAGCTACGCCCTTTTTCGTTTTTCCGCCCCTGCCTATGTCTGCTGCTGCTGCCGAATGGTTTAGCACTTGGTTCGATTCGCCTTACTACCACCGCCTTTACCAACACCGCGACTACGCCGAAGCCCGGCAATTTCTGGGGCGGCTGCTGGAGCACCTGCACCCGCAGCCCGGCGCCCGCCTGCTCGATTTAGCCTGCGGGAAAGGTCGCCACGCCCGCTACCTCAGCGAGCAGGGCTTTGATGTAACAGGCGTCGATTTATCGGCCCAAAGCATTGCGCATGCCCAGCAGTTTGCGCACGAGCACCTGCGCTTCTACGAGCACGACATGCGCGACGAGCTGCCCTACGGCCCCTTCGACCTGGTGCTGAACCTGTTTACGAGCTTCGGCTACTTTGCCGAAGAGGCCGAGAACGTGGTGGCCCTGCGCCATGCCGCCGACGCGTTGCGGCCGGGTGGCAAGCTGGTTATCGATTTCCTCAACACCGATCTGGCCATCCGGCAGCTGGTGGCCCACGAAACCCAGACTGTTGATGGGGTTACGTTCGAGCTGCACCGCCACCTCCAGCACGGCTTCATCGTAAAGGACATCCGGTTTGAGGATGAGCAGGGCCAGCCGCAACACTTCGTGGAGCGGGTGCGGGCCCTCACGCTGGAGCGGTTCGAGGAGTACTTCCAGCTGGCGGGCCTGCGCCTGGCCGAAACGCTGGGCGACTACCAGCTTAGCCCCTTCGACCTGGCCACCAGCCCCCGCATGCTGTTCGTGCTGAAGAAATAAGCGGTAGCCACCTGTCATCCTGAGCAAATAATCAACTCATCAATCTATGTGGTTTGCCGTTTTTGCGCTGTTTCTGACGGTGCTAGGGGCCGGGTGGCTGACGCGCTTCGTGCCCACGGCCGGCACCGTCTGGATGAAGCCGCTGCTGGCTTTCAGCGGCGCTTACCTGTTTACGCTCACCGTTACGCACCTGCTGCCCGAGGCGCTGCAGCTGCGGCCCGGCCACCAAGTGGGCTACTTCGTGCTGGCGGGTTTTTTCGGGCAGATGCTGCTGGAGGTGTTCTCGCAGGGCGTCGAGCACGGCCACGTGCACCATCATCCCGAGCCCGCCGAACACGCCGGCCGGGTGCCGTTCATGCTGCTTTTTTCGCTGGCTATCCACTCTTTTCTGGAGGGCAGCATTTTGATTAAAGACCCGGTAGCCGGCGACGTCAGCCATAATTTCTACGCCATCCTGACCGGCATTGCCCTGCACCACATTCCAGCCGCCTTCGCCCTTATGGCGCTGCTGCAGCTGCGGCTCGGCTCGTTCCGGCGGGCTTTGCCCTACTTGCTGCTGTTCGCGCTGGCTGGCCCGACCGGCATCATCATCAGCAACTACGTAGTGCTCGACCAGCTGCTGGGGACCGGCCTCTACGCCGCCCTGCTGGGGCTGGTAGCCGGCAACTTCCTGCACGTTTCCACCACTATCCTGTTCGAAACCAGCCCCGACCACCGCCTCAACGTGCGCAAGCTGCTGGCTACGCTGGCCGGCCTGCTGCTGGCTTTGGCTGTGGATATTTTTTAAGCTGTTAGCGAAGAGCTATTAGCCGTTAGCCTTTTCGCCGAACTGACTTGTGTTGCACAGTTAGCACCGCAGTAAGTGACTAAAAAAAGGCCGGTCCGGGACGAATCCCGGACGGCCTTTTTGCACGGCGCTATTAGCTAAAAGCTGTCAGCTAACAGCTAAGAAACCGCTACCAGATTCTGGCGCGCTGCTGCTCGTTGCGCACCATTTTCGCGGGCTCCTTACAGCCGAAGGCTTCGTAGAACTCGGGCATATTCATCAGCGGGCCGTTGGTGCGATACTGGGCCGGCGAGTGCGAGTCGGTGAGCACCTGCTGACGCAGGTATTCGGGGCGGGCGTTGGTACGCCACACCTGGGCCCAGGCCAGGAAAAAGCGCTGCTCGGGCGTGAAGCCGTCGTAGCGGGGCGGCGGGGTGCTGCCGTACTTCTGTTTGAGCTGCTTTTCGAGGGCCGAGTAGGCCAGGGCCAGCCCGCCGAAGTCGGCCAGGTTTTCGCCCATCGTCAGCTTGCCATTCACGAACACCGAATCAAGCGGCGAGAAGGCCGAATACTGGGCGCCCACCATGTCGGCGCGCTTCGTGAACTCGGTCGCGTCGTCCTTAGTCCACCAGTCGCGCAGGTTGCCCTGGGCATCCGACTGCGGCCGCGGTCGTCGAAACCGTGGGTGATTTCGTGGCCGATGACCGCGCCCATGCCGCCGTAGTTTACCGCGTCATCGGCCTTGGGATCGAAGAACGGCGGCTGCATGATGCCGGCCGGGAACACGATTTCGTTGAGCGAAGAGTTGTAGTAGGCATTCACCGTGGGCGGCGTCATGCCCCACACCGAGCGGTCGATGGGCTTGCCGTAGCGGCTCACGTTGTCCTTACCCTCCCACTCGCGGGCGGCCAGCACGTTCTGCAGATACGACTCGCGCGAAATGTTGAGGGCCGAATAGTCCTTCCACTTGTCGGGGTAGCCGATTTTTACGGTGAACGATGCCAGCTTCTTGAGGGCTTCCTCCTTGGTGGCCGGGCTCATCCACTCCAGCCCGCGGATATGCTCGCCCATGGCCTCCTTGATGTTGGCCACCATCTGCTGGGCCTTCACCTTGGTTTCGGGTTTGAAGGCTTTATCGACATACAACTGGCCGAACGCCTCGCCAAGCGAGCCGTCGGTGGCCCGCAGCATGCGCTTCCAGCGGGGCTGCTGCTGCTTGGCGCCACTCAGCACCTGCTGAAAGCGGAACGACTCATCGACATAGGCCTGGGGCAGCGCCGAGGCCACCGACGACACCAAGTGCCAGCGCAGATAGGTTTTCCAGTCCTGCAGCGGCTCCTGCGTCAGGGCCGCGTTGGCCTCCTTCAGGAACTCGGGCTGGCCAATAATCACCTCCTGGGCCGCGGCCAGGTTGAGGGCGGGCAGCATGGCGGGCAGGTTCAGGTTCGGGAACTGCTTGCTGGCCTCGGCCACGCTCATCTTGTTGTAGTTAGCGTAGGGGTCGCGCAGGGCTACGCGGTCTTTGCTGGCTTTGGCCAGGCGGGTTTCGAGGCGCAGCACCGTGGCAGCGTGCTTGGCCGCCGCGGCCGGCGTGTCGCCCAGCATTTTAAAGGTGTTGTTGAGGTACACCGTGTAGGCCGCCCGGATGGTTTTGGAGCGCGAATCGTCCTTGAGGTAATAGTCGCGGTCGGGCAGGCTCAGGCCGCCCTGGCTGAGGTAGAGGGCGTATTCGTCGCTCTTCTTGCGGTCCTGCGACACGCCCAGCCCGAACACCGAGCGGGTTTGTAGCTGCTGAGCCCGCACGAGGCCCATCTGCAGGTCCTTCAGGCTTTTGATGCTGCTGATGCGGTTCAGCTCTGGATTGAGGTACTTGAGGCCGGCCGTTTCGATGGTCGTCGAGTCCATGGCCGAGGCGTAGTAGTCGCCCACCTTCTGCAGGTTCGAGCCCCGCGCCGCCGTCGTATTGGCCGCCGACTCCTCCAGAATCTGGCGCATCACGGCCTCATTCTGGTTGATAAGCCCGTTCCAGGAGCTCCAGCGCGACTCGGCCGCCGGCACCGGATTGTTCTTCAGCCAGGTTCCCGAAGCATACTGAAAAAAGTCCTCACAAGCCGAAACCGACGGGTCGATATTAGCCGGGTCGAGGCCGATGCCGGGCATGATGGGGCCGAGCTGCGGGGCCGCGTCGGCGGTAGTAGTGCTGGCAGTCGTAGCCGGCTTGCTGGTCGCGCAGCCGCCCAAAGCCAGGCCGGCGGCAGTGCCGAGGGTAAGTAGCAGGGTCCGTTGTGGTGTCATGGGGTTGTGGGAATTGGATGGTTGTGAGTTGAATTGTGGAATAAGAACGTCATGCTGAGCGAAGCGGAGCGTAGCCGAAGCATCTCTACCGCTTCCTTGCACCCAATGGGATTACCACTGCGGTAGAGATGCTTCGGCTACGCCTCCGGCTTCGCTCAGCATGACTGTTCTTTATCATTCGTTTCATTACCAAATCTTAGCCCGCTCGGCTTCTGCCCGGACCATTTTCTGGCCGGGCTGGCAGCCGAAGGCCTGGTAGAACTCGGGCATGTTCATGAGCGGGCCGATGGTGCGGTACTGGCCGGGCGAGTGCGGGTCGGTGAGGATTTGCTGGCGCAGAGCTTCGGGGCGGATGTTGGTGCGCCGCAGCTGGGCCCAGCTCAGGAAAAAGCGCTGCTCGGGCGTGAAACCGTCGATGAGCGGGCGCTTGCCTTTGCCGTAGGTCTTGTCGAGCTGTTTCTGGAGGGCGGCGTACACGATGGTCAGGCCGGCGAAATCGGCCAGGTTCTCGCCCATGGTCAGCTTGCCGTTCACATACACCGAATCCAGCGGCGAGAAGGCCGAGTACTGGGTGCCAACGATGCCGACGCGCTTCGTGAATTCGGCCGCGTCGGCCGGCGTCCACCAGTCGCGCAGGTTGCCCTGCGAGTCGTACTGACGGCCCGAGTCGTCGAAGCCGTGGGTGATTTCGTGGCCCATTACCCCGCCAATGGCGCCGTAGTTCACCGCGTCGTCGGCGGCGGGGTCGAAGAAGGGCGGCTGCAGGTAGCCGGCCGGAAACACGATTTCGTTCAGCGGCGGGCTGTAGTAGGCGTTGATGGTGGGCGGCGTCATGCCCCACTCGGTGCGGTCAATCGGCCCGCCGAACTTCTGCACGTTCTGCCGGAAGCTCCACTGCCGGGCCGCCAGCACGTTTTTCAGGTACGATTCGCGCGAGATGCTCAGGGCCGAATAATCCTTCCACTGGTCGGGGTAGCCGATTTTCACCCGCAGCGCGGACAGCTTTTTCAGGGCCTCCTGCTTGGTCGGCTCGCTCATCCAGGTGTTGGTCTTAATGTGCTCGGCCATCGATTCGCGGATGTTGGCCAGCATATCCAGCGCCTTCTGCTTGGCGGCGGGCGGGAAGGCCTCATCCACGTACAGCTGCCCGAAGGCCTCGCCCAACGTGTTATCGGTGGCGCTCAGCATGCGTTTCCAGCGCGTGGGCTGCTGGCGGGCGCCGCTCTGCACCTGGGCAAACCGGAACGCCTCGTCGCCAAACGCCTTGGGCAGCGCCGAGGTTAGCGACGATACCAGCTGCCAGTCGAGGTAGGTTTTGAGCTCGGCCACCGGCGTCTGCTTTAGTACCTCGCTCATCTCCTGGAAGAACTCCGGCTGGCCCACGATTACCTCGGCGGCCGCGCCCAAACCGTTGGTTTTCAGCATCGCGGGCAGCCCCATATTGGGGAAGCGCTGGTTGGCCTCGGCCACCGTCATTTTATTGTAGCTGGCGTAGGGGTCGCGCAGCGAAACCCGGTCTTTGCTGGCTTTGGCCAAGCGGGTTTCGAGGCGCAGCACGGCGGTGGCCTTGGCCGCGGCGGCCGTAGGGCTTTCACCCAGCAGCTTAAACGTGTTGGTCAGGTACTGCACGTAAGCGGTGCGCACGGCCAGCGAGCGGGCGTCGCTCTTCAGGTAATAGTCGCGGTCGGGCATGCTCAGGCCGCCCTGGCTCATGCTCACTACATACTGGCTGCTGTTCTTGCGGTCGGGCGTTACGCCGGCCCGAAAAAACGCGCCGGTGCCCAGCGTCTGCTGGCGGGCAATTTCGGTGCGCACGCCGGCCAGGTTGCTAATGGCGGCAATGCGGGCCAGCTCGGGCTTGAGATACTTCAGGCCGGCTTGTTCCAGGCCTACCGAGTCCATGCCCGAGGCGTAGAAGTCGCCCACTTTCTGGCGGTTGCTGCCCGGGGCGGCGCTTTGGTCGGCGGCGGCATCGTCTAGCAGCTGGCGCAGGCGGGCCTGGGTTCGGTCGTTGAGCAGGTTGCGCGGCCCCCAGCTGGAGGCGTAGCCCGGCACCGGGTTGTTGCGCAGCCAGTTGCCACCCGAAAACTGGAAAAAGTCCTCGCAGGGAGAAACCGAACGGTCAACATCGGCCAGACTGATGCTCCGGCCAGGACCCAGATCTTGGGCGGCCGCGGGCGCGGAATCGGACGAGGAAGCAGCAGGCGCAACGGCCGTGGGCCGGGAGGTTGTGCAGCCGGCCAGCGCCAGCAGCAGGGCCGCCGCCGCCCCGGCTCGGTGAGGAGCGGAAAGGTTGTTCATGCAGGAAGATAAAGACAAGGCTTACAACAAGGTCGTGAAATTGAGCCACAAGCTGCAGGCTGAATACAAGAACGGTCATTCCGAGCATGTGGCGCATAGAGCCAGGGACGAAGAATCTCGCGTGCCACGCTAACTCCTGACAGCAGGATTGCTTTGGCACGCGAGATTCTTCGTCCCTGGCTCTATGCGCCACATGCTCTGAATGACCGTTCTTTTAGTGAGGCTTACGACTCCAGACTTACAGCTTGGGCTTGGCGCGTTCGTACTGCTCCGGCCACTGCACATCGGCGCCCAGCTCGTGGGCGGCGTGCAGCGGGAAGTAAGCGTCGCGTAGCGACTCGCGGCCCAGCAGCACCACATCGGCCTTGCCGGCGGCCACAATTTCCTCGGCCTGCTGGGCATCGGTGATGAGGCCGACGGCGCCGGTGGCCAGGCCGGTTTCGCGGCGCACCTGCTCGGCGAAGCGCACCTGGTAGCCGGGGCCCACCGGAATGTCGGCCTTGGGCACGTTGGCAGCCGTCGAGCAGTCGAGTAGGTCCACGCCGGAATCCTTCAGCAGGCGGGCCAAGCGCACCGAGTCGTCGCCGGTCCAGCCGCCCTCGGTCCAGTCGGTGGCCGAAATACGCACCCACAGCGGCCGGTCGTCGGGCATTTCGGCGCGGGTGGCCGCCACCACTTCCAGCAGCAGCCGCACGCGGTTCTCAAACGAGCCGCCGTACTCGTCGGTACGCTCGTTGCTCAGGGGCGACATAAACTCGTGCAACAGGTAGCCGTGGGCCGCGTGCAGCTCAATCACCTCGAAACCCGCCTCTACCGCCCGGCGGGCTCCCTGCCGGAAGTCCTCAATAACCTCTTCGATTCCGGCTTTATCCAGGGCCTGCGGGGTGGGATATTCGGGGCTGAACGCCAGGGCGCTGGGGCCCACGGGCAGCCAGCCGCCCTCGTTTAGGCTTAGGGCTTTGCCACCCTTCCAGGGGCTGTTGTGGCTGGCTTTGCGGCCGGCGTGGGCCAGCTGAATGCCCGAAGCGCCGCCCTGGGTGCGGATGAAATCGGTGATGCGGCGCAGGCCGGATACGTGTTCGTCCTGCCAGATGCCCAAATCGTCGGGGGTGATGCGGCCGATGGGCGTTACGGCGGCGGCTTCGAGCAGCACCAGCCCGGCGCCGCCCACGGCCCGCGAGCCCAGATGCACCAGATGCCAGTCGGTGCTGAAGCCGTCGACGGAGCTGTACTGACACATGGGCGAAATGACGAGGCGGTTGCGGAGCGTAACGCCGCGCTGGGTAAAGGGCTGAAACAGATGAATCATTAGGAGTATTTGTAGGGAAGTCAGGCTGAGAAGAAACGGGCCGAAGCCGGTGGTATAACAAAACGGGTCGTAAACGTTTTATTCGCCGCCCTTCCTACGGCCAATCGGCCCCGGCAATCAATTGGCCTCCCTAATTTCCTTCCCCGATGCGCACCATCAAAGCCGTTCACCAGGCCCAAAACGCCCCCGTTGACGACCTGGCGACCTACCGGGCCCTGCCCACGAGCTCGTTGCAGCACCTCGACCCGTTCCTGTTTCTCAACCACCACGGCCCGCAAACCTATCCGGCCCACAACCGGGGCCTGCCCTTCGGCCCGCATCCGCACCGCGGCTTCGAAACCGTTACGTTTATTCTGGAAGGCGACATTATGCACCAGGATTCGGGCGGGCACCGCAGCGTTATCGGGCCGGGCGGCATACAATGGATGACGGCCGGCCGCGGCCTGATTCACTCCGAAATATCGTCCGACGAGTTCAAGCAGACCGGCGGCCCGCTGGAAATCCTGCAGCTCTGGATAAACCTGCCAGCCCGCCTCTAAATGACCGATCCACGCTGCATCGGCCTGCAGCAGCCCGAAATTCCGGCCGTAACGCTCGACGAGGAGCGCGTGACCATCCACGCCGTGTCGGGCGAGTGGGCTGGTACGGCCGGGGCCGTGCAGCCGCTCACCGACATGGCGCTGGCCACCGTCAACTTCCGGCAGGATGGCCACCTGCGCCTGCCCATTGCGGCCGGGCGCACGATTTTCTGCTACGTGATTCGGGGCCGGGTACGCGTGAACGGGCAGGAAGCCGAAGCCCGGCAGCTGCTGGAGTTCAACCCCGACGGCAACGAGCTGGAAGCCCAAGCGCTGACCGACGACGCCGTGCTACTACTGGGCCACGCCGCGCTGTTCGGGGAACCCATCGTAGCCGCCGGCCCCTTCGTAATGAACTCCGAAGCCGAAATCCGGCAGGCTTACCAGGATTATCAGGCGGGCCTTTTCGGTACTTGGATCGAATAAATAAGCAGAGTAGTCGAGCTAACGCCGGTTAAAAGTAAAAAAGATTGCGCACAACCTTTTTACGTCGTACATTTGTAACCAAATCTGTTACTTACCTAGTCATGAACACCCGTTTTGCCGTTGCAACCCATATTCTGGCTTACCTGGCGCACTCGCCGGGGCAGCCGGTTTCGTCGGATGTGCTAGCTGGCAGCGCCGGCACGCACCCGGTGGTGGTGCGGCGGTTGCTGGGCACGCTGGGCGCGGCCGGGTTGGTGCGCAGCCAGCGCGGCACCGGCGGCGGCACGCTGCTGGCCCGCCCGCCCGCCGATATTTCGTTGCTCGATGTGTACCGGGCCATGCAGCAGGCCGAGCCCGACCTGTTTCAGGTAGGCAGCACCACACCCAACCAAGCGTGCGACCTGGGCCGGGTGATGCAGCAGACCCTCGATCAGCTGTTCGGCCCGGCCATTGAGGCCATGTGCACCGCGTTGGCGGCCGTTTCGGTGGCCCAGCTGCAGCAGCAGCTGCATCAGCGACTGGCCGGACGCTGCCCCCAAAGCTCGGCCTGAACATTAAGCCATTAACAGTCAGATTATTGCTATTCTTCTGTGTTACAATAACCTACTGTCGATTCCACGGCCGCTACTTCTGACCAAGCACCTCGCTTGCTTGGCATTGTCCGCAGCCTAAACGGTTTTAGACTTTTCTCCATTTTGCTTCTGCCGGCTTTCGGCCTTTTTTGCAGAAGCGCCTCTTTTTACTGGTGGCTGGCCCAGCTAGGGCAGGCTGCCCTAGCTGGGCCAGCCGGTTTCAACTCATGAAAAAATCAATTGGCGCAGGGCTACTCCTGTTTGCCTTCGCAGCCGGCGGCACTGTAGTGCCCCGCTGGCTTGCTCCTTCCCACCCAAATCCGATTTCTGTTGTGGTGCCTCCGCCGACAACTGCCTCGGTACCAGTGGCGGGTGAGCCGCTACTGGCTGGCCAGAGCGGCCGGGTACACGAGGTGTTCTACCACGCGGGCCAGCATGTGCGGCGGGGGCAGTTGCTGCTGAAGCTGCTGCAGAAGCAGCCCAGCGTGCAGCAGCAGCAGTTGCAGCTTCGGCTGGAGCGGCAGCAGCAGGCCTACGCGGCCCTGCTACGCCAGGCGGCCCCGGCCCGGCAGCTGTCGGCAGCGCAAGCCCAGTTGGCCGCCACCCACGAGCTGCTGGCGCGGGCCGTGCCCATGATTGGTTTCGTGTTCGTTACGGCCCCGGCCGATGGCATAGTGCTGACCCCTACCGCCCAAGCCGGCGACCAGCTCCGGCCCGATTCGCCGGTGGCGCAGCTGGCCTCGCTGCCCGCTCCCAATACTACGACGCTACTCAGCCACGTTGAGTAGGGCCCCGATAGTCTGTTTTTTTGCTTTTTGATTCTCTCATGGAAAATATCATTCGTTATCAGGTAGAGCGGATGCTGCTGCGCAAAGGCCGCAACCCGGCCCTGGTGATGCGCCCCGGCACCCGCCTGCAGCAGGACATCGGCTTGGATTCCATTGACCTGGTGGAGCTGGCTATCAACCTGGAGCACCGCTTTCACATCGAAATAACCGATGCCGAAATGGAGGCCCTGCGCACCGTGCAGAACGTGCTCGACTGCGTAGAACACCACCTGACCGAGACTACGATGGCCGTAGCGGCGGGCGGCAGATAGTCGTTTGCCACAAGCCGGTGCAGCGGCCCGCAAAGGCCCCCACCGAAATCCAGCTACACCCTAATCCGGCTTGGCTGCGTATCTTTTTTCATGATTCCACTCATTACCTACACGCCCCGCCTGACGCTGGTTGCTGCCAGCCGGGCCTTGCTGATTGCTGAAACAGCCAAACCGCAGTACTTCCCGGTGCTGCTGGGGGCCCAGCTGCCCCAGCACTGGCCCCCGCCCGAATACGATGCCGAGGTGCAGCAGCACGCGCTGGAGCAGCTTACGGTCGGCGGCCGCGAGGCGGCGGGCTGGTACGGCTGGTACGCCCTGTTGCGGGCCGGCTCCGAAGCTCCCGTCAATACGCTTATCGGTACCGGCGGCTTCCACGGCCCACCCGTCGATGAGACGGCCGAAATCGGGTTTGCCGTGGCCACCGACTGGCAGGGCCAGGGCTTGGGCACCGAGCTGGTAGTTGGCCTCGTGCGCCACGCCGCCGACACGGATATGGTGCGCTACCTAACCGCCCGCATAGCCCCCGCCAACGCCCCCGCCCGGCGCGCGCTCGAAGCCAACGGCTTCCACCAAATCAGCGAGGCCCCCGACACCGAAGGCCGGCACCTGTTTGGCCGAAATGTAACGGAGGCAGACAAGAACGAGGTCAAAGAGAAGAAGTAACAGCTTGCTACTACATAGAACGTCATGCTGAGCGCAGCCGAGCATCTCTACCGCAACGCTAATCAACACCATTGCAACAAATCAGTAGAGATACTTCGGCTGCGCTCAGCATGACGGGCATATTCGCATCAGCACTTGGTGTGGTAAGCATGCCGGGGCAGATAGTTTGACCTTCTACTTCTTCGCCTTTTTGATGGTAGGATACTGCATGTCGAGGGCAACGAGCGTATCGCGGAGGGTTTGGGCAACTACGTGGGCTTTGTACCAGTTCTGGTCGGCGGGAACGATGTGCCAGGGGCAGCTGGCGGGACTACAGTGGCGGAATACGTCTTCGTACATAGCTCGGTAGGCGGGCCGCTGACTGGCTTTCTTCTCGTCACCGGCCTCATATTTCCACCGCTTGTCGGGGTCGGTGACGCGCTCCTGCAGCCGTCCGAGCTGCTCTTCTTCCGATACGTGCAGGTAGAATTTCAGCACCGTAGTACCGGCCTGCTGCAGCAGCTTTTCGAAGTTGTTGATGGCCGTGAAGCGCCGCCGGGCCTCGGCATCGTCAATCAACCCTTCCACGCGGGTAATGAGCACGTCTTCATACTGCGAACGGTTGAACACCTGCATCATGCCCCGGGCGGGCGTTTGCTGGTGAATGCGCCACAGGAAATCGTGGGCCAGCTCGGTTTCGGTGGGCTCCTTAAACGAATATACCCGCACGCCTTGGGGGTTAATCCCGCTGAACACGCGCCGGATCAGGCCGTCTTTGCCGCTGGCATCCATACCCTGCAGAATGATGAGCACGCTGTGGCGGCCCTCGGCGTACAGGCGGTCTTGCAACTCCACCAGCTCCTGTCGGAGCTTTTTGTTGGCACGCTTGGTGGCCGCTTTGCGGGCACTGGCCGGCGCACGGGTGGGCAGTTGGGTAAGGTCGAAGTCAGCCATAACGCTTTGCTAAATAATCGGTTGATAAACGCCTACTTCCCTACCGTACCCAGGGCGGCGAGTGTGAGCGGGCCTTCGGATACGTAGCGGTGCTGAACGCTCAGGCCCACATCCTGCAAATCCTGGAGCAGGCCGGCACCGGCAGCTTCGGGGGTGAAGGCGTCGGTGGTGGTTGAAATCAGCGTAACGGGGCGCTCCGGCAAGCCAACCAGCGTGGCACGCCGGTCGATGGAGGGCGGGAAAACGGGCGCGTAGAGTAGCAACCGGTTGTAGCGGGTGCGGCCCCCAGCCAGCCAGCGGCAGGCCGCCGCCGCGCCATGGCCGTAGCCGAGCACTGTAACGGGCACGTCGGCGGGGCAGCCGGCCAGCACGGTAACGGCCAGCTCATCGAGGTAAGTGGTCAGGTCGGCCAGGTCGGCCAGCAGCGAATCGGGGGCGAACCAGGAGGCTACCGTAGCAGGTGTTTCGGTAGGGCCGGCCGGCAGGGCGTAGCGCGAAAGGCCCTCGGGTAACACCAACAGCCGCTCGGGCGTGTCGAAATTAATGAGTTGGGCCGCGAAGTCGGCCAGCGGCTGGCTTTCGCCGTGCAAGCAGAATAACACATGCTGAATATCGGCGCCCGGCTCGCCGAGGCTGATATAGCGGGCCGTGCGGGCCGTGGAAATGGTTTTAAGCTCCAT
Organism: Hymenobacter lapidiphilus; assembly: GCF_003417065.2. Lineage (GTDB taxonomy): Bacteria > Bacteroidota > Bacteroidia > Cytophagales > Hymenobacteraceae > Hymenobacter. The sequence continues at coordinate 23,342 of NZ_QVLT01000002.1, read as the reverse complement.
AACACGAAGGGACTGAAGTAGAATGTCTGCCCCTGTGTACGCAAGGGCCGGGCTTTCCGCTGCCTACATGCGGGCAAGCTACCCGCATTAGCGCCCGACACAATGGCCGAAACAGCTTAAAACACCTCGTGCCAACCAGACTTTATGACACTGCAGAGGCAACAGCGCCAGCTTTGGGGGCTTGGTACAACTTTTGAAATAAGCCAGTCACATCATCTGTAAGGACCTATCTTATGAACCTGATCAGCAAAGAATTTATCCGCAACATTGCGCCCCAGCTCGACCTGCTCAACACCTTGGGTGGCGGCATTGCGCAGGCCCAGATGCGGGTTGATAAGCGGGAGAAAGGCGTCATTGTCCGCGTGGCCCTTCCTTCGGTTAATCCGCAGAACTTCCACGTCGTACTCAACGAAAACACGCTGACCGTGTATGCCGAGTTCCGGCACACGCCCGACGATAAGCTGGCCGCGCCGCTCTTCAGCCACACGCTCAGCCTGCCCGCCGGCCTCAACGCCAGTCGCATCGATGCCGTGTTCGAAGGCTCGGAGCTCCTCGTCCGTATTCCCTACGCTGCCAACGACGAGCCGCGCGAAATCGACATCAAGCAGCGCTAAGCCGCGCACTACTCCATAACGCCGGGACCGACCGGCCCATGTCTCACTTGGCCACTGCCTCTGCAGTGGCTTTTTTCATGAGCTTTGGGTTTACGATGTAACGATCAACTTCTGAAGCTATTTAGAAAGTCAAAAGAACGTCATGCTGAGCGCAGCCAAAGCATCTCTACCGCTTCGTAGCAGTCGTTCACCGAAGCGGTAGAGATGCTTCGACTACGCTCAGCATGATGTTCTGATTGATTCCGACTACTTTCTAAACAGCTTCTCTATCTGGCACCCGCAAAACATCTCAGGAAAAGAGCGGAATTAGCAGCAGGAAACCGATGAGCAGCGAAAGGTAGAACCAGCCCATGAGCTGGCCCCGCAGGCGGCGCGGCAGCCGGTTGCTGAGCACCAGCACCGCCACCACCACCAGCGTCAGGTGCAGCAGCAGAAACACGACCGTCTTCACCCAATTGCTCACAATCGTGTTTTCGGGCTGCATCTGGTCGGCCATGCCCAGACCCGAAGTGGCAAACTTCAGCAGATAATATGCGGCTATTTCGAAAGCCACGAACAGGCCTGCCCCCACTAAAAAAGCCAGCGCCCCGGTTTTCTGCTTGATTTCAGCCATGAAGGTGAATTGGTAATTTGCTGTTTCGGCAGCCGGACTGCGTTACTTTCGCAGGCGGAGCGGGAGAAAGGGTTTTGAGGCAAATCAGGAATAGCGGGGCACCATTGACGCCGTCAAGTCGCGCAACATCAACGCCCCATTTCACCAACTCGCTACTGTGCCTTGCGCAACTCTGCCGTGCGGGTTTCGATGTAGAGTTCCTCGACTTTGGCGCGGGCCCAGGGCGTGCGGCGCAGGAAGGTGAGGCTGGATTTGATGCTCGGATCCACCGAAAAACAGTTGATGCGGATGCGGCTGTCCAGCCCGGGCCAGCCGTAGGCCGCCACCAGGTACTCTAGAATCTGGGCCAGCGTAATGCCGTGCAGCTCCCGAATCAAGTGGCCCGATTCGTCGCGGGCGTCGTGGGCGGAAGGGCGGGATGGTTGGGACATGGCAATGAAATTGAGAAGCCGAAGGTGCGAAAAAACCGGCGGTTGCGCCCGGTTTGCCGGGTCTTTTCCGCCGCCGGGGCACCAACCGGCCGGGAACGGGCGTTACCTTTGCTCACGTACCGTCGGTTCTATGCCCCTTACGTCCTCCTCGTCGGCCCGCTCGCGCCCGCCCCGCCCTACCCGGCGGCGCAAACCCGGGCGGCGGTGGGTAGGCTGGCTGCTGGCCGGACTGCTGCTGGTGGCCCTCGGCCTCTACGGACGCTACTCGACGCAGCTGAACCGCTATGCCCGCCGGGCCTATGCCACCCTCCGGACCGGCTCGCTCACGGGCCACGAGAAAACGCCCCTGCGGGCCGGTTATGCGGTGCATGGTATCGATGTATCGTCTTATCAGGGGCGCATTGACTGGCCGGTAGTGGCCAGCCACCAGGTGCGGTTTGCCTTCATTAAGGCGACCGAAGGCGGCACCCTGCGCGACCCGCGCTTCGGGCGCAACTGGCGCGGGGCGCGGGCGGCTGGTGTTTTCCGCGGGGCCTACCACTACTTCCACCCCAACTCCGACCCGACCAAACAGGCCAGCCTGTTCACGCGCACCGTGCCCCTCGGCCCCGGCGACCTGCCCCCGGTGCTCGACGTGGAGCACGCCAACTTCCACGATGTGGCCCAGATGCGGCGGGGGGTGGCGCTGTGGCTGCGGCTGGTGGAGCGCCACTATGGCGTGCGGCCCATTCTGTACTCCAATTACGGCTTCTACCAGCGCCACCTGGCGGGTCACTTCGATAAATATCCGCTCTGGCTGGCCCATTATGAAGTCGACCAGCCCCGGCTGCCGGCCAGCCGCTGGATTATCTGGCAGCACTCCGACGAGTCGTATGTGCCCGGCATCCGCGGTCCGGTCGATTTCAACGTGTTTCAGGGTAGCTTTGAGCGGCTGCGGGCCCTACGGATTCCGCCGAAACGGCCATAGCGCCCCGGCCAGCCGATCATTCCGCCTTTAACTCCACTGCTATGCGCTGCTTTTTCCGACTTGGATTGTGTTGCGGGGCCGGACTGCTGCTGGCTGGCTGCGCGGGCACCGGGGCCTTCACCGAGTCCGGCAAGGCCTCCTTCTACGCCGACAAGTTCGAAGGCCGGCGCACGGCCAGCGGCACCGTGTACCGCTCCGGCCAGCTCACAGCGGCCCACAACACGCTGCCCTTCGGCACCCAAGTACGCGTGACCAACCCGCGCAACAACCGCTCGGTGAAAGTGGTCGTAACCGACCGGGGCCCGCACGCCAAGGGCCGCATCATTGATTTATCGAAAAAAGCGGCCCGCAAAATCGACATCATCGACGCCGGCGTGGCCCCGGTAACGCTTAAAGTCATTCGCAAAGCCCGCTAACCAGGTCCAGCCTTACCACTCATCACTATGCGCATCCGCAAAAAAATCCGCTGGATGGCCCCCGCTGGGGCCGACCGTTTCACGCAGCTCAGCTCCTTCATTCAGGCGGCCGAAGACGAGGGCTGGAGCGAAGACGAGGTGCAGTTTGTCATCAACGAAATCGTGGAAGCACCCAATGAGGCCGAGGTGGCCCTCATCTTCCAGGATTACAGCCACTAGCGTCCGGAATCAATCCTTAACAGAAAGAAGGGGCCGGCAATGCGTAAGCAAAGCCGGCCCCTTCTTTCTGTTACGATGGAGCTGTTTAGAAAGTCAGCGTTTCGAATCGCTGATTACCGCTTCTTTTTGCCTTTGGCCTTCATTACCTGCACCTGCTTCAGGCTGTCCTGCTCGGCCTTCATGGCGCGGGTGGTCATGCGGCCAGTCAGCGACATGTAGTCGCCTTCCTGCAGACGAACGGTGGTGCCGTCGGCCATCATAATCGTGCCATCGGGCTGCACTTTAGTGCCGTTTACCAGGGCCGACTCGGCAGTAATGGCTCCGGTGTGGGCATTGCGCGTTTCGAGCACCTTGCCGTCTTTCATCAGGAAGCCGTCCTTCATGGTGGCGCCATTGGACACCACGCGGGCCTTGGGCTGCGCACCGCGGCGGGCGGCTGGGACTTTGGTTTGAGCCTGAGCGGCAAGCGTCCCGGCCAGCAGCATAACAGCCGCGAGGGTAGCGAGAAATTTCATAAAGCAAGCATTATTAGGGTGGAGGAAAGACCGGCCGCGCCGGCAATGTTACGGTAACCCGCAACGTGTTGGGTTCGTTCTAAAGTATTGACTGGCCCACCCTCTACCAAATTCGGGCCGATTTTTCCTCTGTCCTTCCGCCCTACCCGCTCGTGGATTATAAAGACTACTACAAGACGCTGGGCGTCGAAAAAAAGGCCACACAGGACCAGATAAAAAAGGCCTACCGCAAGCTGGCCCGTCAGTATCATCCTGATGTGAACCCGAACAACGCCGAAGCCGAGCAGAAATTCAAGGAGGCCAACGAGGCCAACGAAGTGCTTAGCGACCCCGAAAAACGCCAGAAATACGACCAGCTGGGCGCCGACTACCAACGCTACCAGCAGGCTGGTGGCCGCCCCGGCGGAGGTGGTGGCGGCGGCTTCGACTGGTCGCAGTACTCCCAGGGTGGTGGCGGCGCGGGTGGTGCCGACCCATTTGGCGGGGCCGACTTCTCCGACTTTTTCGGCTCTATGTTCGGGGGTATGGGGGGCAGCGGTGGTGCGGGTGGCAGCCGCCCCCGCGCCGGCCAGGACTACCAGGCCGAACTGGAGCTGACGCTGGAAGACGCCTACCGTGGCGGGCCGCGCACGCTCACCGTCAATGGCAAAAACCTGCGCCTCACCATTCAGCCGGGCGTCGAGGATGGACAGGTTATCCGGCTGCGCGACCAGGGCGGACCGGGCCGCAGCGGAGGACCGGCGGGCTCGCTCTACATCACGCTCCACATCCGGCCCGACCCCCGCTACGCCCGCACCGGCAACGACCTGACCATAGACGTACCGGTAGACCTGTACACGGCTCTGCTGGGAGGCGAGCAAACGGTGGAAACGCTGTCGGGGGCCGTCAAAATCAATATTAAGCCCGAAACCCAGAATGGCACCCGCCTGCGCCTGCGGGGCAAAGGGTTCCCGGTATACCGGCAGCAAGACCAGTTCGGCGACCTGTACCTGCGCCTCTCCATCAGCCTGCCCCAGCACCTGACGGAGCAGGAGAAAACGCTGTTCCGCCAGCTGGCAGAGCTGCGTAGTCAAGCTGCCAGCTGATAGCCTTTTCAAGCGAGAAAATCATCCATAACAGAAGCTAACGGCTAACAGCTGTCAGCTAAAAGCCCCAAAACTATGGAAGCGGCTATTGTTACGATTACCTTCCGCGAGTGCGGGATGCGCTATGGGTTGAGCGAAACCGAAGTGCGCGAGTTTGTGCAGTTCGGACTGCTGCATCAGGCCCCCGACGTACCCGACGCGGTGCGCGAAGAACCCGAGCATATAGCCCGCCTGGCTCGCCTGCACCAGGAGCTGGGCCTGAGCAAAGCCAGCCTCGACGTAGTGCTGCACATGCACCGGCAACTGGAGCAGCTACAGCAGGAAGTACGCCAGCAGCGGGCCCGGGTGCAGCAGCTGGAAACCTTTCTGGGGGGCAGAGCCCCCCTGCTCGACTTTGACTGGTAGGGACAGGAGATTGGTTTGGACAGCGACACAAACCGCACAATACATGCTGATTTACAGTACATTGCCAGGCTAATCTTGATTATATACAAGCTCATCTATAGATAGACAACTTTTTCGTCTCTAGGTAAGTATAGAAACTCATTCTGCGTCCGCAGAACGCTCTCCCGTCACTTTTTCCCCTTCTATATGCTTCCACGCATCCCCTTTCCGAAGGTGTTGGCGTTGGGTATAGCGGCCTGTACCCTGGCCCCCCAACTGTCCCAGGCCCAAACCTCGGACCGCAAGACCAACATCAGCGTCTACTACAACTGGCTGCAGTACCACGGCGACCTTGGGTCGGAGTGGTTCAAGCAGGACAAAGTAGAGTACGGCCTCGGCCTGACGGTAAGCCGCTACATCGCTCCGGGCCTCGACATTGGTCTGGACCTGAGCTACGGCGACATGAAGTTCTCGGCCGACTACCCCAAGAACACGCAGTACCGGGTTCGGCGTTTCGATGCCAACGTGGTAAACGTGGGTATTCCCATTAAGCTGAAGCTCAACAATGGCTGGGCCCTGAAAGAGGACGCGTTCATCGCGCCTTACCTGGTGGTGCAGCCCGGCGTATTCTTCGCCAGCCCCGACCTGTACGACATCAACGACCGGCTAATCAGCAACTCAGACGTGTACGCGTTTGACATTCAGGCGGCTGCCGGCATCAAGTTCAACTTCTCGCCCGCTGTTGGCCTGTTCATTCAGACCGGCCAGCACTACCCGCTCACCGATCAGGTGGACGGTATTACCAATGTTGGCGACCTCAACGACCGGTACCTGCAGCACAAGCTGGGCCTGAGCTTCAACCTCGGCAAAATGGCCGATGAGGATGGTGACGGTGTATCGGACAAGAAGGACAAGTGCCCCGGCACGCCGGCTGGTGTGGCGGTTGACCTGACCGGCTGCCCGCTCGACGGCGACAAGGATGGCGTTCCGGACTACCAGGATAAGTGCCCGACCGAAGCCGGCGTAGCAGCCCTCGAAGGCTGCCCCGACCGCGACGGTGACGGTGTACGCGACAGCGAAGACAAATGCCCCGATACCCCCGGCAAAGCAGCCCTGCAGGGTTGCCCCGACGCCGATAACGACGGTGTAATCGATAGCGCAGACAAGTGCCCCGACACCCCGAGCGGCGTGCAGGTTGATGCGACCGGTTGCCCACTTGATGGTGATGGCGACGGCGTTCCGGATTACCTCGACCGTTGCCCTGCCCGTCCGGGTCCAGCCTCGAACAAAGGCTGCCCCGAGATGAAAGTAGAGGAGAAGAAGCGTCTGGAGGAAGCCACCAAGTTCATCCAGTTCGAGTTCAACAAGGCGGCCCTGAAGCCTTCGTCGTACCCGACGCTTGATGCCCTGTCGAAAATCATGCAGGACTACCCCGACTATTTCCTGAGCATTTCGGCCCACGCCGACAGCAAGGGTGAGGACAACTACAACCTGCGTCTGTCGGATGATCGTGCTGCCTCGGCCCGCGCTTACATGCTGAGCAAAGGTGTACCCGCCGACCGTATCGTGTCGAAGGGCTACGGCGAGGCTAAGCCGATTGCCAGCAACACCACCGATGCCGGCCGCGCCCTCAACCGTCGCGTCGAGTTCGATGTGTACCTGCCCGGCGACCCGAACCCAGCTGTAGAGAAGTATGGCCAGGCCCCCGAAATAATGGAGGCCCCGGCCGTAGCTCCCAAAGCTGCTCCGGTGAAGAAGAAAGCGCCGGTTCGCCGGCCTGCCCCGCGCCGCAAGTAATTCCGGTTTCGGTAAAGTAAAAAGCAGCCCGCTCGTTTGAGTGGGCTGCTTTTTTGTGGGGTATTGGGAAGGGTGATAAAGGCTGATAAAAAAATAATTCAGCAGAACATTATCTATTACTACGAATTATTCGTACCATTACGAAACAATCGTACTGGCTCTTATGGAACGACTTACCCAACCCGAAGAAGATGCCATGCGCGTTTTCTGGGAACTTCAGGGCGGCTTTATCAAGGATGTGCTGGAGCAACTGCCCGACCCCCGGCCGCCCTACACCACGCTGGCCTCCACAGTGCGCAACCTGGAGCGCAAGGGCTACCTTAGCGCCGAGAAGCTGGGCAACACCTTTCGCTTCACGCCCGCCATTGCTGCTGAAGAGTATCGGAAGCGGTTTCTGGGCACTTTCGTGGGCGACTACTTCCGCGACTCCTACAAGGAGCTGGTTTCCTTCTTTGCGAAGGAGCAGAAAATCAGCGCCGAGGAGCTGAAGGAAATAGTGCGCATGATTGAAAACGGCCCGCCGAAATGAGTGCGTCCGAGCTGTTGCCCTACCTGCTGAAGGTAAATGGGGCGCTGGTGCTGTTCTGTGCCGTGTATTATCTGGGGCTGCGGCGGCTCACGTTTTTCGGGCTGAACCGGGCCTTCCTGCTCTTCGCGCTGCTGTTTGCGCCCACCTACCCCCTACTGGATTTCAGCGGCTGGCTGGCCCGCACCGCGCCACGCCCTGCAGAACTGCTACGCCTCCCGGCCGAGTGGTCTGGGCTGGCGCTGCCCGCCACAACGGCCGCTCCGGCTGCTACCGACTGGCTGCTGGTGGCTTACTGGACCGGCGTGGTAGTATTTGGGCTACGGCTGCTGATACAGCTGCTGGCCGTGCGCCGCTTACATGGCCAATCCCGGCCGCAGGAGTTGCACGGCTGGTCCTTCCGCCGCCTGAGCGGGTCGGTGATGCCTTTCGCGTTCTGGCAAACCGTGTATCTGAACCCCAACCGGCACCCGGCCGCCGAGATGCCCGCCATTCTGGCCCACGAGCATGAGCATGTGCGCCAGTGGCACACGATTGATATCCTGCTGGCCCAGCTGAGCCTCGTGTTCTACTGGTTCAACCCGGGTGGCTGGCTGCTGCGCCGGGCCCTGCACGAGAACCTGGAGTTCCAGGCCGATTACCGGGTGCTGCAAGCCCGGCCGCACGATGCTAAGGCCTACCAGTATTCGTTGCTTCACCAAAGTATCGAACGCGGCCCCACCAACGAAATAGTCTGTCATTTCAACTTCCACCTTCTTAAAACCCGCATTGCCATGATGAATACCAAGCCTTCTGCGCGCCGCCAGCTACTGCGCTACATAGCCGTTTTGCCATTGGCCGCCGGCCTGCTGTTTGCTACTGCTGCCACCAATGCCGCGCCCACAGTAGCTCCGGTTGCTGGTTTGAGCGCTTCAATAATTGATGTAGAAAAGGAGGTTCCTATAAGCGCCTTGCCGCCGGCTGCGCTGGCCTACATCGTTCAGCAGTACCCCGGCTATCGGCTTATCGGCCTGACTGAGGTGCGGGCCAACGATGGCCGCAACCTTCGCTATAAAGTTCAGATTGCCGTCGGCCGCCGCCCGACCGATGTGTTATTCGACGAAAAGGGCCAGCCAATACAGACCGGTGATCCGCTGACTTTCCTCGATGGTAAGCGCATAAGCAAAACAGCGCTTGATAAACTGGACCCCAAGCAGATTGAGAGCATGAGCGTGCTTAAGCGTGATGTAGCCCTGAAGGCCTTTGGCCAAGAAGCTGCCAACGGGACCATTCTGATTATTACAAAGCAGAACAAGGATTCACCGGAAGTGCGGGACTTTATGCGCAAGTACGGCATTGTAAATACCCCGGCTAGTCCCGCAGTTGAGCAACTTACGCAACTGGTCGTTTCTGGTCAGGGGCTGTCGACCAACGACCTGCAGGGGCGACTACTGCTGGTAAACGGCCAGGAAGCATCAGTTGAGAAGTCGAAGGTAGCAACGGGCCAACTGCAGAGCGTGTTTGTAATGGATGCTGAGCAGGCCACTAAGAAGTACGGTGCCAAGGGTGCTAAGGGTGCTGTAATAATCCAAACCAAGTAGCCATTTAGCCTTTGCCAAACTTGGCCCTGAAGCCTTCTGACAGGAAGGCTTCAGGGTTTAGACGCGGCTGCCAACGCATTATCGGCGCTATTGGTTTCATATCAGATAGCACTAAAAAGAAGGAGCGCGTCCAAAAGGGCCTGATTTTCGTAGGGATTAAGGACCATACAAAATAAACTGCCGTTTTTGGAGTTTATCCCAGCGTCCCGGGGCCTTGTGCAACCGGGACGCTGGCGTTGGTATCCTGCTGGTATAGTCCTCATTTTTAGCGTTTATCTATGTCGTTCTCCTTATTAGTCGGCGCGGTGCTTGTAACGGCCGCCCTCAGTCTGGCCGGCGTTGCCCGGGGCCAGGGCCAGCCAACTGGCGCGGCCGAAACCCGTGTTGTGGCCGCGCCCAGCCTTTATTTTCTGGATGGGCAGCTCACGAACAAAAAAACTATTGATGAGCTCAACCGCCGCACCATCGCGTCGGTGAACGTGGTGAAGGGCGCAGAAGCGGTCCGGATTTTCGGGGACACGGCCGGCGAAGGCGTGATGATTGTGGTAACCAAGCGCAACGTGGCTTCGGCGGGCGTAGCCGAGTTCAACCGCCGCTACGACATCCGGCCCGTGGAGGTGCCGGCAACCCCTATGCCGCCGGCCCCGCGCGTGCAGCACTAACCAAGCAGCGAGGTCTGGGGTATCATTTCGGCTACCGGTAGCGCATGAAAGGATTCAACCTTCTGAGCTATAATGCCATGCTTCGCTATCTTATTCTGACCGTGCTACTGGCCGGTAGTACGGTTTCTGCCGCCACGGCCCAGGCCACTAAAGTCGAAACCCACCTGGCGCCTTCCGACACTACAAACCGAGTGGAAGGCATTTATGTGGCCCCTGGGATAACCGGGGCTCCTAAGCAGCGAGTGACTACCGACTACGATAACCAGCCGCTCAAGCGGGCAAAAACCCCGAAAAGCAAGTCGACAACGATTACTTCGGATGAGCCGCGCAAGCCGGCTGCTACACCACCGCGCCGGCCTTAAATGGGCCATCGGCAGTATGCCGGCCAACGCCGGGCCCGGTGGCCGCGTATGGCAACAACCCGGCTGTCTGGCCGGGCTCATCTGTTTCCGCCTGCATGACTATCGACACCGCCTCGCTCGCCGACTTTCTTGACCTCAGCCACCGGCCCGATCTGGGCATTATAGCCGCCCGCTGGCTGCGGCCCACTACTTCGGGCGAGTTGCGGGCGGGTTACCAGTTGCTGCTGCGCCACGCGGGCACCTGCAACGCCTGCAACTGCTGGCTAATTGATGCCCGCCGCCGCGTTCGGGTTGATTTGAGCGATGTACATTGGCTGACCGAGCAATTTTACCCGACGCTACGGGAGCAATTGGGCCACCATGTGTTTCTGGCATTTCTGGTGGCCCCCTACCAGCTCGAAGATGCCGAGGACGATACGCTACCCGCCATGCCCCACACCCACAGCGACTATTGCTCAGTGCAACAGTTCACTGATGAGGGGGAAGCAGTACGCTGGCTTCGCTCGCGCCGATAGACGGCTGGCTACAACAACTTTTTGCACTCCGGCCATTGCAGCTATTCAGTAAACCTGAAAAAAGACAATTATTTAACGCCCTAACCGACCGTGCAAAAGATTCGTGGAAAGATGAATTTTTATAGTGGCTGCTTTTCGTTTATCTTCATTGTGAGCTAAGTACTTCGCAAACGAAAAGACGAAATCAATTCTATCAGCCACTTCCATCCACTCTTTCCTTCTTCTGTATGTTCAAAACGCTACTTTTCCTTTTGCTGGCTTTTGCCATGATGCTGGAGCCGGCGCCAGCCCGTGCTACTGCCGAAGCCCATGCCGTTGCAGCCGGCACTACGCTGCTTGCCCCTGCCGCGGCCGAAGCTGGCTTTTTCCGGCGTACCCCACGCAAGGGCCGTCCCAACTACATGAGTTACAAGGGCGGTGCCCGCAAAAAAATGAAGAAGCTCGGCCCCGTGCGTCGCTGGAAACTGCGGCGCAAGGCCCAGGCCAAGCGCCGCACCCAAGGCCCAAGCGTGAAAGCTGGCGTCCCGACCCGGGTGATGAAGAAATAGCCAGCCTTTCTGCTGGGCTGCCAAAGCCGCTTCCTGTTCGGGAAGCGGCTTTTTTGCGGTAGCGACGCAGCCAATGCCGGCCAACCAAACGCCACGATGCGCGTTTAGCCAGCAGAGGCACTTCCAAAACTCACCCTGCGCAACCCACCCTTCCGGCCGCTGGCTGCCACCGCCCGACGGCGGTTGGCCTGGGCCCTTGCGCGGCCAGCGGTGGCCGCGCCGGAGCCCCTTTTAACCCACATTTGCATGAACGAAGTAATTGAAATCCGCCACCTACAGGCCGACGACTACGAATCATTTGACGCGGCCATGCGACGGGCCTACCCCGAAATGGGCAGCTATTGGCCTGCCGAGTCGTTGGCGCGGCTACGGGAGCTGTTTCCGATGGGGCAGCTGGTGGTAACGATAAACGGGGCGGTGGTGGCGGCCGCGCTGGCCATTATTGTGGTGCGCGCCAAGTACCCCGACGAGCATACCTACCGCCAGATTACCGGCGAGTACACTTTTAGCACCCACGACCCGGCCGGCGACACGCTCTATGGTATCGAGGTATTTGTGGACCCCGATTACCGCGGGCGGCGGCTGGCGCGGCGGCTCTACGAAGCGCGCAAGGAACTCTGTGAGCGGCTCAACCTGCGGGCCATCACGTTCGGGGCCCGCATTGCCGGCTACCGTGAGCACCAGGAAGCCATGACGCCCAAGGAATACGTGCAGCGGGTAAAAAACCGCGAAATCGTGGACCCGGCCCTCAACTTCCAGCTTTCCAACGACTTTCACCCGGTGCGCGTGATTCGGGGCTACCTGCCCGGCGACGAGGCCTCGGGCAACTATGCCCTGCTTATGGAGTGGGACAACATGCTGTACAGCCAGCGCCCCGCTACCGCCGTAGCCCCCAAAACCCAGGTCCGCCTGGGCCTGGTGCAGTGGCAGATGCGCCTCTACGACAGCTTCGACGACCTGTTTCAGCAGGTGGAATACTTTGTGGATGCGCTGTCGGCGTACCGGGCCGACTTTGCCCTGTTTCCGGAGCTGTTCCATGGCCCGCTAATGGCCGAAACCAATGAGCTGGCCGAAATCGATGCCATCCGCAAGCTCAGTCAGTTTTCGCCCGAAATCCTGCACCGCTTCACCCTACTGGCCGTCAAGTACCACATCAACATCATTACCGGCTCGATGCCCGAGCTGGGTTCCGACGGGCAGCTGATGAATGTGGGCTACCTGTGCCGCCGCAACGGCACTACGGAGCGCTACGAGAAAATTCATGTAACGCCCAACGAAGCCAAGTACTGGGCCCTGAAGGGCGGTAGCCGCCTCCAGACCTTCGACACCGACAGCGGCCGGGTGGGTGTTCTCATCTGCTACGACTCCGAATTTCCGGAGTTGGCCCGCCTGCTGGCCGATCAGGGCATGGACATCCTGTTCGTCCCCTTCCTCACCGACACCCAGACTGCCTACTCGCGGGTGCGGCACTGCGCCCAGGCCCGGGCCATCGAAAACGAGTGCTACGTAGCCATTGCCGGCTCGGTGGGCAACCTGCCCCGCGTAAAAAACATGGACATCCAGTACGCCCAGTCGGCCGTGCTGACGCCGTGCGACTTCTCGTTTCCGACTACCGGGGTTAAGAGCGAGGCCACGCCCAACACCGAGATGATTCTGGTGACTGACGTGGATTTGTCCATTCTCGACAAGCTGCGCCAGCAGGGCAGCGTGCAGAACCTGCGCAGCCGCCGCCACGACGTGTATTCGCTCAGCTCGGCCGAACTGATGCCCAAACACTGACACCCGGCCGCCAGACCAACGCCGGCCACCGGGCTGCCGTAACAGGTAGAAAAGGCCCGGTGCCCTGCTTCCACTTAACTTCCTACCGCATGTTTCGTTTCCTGACCATTGCCCTGCTGCTGGGCGGCCTGAGTGCCCCGTTCGGTGCCCGTGCCCAGAACCGCACCCCCGTTACACCTACCCGCCATCAGCCTACCGAACGCATCAGCCCGGTGCCGGGCGTGGTACTGCCCACTGGCGTCGGCCAGGGTAGCGCCGAGCCGCTGCCCGTACCTGCCGTCGAGCCCAATGCCCAGCTACCCATGCCCAAAGTGCAGTTCGGGCAGGTAAGTGCCGACTCGGTGCAGATGCAGCCGGCCCCGCCGGCCCCCGAGCCGCCCGTGCGCAAGCAGAAACGCCGCCCGCGCCAGTAAACGCCCGTTGCCCGGTAGCACCCGCTGCCGCCTAAAAAGCCCGAAGCCGTGCGCTTCACGGGGGTTTCGGTGGCTTCGGTAGTACTATGTCGGTGGCGGGCTGCTGGTTGGTTTGCGAGCAGGCACCTAATAGCAGCAGGCTGGCGGCACTCAGGAGCGGGGAAACGCGTTGCATGGCGGTGGGGGTTGATGAGCAACGAAAGCCAGCGGGGCCGCCGTGCCCCTGCTACGCGATGGGCGGTAGCCGCGTTGGTCAGGGCCGGGTGCGGTGCCTCTGCTTCCGGCACCGCGCTTTCTGTAGCTTTGCTTTCTAGCCCTCCGCCATGGCCCCCGATACTCCCGCCGAACTGCTCCAGATAACCCACCGCGCCGACCTCGACCTGCTGGTGGGGCGCTGGACGCATCAGCCCGACCCTGCCCTGCTGCCCGCCGCTTACCAGCAGCTGAGCCGCGAGGCCCTGGCCAGCAACTGCCGCTACTGGCTCCAGGATATCCGCCACCGCGTCGTCAACGACCCCGCCATCACCCGCTGGCTACTAACCGAGTACTTCCCCGACATGGCCCGCCGCTTCGGGGGCCTGCGCGTGGCCTACCTCACCGGCCCCGCCCTGCTGGCCCGCATTACCGCCGACCCCAGCTTCCAGGATGAGGCGTATTACGCCGACAAGCCCTACAAGGTGCGCTTCTTCGGCGACGAGGGCGCAGCGGTGACGTGGTTACGCGAGGGTGTCAGCACGCCGTAGCGACACAACAGTTGGAGTTTCGTCGTTGCTGATGGTGTCAATGTTGTTCGTCCTGTATCACATCGTTCAATGTCGAGACTCCAGCTGTTGCGTCGCTACGCCGTTCTACCAACCCCAACCTGCCCATGCTCACCCCCGAAGAAACCTGCCGCTACCGCCGCCACTTGCAGCTGGCCGAGATTGGCGAGGCCGGCCAGCTGAAGCTCAAGGCGGCCCGGGTGCTGGTGGTGGGCGCGGGCGGGCTGGGCTGCCCCGTGTTGCAGTACCTGGCCGCCGCGGGGGTGGGCACGCTGGGCATCGTGGATGCCGACGTGGTGGACGAGAGCAACCTGCACCGCCAGATCCTGTTCGGGCCGGCCGATGTGGGGCGCAGCAAGGCCGAAACCGCCGCCAAGGTGCTGGCCCGGCTGAACCCGCTGGTGCGGACCGAAGTACACGCGCTGCGGCTGGATTTGGGCAACGTGCGGGCGCTGGTGGAAGCCTACGACGTGGTGGTAGACGGCACCGACAACTTCGCCACCCGCTACCTGCTCAACGACGCCTGCGTGCTGCTGGGGCGGCCCCTCGTGTCGGGGGCCATCTACAAGTTCGAGGGGCAGGTGTCGGTGTTCAATTACGCGGGCGGGCCCACGTACCGCTGCTTGTTCCCGGTGCCGCCGGGGGCCGACGAGGCTCCGAACTGCTCGGCTACCGGGGTGCTGGGGGTGCTGCCCGGCGTGGTGGGCACGGCCCAGGCCACCGAAACGCTGAAGGTACTGCTGGGCCTGGGCGAGGTGCTGAGTGGCCGGCTCTGGCTGTTCGACGCCCTCACCTTCCAGACGCGCACCCTGCGCTTCGCCCGCCGCCCCGAGGCGGTAGCCGAAATTGTGGTGCACGAAGGTCCGGCCCGGGCCGCCTGTATTTCCACCGTATGATGCTACTGATTGTGGTGATGAGCCTAGCGGCGTTCTGGCTGATGCTGACCCTGGATGAGTGGTTTATCCGGCTGTGGGTAGGGCCGGATTTCTTCGCTGGTCAGCAGGTACTGATCCTGGCCCTCATTATTATGGTGCAGCAAACCATTACGAGGACCGGTGTTTTCTTCCTCAATGCCAAGGGTATTGCCCGGCCCTTGAGCTTTGCCGCCATGGTGGAGGCGGGCCTGAACCTGACGCTTTCCATCTGGCTGGGCTACAAGCTGGGCATGAGCGGAATCTTGCTCGGTACCATCATTGCGGCGATGCTTACGTCGTTCTGGTACGTGCCCTTCCTGCTACGTAAGCACCTGGAAATTTCATGGATGGACTCGCTGGTGCGGCCTATCATAGGACCCACGCTGGGCATTAGCGCGGTTGGAATCGGCCTTTACTTACTGGTGCAGAAGCTGGACACCATCCCCGTGTTCAATCACTGGCTGTGGTTCCTGCCCATCGGAGCCGTTGTATCTTTGCTGATGGGCATCTTCGTCTGGGTGGTGTATCTGCGCAAGACCTTGGGCGAATATGTGCCACTGCGTTTCCGTCGCTACCTGCTCGTTCAATCCTAGTTTCGCGGCCGCCGATGCGGCCGTTTTTTTGCCTGCCATGACGACCTCCGTTACCAGCTTCCTCAACAAAGCCACCCGCACGCTGCTCTGGCGTACCGGCCTGGGTCGCAAAGCGGCGGCCGGCTACTGGAAAAACCGCCAGGATGGCCCCGGCTTTCGCTACCTGTACCGCCAGACCGACGAGATTTTTGCCGATGTTCCCACCGAATTCGCCGACCCGGTATTCAGCGAGTTCGTGGCCGAAGACAACAAGCGCTGGACCATGCAGGAAAGCTTTGTGGTGGAAGTGGAAGATGTATTACTGGAACCGGAGCGCCTGCTCGGCATCCGAGCCGGGCGGGAACTGGTGGAGCAAACCGTGGTGTACAAACACGACCGGCAGTACCCGTACATTCTGCCCTATCTGATGCGCCCCTCCAGCGTTACGCAGTTGGATATGGCCATCTGGTACGACGGCTCGGCCACACGCAATTACTATCACCACTTGGTCGATGCGCTCATTAGCCTGCAACAGTGGGAGCGGAGCGGCCTGCCCCGGGACACGCCTATCCTCATCACCAAAAAGATGTACGATACGGTGTACTTCCAGTACCTATATCAGGGTAGCCCGCAAGTGCGGCAGTTGGACTGGTACGTGGTGGGCGACGTGGAGTGGGTGCAGGTAAAGAAGCTCTACAAGCTGCAAACGGCCTCCTTTAGCCCCGCTGCCTGGCGCACCATGCGCGAGCTGTACGCGATGCCTTATGTGAAGCCATGGCGCAAGGTATTCCTGAACCGGGACCGGAACCGCTACGGCCGCTACCTCGACAATGAGGCCGAGGTAGTAGCCATGCTCAAGCGCCACGGCTTCGAGGAGATGTTTGCCGAAAACCTCACCATCGAGCAGCAGGCCCAGTTGTTTCAGGAAACCGAATATCTGGTGGCGCTACACGGGGCTGGCATGATTCAGCAGTTTTTCATGAACTACGCCCAAAGCCATGTTATCGAGATTATGCCTCGTAATTACCTTATGCCGCTATATTACTGGCAGGCATATGCTATGGGAATCCGCTATTATGACGTGGTAGTGGGCGGCAACATGCGTGACGGCCAGGAGTACCCAGTAGATGTAACCGTGCTGGAAGCTGCCGTGGAACGCATGCTAACCAACCAGTACCCCGGCCGCGTGTACGGACTCACGGAACTCCCACCCGTTCCAGCCGTTTCCTAAAGCGTGAAAATTCTGATTGTTCTGGAGGATCTGCGCACGGGCGGCGCCCAAAAGTTTGCCCTGCGCCTGGCGCAGGCCTTGCAGGTAGTGGGTCACACGGTACACCTGTATGACCAGCATGCGCACCTGGTAAATCAGAATCTAATCCAGCAGCTTGCTCTTGGGGTGTCAGTGATTTCCTATGGCTTGCTGTCGCCGAAGTTGGATGCGATGCTGCGCAAAGCTGTCGGGTTGGGCCGCCGCCTGGGCTGCCCTGATTGGCTGCGCGAGGCGCTGATGATCCGCTACCTGCGCCAGACAATTGAGCGCCTAGCCCCCGATGTGGTAATTAGCCACACCATCAATGCTGACTATGCCGCCGCTAAGGCGTTGCAGGGGCTCGGCATTCTTCTGGTGATTACCATGCACGGCTGCTACGAGCTGTTTCTGCACAAGGCCGATGCGCCCGAAGTAACGCCCAAGGGTAATTTTGCTCTGCAACAGGCGGCCGCCGTAGTGTGCCTGACCAGCAAGAACTTGGAGATTTTTGGGCAGCGCGGGGTCCGGCCCCTGCACTCAGTGCTCAACAGGAAAATCTACAGCGGCTTCGACGGGCAATTTTCGGCGGAGAAGCTGACGCATACCCAGGCTGCCCTGTGCGTTCCGGCCGATGCCCGGGTATTTGGCATGGTGGCGCGCGGGATTCCTGAAAAGGGATGGGGCTACGCCGTGAATTCGTTTCTGGCTCTTGAAGCGGCGCACCCGGAGCTGCACCTAGTGCTGGTAGGGGAGAGCGACTACCTCACGGAGTTGCGCCGGCAGCATCCGCATCCGCGCCTACACTTTACCGGCTTTTCCCGCAACCCCATCGACTGGGTGGATATCTTCGACGTGGGGCTGCTGCCTAGCTATTTCCACGCCGAGAGTCTGCCCAACTCCATTACCGAATACCTGTCGTGCGGCAAGCCGGTTATTGCCAGCCGTATTGGGGAAGTGCCGGCCATGCTTGCTTCCAAAGCGGGCCTAGCAAGCGTGTTGCTGGAGCAGGCTAACTGGCAGCTCACCGACCCTAGGCATCTGACGGAAGCGATGCGTGCGTACCTGACGCAGCCGGCCTTGCTGGAAGAGCATCAGCAGCGGGCAACCCTGGCGTTTGAGAAATTCCGAATGTCCCACTGCCTGCGACAATATGAGGAGGTGTTCCAGCAGGTGGTTCGGCCATTGAAACAGAATCAGGTTGGCTAACTGGCTAAGTAGTTGAAGCTGAAAATAAGACATGAATATACTCGTTGCTGTTGAAGAATTACGAATTGGAGGCGCTCAGACGTTCGCGCTCCGGTTGGCACAGGCCTTACATGAAGCCGGGCACCGCGTGTACCTATACGCTATGTATTGGCAGTACACGGAGCATGACTTGGTAAAAAGGCTGGCCCCGGACGTAGAACTAGTAGAGTACCGTCCGGCCGCAAGCAGCATGGATACCTTACTGCTGCGTGCCGATGACTGGTTCCAACGGCACGGCTATGCAATAAGCTTACGCCGCCGAGCACTGGTGGGCCACCTGCGCCAGGTATTGTGGGATAAGCATATTGAAGTCGTGAGCAGTAATACGTTCAAGGCGGATGCTTTGCTGGCGGAAGTAGTAAAAGATTTCCCGCGCGTTCCATTGATTGTGACTATGCACGGTGATTACGAGCAGTTTCTGGCGTTTTACCGGCAGCAGCAGCAGTACGTTATTCCGGGGTATCTTACGAAACTGGCCAGTACCATTGCCCGTACGAATGGGGTCGCCTATCTTTCGGAGCAGAACCTGGAAGCTATTCACCTCAATCACACGCTATCCGGTAAGATTTTACTACGCCAGATATACAACGGTTTGGAAGGCCGCGTATCAGCTGAAGCTCCTAAATACACCCGCCAGCAGTTGAGCATACCTTCTGAAGCGCTGGTGTTCGGAATGGTTGCGCGCGGTGTACCGGAAAAGGGGTGGGAGCCAGTTATCCAAGCCTATCAGCGGTTAAGTGCCGAAATATCCCGTCCAACAAATCTACTCTTAGTTGGAGCTAGTCCCTTTTTGACGCAGTTAAGCGAAAAATATCAAGGCGATAAAAGTCTGCGCTTTCTGGGGTTCGTGAACAACCCTATCGACTGCGTGGGGAGTCTCGATGTGGGGATTCTGGCTTCGTCCCTCAAAGAAAGTCTGCCCAATTCCATTGCCGAGTATTTGTTCTGCGGGAAAGCGGTTATCTCTACCGATGTGGGAGAAATTCGGCAAATGATTCGCACTGATGAGGGGCATGAGGCTGGTTTGTTGATTGAGTTCCCGCAAGAAGGGCTGGCCGATATGGATCTGTTATATCAAGCGATGCACCAGTATGCTACCAATGCAGTACTGCTAGCCCAGCATCAACAACTGGCTCGGCAGGCCTTCACCAAATTTGATATGAGCCGTTGCATAGCCGCCTACACCCAACTGTACCAGGAGAGTATCAACGCGCTACACCAGTAATTATGTTCTCTTCTACTCCCCGCAACCTCCTGTTACTGATTTCCAACCTGGGCCTGGGTGGTGCGCAGCGCGTCTTCCACGACCATAGCGTGGAGCTGGCCAAGTATTACGTCGTAACGGAAGCGGTGTTCAACCTAGACGGCGGCGACATGTACCCCAGCGGCAACGAAGTGCGGAGCCTAGAAGTGGCGGGGGGAGGGAGTCCGTTAGACAAGATCCGCAACTTTGGCCGTCGTATCGGGCGCCTGCGGGCCCTCAAGCGCCGCCTGCATACTGATGTGTGCGTGAGCCATCTGGAAGGGGCCGACTACGTGAATCTGTTGAGCAAGGGGCCTGAGAAGGTGGTGCTCTGCATTCACGGTTCTAAGCTACACGACGGTAATATTACGGGCTTAGTGGGCTGGCTGCGCAAGAAAGTACTGATGCCGGGCCTCTATAACCGCGCCGATAAAATCGTGACGGTAAGCCGTGACATCAACCCCGAACTGATTGAGGGCTTTGGAGTGAAGCCGGAGAAGCTGGTAACTATCAACAACTTCTTTGAAGTAGCCCAGATTGAAGAGAAGTCCCGGGAGCCGTTGACGCCGCAGGAGCAGGCCGTGTACGATTCGGCTCCAGTGCTTGTGACTTCGGGGCGCCTCACCATCCAGAAAAACCAGGCTCCGTTGCTTGATTCCTTAGCTGCCCTTATTAAGCGGCGGCCAGCTAAGCTGGTTTTCGTGGGTGATGGGGAACTGCGCGACGACCTTACCCGCCACGCCCGCCAGTTAGGCCTGCGGGTGTATGAGGCCTGGAGCGGGGAGTTGCTGACCACCGAGTTCGACGTGTATTTTCTGGGCCTCCAACAGAATCCGTTTAAGTATATCCGGCCGGCTTCGCTGTTTGTGTTCCCTTCGGCTTGGGAAGGTTTCCCGATGGCCTTGGGCGAGGCTATGATTTGCGGCGTACCGGCCGTAACCACCGACTGTCCGACGGGCCCCCGCGAAATCCTGGCTCCCAGTACTACCACCCCTAGTACCGCAATCCGGGCGGCCGAACGGGCTGAGTTCGGGATGCTGATGCCTATGCTCAACCAGCCAGCCAGCTTGGCGGCCGACCAGCAGGTATGGACGGAAACGCTCGATCAATTGCTTGGCGATGCGGCCGAGCGGGAGCGGCTGGGTAAGCTCGCCAGCCAACGCATGCAGGATTTCACCCGGGAAAAGATTTTCCGTCAGTGGGTGGCCGTGCTCGAAGATGTATTAGCAAAATAATGCCCCAGCCAACCAAGCCCGTCATTCTGATTGCTGATAACTCCACGGCCGTAACCGGGGCTCTGATGGCCATTCGTAACGCCACTGACCGGCTGCGCGGTCGGTATGAGTTTGTATACGTACTACCGAGCGGGAGTCGGGGGCGGGCAGTGCTGGAAACAGCAGGCTATCGGGTGTACGAGCTTCCCTTCGTGGAAATAAGCAAGCGGGTACGCAACCTGCTGCTATACGGACCGATGCTGCTACTTAATGGTTGGCGATTGGCGGCACTAATACGACAGGAGCAGGCCGCCGCGGTACATATGAATGACTTCTACAACCTAACGGGTGTAGTAGCGCGGCTGCTCACTGGCCGGCCGCTGGTAACGCATGTGCGGTTCCTTCCTCATACCCAGATGCAGCCCTTGGCCCGCACCTGGCGCTGGGTGGCCGAGCATCTTGCCCAACGGGTGGTGTGCGTATCGCAGGCGGTATACTCGTACTTTCAACCACTATCTCATATAAAGGTCATTTTCGACCCGATTCCGGAAGGCGAAAAGTACCCGGCCACTAGCTTGGCTCCCCGAATCGACGGTACCGTACGGGTGCTGTTTCTGGGTAATTATATCCCGGGGAAAGGTCAGAATTTCGCCGTGCAGGCATTCAAGACCGCGTACTTACAGCAGCCCAACCTACGCCTGCACTTTGCTGGCGGTGACATGGGTCTGGATAAAAACCGTATCTATCGACGACAACTCGAAGCTGCCGTGGAAACAGCCGGGTTGCGTGAGGTTGTCACTTTCGGCAACTTCGTACATGATGTGGAAGCGGCCATTAAGCAGGCCGATATAGTACTGAATTTCTCCGAATCAGAATCCTTTTCTCTCACCTGTCTCGACGCGCTTTACTTCGGTACGCCCCTTATTGCTACAGATTGCGGTGGCCCGGCTGAGCTATTTGAATCGGGCCGCTCGGGCCTTCTGGTGCCCAACCGCGACGTGCCCGCCATGACCCAGGCGTTGCTCCGGCTGGCCGCTGATGCTGATCTGCGGCAGGAGTTTGCGGCGGCGGGTCGGGAATTCGTGCGCCACAAGTTTCGGGCGGCCGCTAGCTACGAGCAGCTGGGCCAGCTATACGACGAGTTATTGGCGTAGCTCGTAGCCCCGACTTCCGGCGTTAGGCTTCGTAAAATGTCCGGATGGCCTCGATTATCCGTTCCTGCTGTTCGGGTTGCAATTCGTGATAAAGTGGCAACCGCACCAATGTCTGGCCGAAACGGTCGGCGTGGGGGAGGGGACGGCCATCATGGCGGGGGGTGTAGTAGGGGCTGCGGTGTAGGGGTAGGTAGTGGAAAACGGCCAGAATGTGTTGCTCCCGCAAATGGGCCAGCAGGTCGTCGCGCTCGGTTTGTGAATTACATAGCAGCGCAAAAATGTGCCAATTAGGCTGACTGTCGGGCAGTGCGGGCAGTAATCCAAAAGCGCCGGCGGCAGCCAGCGGCGCGAGTGCCTTGGCATACGTTTCCCAAAGCTGCTGCCTTTGCTGCTGAATGATGGTCCGGGCTTCTACCTGCGCCCACAGATAGGCTGCGTTCAGTTCTGAGGGCAGAAAGGAGGACCCTATATCTACCCATTCGTAGCGGGCGGACTCACCCCTGGCAAAAGCAGCGCGGTTGGTGCCTTTCTCCCAGATTATTTCGGCACGGGTAGCTAGGTCCGCGTCATTTATGGCCAGCATACCACCCTCACCAGCACTGAGGTTTTTTGTTTCGTGGAAGGAAAAAGCTGCTAAATGGCCGAAGGTGCCTAAAGGCCGATTCAGGAAGCGGGCCTCTATGGCCTGCGCAGCGTCTTCTACTACCCACAGTTTGTATTGGCGAGCCAGAGACAGTAAAGCGACCATGTTGCAGGGCTGACCGCCGTAGTGCACAGGCACGATGACGCGGGTACGCGGGGTGATGAGAGCCTCCAACCGCGCGACATCCAAGTTCGGATGGTCGGAGAGGCTGTCGGCAAATACAATACGAGCCCCGCGCAGTACGAAGGCGTTGGCGGTGGAAGTGAAGGTGTAGCTGGGGACAATTACTTCATCGCCAGGCTGCAGGTTGAGTAACAGAGCGGCCATTTCTAGCGCGTCGGTACCGCTGGTGGTTAGCAGTACTTTAGGGATGCCATAGTCCTGCTCGAAAAACTGCTGGCAGCGTTGAGTAAACATGCCGTTTCCGGAGAGCTTGCCGGATGCTGCCGCCTGCCGGATATACTCCAACTCCGGGCCGGCCAGATGCGGACGGTTGAACGGAATGAAATCGGGAGGCAAATCAGAGGTTATCATGATGGTCTTTTGATTTTCCATACTGCCTTAGCAATTACTGATGTAAGGTCACGCCAAATCCGCAGCAAAATGCACCCATCCAGCAGTGGCGCATTCGAGACTAAAAGAGACGAATCAGAAGTTGCTGTGGCAGCCGAAAGCCATTTAAGATAGAGAGGTAACTTCTAGCCAAGCAGGTGCTTTGGCCCGAAGTTACCAGAGCAAACCGGGAGCGGAAAAGTCGTTTTCTAAGTTGCGACGTTAGGTTGCTATCAGTCTAGGTGTATAGTCCCAGCGTGAGGTGGGTCGGGTCCTGGGTAAAGTTAACGGGGTTTTTCTGCCACTCGGCACAGACAAATTCATGTGGCGTGAGGCCGCGCAAGGTCTTAAGCCGTTTGGCGTGGTTGT
>NZ_QVLT01000029.1 GCF_003417065.2 Hymenobacter lapidiphilus | reverse complement strand
CTGACCAGCGAAGAAATCCGGCCCTACCCACAGCCGGATAAACCACTCATCCAGGGTCAGCATCAGCCAGAACGCCGCTAGGCTCATCACCACAATCAGTAGCATCATACGGTGGAAATACAGGCGGGCCCGGGCCGGACCTTCGTGCACCACAATTTCGGCTACCGCCGGCAGGGCATTTTCCGTGACCCGGCCCAGCAGGTTCATTCCTACCTCCGGAATGCGCACCGTCAGCGAAAACACTGCTACCAGCGCCAACGACAGCACCTTACCAATAACCAGCCGGTCAGTGTACAGAATCACCTGCGTCGCCAGCCCGTGCAGAAACATGAAAAAGCCGTACCCCAGCATGGAGTGCGTCAGCGCCTTGTCAAAGTATTTTATCCGGATCCGGACCTCGGGATAGTAGCGGTACAGTAGTACTACCTGCACGATACCGTTTCCGAAAAGTTGAAACAGGTTAGCATATACGAACGTCCAAAGACCAATTCCCCGCGACAGCAAGAGTAGCGTCAGCCCAGTGGTTAGCAGGTTGACCACAAAAATAGGGGTAGCAATCAGGGTTTGCCGATGATGAGCGAAGAAAATGCCGCCCAGCCCACGTTGCATGAATTGCCCGCCGACCAACAAACTGAGGGTAATAACAATCGGAACAGCGGGGGCCGCCAGTTCCGGACTTAGGTCGTACGCTTTGGGCAGTAACGGGGCCAGCCCAATACCGGCCCCAGCCACTAGTATACCGAAACCGGCTGCTATCAGCACCCCGGTCGACATAATCCGATTAACCATCAGCCGGTTGGCCTCATCATCACCCCGGTGTAGGGCCAGATTGCGGATAACGGCCGACGAGAGACCAAAGTCGAACAGCGCCAGGTAATTCACTATCTGAAAAAAGATAATAGACAAGCCATAGGCGTCCTTATCCAGATATTTCACCATCAGGGGCGTACTGACGATAGACACCAACATGGAAATAATGGTGAATGCCTGCGTCGAGATAGTGCCCCAGAAGGCGGATTTTGTGCGCGAAATTTCAGACATGACAACGGGTAACAACCGGACCTACGTCCGTACTAATGACGCACTAGGCACCGCAGAGCGGGAGACCAATTCCCAACTGCGCATGAGTTAGGAAAGCCCATTTTAAGTGGGTATTTTTTGGCACCTCTTACCTGAAATAAGCTACAGCTTACGGCTACTGTTTAGCGTAGCAATGCTACGCTAAACAGTAGCCGTTCTTCCAGTCCTTTAAAGTACGGCTTGTAATCAGGTAATACGTTTTATTCAATGGCTGGATGCGTAACGTCCCGCATATCCGATTACATTTCTAGGTATAGCGATTTCGGGAACAGTGGGCCTCGTCGTAGAGACGCAACAGTTGGAGTCTCGTCGTTGCTGATGTTGACCGTCAATTACTGTCGTTCAACTACGAGACTCCAACTGTTGCGTCTCTACGACGAGGTATACCGTTTGCGAAACCGCTATAATCTGCATTGTTATTAGGAGCCAATACCAATACTAATGGTGGGATAGTGCATTTTAAACAGATTCCGGAACCAAGCCGTGCGAAGCCTCCCGGTACCGCCGGCCAGTAGTGGCTGACACCCAATACCCCGGTTCCGGAGCTGCTTCCAGCTTCTGGCCCTGTTCATCTATCCAGCCATGCTGCCGAGCCGGATTACCATAAACAAGGGCATAATCCTTGACGTCACGGGTAACGACGGAGGCTATTCCCGTAAGCGCATAACGGCCTATCGTAACGCCAGCTAGAATAGTAGAATTGGCACCCAGTGAGCAGCCATGCTTGAGTAAGGTATACACTATGGGTGCCAACCTATCTTTGCTACGCGGCCTGACATTGTTAGTAAAGACCACGTTGGGCCCAATGAATACGTTGTTTTCTGCCGTGATACCCGTCCACAGATACACACCGCACTTGAGCGTGACATTGTCGCCCAAGATCACCCCATTTTCGACGAAGCAATGGTCACAGATATTACAGTCTGCCCCGATACGCACATTATTCAGTACGTGGACAAAAGCCCAGATAGTGGTACCGTAGCCTATATCGGTAGTATCGACAATGGCACTGGGGTGAACGTAATAGGTAAGCGGGGTGCCGGTATTAAAAGTGGACATGTTGTAATATTTTAAATTCAGCATATTCACGGATATAATCCGCTTCCAGATATTCTTCCGAAGCTAGACACATCAGAACGGCATTCGTGGAAAACGTAATAGCCCCCCAATACAACCGGGGAATATACAGGCCCTGATCTGGTTGATTGAGTGTGAACGTGTATTTATCGCCCCTAATGCCTTCCAGAGTGAGGCCAATCTGGCCATTAACGGCAAATACCACTTGCTTCAGATCATGATGGGCGTGCCCGCCGCGCATAGTATCAGTAGGTACCTGATAAGTCCAGTAAACGCGACGAATGGTGAACGGTAGCTCAGAGTTCTGGGTTACCGTCAAATAGCCAATGGCTTGTGACCCGGTACGAGAAAAATCAAGTAAGCGGGGGATTTCTGAGAACATCAGGACCTCACGCAAAGAACGAATGAATTGCCTGCGCAACCGCGGCAATTTGCTCTTCCTGCATGCCGGGCCACATGGGTAAGCTCAAGCTAGTCGACGCCAGTTCTTCCGCAATTGGGTACTGACCAACAGGTATTTCCAGGGCAGCGTACGCCCCCTGCTGATGAGGAGGCACCGGATAGTGGATGAGGGTGCCAATACCGGCTGCCGTCAGGTGCTGCTGCAATGCGTCGCGCTCAGGGGTACGCACCACGTACAAGTGGTAGACGTGCGTACTACCCTCGGCCACTACGGGTAAGATTATATTGGTAATACCAGCTAATAGCTGATCATATCGGGCCGCAATTTGCTGACGCTGGCGGGTCCAATCTGATAAACGCGGAAGTTTCACGGACAAGACTGCGGCCTGCATTTCGTCCAGTCGAGAGTTATAACCAATAACCTCATTATAGTATTTTTTCTGCGAGCCATAGTTTCGCAGCGTACGCAGGTGCCGGGCTACTTCGGCATCATTGGTCGTAATGGCCCCGGCGTCGCCCAAGGCGCCCAGATTTTTCCCCGGATAAAAACTGGTACCGTTGGCATGACCGAAGCTTCCAGTGAGGCTGCCATCGGCAGCGGCTCCTTGAGCCTGCGCATTATCCTCAATCACAAACAGGTCATGACGACGCGCAATGTCCATAATGGCCGTCATCTCACAGGCCTGTCCATACAGGTGAACCGGCATAATGGCTTTGGTACGCGGCGTGATGGCCGCCTCAATTAGCCGGGGATTCAGGTTGTATGTGGCCGCGTCGGGCTCAACGGGAACGGGCGTGGCACCAACAAATGATACGGCCAGCCAAGTGGCGATGTATGTATTCGAAGGAACGATTACCTCGTCACCGGCACCAATATTCAGGGCGACCAGGGCCAGGTGTAGCGCATCCAGACCATTAGCAACGCCTACGCAGTGCTCTACCCGATTATAAGCCGCGTAAGCGGCCTCGAAATCAGTCACCGACTGCCCCAGCACGTACCACTGGCTATCGTAAACCCGGGCCATAGCCGCTAATACTTCTTCCCGAATGGGATGATGCTGAGGCGAAAAAGAGAGAAAAGGAACTTGCATGAGGAAGGTAAAAGTCAGGGACAAAGGTACAGGAATGTGCAGCTAAACCCGGTAAATGACAAGGTACGTTAGGTAGTGGGCCATAAACCACGCGTGTGCAGCTCCCGCTTTAACTGGAGGGCCCATTGGTCCCAGTTCAACGTTTCTTCGTAGCGCTGACGTGCGGCAACGCGCATCTGCTGGTAAGCTGCTTCATCCTGATACAGGGACTGGATAGTCGTGGCAAAATCCTCCCCCGTTGCACTAAGGGGCAGCATTACGCCGGTCTTACCCTGCTCCACGAAACTGGCAATCCCGCCAACATCGGTCGTTACGACAGGTAAGCCGAAAGAGTTGGCATCGGCAAAGGCAATAGCGGCACACTCGGCCCGCGAAGGCAGAATGAAAAAATCCGCCGTGCGAAACAGAGTATCCAACCGCTGCAGGTCGGCCGCTTCACCCATATTCAGATACGGAATTGTCGTAAACCCCGGGTGCTGGTACTTATGCGCCTCTGCGGCGGGCGGAGCGCAACCCACTACGGTAAGCGTAGCAGGTACGCCTCTTTCATTAAGCGCCACTATGGTATCATAGGCAATAGCCACACCTTTACGCCCCCATTCTCCGCCCATTAGAAACAGCCGACACTCCGCGTTGCGGGGCTTGTCCGCAATTTCGGCATAGTCCGGCGGCGAGGGATAGTTGGCACCAAACGGAATTACTACTACTTTAGCTGGATCGGCCCCATAATCCTGAATAGCCGACTGAGCTGCCCACTCGGACGAATAGCACACCAGAGATGCGTTATCCAGTGCTTTTTTCTCAATGAAATTCAACTCCCGCTTCGATACAGTGAGCAGCCCCATCAGGCCGGCATAAAAATCGATGAGTTGGCCGAGGGTGGAATCCTCGATATAGACAATGGGAACCGTGGTATCGAGGTAGGCAATTTCGGTAAAGGATGCCGGAGCTAGCAGCAAGTCAAATGGCTGCTGCTGCAGGCGGCGCCCAAAAATACGGGCGTAAATTTTCGCCATTACAATGCTCCAAGAGTAATGATAGCGCTTGCGGGTGAGCGGCGTAATAAGGCGGCGGTTGAGGTTGTCGCCGATGCGCAGTGGCCACACCATAGGCACGGGCCCCAGAGCAGTTACCGGCCCGATGTTACGTTCGGCAGCTTTCAAAATGGAGTAATGCACGCCGGACCAAGAGCGCCGGTTATAGGGGTCGGTGCTGGTTACGAAACCAATCCGGGGGGCAGAGGGAAGAGACATTCAGGATACAGAGGAAGAAGGGGCTGCGGCCTGACGAGCAACATACCAAGCCCACGTACGCGACAGGCCATCGGTAATAGACACGGCTGGCTGCCAGCCAGTAGCGGTCGTCAGCTTATGGCAGTCAAGAATATTGGCAGGCACATCAAAGGGCCGTTCTGGAGCAATACGTAGATGCACTGGCACGCCAGTAGCCACAGCCATTGGGGCCAGCATATCCAAGATCTGTCGATTGGTAAGTCCCTGGCCACTACCTAAATTGTATACCTCACCTGGCTCACCCTCCAATAAGGCTGCCACAATGCCGGCCGCCAAGTCCGTGATATACAGGTAGTCGCGGATAGTACCCTGCTCCCCGAAAAGAGTCAGTTCCCGGCCATCTAGCATGGACGCAATGGCCGTGGCAATAAAGCCCTGGCCCGCATACGGGCGTTGGCCTTCTCCGTAGGCATTGGCCGGCCGCACGCATACGATGGGCAACTGGCGGGTTTCAAAATACATATGAGCGTACTTTTCCAAGGCCAGTTTGGTAATGCCATAGGGTGAAAGCGGCTGGGTCCGATGCGTTTCACGAATGGGCTCTATCGCTGTACGGCCATACACAGTCCCGCCGGAGGAAATCCAGACGAACCTGCGCAGATGCGTCATGGTAGCCGCCAATTCAAACAGTCGCACCGTTTCGGGTACATTTACCAAGATATCATTAACCGGATCCTGGAAACTGGTACCGGGGCTGGTAGCATACGCCAGATCAATGACGTCATCGGCCTGCTCGATGGCAGCACGCAGCACCGTCATGCCGGCATCGGGAGCATTATCTAGATAGCGTACTCCGACCGGAAAGCCATCCGGCGAATCGTTGCGGCCTACCACTAACACCTCCCGCCCCTGGGCAACAAGTTCTGCCACTACGGCTCGCCCGATAAAGCCTGCGCCACCAATGACGCAGGTGGTAACTTTAGCGGAAGAGAGTTGATGAGCCATTCGTAAATTATTTGAGATTTTCCGTAGGCACTGATAACATACACTAACAGCGCAAAATTACGTCTTTTCAGTGGTGATGTAGGAGTAACCGGGATTTCAGTCACCAAAATCGGAGTCCACGGCAGGCAAACTGGTAACTGCTGCTTCAATGTGGTGCAGCAGGTCACCGGCGGCATCGGGCATCTGATGTTTCTGCGCATACATGGCGGCCACAACCGCCATGTCCGCCCATTCCGATCGGCAGGACCACGCTCGTTCCATCATCTTCCCGAGGGAATAGACCGAAGCTGTATCAGCAATGAAGCCGGTGATTCCCTCGTGTACCCAGGTCCGTACCAGCCCTACATCGGCCGCTGCGACGGGCCGGCCGCATAGGCATGCTTCTTGGACCACCATGGGCCCCGACTCAATACGGGAGGGGACAACAAGTAGATGCGTATTCTGCCAGACGGTAGCGCTATCACTCACATGCCCATGTAGCGTTACGTGTTCCTGCAAGCCATACAGGGCAATCAACCGGCGCAGATAGACCTCATCGGGGCCCTGCCCATATAGGTTCAGGTGCCAAGCTCGCGGCCGCCAGTTTGGAGCCGCCAGCACTTCCAGCAATACGTCCTGGCCTTTACGATCCACGTCAAAACTACCTACTACAGCCAACTGTACCGGCCCGTTCTCGGGCAATGCCGGGTACGGGATGGGATACTGCTCTGGCAGATGCAACGGATTCTGGACCACCCGAGTATTGAGTAAGGGAGCAGCCAGTTGCCGTCGGAGCACCTGTTGCTGTAGGCACGAAATCATGAGAACCTCCCGAGCCTGCCCAAACAGCTCAATCATGCGCAGCCGCTGAGCTTCATCCTGGCGAACCGGATCGTGGTAGTTATGGCAGATGAGCAGAAAGGGTAGTTCCTGCACCCATTTATGAAGCTGTTTGTGGAAAATCAGATCGTTCCAGCCACCCTGGCTGATGACGACTACATCGGGGGCAAAGCGGCGTAAAGCATCTATCTCAGGCAAACGACTCTGCCGAGGTAAACGCGTAAGCCAGTCAATGGCCCTAAAGCGCAATGTGGGCTCATAGCGCCGTCGAAAATGCGTGCGCGCACCAGCAACAGCCAATTGCTGAATGGGTTTCGCTGGTTGGGGCCAGGCATAGCAGGAAACCATTACATTGTGTCCTTCGCGCAATGCGCGCCCAGCCGTCTGTGACCAGAGAACCTCACTTCCGCCCCATGGAGCGTCATACATAAGGGAAATAAATGCTATGCGCATTACAATCAGGCGACAAATCGTGTTTGAATCAACTGCTTGGCCAGCCATAGGGTATCCCGGTTAAAGGGGGCCAGCAATAAGCACTTAACCAAGTGCTTCGTAACAGTGGAAGCAGCAAAATGCTGCCGTATCAAGAGCCCCGTGAACTCCTGCAAGGCTCGCAATTCGAGCGCCCGGCACTCGTCTTTTGGCACTTTGACCACACCGAAAGGTAGCTGATTCACCCGTTTCCGCTGATATTTCAACGCGTTAACAACCCACTGCGCGTTGATATTTCCCCGGGAATGATGTTCGATGAGTAGGTCAAAGGTAACACATACGCGCAAGCCACTCCGAAAAATCTCCGTGCAATAATCCACATCGTAGAAGTGGAAATCGGTAAAGGTGCGCGCATCAAACGGATGCCGCGCCCAGACCTCCTTCCGCGAGCACATCCACATGCCGTCTATTACCGCCACATCCGTTAGCGTGGCGGCTTCGGGGTTGCGGAGCTCGTGCTCCGTGTGTCCATCGGAAAAAACGTTGAGCACGTTTTCGCGGCAGTAGGGCAACCCGCAGCCCCACCAGGCGGCGGGGGCGGCCAGCTGAAACTGCCCCCCCGTTACCCCCAGCACGCCAATGGTCGCGTCGCGCAGCACGTCCACCACAGTCTGCCCCCAGTCGGCCGTGCGGAAACGGATGTCTTCGTGCATGAAGCACAGCACATCGTAGCGGCCCGGGCCGCGCCCAGGTTGTAGGCCTCGCAAATGCCGTACTGCCCCTGGCTGTTGTCGATGGGCACGATTTCGAAGGGCACGCCAATCGTGGCGGCGGCACTCTGGCTAACCGCCGCCAGTGCCGCCGGGTCGCGGGTGCAGATAATAAGTGAGATCATACGAGTAATCAGCGGTACGGCTAGTCGTTTACTGCTTCAGTTGTAGACGCGGCGAAGGATCCCGCCAGCAGCTCGGCCAGCAGCTGGCTCACCCTGCTGCCGGCCTGCTCCACGCTGTGCCGCTCTCGCAGCTTCCGGGCCGCGTTGTTGCCCAAACGCTGGCGGAGCGGGCGGTCGGCGCGGAGCCCGAGCACGGCGGCGGCCATCAGATCGGAACGCAGGTAGGGCAGAATAACGCCGCAGTCCTGTTCCACGAATTCGGGCATCCCGCCGGCCCGGTCGAAGCACAATACCGGCTTGCCCAGGGCAGCGGCTTCTAGGCACACCAGCGGATAGGGGTCTTCGCGGGAAGTGAGCAGGAATACATCGGCCGCGCTCAGGTAGTCATGCGGGTTGGTTTTGCTGCCCAGAAACTGAACGATACCGGTTAGGCCGGTCCGCTCCACGTCGTGCCGGACCCGCCGCCCCTCTTCGGACTGCAGTTTCCCCCCGGGCCAGATAAAGTACACCCGTTCGCCGCCGGCAGCTACCACGTGCTGGGCTACCTGAATAAACAAATCGGGGGCCTTGCGCCAGTCGATGGTGCCGGCCCCGGCCACCACAAAAGCTTCTGCCGGAATACCCAGCTCCTCCCGCACCTGCTGCCGGGCGAGCGTGAAATCGGCCGCCGCCAGCACCGGCACGAATTCGTGGATGGTGCGGATGCGCGCGGCGGGCACCTGGTAGCTGCGGCGCAGGTTCTCGGCCACGGCTTCCGAAGCCGCCACGAAACAGTCGATGCGCGGACTGAGCTCCGTGAACCGCGCCGCCCCGATGAAGGCATCAATTACCGTGGCCAGCTCGTGCACGTGGCAGACTACCGGGCAATGCAGCGCGGGCTTGAGCAACAGGGCCAGATCGGCCGACACGACGGTGTTGGCATAGATCAGGGCCGGGGCCAACTGATGTAACCGTTCCTGCACGCGCCGCTGATGCCGGGCTTGGTGCTGGCTCACCCGCCGCAGCCGCTGCTGCCAGATGCCGCCCGTGGCCATCGGCGGCTCCCACAAAAGGGTTTCGCCCAACTCCCGGAACTCCGGCTCCATTTCGCCGCCCTCCTGAAGCAGCACCACCAACTGATAAGGCGTATGCTGCTTCAGCCACCGCAACAGGTGCAGCAGCACAATAGGAGCGCCGGTGCGGGAGGCTTGGTGCGAAATAAAAAGAAGGTTCTTACTCATGCTTACTCACTAAACGCGGAAAAAAACAGTTGCTCCGGCAGCATTTTCTCCAGCTGGCAGAGCAGAAATCATGTCCCGTCTACTCTGCTGTCGTAAAATATTTCGCCACGTTCGCATTGAAATAGTCCACTGCATCGGCGGGATATTTGGTGGTTAAGGTATCCGCGGCCTTCTGCCCGAGTTGATGCCAATCCGCCCGACCAGCCCAGGCTCTTTCCAAGGCCTCCGCAATGGAACTGGTTGTCGCGGCGGCGGCAACAAACCCGTTGTAGTTATCCTCGATAAGTTCCGTGGCTCCTCCCACATCCGTTACCACGGCAGTCCGGGCGCAGGCCATTGCCTCAATCAGGGCCAGGGCCTGCCCTTCCATGCGGGAAGGCATTACCAGCAGCTGATTGGCCGCCCAGATAGCCGCTACATCCGCTTGATGACCGTGCAAGCGCACGTTTTGAATTCCTAGACGGGCAATCTGCTGCTCCATTAACAGTGAGTGAGGCCCGGTGCCGTAGATATTAAATTGTACGGGCCGTTCTTTCCATTCCGCACGACCGATAACCTGAAGAAACAGGTCATATCCTTTGTGCCAGCAGTCGAGCCGCCCTACCAAGGCTACCTGGTACACGCCAGCCGGGGGCTGCGTAATAGCAGGTACGCTTTGCGCTATTTTACACGGATTGTAAATAACTTCCGCATTCGACAGCGTGCCACCCAGCATAAAATTTGTCAGGTGCTTGTTGTGTTCCGACACGAAATAGTTGCAAGTCGAACTACGATATGCCTGTTGAATAGTTAGCAATCGGTCATCCGTAAAAGCCCAAAAGAATGATTCGGAGGCTAATTGAGTTATCGTCACGAAGGGTAAGTGCATACTACCCAAAAGCTGCATAACTTCCAACGCCTCGTAATTATTACCCTGGGATACAATCACAAAATCAGGTGCATAGTGCTCAATAAATTGCCGGACTTTCTCTTTGGATTTGAAAATTTTTCTCCATATCCTTTTAGGAAGCCGCGTTGATGAGGCCGAAGCCGGTAGCAACAGTAATTTCTCCCCGGGAACGGCACGCAATTGCGCATGATCGTAAGAAGTAATACTGGCTATTGCACAACCCTGCGCCGAAAACAGGCGAGATGAGCGCGCCCACAACTCCTCACTACCGCTCCAATCCCTGTTCGTTGAAACGTACAACAGCTTGACCATTTCTCAAGAAATTATTTTACAGTTTTTCTTAATTTTAATACAAGTCATACTATTTATTGAATAATTTTCAACTATTTCAGCGTTTACACTTTATTATCCAACTGTATTCCATATCGAAGAATTGCTGTTTCGTGAACTGTGGATATCCTGGCCAGAGACGCATCGGTGCGTCGTCTCGTCCGCACCTTTGATCCGGTACCTTTCCGCGAGCAGGTACAAATATGCGTCGCTACAGCCGGCTGGATATACGATTTTCAAAACCGCTACCTACCACTGGTCGAGCCTGCCGCAATATCAGCGCAAGAATTCTTCGATCACCTCATACATCTGCGGGCCAATGGTGGCGATGGTGTGTTCTGCGCGTACGCGGCGGCGGCCAGTCTGCCCCCGTTGCCGGGCTAGGTCGGGCGTGTTCAGCAATAAGCGGGTCTTCTCGGCCATCTGCTCAACATCCAGGTAAGGCACCACGAAGCCCGCGTCGTCGCGCACGAATTCCGGCATTCCACCCGCGTCAGCGAAGCACACGAGGGGGGTGCCGATCTGGGCCGCTTCCAGGCACACCAGCGGGAAGGGGTCCTCGCGGGAGGTCAGTAGCAGCACATCGAAGGCCTCGTAATAGCCTTTCAGGTCGCTCTTTCCCCCCACGAACATAATCCGGTCCGTCAGGCCGATTAAACGGATATCGCGCACCAGCTCCTTGTAGTGGTAGTCGCTGGGCTTCCCCCCCACCCACACGAAATACGCCTCCGGATCAGCCCGGAGCACGTGCCGGGCCACCTGGATAAACAGATCCGCGCCCTTGCGCCAGATCAGCGACCCAATAGCGCCCACCAGCTTCGCTTCGGCCGGAATGCCGTGCTCGCGCCGGATGTCGTGGGCGGTGCTGGTGCCGCGCACTTCGTTTTCAATGAAGTCATATACTACGCCTACCTGCTCTGCCGGGATGGGGCAGAACGTGGCAAAATACTCCTTCACCGCATAAGAGCCGGGAATAAAGAAATCTACCTGTGCCGTATTTTTCGAAAATTCCTCCTTAGACAAAAAGAAAAACGAATTTTCCAGCTCATGTACATTCATTACCAACGGAATATGCAGGTCTGCTTTCATTTCCACGGCCAGCGACAAAGACACGGCGCTGTTAGCGAATATCATTTCGGGCTTACGGCGCGCAATGCTCCGCACCATCTGCTTGCGACGGTAGTGGGTCATGCGGTCTAGTTTGGCCAAGGCTCTTTCCCGAATCGTTACGGCCGGCTTGCCCTGTTCCAACACGTGCACCTCCGCCAGTTTGGCGAATTCCTCCTCCAGGCCTCCCCCCCACATGAGCAACAATACCACCTCATGATCGGTGTTTTTCCGAATCCAGTTGATAAGATGCAGTTGCGTAAACGGAGCACCGGTTAGGGTAGCTTCATGGCCTATGAAAAGAAGTGTAGCCATTGGGAGTCAGAAAAGAGGAGAAATTAATTAAATTCAAAACACCTTATTGGTAATAAATATAAACACACCTCATTATACTATTCTATCACCAGCAAGTTTAGCCGATTTAAATAAAAACCACATACTATCTTTGAAATCCATTTCATCTATTGAAATCACTTCAATAACGCCCATTGCAAGCAGTTTACATTTTAAATTAAATGATAATCCATATAAATTATATAAAATAATACCTACATTAAATGCAGGCTGCATTCTATATAGATAGATATCATTTTCATTTAAAAAACTCTTCTCTTTTTTCAGCCTTTTAAACTGATGCGTTAGCCGGGGCAGCGTATTATAGAAATCACTCACGTATGCCTGCCAGCTGCTCACGTCATGCAACGCCAGATTGCGCTGTTCGGTCTGCCCCTGGACTTCACGCACATCCGGTTCTTCAACAAGCCGTTGCAGGTCGCGTTGCCATTGCGCCAAGTCGGTGGGATACTGAACCGGGTTTGGATAGTCCGTCAGTTCGTAGCGGTTCAGCAGCGGGGCGTTGTACATGCGCTGTACCGGCTTACCCAACCGGGCGACTTCCAAGTAAGCCGTAAAGGAGGAAAATGGGTAGCCCTCCACATAGACATCACAGGCATTGCGGTACACATCCAACTCCCTCGTGGGCGCTACGAACGTGAGGCGGGGATGCCGGTACGCGCGCGCAATTTCTGTGTCGGGTGCAATACCGACCACGAACATTTTTGCCCGCTCGTCCTGGTCCAGCATGCTGCATATATCCAGGAAGAAATTCCGATCATCAATGGGCTCGTACTTGTAGCTGGCCCCAATCGACAACAGCATCACGTCCTCTTCCTTTATATCCAGCGCAAGCCGGCTAGCCGCGTATCCCTGGGTCGTCAGGCTGCGGGCGGCTACCGGGATGGGTAGCAGGCAGAGCTCGTCTACCTGCCGGTGTAAGCGGTCCGGTGCTATCAGGTTGTCCCGGATTTCCACGAGCACGTCGCAAATACCCGCGCCCAGCCAATAGCGATGGTCGCCGTGGTTCATCACGGCCACGGGCGTGCCGCCATCCGCCGAAAAGGCCAGCGCGGGCAACAGGTCGTTCGGGTGATGGTGAAGAACGACAACATCGTACTGCTCTTTCAGAAGCGCCAGATGCCGGGCCTGCTCCATCGGACTTTCGCCCGCTAACCGAAGCAGTTGCCCCTGCGCCAGTGCCAGGGCGGCCGTGATAAAGTCGGGAACCGGCTCCGCATAGTTCGCCAGCACCAGATCATGGTGATTCCCGGCGTCATTCGTAATCCAGTTTTCAATCAGGCGGGTATGGCCGCCCACTGCATATACGTGGGTAGCGTAATGCAACACCCGCAACTTCTCCCCGACGGCCTTGGGCAGCCGGTCCGGCTGGGTTTGGCAGTTCCCTATTTTCGCGAGCAGCACTTCCAGCCGGCCCTCGGCGTAGAAACCGCAGTAATTGAACGTGGCAAAATCAGCCGCCTTCTGACAAAAGAACAATGCCTTATCCAGCAGATCTTTAGCGTAATAGTAGTCCGCGCAGTCCACCAAAAAGTCGTATGCTTTCCGGTGAAACCTGATTTGCCTGACTTCCTTCCTCATACCTGCACCGCATCGACGAAGGAAACCGCGTACTGAATATCCGGCCGGAGTATTCCCGGCAGAATGCTGTTGTTGCTGCCCAGGCTCTCGTTCAACACCTCGAACTGCAATACATCGTCCGTTGAAAATAACAGGTGGCGCTGGCTCTCCCCAAAAATTAGCTTGAACTGATAGATACCGGCGTTCAGCAGATAGCCCGGCAAGTGCCCTTTCACGGTGTAAGTACCCTGCTGCGAGTCGTTTTGCGTGGTGATGAGGGCTCCGTGGTGGAAGATGGGAATCTCATCCAGGTTGCGCAGCTCGAAGGTGGCGTCGAGGTTGATGCCGGCTTTCTGGTTGAAGAACGTTAGCTCGAATTCCAGGCCTGAGGAAATAGTGAGCAGCTCGCCGCGCAGGGGCTTCACGGCGAACCTGAGCAGGCGGATGTTGTCGTTGCCGGGCGCTTCCGCCAAGGGGCCGGTGTGCTCGAAGTAGGAGTTGGTGTCGCTGGAGTTCTGGTAGTAGTTGACGGCTTCCAGGGCCGAGCCTTCGAAAATGGTACTGCCGTAGCGCATCACCAGGCCCTGGGTGCAGAGCTGCTTGACGGCGGCCATGTTGTGGCTCACGAACAGCACCGTGCGGCCGTCGTTCACGCTCACGTCCTTCATGCGGCCCAGGCACTTCTTCTGGAACTCGGCGTCGCCCACGGCCAACACTTCGTCCACAATCAGGATTTCGGGCTCCAGGAAGGCCGCCACCGCGAAGGCCAGGCGCACGTACATGCCACTGCTGTAGCGCTTCACTGGCGTATCGATGTAGCGCTCCACGCCGGAGAAATCCACAATTTCATCGAATTTGCGCCGGATTTCCTCCTTGGTCATGCCCAGGATGGCCCCGTTGAGGAAGATATTCTCGCGGCCCGTCAGCTCGGGGTGGAAGCCGGTACCCACTTCAAGCAGGGAGGCAATACGCCCGCGCACTTTTACGCGGCCGGTGGTGGGAGCCGTTACTTTGGAGAGGACCTTGAGCAGGGTGGATTTGCCGGCTCCGTTGCGGCCAATAATGCCGAGCACTTCCCCCTGCTTCACTTCAAAATTCACGTCTTTCAGCGACCACACGAAGTCGCTGCTGCCCTTGGTGGTGCGGTCGTTGGTTTCCCCGATTTTGGCAAACGGGTCTTCCTTGCCCCGCAGCCGGGCCCAGGTCCGGCTCAGGTCGCTGCCGAGCGTGCCGGTCCCGATTTCGCCCAGGCGGTAGAGTTTGCCCAGGTTTTCTACTTTAATGGCGACGTCGCTCATACGCTTGGCGGTAAGGGCCAGGTGGCCTGGCACTACACCGTATCGGTGAAGCTTTTTTCTACTTTATTGAAAATGATGGTGCCTACCAGCAGAATAACGGCCGTGGCTAGGGCACTGTAGCCCAGGTAGGCCCAGCTGAAAGAGCCTGAGCCCAGGAAGCCGAAGCGGAACGTTTCCACAATGGCGTTCAGCGGATTAGCCAGAATCAGCCAGCGGAATTTCTCGGGCAGCGCTTCCAGTTTTGCCAGCGGATAAATAACCGGCGTGGCGTACATGAGCAGCTGCACCCCGAAGGCCAGCAGCATGGCCAGGTCGCGGTACTTAGTAGTGAGGGCGCTGAAAATCATGCCCAGCCCGAGGGCCAACAGCCCCATCAGCACCACCAGCACCGGCGTGAGCAGCAGGTACAGGTTCGGGTGCAACGTATCGGTCGTGAGCAGATAATAGGACCAGATAAGTAGAAACAACCCCAGCTGAATGCCGAACCGCACCAGATTAGACAGCACGATGGACAGCGGCATGGTAAGGCGCGGAAAGTACACTTTACCGAAAATGGCCGCATTGGCGGTAAATACTGTGGAAGTAGCCGTCAGGGCCTGGGCGAAGTAGTTCCAGATGGTCACACCCGACAAGTAAAAGGCCAGCGGTGGCACGCCCCCGGTACTCATATTGGCAATGCCGTTGAACACCACCATATAGGTAATGGTCGTGAGCAGGGGCTGAATGAAAAACCAGATGGGGCCGAGAATGGTCTGCTTATAGGTCGAAACGAAGTCGCGGCGCACGAACAGCAACACCAGATCCCGGTAGCGCCATACCTCCTTCAGGCCTAGGTCGAGCAGCCCAACGCGGGGCTCAATGATTTCCGTCCAGTCCTCTTCGGCCGGCGACGCGGAGCTCACCCGGGGGGCCGTCGCGGGCGACGCTTCAATAATTTGCACGATAACCGGTGTTAGGTTCAATAGCCGGGTAGCAACGGCACTTGTTCGCGCGCCGTTCACCCGCAGGCAGCTTTATACCGGCCGCAAAGATAGCTCAATTCAGGTAGAGCTCATACCCAAACCTCGCATCAGCTCCAGGAGCACACTGTAATGGTTTCGCGCATGATGACCCCACCGGTCTGCTGGCCATTGACGGTATCTGACTGGTTGTTACGGAAGCGAATTCCGGGGCACTGGCTGGGCGGTCTTTTCACCCGAACAATAGTCGTGGTGATTGACAGGAGCTGGTTTTTTCTACCGCCAGACGGACATCACCACAAATCAACAGTTTTTCGCAGCCAGGACTTATACAAAAGGAGGCTACGTGCAGGTACCCGCAAAGCTCCCGCTGTTTGGCATACGATTTTGTAGCATTCAAAAATAAATCTCATCGCGAATGCCACAAGAACGCAGGGCGCGTTTTAGCTTCACTATGCCCCAAGGCACCCAATAACCCACTCCGCGCTAGTCGGAGTGGGTTATTTTTTTGGCGGGACGACGCAACGCCGACATGTAGCCCCCCCGCTGCACCAGGTCCTTGCTTCGCGCTACCGTCCGAGTTGCCGATCCTGGGGCTC
This sequence comes from Hymenobacter lapidiphilus, assembly GCF_003417065.2. Lineage (GTDB taxonomy): Bacteria > Bacteroidota > Bacteroidia > Cytophagales > Hymenobacteraceae > Hymenobacter. The sequence goes on along the minus strand of NZ_QVLT01000029.1, from coordinate 41,812 downwards.
CGTTACGGCCGGGGTAGGGCCGTACACTTCTTTCACTACGTAGAGCGGGCGGTTGCGGGCCGCATCGAGGCCGCGCCACACGTACTCGCCAATAACGCCCAAAGCCGTCATCTGGAAGGCCGACACGAACAACACGACCACCATCAGCGCCGACCAGCCTTCGGGTTTTTGGCTACCGAACAGGTGGAGCCCAATGATGTAGAGGCCATAGGCAAACGCGCCCAGGCCCAGGCCCAGCCCGAGTACGGAAATCGCCCGGATCGGGAAAAAGGAAAAGGCCAGGATGGAGTCGATGAAGAGCTTCATCTTCTTCTTCAGCGTCCAGCGCGACTTCCCGATTTCGCGCTTGCGGCGCACGTAAGGGATGTTCACGTACGGATAGCCCAGCCAGACCATGAGGTAGAACAGGTTGCTGTTCCGCTCGTGCAGGTGCAGAATGTGCTCGGCCACCTGCCGGTCGAAGAACACGAAGTCGAAGCCGCCATCGGGGATGTTGGGCAGGGCAATTTTCTTCATCAGGGCGTGGAAGGTCTTGGCGAACAGCTGTTGCAGGCCCGTTTCCTCCCGGTCCTGCCGGTTGCCAATGATGAGTTTGAGCCCCTTCTGCCAATAGTCGTACATCTGCACCATCAGCTCCGGCGGATCCTGCATATCCGCCGTAATAATAGCCATGCAGTCACCGGTAGCCTGGGCCATACCGGCCACAATGGCGTTGTAGGAGCCCACATTACTGGCCAGTTCCACTACCCGTACTTTATCGGGATAGGCGGCCCGAAAATCCAGCAGCGCCTTGAGCGTACCATCTTCCGAGCCATCATCCACGAGTATATACTCAAAGCTCAGGTCAGCGGGAAACAGAGCCTCGTTGGCCAGCAATTCGCGGCTAGTAACGGGAATATTATCTTCGTTGAAGTAGCAGGGGATGATAACGGAGAGCTTGGGCATACACGGAAAGCAAGGCAAGAAATATTCGAAAGCCAGCAGGCAAGCCTTCACCGGCACAAAGATGCGGAATCAGCCGTTACCTTTTGCCGGTTAACAAGCTAACGTGGGCAGTTGCTAAACCAAGGTGACTGCTAGAGCAGGTGAAACAGGTACTTGTCCTCGTCCTGCGGTAGCCCAGCCAAAGCACCAGACCAATCATTTTTCCGCCGACACAGCCTTGTTTTTTCCCGTGGAGTACCGGCGAAATGGCGTAATTTGCGCATCATTTTATCTGTGACCACCCGGATAATTTAATGGCGGTTGTCATTGGCCCTATTTACCGGCCGGAGCTTCCTTGCTCATCCTCCTCTTCACCACGCCCGCCCCTTAACTAGGCAGCAAACACAGCCTTCCTAATATCAACGCCAGCAGTTAACTATATGCTTCAGAATCTGTACCATAATCCTAAGGCTTTTTTTGCGCTATTTATACTGGCCGTTACCACGTTCTACTGGGTATTTCCGGATATCATGCCGTTTCATCAGGGCTTTGCCTTTGAGGGGTATACTATCTATAAGCCGATGGCCAAGGATGTGCATGAATACCTCATTGCCCACCGCATGAACAGCTATAGTATTCAGCGCATTTTTCCCTATGTACTACTACACTTTACCTTTAAGGTATTCGGAATTGCTTTTTCCGACTTCAACATGATTTTATTCTTCCAGGTTTTTCAACTTGGCATAGCTCTCATCATTATTTATACCTGGGACAAGCTGGCAAAATACTTGGAAATTGGCTTGCCAGGGCAATGGATTGGCTATCTGAGCATGCTAATCAACTTTGCTACCCTCAAGCTCGATTTTTATGTCCCATTTACCTACGACCGACTAGCTATGGCTTCCGGCCTGATTAGCTTCTACTGTTACCTTACGAATCGGCCGCTTGGCTTATTTATCAACGCGGTAGTCGCCCTCACCATCTGGCCGACGGCCTTACTTTTCAATTTGCTCATGCTGCTGGTGCCGGCCACCGAACCCGTTCCAGCAACCCATAACCCCTGGCTGAGCCGGATTTGGGCAGCGGGTATCGCCAGCGCGGTGTGTGGCCTATTCGTTCTGGTCATCTACGTCAAGCACATCCCCGGTTCGCTCTACATGGCCCCCGCGGTCCGGCCGCTACTCCCGTTGAGCATTCTGCTTATCGGGGCTTACCTGGCCTACACCCAAACGACGCTGGCGCAAACGGTTTTTCCGGGCTGGCAGGAAATTATTCCCCGGGTGAGGCACCTGCTACGGCCCCGCCTCAGCTGGCTGTACGCGCTGGGCCTTGTGGGGGCGTATGTTTTGCTGACCCGCTACCTCGGTGACCCGACTCATCCGTATCTCACTCCCCAGCAGTTTGCCATCAACCTCACCTACGGGGCTTTACAGCGGCCGGCGCAGTCGTTGGTGTTTCACGTGCTGTACTACGGCTTGCCCTTCCTCTTCATCGCGCTATTCTGGCGACGTACGCTCCAGGCGGTTACGCGGCTGGGTCTGGGCACAGGGCTACTGTTAATGGCCGTCCTGATTCAGGCGGTAAACAACGAAACCCGGCAAATGGCTAACGTGGTTCCACTGTTAACCATTCTCGCCGCGCTGGTAGCCGATGGCCTTACCCCGCGCCCGAAAGCAGTGGCTGTTACGGCCATACTAGCGGCTTTATTTTCTAAAGCCTGGGTAGTTTCCCTCAACTACTTTGATCCCAACTACGGTAAGCCCGGCGACATATATCCCATGCTGAATTTTGAGCAGGGCAACTTCTTAAAATGGCCGCAACAAGCTTATTTTATGAACCTTGGCCCTTGGACGGCTACGCCCTATCTGGTTATACAAGCGGTGGCCGTAGTACTTGCTTTCGGAGTAATTTATTGGCTATGGCAGCCAAGAGCCAAGGCTGACACTACGTTCACTACTAGGTAAGTGTGAGGTGGTCCGATTACGCTGGACAGTTTAGGGCACTAATTTGAAGAAACTGTTGGTGAGCGTGATACGGCGTCTGGTAGTCAATACTGGAGTGCAAACGCTCGTGATTGTAGTAGTCAAAATAGTCGGCGACGCTGGTCTGCGCGTCAGCCAAGTCCGCAAAAACGGGCCACTCACGAAGTTCAAGCATCTCCGTTTTGAGGCGCGACCATAAGCTTTCGGCCTGTGCGTTGTCGTAGCAGTCGCCGCGGCGGCTCTGCGAGCGCACCGCTTGGTAGTTGTGGAGCAGCCGTCGGTAGGCGTTGCCGCAGTACTGCCCGCCCCGGTCGGAGTGTACCAGCAAGCCGGGCGCGGGCGGTTGCGCCCAAAAAGCGCGTTGTAAGGCTTTGGTGACAAGTTCTTCGGGCATTGTACTCATCACGTGCCAGCCCACCACCTGCTTGCTGACCACGTCCTGGTACGCGCACAAATAGGCCCAGTCGCCGTTAGCCAGCGGCAGATACGTGATGTCGCTGACCCAGACGTGGTTCGCCTGGGTTGGCTTGGGCTGGTCCAGCAGCCGGTTGGGGGCGCAACGCAGGCCGTGGGTGGAGTCGGTCGTGCGCGGGGTGAAGTCCTTGGGTTGCAGCGCGTGCAGGCCCCGGCGACGCATGGCCGCCCGCACGGTGACGACCGACGCGGTAGCCCTTGCGGCGCAAAGCGACCTGCAGTCGGCGCGTGCCGTAGCGGCGCTCATGGCGGCCAAACACCTTGACTAGCACCGTTTCCCAAGCGGGCGGGCCTTGTGCCAGCGCGTGTTGGTGCGTCTGTTGCCACGCGTAGTACCCGCTAGCCGGTACTGCCAGCACCTAGCAGAGCAGCCGAATGGGATAAGGCGTGCTGCGTCTCGATGAAGCGGTAACGGCTCATGGGGTGTCGGTCACCGAGAAGATGGCAATGGCTTTTTTTAAAATTTCTAGCTCCTGCGCCTGTCGCCGGTTGGTGGCCCGCAACTGGCGCAGCTCAGCCGCCGTGGCCGGGTCCAGTTCGGCGCCCCGGGCAGCGGCCACCGGGGTGAGCGCCTCTTTCTGCCATTTGTAGATGCGTTTGGGGTCAATATTGAGCGCACGAGCAGCGGCCTGCGTCGAGCGGCTTTGCTCGGCCAGGCGCAAGGCTTCGGCACGGAAGGCGGCGTCGTAGCGCCGACGTTTGCTAGGTTGGGGACTGTCTTTCATGACATTGGAAAGATAAGACCCTATTCTGTCCAGATTTATCCGACCACCTCAGAGGTGCCTTCTGTCGCTTGATAATCAAGGGAAAGTTCATTGGGCAGGAATTTTATGCGCTTATAGCCCCCTATCTTTGCCACTCGCAAATAAAATTGGGATCAACATATGCTAACAAAAATACCACAGGTCGAGGTAGTCAGCGATAACAAGATATATCTTGGTGCATTAACAGGTATCAGAGCCATTGCGGCTTACATGGTGTTTTTTCATCATTTCAATATTTTCAAGAATAGCGCGAGTCCTGTTGGAGCCTTTTTTGAGCAGCTATGCGAGGAGTGGCACATAGGGGTAACTATATTTTTCGTGCTGTCAGGCTTGTTGATAAGCTTACGTTACTTCGAAAAAAGTTGAGCTAACACTTAACTGGGCCGGTCGCTATATGCGCAATCGTATTGCCAGAATCTATCCGCTCTACTTTCTGCTTACCTGCTTGACCATACTGGCTACCAGTCTAAGCCCTGACTTGGGGCTGATGCCGGAGTGGCACACGTTTAGCAACCCAGAACGCGGTGTGTTAACTTTTCTGAATCTTAGCTTTCTGCGAGGGTTTTTTTCTAGTTTTAAGTTCTCAGGTGTAAGTCAGGGATGGTCTTTGACGGTGGAAGAGAGCTTTTATTTGATTGCTCCTTTTCTATTAGTGGGCCTTAAGTACCGTAAATATCTGATCTGGGCTTATGCGCCGGCCTTTATTCTAGCAGGGCTTATGCTAGTGAAAATATTTGCTCCATTACACCTTTTTGGGCTATTTGGGTCAAATGACTTTATGTTCAATTATACCTTTTTTGGCCGATCCACAGAGTTTATAATTGGGATTGCTCTTGGTTTGCTGGTCAAGACCCAGTTAGCGAATAATTACAGTGTCAATAATGTGAAGTGGACGCTTGCCGGAATATGTTGGGTAGTAGCCAGTACATTAGCATTGGTGTTTCTAGACTCGCCACTTGATTTTGATAATGGCAATTTGAATCCGATAGGCATTGCCGTAAACAACGTGGCGCTACCGATAGGAATAGCGATGCTTTTCTATGGCCTAATATTCGAGCACAGTTTCGTGCGCAAGATCCTGGAATCTCCATTTATGGATGTAATGGGGAAAAGCTCCTACGCTTTTTATTTAGTGCATTTAGGAGTATTTAATTCGTTGATTATTAAATACGTGTCAGATAATATTGCGGTAAAATTTGTGCTACTAAATATACTTGCTTATCTATTGTACAAATTTGTTGAGCACCCTCTGCACAAAAGGGTGGCTTGGCGTCGAAGAGATATGTAAGGCAATAATCTACAAGCGCTGTTGGCGGGGCTTGTAGATTATTGCCGGCTCAGCGTGCCGGCAGCTTTGCATCGAACAATGTCCAAATCGATGCTCTGAGGTGGTCTAGTTAAGCAGGACAGAATTGGGTGATATATTGGGGTAATCTACTTAAGCGGGAAAAAATTGGGGGTTATATTTCTTCTAACAGCAAGACTTACGGACTTACCATTTTCCAGCCCCGGAGGGGCAATACATCGGTGGCAAACCTTTGCTCCTTCCTGCTAAAAGCCCCCGCAGGGCGACACGAATCGGTTAACGGCCGGTGTCCCCCCGCGGGGGCTTCGCTTTTCTTTTCCCCCTCTACTACCAACATTCCACCCCTCCGGGGCTGGAATCCGTCGAGGGCGCAAGTCCTGTTGATTCGTATAATCGTGGGTGACAGCGCACTATCATTAGCTATCGAACGCCTTAACACGCTCATCAACAACCTCTTCTGCCCACCCTCCTGAACTGTCCAGCCTAACCGGACCGCTTCAAGTGCTCACCCGAATGCGTAACATCGGTTATTCCTTACCGGGCTCTGGTGCTATCAGCAGGCAGCACTGGTTCGTGAGCAATCTGAATAGAATCAAGCTGAAAATAATCCGCGTAATAGCGGTTCTTCTCGTCGGCGGAATGCGTGGTAATATCTGTTCCGGCGAGCATGAGAATGGAATATCTGTTCTCAATGGTAACTGAATCGACCCGTACATTCAGGTTGCCTGCTTTTTTCTGCTCGTCGATATAGGCGTAGCGCTGGGTCATGTGTGCATCGTATTTCCGGGCGTTCAGCACCAGCTCCAACACGGCGGGTAACGTCGTCATTCGGAGCAGAAGGACCACGGCAAATACATAAACGGCTCCCTGTACCAGCGGAGCCGGCAATTGGGGCAGCGCGAATTTTTGCTGGTACATCCAGTTCACGGTTGCCTGCATAGTCACCACCCAGCTTACCATTAGGAAAAAGACGATGGAGTTTACCGTTCTGGGCGGAGTGTAGGAAGCAAATATCCACCAGAACGGAAAATAACACAGGCAGACAATGGCAAATATCACTATCAGCGAAATTACCGGATGCACTCTTAGAAAGGAGGACTGTTCTTTGGCCGCTATTTTATTGGCCCAAGGCATCCAGATGATGGTAATCAAAAACAAGCTGGTCCAGACCTTATAAGAAGTGAGCAATTCCAACGCGGAAAAAACGGAGCGGGGAATTGAGTACACTACACTGTGGGCGTGCACGTCATGCAGGGCGTCCATCCGCACGAAATTGCCCGGGGCAATCAAGGACAGCAGGGCGGCGAAAAGCGCAATCAGCCCGAGCATCAGCCACCAGCGCCAAGCGCGGTTGCGCTGGTAAATACTAGCTAAAAAGCATACGCCAATCGTTCCGCCCATTTGAACCAATACTACTTCGTTGGTAGCGGCAGCCGCTATAACAAAGAGAATATTTAAAATAATCAGGATAGCCTTTCGCTTGCCAGCCTCGGACGTCAGAACCTGGTAGCTCGTAACAAAAACTGCTACCAGTAATATGTTGCCAATTTGGTATACCGCGGCCCCGGTATACCAAAAAAAGCCTTGAAATATATCGGGCATGGCATACAGATAAATCAGCAAAAATCCTGCTGACAGCCATACCATATTACTTTTTTTCTCATTGACATTGTTCGGATTCAGCCATTTAAATAAAATATAAAATGCCCATACTATAATCATCATAAACAATAACGGAGTAAACCTGAACCCAAAAATCCATCGATAACTCATTGGATTACCCAACGTAAGTAATAACGATGAAAAATATCGGCCGGTCCAGCCATTATATAGGACTTTTTGAATACCCCAAGACCCATATTTTATGGTTTTCGCGGCATCTCCAAAGTCATCATAAACCGGATGATTATAGAAGCTAAGAATAACAAAAGGCAAGAGTCCTAATAAAATACATAATTTTATAATTAATTTTAAATTTTTATTAGACAATAAAAAATAAGAATCTTTTTGTATCGCAGACATTGCAGACTTTTGTTAGTCAAAAAAATGCCAATAGGCATAATTTTTGGTTTTTTAAGAAAATAGTGCGGAAGCTAACTTGGCAATGATGCTCCCGCGAAGAGTAGCTGCTATTGGCCCTGCTGTGGTTCTTGCTGCGGATCCTGCACCTCTCCCCAGATGCGGCGGAAGTCCTCATACTTCCGGATGTAGTCCTGCTCATCATAGGGCGTAGAGGCAAATACCAGTTGCACCGCCGTATGCGAATATTGCATCGTGTGCCAAGCATTGGCCGGCACGAATAATCCCACGTGGGGCGAGTCCAGGACGAAGTTCTGGATTTCCCCATCCGGCATCTCAGTGGTCACGATAATACGGCCGGCCACTGCAATCAGGATCTGCTCCGTTACGTGGTGAGCATGCCGCCCGCGCACGATGCTTTCGGGCGTGAAATACGTCCAGAAAGTACGGGCAACAGGAAACGGCAGCGTTTTTCCCGCTTCACCAACCGAGATGTACCCGATAGCTGGATCACCAAGTTTGGGAAAGGTTATTAGGTAAGGGGTTTTCATTGAGGATGCCATAGTGCGCTAGAAACTACGCGGGGTATTGTTCACCTTACCGGCGGTTACTTCGGTGATATGCTCCTTGAAATATTCCAGCGTCCGGCGCAGGCCTTCGGCGCGGTCTACCTTCGGGACCCAGCTCAGGATTTCACGGGCCTTGGTGATGTCGGGCTTGCGCTTCATGGGGTCGTTCTGGGGCAGTTCCTGGAACGTAGGCTGGAACTCCACCCCCATCAGGTTGGCAATTTCTTCGCCGAACTCCTTGATGGTAATTTCGTCGGGGTTGCCGATGTTCACGGGCAGGGCGTAATTACTCAGCAACAGGCGGTAGATGCCTTCCACCAAATCGTCCACGTAGCAGAAAGAACGCGTCTGGGAACCGTCGCCAAATACGGTCAGGTTTTCGCCGCGCAACGCTTGGCTCAGGAAGGCAGGCAACACGCGGCCGTCGTTGAGGCGCATGCGCGGGCCGTAGGTGTTGAATATGCGAACAATGCGGGTTTCCAGGCCGTGGTGGTTGTGGTAGGCCATCGTAATGGCTTCCTGGAAGCGCTTGGCCTCGTCGTAGCAGCCGCGGGGCCCTACGGGGTTCACATTGCCAAAGTACTCCTCCACCTGCGGGTGATTTCGGGGTCGCCGTACACTTCCGAGGTGCTGGCAATCAGCATTCGCGCACCCTTCACTCGGGCCAGGCCCAGCAGGTTATGGGTACCCAGCGAACCGACTTTCAGGGTTTGAATGGGGATTTTAAGGTAGTCGATGGGCGAGGCCGGCGAGGCGAAGTGCAGGATGTAGTCCAGCTTACCGGGCACGAACACGAATTTCGACACATCGGCGTGGTGGAACTCGAAGTGCTCGTTGCCAAACAGGTGCTCAATGTTAGCCAGGTCGCCGGTAATGAGGTTGTCCATGGCAATGACATGGTAGCCTTCGGCCAGAAACCGGTCGCAGAGGTGGGAGCCCAGAAAGCCGGCTCCGCCGGTGATTAATACGCGTTTTTTATCAGACATACAAAGAAGTTCTAAAGGAAGAGCAGGTAGCCGAATGGATACCGCCAGATAATCTAAGCCGGCTCCTGATGGCCGGTCCGGATGCCGATGCAATGGTAGGCGAACCCGGCTTGCTCCAGTTCCTGCTTGTCGTAGATGTTGCGACCGTCGAAGATAACCTTCTGCTTCATCAAGCGGCTTACTACAGTGAAGTTGGGCACCCGGAACTCGGGCCACTCGGTCACGATAAGCAGGGCGTCGGCGTCAATCAGGGCCTCCATCTGGTCGTCGGCGTAGGTAATCCGGTCGCCGAGCGAGTGTTTGGCTTCCTCTACTGCTACCGGATCATATGCCGAAACCGTGCAGCCTTCGGCCAGTAGCTTTTCGATGATGACCAACGAGGGAGCCTCGCGCATATCGTCGGTTTTAGGCTTGAACGACAGGCCCCAGATGGCCATCTTCTTGCCCTTCAATTCACCGCTGAAGTGTTTTTTTACCTTGTTGAATAGCACTTCCTTCTGACCCTCGTTCACGCTTTCCACGGCCTGCAGCACCTGCATCTGATAGCCGTTTTCCTCAGCCGTTTTGATGAGCGCCTTGACGTCTTTGGGGAAGCAGGAGCCGCCGTAGCCAATGCCGGGATAGATAAACTTGGGGCCTATGCGGGCGTCGGAACCGATGCCGCGGCGTACCATGTTCACATCGGCACCCATGATTTCGCATAGGTTGGCAATGTCATTCATAAACGAAATCTTGGTGGCCAGCATGGAGTTGGCCGCATACTTCGTCATTTCGGCCGACGGAATATCCATGAAGATAATCGGGTGGCCATTAAGCAGGAAAGGCTTGTAAAGACGGTTCATCACTTCCTCGGCCCGCTCGGAGGCCACGCCTACCACAATGCGGTCGGGCTTGAGGAAGTCGTCGATGGCAGCGCCCTCTTTTAGGAATTCAGGATTGGAGGCTACGTCGAAGTCAATCTGGGCACCACGTTTTTCGAGCGCCTGCTCGATTTCGCGGCGCACCTTGGCGGCCGTGCCCACCGGCACCGTGCTCTTGGTCACGACAACGCCGTAGGAGTTCATATGCTCGCCGATGCCGCGGGCCACAGCCAGCACATACTTCAGATCAGCGGATCCATCCTCGCCGGGAGGGGTACCCACCGCAATAAAGGCCACGTCGCAGTCTTTGATAGCCGCGCCCAAGTCGGTACTGAAGTGCAGGCGTCCGGCATCCACGTTGCGGGTCACCATCTCCTCCAGCCCGGGCTCGTAGATGGGTAGAATGCCTTGGCGCAGGTTGTCGATTTTGCGCTGGTCGATATCGATGCACGTGACGTCGATGCCGACTTCGGCAAAGCAAGTGCCCGTTACCAGGCCCACATAGCCGGTGCCTACAACTGCAATTTTCATATAATTAGATTCGTTTGAACGAAATTTTCCTGTGAAGGACGCAAAGTTATGCTATTGCTCCTAGCTCTATTTGACAGTACAATAAATTGCTCGGAAGCAGTTGCGCCAACTCATTCTTCCTTGCGGGGATGCAGGTCAAACCGATAGAGACTATACTTATTTGGTATAGTACTCAAATCAGTTTCGCGGATTTCAGCGTTAGTAGCGCAGCCAGCCTACGCCATCCATTTCTTCCACCACCATTGGAACACGATGAGGGCCCAGATACGAGCATGCACGTCGCCGGGGCTGTTGGAGAAGAGTTGCTTCTTTAGTTGCTGTACCGCTTCCACGGCGAAAATACCCTGGGCCTCGATGAAGCCGTCGGAGAGTAGGTCGTCCTCGATGAGAGGACGCAGCTCGCCGCGAAACCACTTGAGCAGCGGCACCTCAAAGCCTTTTTTGGGGCGCTTATAGAGTTCTTCGGGCAGCATGGGCCGGAAGGCGTCCTGCACGATTCTCTTCTTCATGTTTACGTCAATCTTGCTGCTTACGGGCAGCGAGAAGGCGAAGCGCACCACATTGGGGTCGAGGAAGGGCGGGCGAACTTCCAGGGAGTTGGCCATGCTCATCATATCCACCTTGGCGAGCATGTCGTAGGGCAACACCATCGTCGTGTCGGTGAGCAACACCTCGTTCAGGTCGCCATCGGTATGCAGGCCCTCCAGCAGGTCGCGTCGGCGACGCTCATTCAGCTTTTTACCGATTTTCCGGCGCGAGGCGGGGCTCAACAGCTGGCGGGCGTCAGTCTCCGAGGCAAAAGAAGCCCAGTCCCAGTAGCGGTTTTTAGGGCCACTGAGCATGCCGCGCGAGAAGCGCTGAAACTGCCGCACCTTGTTACCCAGAAAGGAATTGCGCGACTTGGGCAGCACGTTCCAAAGCATATCGAGGCCAGCCACGGCTTCCGCCTTGAGGCCACCCTGCCGCACCTGAAACTCGCCCATGTGCTTGTTATAGCCCGCAAACAACTCGTCGGCACCGTCGCCGCTCAGCGCCACGGTGGCCTTCTCGCGGGTGCGCTTGCTGAGGATGTACACGGCCAGCGCCGAGGAATCGGCAAAAGGCTCGTCGAGGTAATTCAGCACATCGAAGATGTGGTCGTAGAGGTCCTGGTTGCGGAGCGAGAAAACCGTGTGGTTGGTTTTGTAGCGCTCGGCCACCAGCTTGGCGTACTTGGTTTCGTCGAAGAAGGGCTCATCGGCGAAGCCGATGCTGAACGTGTTCAAGTGGGGCGTGTGGCGGGTGGCCAGCGCTACTACCACGCTCGAGTCGATGCCGCCGCTCAAAAAGGCACCGATGGGCACGTCGGCCACAAGGCGGCGGGCGGTGGCGTCATCGAGCAGCTCTACCAGCTTAGCTTGCTGCTGCTCGTAGGTCGCCTTGTTCTTCTCTACCTTTTTGGGGTCGTACGGAATCTTGTACCACTGCTTACGCACTACTTTGCCCTCCTTGATGAACAGGTAATGGCCAGGCAGCACCTTCTTCACGCCCTTGAAAATAGTGGCCGGACCGGGGATGTAGTTGAGCTGCAGGTAGTGGTTCAGCGAAGTGAAATCGAGCTTGCGCGGAATGCCCAGCGCCAGCAACGACTTCATTTCGGAGGCGAACAGCAGCTTGTCCTCGTCGCGGTACACGAGCAGGGGCTTCTCGCCCATCCGGTCGCGGGCCACGAACAGCGAGTTCTCCTCCTTATCGTAAATGGCGAAGGCGAAAAAGCCATTGAGCTTTTTCAGGAAGCTGCGCCCCTCGGCCATGTACAGGTGCAGGATTACTTCGGTATCAGTCTGCGAGTGGAAGGTGTGGCCTTTCTTCAGAAGCTGCTGCCGTAACTCCCGGAAGTTGAAGATTTCGCCATTGAAGGCAATGGTATAGCGGCCCGAATCGTCAGTCATGGGCTGGTTGCCATCGGCCGACAAATCGAGGATGGCCAGGCGCCGAAAGCCCAGGCCGCAACCGTCGTAGATAAAGTGGCCCTGCGAGTCGGGCCCGCGGCTGACGATGGCGTCGGTTGAGGCGTGCAGGGCGGTTAGCGCACTACGGCCAGCCTCAGTAAAAGCGAATACTCCGGAAATTCCACACATATGGCTGGCAAAAGTACGAACTATTGCGACGTAGGTTGGCAAAAAACTGTGCTGCTCATCTGTAACCAAAGCCGAGCCGGGCTAGTACAACCCTCACTGCCGGGCCGCCGCCGGATGCTAAATGCCTTGTCGGCTCCCGCTGCTCGCCACCTCCTAACTTACTTCACCTTTCTTCTACCCTCCGAATATGAGCCTTCAGCAAGATTTTGACGCCGCTGCCCAGCGTATTGACACACTGCCCGGCGAAATGGCCGCCGCGCACATGACCGAACTTTACGGCCTTTACAAGCAGGCCACCGATGGCGACCACGATGCCAAACGGGATGAAGTAGGCGACGAAACGCCCGATAACCCCAACGGCCCCGGAGGCCTCTCGCAGGGCCAGTGGGATGCCTGGAGCAAGTACAAAGGCATGTCGCACGAAGAAGCCAAGCAGCAGTACATCAGCCGGGCCGACGAACTTACCCAGCACTATCAGCAGGAAAAGTCTCAGTCAGCCGCCAACCAGCCGCTAGGCGCGCCCGGCACGGCCGAAGCCAGCCCCACGGCCCAAGCCCAGCAGCAGGCCGGTCAGTCGCAAATGGGTGGCCTGAAGGGCGACCTTAAGGACGGCACACCTTATGGCGGTGAGGACGAGCTGAAGAACGCCCAGTAAACCAAGCAGTTGATCTGATTTTACAGAATTTGCTGCCCGTTAAAAAGAGAAAGCCACCTCATCTGATAGGGTGGCTTTCTCTTTTTAACGGGTAACAAATTCCGTGAAATACGCTTAAATCCGTGCTAATCCGTGGTCCAGATTTTGCCGGGGTTCATGATGCCATGCGGGTCGAATACCTGCTTGATGCCGCGCATAAGATCCAGGTTTGCTTTCTGGAGCGCAATGCCGATGTAGCCTTTCTGCACCAACCCGATGCCGTGCTCGCCCGAAATAGTGCCGCCGAGCTTCACGCAGAGCTCGAAGATTTCGGTGATGGGCTGGCGCAGGCCCACGTTCCACATCTCGTCGTCGAGGTCACCGCGGATGATGTTGACGTGCAGGTTACCGTCGCCGGCATGGCCGTAGCACACGCTCTTGAAACCGTAGCGGCGGCCAATTTCCTTCACGCCCCTGAGCAGCGTGGCCAGTTCAGCACGCGGCACTACGGTATCTTCCTCCTTATATACTGAGTTGTAGCGCACCGCATTGCCGATGTTGCGGCGGATTTTCCAGAGCTCGTCCTTCTGGGTGGCGTTGTCGGCCAGCAGAATCTCGCCCACATCGTAGCGTTCCAGCACTTCATACACCTGCTCGGCTTCCTTGTAGAGCTGGTCAATATCCTGGCCATCGAGTTCGATGAGCAGGTGAGCGGTAATGTCCTCGGTTAGCGTAAGGGGAATCTGGAGGTAGTCGCTGGACCAGGCAATGGCCTCGCGCTCCATGAACTCCATACCCGAAGGGATGATGCCGGCCCGGAACACGGCCGCCACGGCTTCGGCTGCCTGGGCCTCCTGCCGGAAGGGCACCAGCATCAGGATATTGTGCCTGGGGAAGGGCAGCAGCCGGAACACTGCTTTGGTGATGATGCCCAGCGTACCCTCGGAGCCCACCATAAGCTGGGTGAGGTTGTAGCCGGTGGAATTTTTGAGCGTGTTGGCGGCCGTCCAGATGATGTCGCCGGTGGGCAGCACTACCTGCAGGTTAAGCACGTAGTCGCGGGTGGTGCCGTATTTCACGGCTTTGGGGCCGCCGCTGCTGTGGGCCAGGTTGCCGCCCAGAAAGCAGCTGCCCTTGCTGGCCGGGTCGGGTGGATAAAACAGTCCGACCGCTTTCACCGCGTTCTGAAATACCTCGTTGATAACGCCCGGCTCGACGGTGGCCTGCAGGTTACGCTCATCAATTTCGATGATTTTGTTCAGCCGCTCGGTACTCAGCACCAGGCCCTGATGGAGCGGTAGCGCCCCGCCGCTCAGGCCCGTGCCTGCCCCACGAGCCGTTACCGGAATATGGTGCTCGTGGCAGAGGCGCACAATTTGGCTGACCTCGTTGGCGTTAGCGGGCTTTACCACTACGTCGGGGGCATAGTGCAGGTCTTCGGTATGGTCGCGGCCGTAGCCGGCGTACTCGGCGGCTTCGGTGCGCTGGGCAGTAAACACGTAAGCCGAGCCGACAATTTCTTCAAAATGAGCCACTAAGGCCGGAGTCAGCACCTGGAAGTTCATGAGCGAGCGAGGGAAAGTGAAGTGGGCGCGTATCTTTGCCCCAATGCAAGAATACAGTACGAAGGTAAGTTATTCGGACTGGTGGCGGCAATGGGCGCTTCCGGTTTTAGTGCTACTGGCGTTGAGTGCGCTGCCGGGTTGCAACGCCGGCAAGGTAAACTACAACAACGGCCGTTACCACTCGGCGCGCGATATGGCGCGCATAAAGGCTTCCGAGCGGGCCCGCGGCCGCGGCCGGGCACCGGTTACAGTGAAGACCAAATCGAAAACAGCGGCCGGCCGCACCAAGATTGTATCGCGCCGGCCTGGTGCCGCTCCTATCGCGGCCAACGTATCCAGGCCCATTGCCGAGGTAATCGAAACGGCCCGCTCGTACCAGGGCGTACCTTATAAGTACGGTGGCACCACCCGCCTGGGCATGGACTGCTCGGGGCTGTTGCACGAGTCGTTTGCGGCTATTGATGTCAACATCCCCCGCTCAAGCAACGAGCAGGCCATGTGGGGCGCCCCCGTGAAACCTCAGGAGCTGCAGCCCGGCGACTTAGTGTTTTTTGGCGCTTCGCCGGGTAGCAATACTATTACCCATGTAGGGATGGTAACCGTGGCGACGCCTGAGAGTGTGCAGTTTATCCACTCTTCCAGCTCGCTGGGTGTTATCGAGAATGCGCTGGAAACAGATTATTACCTGAGCCGATTTATTAAGGCCGTAAGGCCCAGGTTATGAAATCAACCAGTTACCTTTGCGGCCATTAAGCCTTCCGGAACTTACGCTCTGCGTCTTGGCTACAGGTTTGAATAAGGCAAACATCACACTTCCGTAACATGTACCGGCCTTTGAGGCCTTACCTTTGCGGAAGCTTTTTACTTTTTTTCAAAAGCCCCTTTTTCACCCATTTCCCTCTTCTATGAGACGCCACCTTTACGCTTCAGTAGCGCTGGTTCCGATGGCACTCTTGTCGGCGCACATGAGCTGGGCACAGGTTTCCACTTCGGCTATGACCGGTATCGTTACCGACAAAACCGGAGAGGGACTACCTGGTGCCACGGTTATTGCCGTGCATACGCCTACCAACACGCAGTACGTGGCGCCCACCAACTCGGATGGCCGCTTCAACATTCAGGGCATGCGGGTAGGCGGGCCTTATACCGTCCGGATTACGTTTGTCGGCTATCAGGATGTAACGCGTGAAAACCTGTTCCTGACCCTGGGCCAGAGCTTCCGGCTCGACGTGAACCTGAGCGAAACCAGCACCCAGCTGGGCGAAGTAGTGGTGGCCGGCAAGCGCAACTCGCTTATCAACTCCGACCAGCAGGGTTCGGTAACGGCCGTGCAGCGCGAGCAGATTGAGCGCCTGCCTTCCATTACCCGTAGCCTCAACGATTTTACCCGCCTCACGCCCCAGGCCAACGGCAACTCCATTGGGGGTGGCAACAACCGCCAGAACAACTTTACAGTTGACGGCTCCGACTTCAACAACAACTTCGGTATTGGCGGCAACCTGCCCGCTGGCGGCTCGCCCCTCTCGCTCGATGCCATCGACCAGCTGGTGGTAAGCGTAACGCCTTACGACGTACGCCAGGCCGGCTTTATCGGCGCGGCCATCAACGCCGTAACCCGCTCGGGTACCAACGATTTCAGCGGTTCGGCCTATAGCTACTACCGCAACGAAAGCTTTATCGGCGACAAAGTGGGCAATGAGCGGGTTCCGATTCAGGACTCCCGCTTCTACCAGTACGGCTTCCGTTTGGGTGGCCCCATCATCAAGGACAAGCTCTTCTTCTTCGCCAACGCCGAAATTGAGGAGAACCGCACGCCCGGCCAGAACCGGACCGTGAGCAGCCCAGAAAATCCCTTTGGCCAGGGCAACAACAACGTAGTGCGGCCTAAAGGTCAGGAGCTCGATGACATAAGCAAGTACCTGAGTGAGCGTTTCGGCTATTCTACGGGCGGCTATTCGGGTTACGACTTCCTGAGCCCCCGCACTAAGTACCTGGCGCGCATCGACTGGAACATAAACTCCCGCAACCGCTTCAACGTTCGCTATAGCCAGACGGAGGGCAAATCACCTTCCTTCCCAAGCGGCTCGTCGAGCCCACTCGTCAATTTTCCTTTTGGCGCGGGTCGTAACGACCTGAATGCGTTGCCCTTCCGCAATGCAGGCTACTTCCAGGAGTCTAACTTCTATTCGGCCGCGCGAATTGAACTCGACCCTCGGCTCGAACATGACCAACACGCTGCGGGGTACCTACACCAAGCAGAACGACCCGCGCAGCTCTACTAGCACTGTGTTTCCTTTCGTCGACATCCTGAAGGACGAAACGCCTTTCACGTCTTTCGGCTATGAGCCCTTCTCGCTGGGCAACCTGCGCGACGTGGAAATCTACTCGGTGCGCGACGACTTCTCGCTGCTGCGCGGCCGCCACAACATCACGTTGGGTGCGCAGGCCGATTACAGCATCACCAAAAACGGTTTCCAGCGCTTTGCCGCCAGCTACTACCGCTTCAACTCGTTCGAAGACTTCCAGGTAGCCAGCAACCCTGCCTCTACTCCGGCCCAGCTGTTTGCCTCGCGGCCGACTGATTTTGCCTATACGTACTCGCTCGCTCCCAATTTCGAGCAGGCTTTCCCGTCCTTTAAGTTCGGCCAGTATTCGGCCTACCTGCAGGACGAGTACTCGTTCGCCGATAATTTCAAGGTACTGTTCGGCCTGCGTGCTGACTACGTAACTTACCCTGAGAAGCTGAAGCCACACCCCCTCATCGAGCCGTTGACCTTCGCCGGTGGCCAGAAGATTGACGTATCGAACCTGCCCAAGTCGAGCATCCTGTTTTCGCCCCGCATTGGCTTCAACTGGGATGTAAAAGGCGACCGGACAGTGCAGCTACGCGGTGGTAGCGGTATCTTCACAGGCCGCGTGCCTTACGTTTGGATTGTAAGCCAGGCCGGCGACGCCGGTTTGCTGCAGGTAACGCGTACTTTCTCGGGTAATGCTATCAGCGCGCCCGATCCGGCTAACCCCGGTGCCTACACCAGCCAGCTGCCCGGCGGCTACCGTGGCTTCAACGAAAGCCCTGGTTTCTACCGCCCCGAAACAGTACCGGTGGCCGGCACGGTTATTCCAAGCGTAATCACGGCTGTGTCCGAGGACTTCCGTTTCCCGCAGACCTGGAAGACCAGCATGGCCATGGACGTGCAGCTGCCCGGTGGGCTGGTTGGCTCGTTGGAGGGTATCTACAACAAGGACCTGAACACGGCGGTTTTCCGCAATGTCAACCTGGTTGATGGCGTGAACCTGAACGTGCGCAATTACCCCGACAACCGGCTGATCTACCCTTCGGCCAACAACCAGAAGTTCATCAACCCCATCAACGGGGCTGGCCAGGCAGTAGCCAATGGCGCTGCCGGCGGCGGCGTGTTCAACACCATTGTACTCGACAACGCCAGCAAAGGCTATTACTGGTCGGTAACGGCCAAGCTGGAGCGCCAGTTTGCCAGCGGCATTTACGCCTCGGTAGGTTACACCCGCTCCGATGCGCGTAACCTGTTCGATGGCGGCGGCGACCAGCCTCTCTCGGCCTGGCAGCAGACGCCGACCGTGAACGGTGCCAACAACCTTTCGCTCAGCTACGCCAGCTACGTAGTGCCCGACCGTGTAATTGCTTCGCTTTCTTACAAGAAGGAATACATCGGCCACTTGGCTACCACCATATCGGTGTTCTACGAAGGCAGCCAGCAGGGCCGCTTCTCCTACCTGTACTCGCGCGACTTCAACCGTGACGGCGCTAATGCCGACTTGATTTACATCCCGCGCAATGCATCGGAAATCACCTTCGTTCCCCAGACGGTGGGTTCGGGTGCTGAGGCCCGCACCTTTACCCCTCAGGAGCAGAGCGACCTGTTCTTCGCGTATGTTGATCAGGACAAGTACCTGAGCAAGCGCCGTGGTCAGTATGCCGAGCGTAACGGCGCCCTGCTGCCGTGGCGCAACCAGTTCGACGTCAAGCTTCTCCAGGACCTGTTCGTTGATTTGGGCAGCAAGCGCAATACGCTGCAGCTTAGCCTCGATATCTTCAACGTAGGCAACCTGCTCAGCAAGGACTGGGGTATCATTAAAACGACCAACGCCAGCTCCGTGTTGGTGCCTACCAACGAAGCCTCGCTGGCAGCCAATGGCACGACCCAGCCTACCTTCCGCCTGCAGCTCGACCGCGGCGGCCTGGTGCGCGAAACGTTCCGCGACAACGTGGGCGTAGCCTCTACCTACTACATGCAGGTTGGCCTTCGCTACATCTTCAACTAAGCGAACCACTTAGCATTCTGAAAACGGGCTGGCAGCGTTGCCAGCCCGTTTTTTTTTGCGCTCTGCCTTGCAGAATCAAAAAGAGCGCGTACTTTTGCCTCACCAAAACGCAACCGGCAGCTTGGTACAGTACTACGAGGGGGATTAGCTCAGTTGGCTAGAGCGCTTGCATGGCATGCAAGAGGTCATCGGTTCGACTCCGATATTCTCCACTCCCGTTTTGCAGTCGGCAAAAACGTGTACTACCTCCGGGGGATTAGCTCAGTTGGCTAGAGCGCTTGCATGGCATGCAAGAGGTCATCGGTTCGACTCCGATATTCTCCACGGACCACGGATCAGCGCGATTTTTTTTCGGATTTCGCGGATTCTGTGAACAACTAAAAAGGCCACCTCAACTGAGGTGGCCTTTTTGCTTTTGGGCTGGGCGGGTTTGTCAACATCCGTGAGCCCAAGGACAGCAGAGGTAAGTCCGTGTTAATCCGGAGTTAGGAAAACAGGCCTTCTACCGACAGATACCGCTCGCCGGTGTCGTAGCAGAAGGTGAGCACGCGACTGTTCTGGGGCATATCGGCCAGTTTTTGAGCCACGGCGGCCAGCGAGGCGCCGGAGGAGATGCCGATGAAGATACCCTCCTCGCGGGCGGCGCGGCGGGTCATATCGGCGGCGGCTTGCTGGCTGACGAGCACGGTGCCGTCGAGCAGGTCGGTATGCAGGTTTTCGGGAATGAAGCCCGCCCCTACTCCCTGAATAGGGTGCGGACCGGGTGCGCCGCCGCTGATGACGGGCGAAAGCTCGGGCTCGACGGCAAACACCTGCAAATCCGGAAACTTCGGCTTGAGCACCTCGGCTACGCCCGTGAGGTGGCCGCCGGTACCTACGCCCGTTATGTAATAGTCGAAGCCCTCGGGCGCATCGGCCAGAATTTCGCGGGCCGTATGTTCGACGTGGGCCTTGATGTTGGCCGGGTTGTCGAACTGCATGGGCATCCAGGCGTTGGGGTCGGCGGCTACCAGCTCCTGGGCCCGCGCAATGGCGCCCTTCATGCCCTTTTCGCGGGGCGTGAGTTCAAGAGACGCCCCATAGGCGGCCATGAGCCGGCGGCGCTCGATGCTCATACTCTCGGGCATTACAAGCGTCACCTTATAGCCCTTCACGGCGCCTACCATAGCCAGGCCCACACCGGTGTTGCCCGAAGTTGGCTCGATGATAACGCTGCCGGGTTTCAGGATGCCGCTTTTTTCAGCCTCCTCAATCATGCTCAGGGCAATGCGGTCTTTGATGCTGCCGCCGGGGTTGGCGCGTTCCAGCTTCATCCAGACCTCCACATCGGGACGGTCGGCGAACAGGCGGTTGAGGCGTAGCAGCGGCGTGTTGCCGATAGTGTCGAGAATGGTATTGGCTTTCATTTTTTGGAAAGTTAGGAGTTAAAAGTGGGAGGTGAGAGAAGGAACGTCATTCTGAGCCTGCCGAAGAATCTCTACCGTGATGGTAATCATGTCGCCCGCAACGAAGCG
Organism: Hymenobacter lapidiphilus; assembly: GCF_003417065.2. GTDB lineage: Bacteria > Bacteroidota > Bacteroidia > Cytophagales > Hymenobacteraceae > Hymenobacter. The sequence continues at coordinate 21,262 of NZ_QVLT01000029.1, read as the reverse complement.
GTAGAGATTCTTCGGCAAGCTCAGAATGACGTTCTCTCTCACTTCTCAAATAGAAAACAGGATGTCCCCGGCCGGGTCTTCGGTGCGGGTGACGTGGATTTGGGCTTTATGGTAAACACGCGAGTGTGAGGGGACGCTCTCGGTAAGCCAGACGTTGCCGCCAATAATGCTGTGGCGGCCAACGGTAGTACTGCCGCCCAGAATAGTAGCTCCGGCATAGATTACTACGTCGTCTTCGATGGTGGGGTGGCGCTTGATGCCCTCCAGGTGCTTTCCCACGCTCAGGGCCCCGAGCGTAACGCCCTGGAAAATCTTCACCCGCGCCCCAATAAGGCAGGTTTCGCCGATAACTAGACCCGTACCGTGGTCGATGCAAAAAGAGGGACCGATGCTGGCGCCGGGATGGATATCGATGCCGGTGCGCTGGTGGGCATACTCGCTGAGCAGGCGCGGCACCCGTGGCACCCCGCGCCGGTGCAGGCCGTGGGCAAAGCGGTGGAGCGCCGTGGCGTAGAAACCCGGATAGGTGGTAATGACTTCAGCCAGATCCTGGGCGGCCGGGTCGGCGGCCACAATGGCCTCGGCGTCGAGTAGCAGCGTTTGGCGCAGGGCCGGCAGCGCGGCCATGGAGGCTACCGCGAACTGGGTGGCCTCGGCAGGCGTGGCTACGGCCCGTAGCAGCTCGGCCAGGTCGTTCTGGAGCAGGCGCAGCGTGGCGGCCAGCGCGTCGGTGTTGGGCAGAGGGCGCGGGGCGCGCTCCGGAAACAACAGCGCCAGCAGCCGATCGGCCAGCTGGCAGAAGGCGGCACCGGGCAGCGGAGCCGCCGTGGCCTGGTGGGCCAGCGCCAACCGGGCAAGAAAATCGGGGTCGTAGGGAGGAGCCATGCAGGGAGTTGACAACTGGTTGGCAGCCGCAGCTCGGCGGCAGCATCCGGGAGGGAAGTAACCACTGGCCGGAGCCGAAGGTTTGGCCCCCCACCCGATGCGGCAAGCAGCAACCTCAGGGTTGCGGGCTGCGTTAGCGGAGAAGTAAACTAAACTCCCACACTTTCTATTCAACGCATATCATGGCTGATACCACCATCACCAAAGTAGATTCGCAACACTCGCCCAAAGGTCCCGATGGCGAAAAGTACCTGGCTTCGGGCGTTCATGTTTCTATGCGCATGTGGGAAAATGAACAGCCCGGCGAGCCGAAAGAGTCTTCGGCCAGTGCTTACGAAACGGTGGGCTACGTGCTGAAAGGTCGTGCCGAGCTGCATATGGAAGGCCAGATGGTCGTTCTGGAGCCCGGCAACTCGTGGGTGGTCCCAAAAGGTGCCTCGCATACCTACAAGATTCTCGAGGCCTTTTCGGCCGTAGAGGCCACCACCCCCCCCGCCCAGGCCCACGGCCGCGACGACAACAAATAGCTGTTAGCTGTTAGCTGTTAGCTGTTAGCTGAAAAAAACGTAAACCCCACCCTGGCAGCTGCTAGGGTGGGGTTTTTAGTATGACGCTCCCTGGAAAACAAACTAATTATTTCAACAGCTCTACCTTATCAATCCGGTCGCCAATTTCGAGGCGGCTTACCACATCCATGCCCTCAACAACCTGGGCGAAAATGGTGTAGCGGCCGTCGAGGTGCGGTGTGGGGGCGTGCGTGATGAACCATTGGCAGCTTTCAGTGTCTTTGCCGGCCGAAGCCAGGCCCACGGCACCTTCACCGTAGTGCAGGTCGGCGAATTCGGAACGCAGGTTGTAGTCGGTACTGCCCCAGCCGTCGCCGCGGGGGCAGCCGCCCTGGGCCACGAAGTTGGGTACTACTCTATGGAAGTTCTTTCCATCGTAAAAGCCTTCGCGGATAAGCTGCACGAAGCTGGCTACCGAGCCGGGCGCTTCGTTCACGAGCAGGCGCAACACTACGTTACCCTTACTGGTACGCACCACCGCCCGCGGCGCGGCCGGCAGCGCCATCACTACATCCCACAGAATCGGGTGGCTGGCGGCCTGGGCCACCGGTACGGGCGTAGGCTTCACGCCGCGTAGGTAGTCAACGGTTTGCTGCAACGACTGCAAAGCCTCCAGGTCGCGGGGCAGCACCAGCTTGGCGCGGGCATCCAGCAGAAAATCGGGATTGGGCAGCAGGGGGCGCAGGTTCAGCTTAGGGTCGCGGATGGCTTCGGCGGCCAGCCCCAGCTGGGCCACGTCGCCGCCAAGCACCGCCTGGCGGAGCACCAGCGCGAAATCGGGTTGGCGGGCGGCCGGGAAGTCGGGCAGCCGGCGCTGGGCCACCAGCGCCTCCATGCCGTAGGTACCCACCACCAGCGAGTGGCCGGGCGCGAAGGTGGCCTCACGCACAAAGTCGAAAGCGGCCGGATCTTCGCCCAGCGCTTTCAGCAGGTAGCCCCGCTCATAAGCGTCGGTTGAAGCAGTAAAACGCTCCTGCACGGCCCGGCGGATAGCTTCGCGGCCGGGGCCAGGTTGGCGCAGGGCCGCGGCCAGCAGCGTGGCCCGCACCCGCCACTGGGGCAGCGCCTGGGCTTTTTCGAGCAGTGTCGGGCCGGGCTCGTTGGTGGCGTGGGCCAGGAAAAATTCGGCAGCCGCAAGGGCCACCTGGGCATTTTCGTCGGTCAGCGCCGCCCAGGCCGCTTCCTTCACCGGAGCATACATGGGGCCCGACATAGCCCGCAACGCGCTCAGACGCACCCGGTAGTCGGGGTCGCGGCGGGCCAGGGCAGCCAGGGCAGCAGGCACGGTGGGCTCGGTGGCGGCTTTGGCCAGGGCCTGGGCTGCGCCCGCCCGCACGGCATAATGCCGGTCTTGGCGGGCGGTGGCGGTGAGGGCGGCGACGTAGGGCGCCAGGTTGAGGCCGCGGGTGCGCGCCAGGGCGTTGGCGGCAGCCAGCCGGGCGCTGGTAGTATTGGGGGCCGCCAGCAGCTGCATCAGCCGGGCCACAGTAGCTTCCGAAGTAAGACCCCGCAGTCCGGCGCGGTACAGGCCCCAGGCCTGGCCGCTGAGCGCGGCCGTATCGGTGGCCAGGGCGGGCGGCAGGCGCGTGAGGGCAGCCAGCCCGGCGCGACTGGTACAACGGCCCAGGGCCTCCAGCACGTAGCGGCGAGCCGTAGCGTCGGTTTCGTGGGGCAGCTGCTGATAGAGGCCGGTTTCAGCCGTCGAGTCGGCCGTCTGGCCCAGGGCATAGGCGGCCAGCTGGCGTACCCGCGGCTCGGCATCTTCCTGCAGCAGCAGCAGCAGGCGGGGCGTGGCAGCTTTGTCCTGCACCGAAGCCAGGGCCTCGGCCGCCGCCTGGCGGTAGCGGGATTCGGCGTGGCCCAGATAGGGCAGCAAGGCCGCCGTGCGGCGCTCATCCTGCAGGGTGGCAATACGGCGCAGCGCGCTGTCGAGGGCGAACTGATTGGCCGCGACGGCGGGCGCAGCAGCGGAGGCAACAGGGCGGGGGGCGCAGGCGGGCAGCAGGCCGGCGGCCATTGCCACGGCGGCCGTGGCCCGGCAAAGAGCAGAGTAGGTCATGGTCGGCCCAAGATAGATACTTCGGCCCCGAAGGCAACCCCGGCCGCCCGAAAAGCATCTGCGGCTACAGCCGGCGCACTTTTGATTGGTGCCGACAGCTCCGACTGGAAACACCCGTACCGCAGAGGCTTGCCGGTAGCTGGTGCGATATGCCCGGGCTGCCGGACTGCAACGGTTTGCTTTCAAACACTCCCCTGCGGTGCCCAACGCCTGCCGGGGTTGCGGTGAAAGCAGGTCGATAAGCCAGGGCGCGCATCTTCGGGCGGCAGTAAGTGGCGAAATCCATTTATCGTCGCATCTTTACAACCATTCCGCTGCTATCCGCTATGCCTGTTGTTCGCATACTTCTGGTATTATTTTCCGGACTGTTACTTGCTGCACCAACCGTGCAGGCACAGCAAACGACCGGCGCTGGTTCGATTGAAAGTAAATCGGTGGTCAGCCCTCCAACCCGGCGCGAACGGGTACTTACGCTCCATCTACCGCTGCCGCCGCTGCTGGCCCGCCTGGGCGAGGCCGCCGGCTTGCTCGAAGGTCCGCCAAAAAAAAACCGCCGTAATGCGGCCGCCGTGCCCACTCCGGCCAACCCTGTGCTGGTACTCACGCTGCCCCTGCCGAAAATCTTCAGCACTCAGGTGGCCGATGCCCCGGCCCCGGCCGCTCCCTGACGTCGTCCTTCAACCCGTTTCCGATGGCCCTGTATCAGCCCGATACCATCCGCATCCGTAGCAAGTTCTACAGTAACGACATCGTGGTTACCCGGCAGGACAGCGCCAACGCCACGGTTTCGCTTAGCCCCACCAAACCGGATCAGGATTCGACCTACAAGCTGAGGCAGAACGTGGAGAAGGGAGTGACCAACTCAGGCATCAACGTCCTGTTTCTGGTTGCTATCAGCATTCCGCTGGTGCGGGGCATGGGCCGTTTCATAAACATCAAGGAGCGGCTACCCGCGTGGGGCACGCTTTACGCCCGGTTTTGGATACTGGGCGTGGCCTACTATCTGGGGATGATGGCCCTAGACCTGCAGCACACGAAGGCCGACGATTTTTATGTGCTGCTCGTGCTTGGCCTTATGATAGCCGTGTTGGCATTGGTGCGCGACTATCGTCCGGCCCGGACGCTGCTACTAGGGTTGGTGCCCCTGGCAGTAACAAAGGGGGGCGAGCTGCTGCTACACGCTGTAGCTCCCGCCACCCTGGACTTCTACCACGAAGGATTCAGCTCGGCCCAGGGATTCAGCGTGCTGTGGCTGATTGTTTTCTCCTTTGTGGCGCGCAGCCACAAGCGCCAGGCCGAGGCCGAGCGGTTGGAGCGCGAGGCTGCCGCCCTCGAAAAGCGGCGTATCGAGGCCCAGAATGCTATTTTGGAGCAGATGGTGGCCGAGCGCACCACCTCGCTCACCCGCCAAACAGGGGAGCTGCGCGAAACCCTGGAGGAGCTGCGCATTACGCAGGACCAGCTCATCCAGAGCGAGAAGATGGCCAGCCTGGGCGAGCTGACGGCCGGCATTGCCCACGAAATCCAGAACCCACTCAACTTCGTCACCAACTTCGCCGACGTGAGCGGTGAGCTATTAGATGAACTGGAAGAAGAGCAGCAGCGCCCCACGCGCGACCTGGCGCTGGAAAGCGAGCTGCTGAACAATCTGCGCCAGAACCTGACCAAGATTACGCACCACGGGCATCGGGCGGCCAGCATCGTACGCGGCATGCTCGAACACAGCCGCGCCAGCACCGGCGAGCGAATGCCCACCGACCTCAACCAGCTCGCCGACGAATACCTGCGCCTCGCCTACCACGGCCTGCGCGCCAAAAACAAAAGCTTCAACGCCACGCTGCGCACCGACCTGGCCCCCGACCTTCCCCTGGTCGAGGCCGTTGGGCCCGATGTGGGCCGGGTGCTGCTCAACCTGTTCACCAACGCCTTCTACGCCGTGCAGCAACGCCGCGAACAGCTGCCCGATGCCGACGCCTACGTGCCCACCGTGAGCGTGAGCACCCGCGCCCTGCCCGAGGGCGGTGTGGAAATCCGGGTGCGCGACAACGGCACGGGTATTCCCGAGGCGGCCCGCCAGAAAATCTTTCAGCCCTTCTTCACCACCAAGCCCGCCGGCGAGGGCACGGGCCTGGGCCTCTCGCTCAGCTACGACATCATCACCAAGGGGCACAACGGCACGCTCAGCCTCGAAACCGAAGAAGGAAAGGGCACCGAATTTATCATCGAGCTGCCCGGCTGAATTTTTTAGTTGCTTGTGGGTTACTGACCGTTATTAGGGAAGAACGGCCGAAAGCCCGCCAAACAATTGCCAACTGCTATATCTTTACTCACATGAATATTTTGGTAGTAGACGATGAGCTGGATGTCCGGGCACTATTTGAGCAGCGGTTCCGGCGCGAGATTCGAGGCGGGCAGATGCGGTTTGCGTTTGCCCACTCGGGCGAGGAGGCGCTCGACTACCTGCACCAGCACGCTTCGGAAGTAGTACTGATTCTGTCCGACATCAACATGCCCGGCATGAGCGGACTGGAGCTGCTGGGCCGCATCCGGCAGGAGTACCCGGCCCCACCCCCGCCCGCCCCGCCCCGGGTAATGATGCTGACGGCCTACGCCGACGAGGCCAGCCGCCGGCAGGCGCTGGAGATGGGCGCCAGCGACTTTCTGACCAAGCCCGTCGATTTTATCGCTCTCAAGCAGAAATTGCTGCAACTTGCCGCCCAAGACGACGACCACGCCTATGAAAACGAAAATTCTGGTAGTTGATGATGAGGCCGATCTGGAGCTGCTCATCAAGCAGAAATTCCGGCGTAAGATCCGGGAGAACGTGTACGAGTTCGTGTTTGCCCACGATGGCCAGCAGGCCCTTGATACGCTGGGCGAACAAGCCGATTTCGACATCATCCTGTCCGACATAAATATGCCGGTGATGGACGGGTTGACGCTGCTCGGACGTCTGCCCGAGGTCAGTCCGGTCATCAAAACGGTGATGGTATCGGCCTACGGCGACATGCACAACATCCGCACGGCCATGAACCACGGGGCCTTCGATTTCGTGACCAAGCCCGTCGATTTTCAGGACCTGGAGCTGACCATCGACAAAACTGCTCTGCACGTACAGCAGCTGCGCCAAACGTTGCGCGCTATCCAGGAAAACAATATCCTACGCATGTACGTGGATGAAACCGTGCTCAATTTCGTGGGCCGGCCCGAGTTCAAGAACACGCTCATGGCCTCCGAAACGGTGCAGGCCACGGTGGTGTTTATCGACATCTGCGGCTTCACTTCGCTTTCAGAAGTACTGCCCCCCACCGATATCGTAACGATGCTCAACCGCTACTTCGACCAGATGGTGAAGGAGATTATTGCGCAGGGCGGCTACATCGATAAGTTTATGGGCGATGCCGTAATGGCCGTCTTCCGCAACGAATTCCACCTCGACCGGGCCGTGGATGCGGCCCTGGCTGCCCGCGCAGCCGTGCAGGCCAACCACGACACGCTGCCCGACGGCAAGCCTTACCAGCCGCTGGTAAGCATCGGCATCAACACCGGTGAAATGGTGTCGGGCAACATCGGCTCGGCCTCGCTCAAGCGCCTCGACTACACCGTTATCGGCGACAACGTGAACGTGAGCCAGCGCCTGCAATCTGCCGCTCAGCCCGGCCAGATTGTCGTCACCCAGTCCACCTACGAGCAGCTGAAAGAGTCGTTCCAGTGCCGCCCCCTGCAGGAGGTTGCCCTCAAGAACAAGGCCGAGCCGGTGATGATTTACGAGGTTGTGGCGTAGGCAGAACTGCTCCCATGCGAAGGTCGGTCGGAGTAATCCGCAAGCGAAAGCCCCCAACGCCCATATGGGCGTTGGGGGCTTTGCGCCTAAAGAAAGCTTCGGCCATTGCTCGCACAGGTTAATGCGGCCCGGCGCAGAGAGTATCGTATCTGCAGGTGCACATCATATTGCACCCGAACTTGCTTCGTTCTGCCTTCTTAGGCGCTGGCAGAGCACGCGCAGAATGTTGCGTAGCACCTCGGGCCGCTCCTCCATCACATCGTAAAAATCTCCTGATCGAGGCGGAAGGCCAGCGTGGGAGCCAAGGCACGGGCGGTGGCAGAACGAGGCTCAGCATCGAGCAGGGCCAGCTCGCCGAAGAAGTCGCCCGGGCCGAAGGTGGCCAGCTGACGAGCCCCGGTGAAAATGCCGACTTCGCCCTCGTGCACGATAAACAGGGAATTGCCTAGGTCGCCCTGGGCAAAAATCTGTTGGCCGGCTGCCAGTGGCACCTCCTGCATGATGGGCACAATGGCGCTGAGCACATTGGGCGGTGTGGCCGCAAAAAGAGCAGTGCGTTGCAGCACGGCCACCCGGTCGGCGGCAGAAACGTGAGCGGCAGTAGCGGCGTGGTTCATGAGCAGATCGGCTAAAGCGGGTGATTTGGTGAGGGCAGCCTGGTAGGCGGCGGGGCGGTTTACGGCCCAGTTCATCAGCGCGAGCAGGGCGCTTTCGCGCACTAGTAGGCTGGCCGAGGCGAGGTGCGGCTGTAGCAGCACGAAACGGGTGTGCGCGGGTGGCAGCTGGCGTAGCGCCAAGCTCACGGTCCAGTCGGTAAACATGGTTTCGCCGCGCTCCACTACGGCTTCCGGCAGCCGGGCAAAGGTGGTCGGGGCACCGGGCAGCAGCCGGTCGAAGCGGGCCGCTTTAGCCACGGGCGAGCCCACTTCAAGCAGGGTCTGCAGGGCCTGGTAAGTAGGCCGGTCGATGAGGTTGTCGAGAATTTCGAGGGCATTGGCCTGCCGTTCGCGGGTGGCCTGGGCCACATGGCGCTGAGCGTCGCGGATGGGCTGGGGCGGGTACAGCTGCTGCAGCAACCCGAACAGCCGCTGCTCTACCCGCTTCAGCTCGTAGCCGAGGGCGTGGTGCAACGGGCCGGCACCGACCCCCGCCTGGCCGTGCAGCAGCTGCTGAGCCAGCCGCAACTCCTGGCCCAGCAGCTCGCGGAATACAGGCGCATCGGCTGGGTTGGAGGGGTGGTAGCGCAGGGCGCGCAGGGCAGCTTCGCGGCAGGCAAGGGCAGGCTGGCGGGCCAGCTGCACCAGCGCCCGATGGCTGGCCGCACCCGGCAACTGCCCGCAGATATAGGCCACACGCCGCATAACAGCTTCCTCGGCCACCCCCGACTGCAACAAAGCGCAGAGTGCGGGCAGGGCCGTTGTGCCCAGCGCCAGCAGCTGGCTGGTGGCGGCAGAACGGCTTTTTTTATTGGCCAGGGCCGCTACCAGCGCGGCTACTTCGGCTTCGTTGGCGGTGGGGCGGTTTAAGGCGGCGGGAGTGTTGGCGGCCGTCAGCGGGTCAGGTTCGGGGAGGTCGGCCTCGCCAAACCGGCGGCCCACGGCGTGGCTCAGCTCGGCCAGGTAGTGGCCGTAGGTACGATAGAGCAGCAGGGCGGCCCCCGCAATCAGCAGCAGCATCCAGCTAATCTGCCAGCCGAGGCCGGCGGGCAGGGCCAGCAGCAGCAGGGCGCCCAGGCCCAGGCCCAGCGGCTCGTACACGCCCTTGGCCAGTGTGTGGGCCTGCAGCCGCTCGGGGGCCGGCAGCGGCTGGAACAGCACCAGGAACACCGGATCGAAAAAGGCCCGCCGCAGCACTTCCTGCACCAGAAACAGTCCGCATAGGTACAATAGCAGTCCGGCCTGGCCCAGCTCGTTGCGCACCCCGAACAGGGCCAGCCCGGCCAGCAGCACCAGCGGCAGCGCCAGCAGTACCGGCCTTGGCCCCAGCCGGTCGAGGGCCCGGCCGGTTACCGCCAGCTTCAGCAGCATAGCCACCAGGTAGGTCAGGGCCAGCACCGTACCCACGTAGCGCATCACCTGGGCCTGATCGTGAAACTGCTCCTTTACATGGATGAAAAAGACGTACTCGATGCCCGTAGTGACGGCTGCCAGCAGCAGCATACTCAGGCACATGGTGCCCACCAGCCGGCTGCTGCCCAGCCAGCGTTGCAGGGGGGTGGCTACGGCTTTGGGGCGGGCGGCGCGGGCAGCCGAGCGCACTTCTACCTGGTGGCTGCGGCCGGTAGCCTGCACTACCAGCAGCGCGCCCGCATAGGCCCCAAAGGCCAGCAGCAGCAGCCACAGCAGCTCGGCATGATGATGCACCAACACGGCCAGTACGGCCCCCAGGGCCTTGGCCGGCATATCGCCCGAACTGATGACGCTGAACAGCCGCCGCCCCTGCCGCACATCAAACACCACCGCCGACACACCCCAGAATTCGAGGTTGGTGAGCAGGTAGATAACGCGGTAGCCGGCCATAATAGCCACTGCCGCCGCCACCGAGCGGCCAAAGGCCACCAGCACCCCAATTACGGCCATCAGCACAACTACCGCCAGCAGCACCCGCACCGCTACCTTCTGCAGGCCTAGGTGGTGCTCGTAGTGCGCGTACACCTGCCCGGCCCCCAGCATGGCCAGCGCCGAGGCCGCGTAGGCCAGTGGCAAACTGGTTTCAGGATGGTTTTCGAGCAGAATAACATTGGCCGCCACGTACACCAGAATGGTACCAATGCCGAGCAGGAAGTTGTGCAGAAAGAACAGCCCCACCGAGCGGCCTTCCTCGGGCCGGATTCCTAGTAGCTGCTGCCAGCGGGCGAGAAAAGTCATTTTTGGGAAACCATTAGCTTTTAGCTGGTAGCTGTCGGCAGCAAATTACAGCTTGCACAGGGCAAACTACAAGGAAACTGCTGCACAAAGCGGCAGGGCGCAAATTCTTCGGGCGAACCTCTTACCTTACTGCCCGAAAGCTGCCGCGTATTCCCTGCCAGCTATCCGCTAAGAGTCAGCAGCTACCAGCTCCCCGCCAATGGATTGCCTCCGCGCCGAAACGTACGTGCTCAACCAGTTGCGCCGGAACCTCTCCCCTTCCCTGCTCTACCACGGCCTGCACCACACGCTCGACGTAGTGCAGCAGGCCGGGTCGTTGGCCCGGGCGAGGGCATTACCGATACCGGGGAGCTGGCCCTGCTGCGCACGGCAGCATATTATCATGATGCCGGCTTCCTGACGACCTACCAGGGACACGAGGCGGCCGGCTGTGCGCTGGCCCGGCAAGTATTGCCCGGCTTTGGTTATGCGGAGCCGCAGATTGAGCTGATCTGCCAGCTTATTATGGCTACCCAGATGCCGCAGTGCCCCGGCGACTCGCACCTGGCCCAGATTCTGTGCGATGCCGACCTGGATTATCTTGGCCGACCTGCCGACTTCTGGCCCGTCAGCCAGACGCTGTTCGAGGAGCTGACTGCCCGGGGCCTCGTGGCTGACGAAGCTGCCTGGCTGGAGCTGCAGGTTCACTTTCTGGGCACCCACCACTACTGGACCCGCACGGCTATTGCCCGCCGCGAAGCCGCCAAGCAGGAGCGCTTGGAAGAAGTGAAAGAGCGGTTGGAGAGTTTGGGAAACAGCACGATGTAGGGGCGGGGCTTGTCCCCGCCCGCCGTTGAACGACTACCGCCGCAGGCATTTGATGATGGCGTGGTTACGCATCGTTCGGCGGCGGGCGGGGGCAAGCCCCACCCCTACATCGTGCTGATATCCGCCAGCACCTTTTCCAATGCCGTAAACAGCTCCTGGTTGCCGTACTGCTCGTAGGTCTGCAGGGCCGCTTCAAAGCCCGATAAATCGTAGAAAAAGGCCCGGAGATTATCGGGGGTGATGGTGGCAAAGTGGCGGCCGTAGCCGAGCTTCTCTACCTGCGCGGCATTGAGGAACTGCTCGAACTGCGCCGGAATGGGCACCGCGCAGATGGGCTTGCGCAGGTAAACGGCCTCACTGATCAGCGAAAAGCCCCCGTTTGTAAACACGGCCCGGGCACTGGCCAGATCGGCCAGGAACCCGGCCTCACTGAAGGCGCGCAGCTGCACGTTGCCGTGGGTTTCCTCGCGGTTGAAGCCGTACACCCGAAATTCCTGGTTGGGCAGCTGCTGCAGTTGGGCCACCAGATTTTGCTGGGTGGTAGCCGACTGGTATACCAGCACATGGCGGCCACGGGTAGGGGTCAGCGCCAGTACCTCGGGCCGCAGAATGGGCGGAACCAATGTGGTGCGCTCCTTGCGCAGTGGCAGCCGAAAAAACGTGCTGATCAGATAGTGCTGGCTGCGTGGCAGCTTGGCCTGCACAAGGCGTCGGGCCAGCGCCAAGTTGCCCCGCTCGGCGGCCGGCACCGCCACATCCAGCACTGCCCGATTGATTATCTGCATGTTATCGATGCTGATAACCGGCAGGCCTTTCCACTGCGCGTAGTAGTAGCTGAACGACTCGAAGTCGGAAATCACCACCTCGGGCTCGAAGTCGCGCAACAGCTCGCGGTACTTCCCGAAGTTAACGCGCAGGCTTTCCGGGGCCGAGCGCAGCGTAAGGGCCGCCGTCCGCGACTTCGACACCGTTATGTTCTTATAGGCCAGGTGGAAGCCTTTTATCTCGTGCACCCCGCCGCCCGGAAAGGCCGCCGCCAGCAGCTGGTAGGCCCGTGAGCTGCTTACTACCCGCACCTCGTGGCCCTGGCCGAGCAGGTACCCGATAACTACTTTGCTGCGGGTGGCGTGCCCCAGCCCTTCGCCGGGCACTCCGTACAGAATTTTCATGGACGGAAGAGCTGATTGAATGTAAAAATCATTCCTTGCGGGGTCATTAAAACGTCATTCAGAGCATATTGCGCTCTGAATGACGTTTGCTTAGCTTACAGCCCAGTTACCGCCGCGAGAAGCCCGGAATACGGAACTGCAGGCCCAGGCTCGGAATAAAGGTGAGGCCGCTGAGCTTGGTGGTTTGGTTGTTGAGCAGCCGGTATTCGCCGTAGTTCTGGTAGTAGACCGATAGCGCCGGAATGACGTAGGCGTAGCGGTAGCCGAGTTTGGCATTAAAGAATATCCCGTACGAGCCAAAATTCTGGCGCACCGTGGGCAGCTCGGGCACCTTGCCCGTCACGAACTGGCTGCCCGGCCCATTGAACAGGCTGCCCGGCGTGAGACCGTAGCGCAGGAACGTGTGGGCGTACACCACACCGTAGGAAATGGCCCCGATTTCCTCCTCCGCGCCCAACGACTGGCTAAACACCAGCGGCACAATAAGGTCATGGCGCGAGGCCCGGAAGCCGAGCAGCGCGTTTATATCGTCGAAAAAAGGAATGCTGGGCAGCTTGGTGCGCTGGGTGGCGTACTGCAACCCGATGCTGGCGTAGGTGACGCCGGCTTGGCGGGTACCGGGGTTTTCGACCGTACCTACCGGCCCCAGAAACTGGTACATGGCATCGAAAACGTGCGAGCCGAAGGCGTACTTGTAGCCCACATCAAGCCGGTCGATAACGCCGTAGCGCAGGTACAGGTCCGACGAAGGCCGCACCGGGTCGAGGGCGAAGGCAATGGCGGCCACCTGCAGCTTCTCGATGGTCTGGTTGTAGCGCACCGTGTCGTTGGCGGCCTTCTGGGCCAGCTCGCGGGCGGCCGATTTGAGGGTAGAGCCTGCCTTGCTGATGGTTTCGGTGGGCGCATTGAAAGCCAGGTTGCCGCCTACCCGAAACTCGCCCCGGGGCGTTACTTTGCCGGTGCTCACAATGGCACGCGGCGCGGTGCAGCCAACGGCCAGCAGGCCGGCGCTACCCGCCAGCAACCCGGCGGCCCAGCGCCGGGAGAAAATAGTCTTCATAGAGTGGCGCATAAAAAGTACGTTCATTCGGTGGGCCAAAACCGGGCCGAAGGTACTTTTTATTGCGCAGAGCGGAAGCCCGGCCTCCAATACTGCCCGGACGCTTCGGGCAGGCCAGCTACGCTGCTACCTGCGCCTGCGGGGCCTGCTGCGCCGTGGCCCAGGCCTCAGCTCCAAACTGCCGCAGCACCCGGTGGTGCGACTGCAGCGCGCCCACAAACGTGGGGTTTTCCAGGTAGGGCAGATCGAACTCATGAGCCGTTTCGCGCACAATGCGGGCCAGCGCCGGGTAATGAATGTGGCAGACCTTCGGGAACAGGTGGTGCTCGATCTGGCGGTTGAGGCCGCCGCACAGGAAGCTGGCCAGCCGGCTGTCGGGCGAGAAGTTTGCGGTGGTACGCAGCTGGTGCACGGCCCAGGCCTCACGCATGTCGTTCTGCTCGTCGGGCAGCGGGAAAGCCGTGCCCTCTACTACATGGGCCAACTGAAACACGAGGCCCAGCACCAGCCCTTCCACGAAGTGCATCAGCACAAAGCCCAGTGCCCACTGCCACCACGTAATATCGAGCACCAGCAGTGGCACCACAATAAACAGCACGTAGTAAACGGCCTTGTAAAAGAACAGGTTGAAATACTCGCGGCGCGGATGATTGGCCACCTGCTGCCCGATTTTGGGCTGGAAGAACTTCACGTAATCTTTGCGCAGTACCCACGAGAGCGAAGCCAGCCCATAGAGCAAAAACGCATACCAGTGCTGATACCGCTGAATGCGGCGTACCGGCTCGCTGGCATCGAGCCGCACCAGACCGGGCGCTACCTCGATGTCTTCGTCGTGGCCGGCAATATTGGTGTAGGTATGGTGCACCACGTTGTGGGTGATGTTCCACACGTAAGGGCTGGCCCCGATCAGGTTAAAAATCAGCCCCAGACCCTTGTTCACGCGCTTATTGGCCGAAAACGAGCCGTGCAGCGCATCGTGGCACACATTGAAGCCAATAAAGGCGCAGATGGACCCGAGCAACGCCGCCAGCCCAGCCATAACAGGCACGCTGAACTGGTTGGAGATGATCAGCCCGTAGGTGAGCACGAAGGAACCCAGGAAAAAGATGGTTTTGGCCCACATAGCCCCGTTGGCGTGGCGCGAGAGGTTTTTGTCGCGGAAATAGGCGTCGGCCCGCTCACGAACCGTGGCAAAAAACGTAGAACGCTGGACGTTGGTAAACCGAAGGGGCTTGGTGGTCATGCGGCGTTGGTGCTGTGGAACAACAGCAGAGCTACTCTGCTACAAAGGTAAAAATGGGTGGCCGCCGATTGGCAGGCTAGCACGAAGGTAGCGCTATTGCCCCAACCAAATGGCCGGCAGCAACCGCCTTGTTCTGCTATTCAGGCGCTGGATTGATGCCGGCGGCTGAACTGAGCGTTAAACTGCGAAGGGTGGCGTTTGGTTCGGCGGCCAGGGCCGGGGCCCTAGTCTTCGTCGGAGTCAGCTGGACTCTGGCCATTTAAATAACCAGCCGTAAAAACGTGATACTGGTCGAAAATGGAGCGTACCGAGCGGCGCAGCACCACCTCACCCCGCGGACCGGGCGGCACGCTCACGCCCGAGGCGTAGCCGTTCCAGATGGCCTTGTTCGAGCGGTTGTCGATGAGCGTAACGAGTAGTGTGCCTTCCGAGAGCAGCAACCGGACCGGCTGGTAGCCTTTGCGGGAATCTTTGGGGGTGTCCTCGTCCTCGGCATCACCGTTTTTCACCCACTTGGTAAAATCGTCCTGAGAGTAGCCCCGGAAGCGCATATCACCTTCGAACAGATGAAAGTTTATCAATAGATCGGGGCGGCGGCGGGCCAAGCGGTAGCCCTGCACTTTGAGGCGGGTACGAATGGCGTCGCGCACAGCCTCACCCAGCCGGCTGGTATCGGAGTTAAGGCCGTCGCCGCTCACAAACTCGTAGGTGCGGTAACGCCGGAACTGCCCGGAATAACTGTAGTCGGATTCGACACGGGCCTCCTGTGACATCAGGCAACCCGACAGCAGCATACTCGCGCCGCCTAGTAAAGTAATCGTCCAGTTCATAAGCGCGTGGAAATTGGTGAGTCGTGCTTACTAAACTACGAAACCCAACGCGCTTATCGATTGACTATCAGTCGAAAAAGCCCTTATTTTTTTACTTTATCCGGCCTCATCTGCTCCAGGACGGCCCCAAGACGGCCACAGGCGGCCAGAGAGCCGAATACTTATCCGCCGGAGCGGGCGTGGCGGCGCAGCTGCAGCGCCCTAATCTGCTCCAGCAACTCGCCGCTGCCGGGGCCGCGCACCTCCGCCCCTACTATCAGCTCCTGCACCGGCAGAAACGTAATGGGCGCAGCCGGCGCACCCGCTTCTTTAAGCCACTGTTGCAGCTGTTGAGCGGAGCTGAGGTACACAATAGCCCCCAGGCCCAGCCAGCCGTGGGCGGCGGCGCACATGGGGCAGTGCTCGCCGCTGGTGTACACCGTGGCCCCCTTCCGCTCCTCAGCCGACAGGTTTTCGCCGGCCCAACGCACCAACTCAATTTCAGGGTGAGCCAGGTTGTTGAGCTCGTTCACCCGGTTGCGGGCGGTGGCCAGCACCTCACCGTTGTCACCCACCAGCACCGAGCCAAAAGGCTCGTCACCGGCCGCTAGGGCCTCTTCGGCCAGCTTCAGGCAGTGGCGCAGGTGGGGCAGGTCATTGTCGGTGAGAGGCTGGGGGGTGGTGGGCATAGCTACTAGATTAAATGGCACGGATAGCTTGTGCTAACGCCATACGCGAGGTGGCCGGGGACGTTTTAACAGCGCTTCGTTTTGCTTTATTTTTCCGTTAGCGCAGCAATGATTGCTAATTCATTAGATAGATAGTTAGCGTAAGAAGGTGCCCTTCGGTTCTTACAATGTCTTATTGGACGGCTCCCTGGTTGTTCTTATAAAAGTTAATATAATCGAACATTTCACCAACTGAATGACTCAAGTTTACAAGCGGATGTCTATGGATTTTATTATCAGTGGTAAATACTATGAGCCAGGCTTCTCCGAATCGGCTACTATCCTTCGTCATGAGCAAAATTTCCACAACTTTCGGCCATTTCACTGGCTTTTTATTAACCCGTATATGACTGCTATTTATTTCAAGTCTTCTGGTAAAGACGTTCTTGACGATAAACCTTATAAATAGTGTTATTAAAATTAAAAATCCTGTAGCAACCAGGCGGTGAATATCCCCCATAATTAAAAGTAGCATAACGGATGCTGCGTAAAATGCCACTCCAAGGGGAATACAAGCTATAGCCTTAAGCAACCATGCTGTTTTTATGGTAATGCCAGCTGTATAGTCGACTTCTTTGCGCGTCTTCTTGAAATCTTTAGCGAAAAAGAAGCGGGGCTCATGCCAGAAAATTCCATCTAATATGCCCTTCTTGGTTTGCTCACGCGCCATGAACTCATGCACTATACTCATGTTTTCTGCTAGATATGAATAATTATCTGGCTTCAAAGCAGCCAAATAACCAATAAGTTTAAGCGCTATTTAAATTCTACTTCAATGGGCAGCAGCAATTTTAATGCTCCTTCGTGAAAAACGTACCATGCTGCGCAAAATATTCCTACGACGATTGTGCGAACCGCTTACCGATACCCGGCCGCCTGCAGCTTGAACAACTCGGCGTAGCGGCCACCGTTGGCCAGCAGCTCCTCGTGGCTACCAATTTCCTGGAACTGGCCGTTTTCGATAACCAGGATGCGGTCGGCCATGCGGACGGTGCTGAAACGGTGGCTGATGAGGACGGCGGTTTTGCCCAGCGTCAGGTCCTTGAAGCGCTGGAATACCTCGTACTCGGCGCGGGCGTCGAGGGCAGCGGTGGGCTCGTCGAGAATCAGGAGCTGGGCGTCGCGCATGTAGGCGCGGCCGAGCGCTATTTTCTGCCACTCGCCCCCGCTCAGGTCCACGCCGCCGTTGAAGCGGCGGCCAATCATCTGGTCGTAGCCAGCGGGCAGCTTGGCAATAACCGAATCGGCCAGGCTTTGAGCGGCGGCCTGCTCGATGCGGGGGCGGTTGTGCTGCTGCTCGATGCGGCCTACGGCCAGGTTCTGGCCGGCCGGCAGCTGGAAGCGCACGAAGTCCTGGAAAATCACCCCGATTTCCTGGCGCAGCTCCCGCGGGTCATACTCGCGCAGGTCGTAGCCGTCGAGCAGAATGCGGCCCTCGGTGGGGTCGTAGAGGCGCGAGAGCAGCTTAACCATCGTGGTTTTGCCGGCCCCGTTTTCGCCCACCAGCGCCAGCTTTTCGCCGGCCTGCAAGCGGAAGTTGAGGTGGCGCAACGCCCATTTTTCGGCGTTGCGGTACTGGAAGCCCACGTTTTCAAATGTGAAGCCCTCGCGGATAGGATTGGGAAAAGGCCGCACCGGCTGGCTTTCGTCACGGCGGATGCGGGGCTCCAGCCGGAAGAAGTCGAAGAAATCCTGCAGGTACAGCGCACCCTCGGCCACCGAGCTGAACCGACTCAATATCCCTTCGAGCAGGCCCCGCATGCGGGCAAACGAGCCGGCCAGAAACGTGAGCTGACCAATGCTGACGGCCCCGGCCACGGCCTGCATAATGATGTAGACGTAGGCCGCGTAGTAGCCCGCCGCGCCCACCGCCGCGAAGAACGTGCCCCAGCCAGCCCGTTTCACCACCAGCGCCTTATTCTTGGCGTAGAAATCATCGGACAACGTCCGGAACCGATCCGTGAGAAAGGTCGAAAGGCCGAAAATCTTAACCTCCTTGGCCGTGTCGTCGGAGGCGCCGGTCTGGCGCAGGTAGTCCAGCTCGCGGCGCTCGGGCGTCCAGCCGTGCACCAGCGAGTAGCTGCGCTCGTTGAAGTGCGACTCGCCCAGAAAGGCCGGCACCACCGCCACCAGCAGCAACACCAGCAGCCAGGGGTTGAACGCCACCAGCCCCACAGCCAGAAAACCCATCGTAATGGCATCCTGGGCCTGGCTGAGCACCTGCGACATGAGCACGGTACGGGAAAGCGTCTGGCGGCGGGCCCGCTCCAGTTTATCGTAGAAAGTGCTGTCCTCGAACTGGTCCAAGTCCAGCTCGGCAGCGTGCTCCATCAGGCGAATGGAGGTCTGGTTGGCGAACAGGTCGCCGAGCAGCGAGTCGAGCAACGCCACGCCGCGGCCCAGGGCATCGGACAGGATAGCCAGGCCGAACTCCAGGGCCACCAGCGTGAGTATCGGCGTCAGCTCGCGGGCATCGGCCGGCTGCTTGGTCAGGCCGATGATGGAGTCGAGGATGAGCTGGGCGATGTAGAGCATGGCCACCGGCAGAGCCGCCCGCAGCAGGCGCAGCGCCACGTTGCCCAGCGTCAGGGCCGGGCTGGTCTGCCAAATCAGGCGAAGGAAAGCCGGCAGGTTTTTAAGGGCCGAAAACCGCTCCCGCACCGAAAGGGCGGGCTTGCCATCGGCACGGGGCTTTTTAGCGAAAAAGGAATCAGAAGGAGCCATAGGCCCCTTGTACGGCACACTTCGGGCCGGGGTGCCCAGGCGGCCGTTTTGGCAGGTTTGGTTCGGGAAATAGGCTATCTTACGGCCGTTATTTACGGCGTCGGCAGTTGCCAGCGGCGACTTTAGACCCTTGATTATGAAACGGATGATTACGCTGGCGCTGCTGTGCCTGCTTGGCCTCGTGGCCCGGGCTCAAACCGCAACCTTGGCCTTCGAGCTGACCTCGTGGAACGCCGCGTTGGAGAAGGCCCGGCAGACTCACCGGCCCATCTTCGTGTACGCTTACGCTCCGGGATGCCACTTCTGCAAGGAGATGGAAAACAGCACTTTCCAGGACCCCACGGCCACCGCCTATTACAACGGCACTTTCGTAGCGTTTAAGGTAGATATAGAGGCGGATACCGCGTTTGCGCGCCGCTACGACATTATCTCGTATCCAACTTACCTCTACCTTGATGCAGCGGGCAACCTGCTGTATCGCAGCGGTGGGTACAAGAAAGCACCCGACTTTGTGGCCGAGGGCCGGGCCGCATTTGATCCTCAAACGGCGTTTTATAGCTTGCAACAGCAGTATCAGAGTTGTAGCCGCACGCCCGACTTGCTCTACCGCTACTCGCAAGCGCTGAATTTTCCCAGCCAGCAGAACCCACAGCCGCAAGTGGTAGCCGAATACCTGGCCACGCAATCGGCGGAGCAGCTACGTAGCGAGCAAAACCTGCGGTATATCTTCAAATATTCCACCCCGCAGACCGACCAGTATTTCCTGGCTCACCAGGCGGATTTTACGCCCTGGTTTTCGGCCGAGGAGCGGCAGTATAAAGCCGACCGCATGATCATAAACCAGGCATCTGATTTAGGTGAAAAATCTAATGCGCAAGGTCTGCAGCAGCTGCGGCAACTCATCAAAACCAACTTCGCCGATACTGCGCGCGCTAACAGCCTCGCCACCATCAACTTTCTGGAAGGTCGCCGGGATTGGGTGCGCTACGCCCGCTCCACGCGCCGCTACAGCCAGCTGCCCGCCCCCGATACGTATACGCTCAGCAAAACCGCCACCTACGTGTACCACTTCGCCAAGGAGCAGGGCGCGGCGCAGCAGCAGGAGGCCATTGTGGCCGCACTGGACGTAATGCCAGTGCTACTGAAGCAGCAGCGCAACTACGAGACCCTATTGCTGTACGCCAAGCTGCTGCAGCAGGCCCAGCGTCAGGCACCAGCCAAGGCTGCGGCGCAGGCGGCCTTGCAGCAGGCAAAACTGCAGAACGAGTCGGACGAAGATGCGCGAGAGCTGCTGCAGGCCATTGATGCCGGGGCGAAAAAGTAGGCCCCCGATAGATCTGGTTGGCAGTTGATAGCAGCAGCGGCAGAAGGTCCGGCGTTGCGTCGCGTACTTTTACCGTTCTCGTCGCCGTTGCTTCCCCTATGCTCCACCGCCTCACCTTCGCCCCCTTCGCCAATGCCGCTGCCGCCACTTGGTTTGCGGATTTGGGCGACGCGCTGGAAGCTGACGGCACAACCGGGCTGCTGCTGGCGAATCTGGCGGTTTCCGAAGACCAGATGCTGCCCGCCGTGGCTGTACTGCCAGGCCGGGTGGTCGTGCTGCAACCGGCCGCCGCGCTGGGCGGCACCACGACCCGGCAGCAGCAGACGGCGCTGGCGGCTTGGATGGGTACCTGGCCCGAACTGCCGCCGGTGCCCGCCACGGCCATTACGGGTTTTACCATCGGGGCTGTTTCGGCCAACACGGCCACTGACTGGCCCACCACAACGTTTGCAGCACTGCCTCAGAACTTGCGGGAGTTGTCGGCAGTGCTGCCGGTGTCCGCGGCCGTGCTGGAGAACTGGGCGGCCAGTCTCATCGAAGACGAAGAAGAGGAGGAAACTTACCCGACAGCTTTCTGGGAGCAGAAAGCCCGGCAGCTGTGGAACTGGCTCGGGGCCGCCGACGTGCCCGCCGACCCACCTTACGGCACCGCCCCGGCGCCGTCGGTACCACCCACCGATGCGGCAGCCGAGCAGCAGCGGTTGGAGCAGTTGCGGCAGCAGCTTTTTGCCGAGCTGGAGCAGCAGCGCCTGCAGATGGAAGCCCGCGAAGCCAGCCGCGAGCAAAGCATTGCCCAACTTCAGCAGCAGTTGGCCGCCACGCCTTCGGCTGCTGCCGAAGTCACCGCCCTGCAGGCCCGCCTAGCCGCCGAAACGCAGGAGAAAAACGCGCTGGCCGCAGCCATTACCGCTTCTCGCCAGGAAGCGGAAATCCGCAACCGCGAGCTGGAGGCCCGCATGCAGCAGCTGGGCCGGCAGATGGAGCAGCTCCGGACCCGCCCCGCCGCCGAAACTGTGGCGGCTGCCGCGCCAGTTGCCATTGCACCTGCCGCTGCCGCCCCGGGAACTGCGCCAGCTCCGTCGGAGCCGGCCGCTAAACCGCGGGCGGGAGTGATAGGCACTCAGGAAAGTATTCATCAGCATGGCCGGGGCCAGCAGATTTATGTCGAACACGAACTCGAAGTGCTCGTTGGGCTGCTCGCCCAGGTAGCCGATTTCGCCCAGCACGGCAGCGTTGT